>CALLMH010000113.1 GCA_938007965.1 uncultured Saprospiraceae bacterium | reverse complement strand
TGATAAATTTCTGCCGTCGACGTATTTTGATATCGGATTATCTTATCGCCTATTATCCCGAAATAACTTTTCGCTAAAAACTGGAGTAAAATATGGATACGAATGGAACAATTCATACAGGACTTATAATCATTGTATAATACAAGGTACGCCATGCAATTATATCCTGTTGTTTTTGGATGGATATGGATATCATATGATAGGTAGTCAAGTTGATATAACTTATAAGCTTACTTTAGGTAACTTAGGTAAAATAATAGTAGGTGCGAACATATCTCCAATGGTGAGATTTTTAACATATTATGACTCTAGATTCAAGTACTTATGGAAAGTAGAATATTTATTTGCTGAGATTACTCCTTATGTAGGAACGACATATAAAGAATTTGAAATTGGACTATATACCAGAATATGGCAAAATAGAAAAGTTGATCGTGGTATTTACCCGACAATATCAGGAAGTGGTCACCCAATTATATTAGATAATTACATGGACATAAATCCTTGGAAAATAGGTCTGTACTTTAAACACAACATCCCATTTAGTAAGAAGGTTGGTAAACTAGATTGAGTAGACGGCTCCGCGATTTATAAAAACAGCTTTATCACTTTTCTTTCATCCGCTTACGAAGCAACGCAAGTGTATGGCCTACTTGCTTCAAAACTACTCTGAAAATATCTTTCCTTAAGAAGATCGATCCGTAATCTATGCTTAGATTAAGAGAGTGCGCCAGATTTTATATCGGCTACACATTCTGGATTCAGCAACGTAGATATATCACCTAGCTTATCAGAATCTTTGCAGGCTATCTTTCTCAATATTCTTCTCATGATTTTACCGGATCTCGTCTTAGGTAATTCACTTACGAATTGGATAAGATCAGGTTTGGCTATAGATCCGATTTCTCTTTTAACTACATCCAGAATTTCATTCTTAAATTGATCGTCCAACTTTTGATCTTGGCTAATTACATAAGCATAGATTCCTTGCCCTTTGATCTTGTGAGGATAGCCTACTACGGCAGATTCTATTACATTAGGGTGCTCATTTATAGCATTTTCTACTTCTGCGGTTCCCATTCTGTGACCAGATACATTGATGACATCATCGACTCGACCTATGACTCTGATTCTGCCATCTCTGTCTCTTCTTGCTCCATCGCCGGTAAAGTACATGCCTTTGAACGCCGTAAAATAGACATTCTTACATCTATTATGGTCTCCGTAAGTTGTCCTGATTATTGACGGCCACGGATATCTGATGCATAAGAGTCCCTCTACATCATTTTCTTCTTTGATCTTTCCATCTGTGTCGACGAGCACAGGCTGTATACCGGGGAGAGGGTAGGAAGCATAAGTTGGCTTGGCATCAGTGATCCCGGGTATCGGTGTTATCATAATACCACCCGTTTCAGTTTGCCACCAAGTATCTGCGATAGGAGCTTTTCCTTTTCCGATATGTTTATCATACCAGTGCCACGCTTCTTCGTTTATTGGCTCACCTACAGAACCAAGCATCTTTATAGAAGATAGGTCATATTTCGCGGGCCAATGATCTCCTGTTGCCATGAGAGCTCTTATTGCTGTAGGAGCTGTATAGAATTGGTTTACGCTATGTTTTTCGCAAATCTGCCAGAAACGACCAGCATCAGGATATGTCGGAACGCCCTCAAACATCATAGTAGTAGCTCCAGCCAAAAGTGGCCCATATACGATGTATGAGTGTCCTGTAATCCAACCTATATCTGCAGTACACCAATAGATGTCCTTGTCTTGATATTGGAAAACATTCCTAAAACTATAGCAAGTATAGACCATATATCCACCACACGTATGGACGACACCTTTGGGCTTACCAGTAGAACCAGACGTGTATAAAATAAAGAGCATATCTTCGCTATCCATGATTTCTGGAACGCAGATGTCAGACTGGCCTGCGATGATTTCATGCCACCATACGTCAGTGTCATCACTCCAATCTATATCACCATCCGTATTATTATGAACCAGTACAGTTTCCACTGAATTACAACCTATATCCATGGCTTGGTCGACCACTGATTTCACGGCAATTGTCTTGGATCCTCTGTGGTTATAGTCGGAGCATACGATCATTTTTGCCTGAGCATCATCGACTCGATCAGCTAGAGCCTGAGCCGAAAATCCTGCAAATACTACAGAATGTATGGCACCTATTCGAGCGCATGCCAGAAGACCGATCGCTAATTCTGGAACCATCGGCATATAGAATACTACTCGATCTCCTTTCGTTATTCCTTTTGATTTTAGTCCGTTTGCACATCTGTTGACAGCGGCTAGCAATTCTTTGTACGTATATTCTTGTACATCTCCATTTGGGTCATTGGGTTCCCAGAGTATAGCAGTCTGATCTCCTTTCTCTTCTATGTGCCTGTCTAGACAATTGACAGTAATATTCATTTTTCCATTGAGAAACCACTTGACATCAGGTTTTTCAAAGTCCCAAACAAGCGTTTTGTCAAATGGCTTTGACCATATAAATGTATCAGCTTGCTCTTTCCAAAAAGCTTCTGGATTGTCTATACTTTTAGAGTATTCGGTTTTATATTGTACTAGAGAAGTAATCTGAGTCGTCATATTTACAATTGTTGTTGGTAATGAAGTGAAAAAAACTAGTGTCACAATGATTTGTAAGTGCCCCTAGCTACGTAAGGAGTTTAAAAACTTGATATTCAAGATGCGGCTTATTTTAGAGATTCATAACCGTAGCTAACATGAGCAACTAGCTATGAGTCTAAGAAAAAATGCCCAAATATTGTGTTCCAATGGCCTTCCTAGGAGTCAACATTATGATCTTAAATCACTTCAATAGTAAATATATCATTTAAGTAATACAGAGACAAAAAATAGTATTATTAAATCGGAAAATCGAGTTTGGTAAATTATCAATAGAATTAAATAAATGGATTGCAATAGTTTTTTACACAGTAAAAGCTTCGTTCATCATATTGGCATTGATTATCTTATCTAATACGCTTCTTGCGTCTGATTCATCTGCAATTAGGTCTTGTAAAGTAATCGTTTCTAATACTTTGTCAATGGTATATTGCACCATAGTCCACAATGATTTCATTGAGCAATCGACGGAGTTTGTACAAAATTTGAATTGACCGTCCATTTCTTCACATGTTTCTTTGGCTAAGTTGAGACCTCCGAGAGAGCATATGACATCTTTCACATTGATCATATTGGCGGGTTTAGAGAGCACGTATCCACCTCTTTGTCCACGAGTACTTTCTATGAATCCAGACATTCTTAAGCACCGGGTAAGTTTAGCAACATATGGTTTTGACATGTCCTCCACTTCACTTAACTGAGGAATACTAAGACCCAATTCAGAATCAGCTCGTGCTATTCTAAGGAGAATTCTAATACCATATTCATCTTGTTTATTTATCTTCATCTGTCTTCAATTTGTTTGAATTAGAGGTGTCACAGTTTTTATATCCCTACATCATATCCATGACGAAAGCAGCCTCCTCGCTCATCATACTTTTGTTCCATGGCGGATCATATACTACACGCATGTCTACATCGGTCACCCCTTCGATCGCACTTACCTTTGTGAATACTTCTGTAGGAAGCGCATCAGCTACTGGGCACATAGGCGTAGTTAGGGTCATTGTCAGTATTACTTGTCCGTCATCGCTTACTTCATGACCATAAATCAATCCTAACTCATAGATGTCTACAGGGATCTCTGGATCTTCCACAGTCTTACAGGCTGCGATTATATCTTTTACTATTCTTTCTTTATCGATTGCCATTATTTTATTGAATTTAAAGCTACTGCATACATTTTCATTTGTTTTACCATACTCAATAATCCATTGGATCGGGTAGGAGAGAGGTGTTCTTTCAGACCTATCTTATCGATGAAGTATAAGTCACTTTCTACTATATCCTTTGCTGGCTGATTAGACATTACTTGTATGAGTAAGCCTATTATACCTTTTGTAATTACAGCATCACTATCTGCAGTGAATTCTACTTTGCCATCTTTGTGATTTGCACCTAACCATACACGACTCTGGCATCCAGTGATCAGCTTCTCATTTGTCTTTTCTGCGGGATCTATCAATGGTAAGTTTTTACCTAGATCGATGATGTATTCATACTTATCCATCCAATCGTCAAAGTAGGAGAAGTCATCTATTATTTCGTCTTGTATTTCGTTTATTGTCATTTAATGTATTTAATTCCAATAGATATCGTGTCTTATTCTAGATTAGAAGATGATCGTTTTTTATGTATACCTATAGTTCTTACTATATCTATATATTCTTCTTTTATAATAAAATCGATTGTGTCAGGATTTAATATGTATTTGCGGTAGTCACCTAACAACAGTCTAGAAATTGAGATAAGAGATATACGTGTCCAATCTCAAAACATTCATACAATTCATGGCAACTAATAAATTTAGATTAGTACTATTTTAAGATCACGCCTTATCTTATAGCTTTACCTCAGCATATTCGCTACTCTTTCTACGCCGGCAACCAACTTATCCACATCATCCTTACTACTATATACAGCAAAAGAAGCTCTGACTGTTCCCGGGATTTGATAAAAGTCCATCAATGGTTGAGTACAATGGTGTCCTGTTCTTACAGCAATACCCATTTTATCTAACAATGTACCTACATCATAGGGGTGTGTACCTTCGATGAGGAAGGATATTACACTAGCTTTATTGGCTGCTGTTCCTATGATTTTTAATCCATCAATAGCGAGCAATTTTTCGGTAGCATATGTGAGTATTTCTGATTCATGTGCTGCGATAGCATCGAATCCCAAATCTTTCACATATTCTAATGCTATACCTAGACCAATGGCTCCTGATATATCTGGTGTTCCCGCTTCAAATTTAAACGGCAATTCGTTATAAGTCGTATTTTCGAAACTCACTGTTTTGATCATTTCGCCTCCACCTTGATATGGTGGCATTGCGTCCAACCATTTTCTCTTACCATACAATACTCCTATGCCGGTAGGTCCATAGACCTTATGACTAGAAAATGTATAAAAATCCACGTCCAAGTCTCTAACATCTACTTTAGAGTGTAGTGTTGCTTGCGCTCCATCTATCAATACGGGTATATCCTTTTCGTGCGCTAGATCTATTATTTCTTTCACAGGGTTGATGGTTCCTAGCGAATTGGAGATATGAACTATAGATACGATCTTCGTCTTATCTGATAGAAGCTTCTTATACTCCTCCATTATTATTTCACCTTTCTCATTGAGCGGAACTACCTTGAGTGTGGCGCCTTTTTCTTGACAAATCATTTGCCATGGCACAATATTAGAGTGGTGTTCCATTGCAGAAATAATCACTTCGTCTCCTTCGCTTAGAAATTTTCTACCATAACAAGAAGCCACAAGATTTATACTTTCTGTACAGCCTCTAGTGAATATCACTTCGTCCGTTGATTCTGCATTTAAGAATGATCTTACTCGTTCTCTGCCCAGTTCGAATGCGTCTGTTGCATTTTGACTTAGTTCATAGACGCCTCTGTGTACATTTGCATGTTGAGAATTATAATATTTGCTAATTGCATCAATTACAATCTGAGGTTTTTGGCTAGATGCAGCACTGTCAAGAAACACGATAGGCTTTCCTCTCATCTCCGTCTGGAGCAAAGGAAAGTCCGCACGTACTTTTTCTATATCAAGACTAGTATTTATATTGTTATCTGCCATTAGTTGTTTTTAGCCATTGAAAATCAGATAAATAAACTACTTCTTCGAAAGCTTTACATCAACCATAGATAATATCTTATCTATAATTGGTTCGTATCTGAAATTCAAAATTACATCACCTATGAATGCTTTTTGGAGTAGATTTTTGGCTCCCTCATCAGATAATCCTCTACTTTTCAGATAGAAAATAGACTCATTATCTAATTGACCAATCGTGGCACCGTGACTACATTTTACATCATCAGCAAAGATCTCAAGCTGTGGCTTAGCATCCATTACGGCTGTGTCTGATAATACCAAGCTGGCATTTTGTTGATATGCATTTGTCTTCTGAGCATCTTGTCTTACGAGTACCTTACCGTTGAATACTCCTCTTGCCTTATCAGATAAAATACCTTTGTATAACTCGTTGCTCTCACAATGTGGTACGGCGTGATCTATAAACGTTTGGTTGTCTATATGTTGATTATCCATGCCTAAGTAGGCTCCGTAGTAGTATGTATTGATACCAGGACCCATATGTTCTGTGCTGATATTATTCCTTACTATTTTGCCTCCTAGATCTACGCTATAATTACTGTATATGCTATCTCTTGCTTGGATTGCTATAGAATTAGTAATCTGGAATGCATTTTTACTTTCGAACTGTAATCTATAATGATGTACATGAGCATTATCCTCGACTTCTATATAATTTGAAACATTGGTAAAGTATTTCGCATCATTATTAGTCGAATGATAACTTTCTACCACAGAAAATTCGCTGCCTTTGGTACCTATCATAAACATTTGAGGATGTGAAAAATATGAATCTTCACTTCTTGTGTTCAAATGTACAAAATGGATCGGTTTATCCACTACAGCATTTTTGTCGGATACGATTACATAGCCATGCTGAGCAAATGCTCTATTCATTCTTAGAAATACATTTTTAGCGGTTCCTCCCTTCTGATCCAGAAGATGATTGATTCTTCCAGCAAGCTCCTCATTTTGTAATGCATCAGCAACAGTCATCATTTTTAATCCATCAGGCATTGATTTCATATTACTCAACTCTGTATCTAATACACCATTTACGATGGCAATCACCACCGCATCTAGACCTTCGAATAAGAATTGGTCGAATTCTGATTGTGATATTTTACTTGACTTTCCTAAAGTATACGCTTCTTTAATTATCGGAGACACATTAGTATATTTCCAATCCTCATCTCTACGTGTAGGGAATTCCTCGGCCATTAATAGGTCGAATGCATTTTTTCTGAATGCAGTAATAGGTTGACCTTTTTGACCATTGAGACCCTCTTCATAGCTATGAAAGAGCGTTTTAATCCATTCTTTAGTATTCCTATCTCTATCTTTAGTTATTATTGACATCTTAATTTCTTTAATTTTCTTGATCAATAATAAGTTAGGCTGTAGCAGCGTCTACTTCTTCCTTTATCCAGTCATATCCTTTTTCCTCTAATTCTAATGCGAGGGTTTTGTCACCAGATTTTACTATTCTACCATTGTATAGTACGTGTACGAAATCAGGAACTATGTAGTCAAGTAATCTCTGATAGTGAGTTACAACTACAAATGATCTTTCTTCGCTTCTTAATGCATTCACAGATTCTGCTACGACCTTCAATGCATCGATGTCGAGTCCACTGTCTGTTTCATCTAGAATACCGAGCTTCGGCTCTAATACAGCCATTTGCAACATTTCGTTACGTTTCTTTTCTCCCCCTGAGAATCCCTCATTGAGAGACCTTTTTAAGAATGATGGGTCGATACCTAACATCGCTGCCTTAGCTTTGATCAACTTTAATATTTCAACGGGTTTGAGTGTCTCTTCACCTCTAGCTTCTCTTCCTGCATTGATTGCGCTTTTGAGAAATGTCGCATTTGTAACTCCCGGTATTTCAACTGGATATTGGAATGCCAAGAACAAACCTGCATGCGATCTCTCGTCTACGTCCATATCTAATAGATCTTCACCTGTAAAGTCCACTGATCCGTCGATCACTTCGTATTCGTCCCTTCCAGCTAATACATTCGCTAGCGTAGATTTACCAGATCCATTAGGACCCATTATAGCGTGTATTTCTCCTGGCTTTACTTCTAGGTTTATTCCATTGAGAATATTCTTACCTTCGATTGAGACTTTTAAATCTTGAATTTTTAACATTTTATAATTAGATTTCTAGAGTTGTAATGATTGTACTTTTAGAAGTATTATTATCGCACCTCTACTTTTGATATTTATATTATTAAGCAATGGATCGTATATCCTTTATTTTTTTGCAGTTGGGCATTAGAATTATCCAACAGAACCTTCTAAGCTAATTGCCAGTAGTTTCTGAGCTTCCGCTGCAAATTCCATCGGCAATTCTGCAAATACTTCTTTGCAATATCCATTGACTATCATATTGATTGCATCTTCTTCGCTTAGTCCTCTCGCTTGCAGATAGAATAGTTGATCTTCTCCAATTTTTGAGGTAGTGGCTTCATGCTCGACTCTGGCAGAACTATTTTCTATCTCCAGATATGGGAACGTATGCGCCCCGCATCTGTCTCCCATCAGTAAAGAATCACATTGTGAGAAATTCTGCGAATTGTGTGCTTTCTTACCTACTTTTACTAATCCTCTGTAAGAATTGTGGCTTTTACCAGCTGAGATTCCTTTTGATATAATCGTACTCTTAGTGTTTTTGCCTAGGTGGATCATCTTAGTACCCGTATCAGCTTCTTGTCTGTTATTAGTTACCGCCACTGAGTAGAATTCTCCAATAGAGTTATCTCCTTTTAGTATACAACTCGGATACTTCCAAGTAATAGCAGACCCTGTCTCTACTTGAGTCCATGATATTTTCGATTTGTAGCCAGCGCAGAGACCTCTTTTGGTCACGAAGTTGTAGATTCCGCCTTTTCCATCTTTATCACCTGGATACCAATTCTGAACTGTCGAGTATTTGATTTCGGCATTGTCATGGGCGACGAGTTCTACAACAGCGGCGTGCAGTTGATTCTCATCTCTCATCGGTGCGGTACAACCTTCTAGGTAACTTACATAACTATCTTCATCCGCAATGATAAGTGTACGCTCGAACTGTCCTGTATTCATTGCATTGATACGGAAGTATGTTGATAATTCCATTGGACTTCTTACACCTTTGGGTATATATACAAATGAACCATCACTAAATACAGCTGCATTAAGCGTAGCAAAGTAATTGTCGGTATAAGGAACTACAGTACCCAAGTACTTCTTCACCAGTTCTGGATGGTCTTTTACCGCTTCAGAAAATGAACAAAAAATAATTCCTAATTCGCCTAATTTTTCTTTGTAAGTCGTTTTTACCGATACACTATCTATTACAGCATCTACGGCCACACCCGCTAGTACCATTTGCTCTTCTAGTGGAATACCTAACTTATTGAATGTAGCTACCAACTCAGGATCTACTTCGTCCATACTTTCAAGTTGTGGCTTCTTCTTAGGCTCTGCGTAGTAAATTACGTCTTGATAATTAATTGGTTCATAATGCACATTTGGCCAACGTGGTTCTTCCAGTGTTTCCCAATGTTTGAATGCTTTCAGCCTATACTCAAGTAACCATTCAGGTTCCTCTTTTTTTGCTGAAATACGACGAACTGTGTCCTCATTTAGACCTGGTTCGAACGCTTCGGTTTCGATGTCACTTGAAAATCCGTATTTGTAGTCGCTCTGGATATTTTCTTCCAGAACCTGCATAGAATCACTCATTAGATGATAGATTTTATTATTTGAATTTATCTCATTTCTGCCTCATTAACAAGCTATCTTGTTAAGATGTTTTCTATTTATACTAAAAAGTATAAATGAAGCCGCAAAGATGATATAATTATTCTTAATATCTAAATCGAAGGTCGTTATATGTGTATTAGTTTTGTGAATTTGCGGACAATCGTACGATGCCGATATATTAAGATTCTCTTTCAATACTTCTGTATGAAAAATTCCATTTATTACCATTATCCATGATCATTTTGGCTGTGGTAGATATATTAAATAAAGGATGAGTATCTTATTATAAGGTATTCGATAAAAAATAGATTTTCGTTTTAGTTCTGTAGGTATATATGTCGTATGGGAATAATTCATATATTTAATTTTTATTAAAAAGCCACTAAGACATATTATAACCAACTTCAGAATCTTTTTTGGTTGTCAATAATGGTTTGAAAAACTAATCAAAATGAAATTTAGTATTAATCAATTTTTATTCGCTTTTGTAGCGTCTATGTTACTCGCAAGCTGTGCTTCTCTTACAGGCTTTGAAGAAGGAAAAACCTTAGGTGCAGACAATTCAGAATTTGGTATTTCGGCAAATTACATCCGTGCTCCCAACCTATTTGAAGACGAATTAGAGGCTGACAGTCTCGTAGGTATTGTTGGATTCCCAAATATAGAATTAAATTATAAGTATGGTATCACTGAAAAAATTGATGTCGGTGCAAAAGTGAGTACGAATTTTAATTCAAGTGCATATGCAAAATACCAACTGGTAGGAGATAAATCGTCCAAGTTTGCACTTTCGCCAGGATTTGAAGTTGGGACTATTTTAGGAGCTGCTTATAGTATAGGTGTTCCAGTTTATGCATCGTACTATCCTACACCTAATTTTGCTATAAATGTAAATCCTAGATTCATGTATCAATCGATCACAGGGGATATCTCTTCTGGGGCTACGTACTTGGGAGGAAACCTAGGTTTGATGTTCGGTAAAAAGCATAAATTTGGACTTGATTTTGGGTTTTATAATGTCGGCTCAGGAGGCACTAGCAATAATCTCATCACTTTCGGTTTGGGAGGTAAATTTAGATTTGGAGATTTTGACAATTCATCATCCAGATTTGATGATGAAGAAAGTGATTCAAGAAGATCAAATAGATCGAAAAAAAGAAGAAAACGGAATTAATATTAATACACAGATTAAAAATGCCAGTAAGATTAATTTCATACTGGCTTTTTTTATATCTGCTTTTGGGACCTAATGATCCGAAATTATGGCTAACACATCTATAATTAATTTATCGACAACCTCTTTTCCTTGTGAGGTGAATGTTTGATCCGATCTGTTCGCCAATATTGCATTGATTGATACAGCTTGATGACCTAGAAGGCTGGACATTCCGTAGATTCCAGCGGTTTCCATTTCTAGGTTTGTAAACTGTAGTTTGCCATATTTAATACCCGCTAAATCATCTATAAATGTTGTCGATTTAGAGTTTGCAATGACAGACCTACCTTGTGGACCATAAAAACCTGTCGCTGTAACGGTGATTCCCTTCATGCCAAGATGAGCAAACTGATCTACTAATTCTTTACTGGCTTTAGTGGCGTATGGATATATATTGGGTAAGGTTGCAAGACCTTCTTTCGCCATCTCAGCTATGATATCCTCATCTGTAGATTGTGTATGATCATAATAATGCATCAAACCATCTAGTCCGATAGCCATCTCGCTTATGAGTATGGTGTCAATTTTCAATTCTGAAATTAGTGATCCTGAAGTTCCTACTCTGTAAAAATTTAGCGTTGTATGATTTTCCTTTCTAGTTCTAGTGTCAAAATCAATATTGACCAATGCATCCAACTCAGTGAATACAATGTCAATATTATCAGTACCTATTCCAGTAGATATTACAGTTAGCCTTTTCCCTTTGTAAGATCCTGTTATGGTTTTGAATTCTCGTTTTGATATGACGAACTCTATATTATCAAAGTGCTGAGTTACGCGCTCTACTCGGTCAGGGTCTCCTACAGTGATGATATCATGTGCAATCTGTCCTGGCCGGAGATTGAGATGATAGATAGTGCCATCTTCATTGATAATTAGTTCTGATTCTGGAATTATACTCATGTATCTTATTTACAGTTTTACTTCTTTGCCAAAAACTACTCTCCCTCTGTCATTTTTAACCAACTCTGCACAGGCGATATCTTTATCGTGTTCAAAAAATATATAATGGTCAGTGCCTATCACTTTTTCATATAGTTCGGCTTTCTCCTTCAATGTGTCCAACGGTCGAATATCATATCCCATTACATATGGCATACCGATATGACAGTGTGAAGGTAGCAAGTCAGCTGTATATACGATAGTACGTCCATCATCTAATTCAATATATGGTGTCATCAGGGCTTCTGTATGACCATATGCAAAATCTATCTTTATATGATCTGTAAATGCTACATTGTCCTCCACATCTATGAATTTTAGTACCCCGTGATCCATAAGTGGTACAATATTCTCTTTCAAAAAAGAAGCTCTTTCCCTAGGATTAGGATTTATCGCCCAATTGTATTGTTTTTCATTTGACCAATATGTTGCATTTGGAAATGTAGGGATTAAGTGGCCGTTGCTCGTCTTTTTTAAAGCTCCTCCAACATGATCAAAGTGTAGGTGAGTAAGAAAAACATCCGTGATATCTTCTGCCGAAAATCCTGCTTTATTCAGAGAGTTCTCAAGAGTATCTTGGCCATGTGGGTGGAAATGAGATCTAAATTTTGCATCTTGTTTGTCGCCAAGACCTGTATCAATTAGAATCTTACGTTCTCCTTCTTCTATCAACAGACATCTCATAGCCCAAGTGCACATATTGTTTTCGTCGGGAGCATTTAGTTTTTGCCACATGGATTTAGGGACAACACCGAACATGGCGCCTCCATCTAATTTGAATTTTCCCGTTTCTATGATGTGAAGTTTCATGTTTAGTATTCTTCTTTTTGAATTAAGAAATTTGAGATGCCAAGCGTCAAATTATTGTATAAATTGATGTCGTATCTTATACATTAATACTCCGAAATTTCGTGATTTACTTGATCCCTTGCTTATTGAGCCATGCTCTATATTCATTAGCATTTTTATTATGCCCCCTTAGTGTTTTCGCAAATGCATGTTTGGTACCATATCCGGGCTTAGCGCACATATATAGATAATCGTGTTTCTGATAATTTAATACCGCATCTATTGATTGAATCGATGGCATATATATGGGTCCTGGTGGCAAGCCATTATATTTATACGTATTATAAGGCGAATCATAGGTTAGATGTTTGTTCAAGACTCTGCGAAGTTCGAAGTTCCCATTGGCGAATACTACTGTAGGATCTGCCTGTAGTGCTATCCCTCTTTTGAGTCTATTCAGATATAAGCCAGCTATTACTGGTCTTTCAGGGCCGTATTGGGATTCTTTTTCTACAATACTAGCGAGGGTATAGATCTCCTCTTCTGACATTTCTAATTTATCGGCTTTGGCTTTTCTATTGTCTTTGCTCCAAAATTTCTTTCGCTCTATTAAAAGTCTTTCGACGATCTCATCTGGGCTCACATTCCAAAACATATTGTAAGTATTGGGAATAAAAGCAGACATGAAATTTTCTTTAGTGTAGCCGTTTTGAGACCATACTTCAGGTTGATCAAAATAGTTAGATAGCGTAACCGAATCTACTGCCAGTTCTTTAGCGATCTGTCCGGCCAATTGAGGCAGTGATCTCACATTGTTGAATATAACTTTGACAGGCTTTTGATTTCCCGACCTCAACATACCTACTATCTCTCGATTATTGAGACCCTTTTTTATTACATATTTACCTGCCGCAACCTTATCCTTCTTGTAATTCATCCATCCGGCAACCATATCAAATGAGGAAAGGTTTTCTAGGATACCTTTTGATTCTATTAATTGATAGACGTCGCTAAAAGAAGATTCGCGGGGTATTTTAAGTTCAACTTTCTCTTCTGAAAAAGCGGTATTGGGATCAAAAATACTTGTGTATGCCCAATATGCTCCACCTGCAGCGATCAAGCCTAATACCAATATAGCATATAGAAACTTCTTCATGGACTAGTATTAATATTGTTCTTTGTCACTTGGGAAATCGACAGCTTTTACATCAGAAATATAATGCTCAACGGCGCCTTTGATGGCATCAAATAACTCTAAATATCGTCTTAAAAATCTTGGGTGGAAATCCTTAGTAATTCCTAATAAATCATGAGATACGAGCACCTGCCCGTCACAGTCGGGACCTGCGCCGATTCCGATTGTAGGTATATCGATCAATTCACTTACCTGCTTGCCTAATTTCGCAGGGATCTTTTCTAATACGATACCAAAACATCCTAAATTTTGAAGCATTTTAGCATCTTGGAGAAGTTTGGCAGCTTCCTCTTCCTCCTTTGCTCTTACTGTGTATGTGCCGAATTTATATATACTCTGTGGAGTAAGTCCTAAGTGTCCCATTACAGGGATACCAGCAGAGAGTATACGCTTGATTGAGTCTTTGACCTCTGCTCCTCCTTCGAGTTTGACAGAATGTGCGCCGGACTCTTTCATGATACGGATCGCAGATTTTAATGCCATCTTACTATCTCCTTGATACGTACCGAATGGTAGATCTACTACTACAAAACATCTATCTATAGCTCTGATAACTGACTGAGCGTGATATATCATCTGATCTAGCGTGATCGGAAGGGTCGTCTCATGTCCAGCCATTACATTGGAGGCAGAATCACCGACAAGAATAATATCAATCCCAGCGGCATCGAAAATTCTTGCCATACTGTAATCATAAGCGGTAAGCATCGCGATTTTCTCTCCACGATTTTTCATCCCTTGTAAGATATGCGTTGTTACCTTTTTAATATCCTTTTTAGCTACTGACATATTATAATTTGATCATATGTTAAAGCTGCAATTTAGGAATCTATTTGTAGATTGTGGTAGTATTCCCTTGAATTATGTCCCAAAAGCGAGATTCAAAAAGAATGTAATAATATGAAGGATTCAAATTTGTCGATGCGTGAATATTTTAATGTTTATTTACTACGAATGATTTATTTATCTTTTTTTTGCACCCTAATATCTTGTAATAATAATAAAAGTGATATGATTAATTCTATTGATATTCAAGGACATAGAGGTTGTAGAGGCTTAATGCCCGAAAACACCATTCCTGCATTTTTGCACGCGATAGATCTAGGCGTAAATACACTAGAATTAGATGTAGTGGCGACTAAAGAAAACGTAGTGTATGTGTCTCATGAGCCATTTTTCAATCATGAAATATCTACAGCGCCAAATGATAAAGAGATTACAGTAGCGAATGAAAAACAATATAACATGTACAATATGTCCATGGAAGAAATAGCCGCCATAGACGTAGGTTTAAAACCGCATCCCCGGTTTAACGTCCAGAAAAAACTTGCGGCGGTAAAGCCAACTTTGGCCAGTATGGTTCAGGAAGTCGAATACTATTTAAAAAATAATAATCTATCACCTATTCTATATAATATAGAGATAAAGCGTGAGCCTCAGAATGATCATATCTATCACCCTGAGATGAGTCATTTTGCCGATTTGGTTTGTAATGAACTCAAAGAATTGGATATTTTAGATCGTACGACAGTTCAGTGCTTTGATGTGGAGACATTAAAATATATTCATACCCAATATCCTGATATCGACCTTGTCTATTTGGTCATGGATACGAACCCATTTGAAATGAATGTAAATAACCTTGGGTTTGTGCCCGCTGTATACTCTCCATATTTTAAGTTAGTAACCCCAGATCTTATATCATATGGAAAGAATAAGGGAATGAAGATTATCCCCTGGACAGTCAATGAGGAAGAAGAGATTATATCAATGCTAGATATGAAAGTGGATGGAATTATTTCTGATTACCCAGATAGACTGATCGAGATAGTGGAATCACGAAAATCGATAAGATAATGCCAGTTCTAGATGCTTCGGATTATACACCACCTCATGTTTTAAAGAATGGACACATCAATACGATTTATCCATACATTTTCAGAAAGAAAATAGAGCCCACATATCGTAGAGAGCGCTTCATCACATCGGATGACGACTTTGTTGATCTTGATTTCTTGGGTGGTGATCATGATAAGTTAGCCATCCTGTGCCATGGATTGGAGGGCAGTAGTGGGAGTCAGTATATGCAGTATACAGCATCTCTATTATCTGAGAATGGATGGAAAGTCATGGTCTTCAATTTCCGATCTTGCAGTGGGGAGATGAATCGAAAACTGCAGATGTATCATTCTGGATGGACGACAGATCTGCATGAAATCATAACCAAATATGAGGATGGCTTTGCTGAGATATCATTGGTAGGGGTGAGTCTCGGTGCAAATATGATATTGAAATATACCACAGATCAGATATACAAATTCTCATCAAAGATAAAATCAATAGTTGCTGTATCTACTCCTACTGATCTATCTGCAAGTTCTCAGAAGATAATATCTCGACAGAACAGATTATACGATAAGCGATTTAGGATGACGCTTGTAGATAAGATGAAGAAAAAACACAAAGATTTTCCCGATAGAATACGTCTTTCGGAAATCAATAAAATAAAGACATTATGGGATTTTGATGAATATTTCACTGGACCATTACATGGATTTACTGGGGCAGAAGATTACTACTCACAATGTAATTCTAAGCAGTTTCTGCATCAAGCTACTATACCAACCTTGATGATTACAGCACAAGATGATCCATTTCTGACTAAAGAAAGCCTTATCGATGATATTGCTCAGAGAACTAAAAATCTATACTTTCTAGCACCAAAGTTTGGCGGTCATGTGGGTTTCACTACTTTTGGGGAAAATTACTATTGGAATGAGAATAAGACACTTAAGTTTATTAATGACCCCGATGATTTTGTTAGGAATCATAACATTATTAAGTAGCTGCGGCAAAGATGTAAAATCACAAACGATCATCACTGAAGTATACGAAGTAGATGGCGGCGCAAGTAACACTTATGCGAAAGGTAGCCTCAAATATATGGAACATGAGAGCTATAAAGGTGACAAAATAGTATCCAAGACAATCTACAATCAAGATCAATCAGTACGAGGAAAAGAAGTCTACACCTATGAACCAAACAAAGATCTGCCGATAGGTTCGAAATTTTACGGAGAGACTGGAGAATTGCTTAGCACATACAAGTATACATACGAGGATACACTGAAAAGTTATTCTCATGCATATGCGGGTGACACAGACGAATTATTGAGAATCGAAGGATTCCAGTATGACGATAAAGGCAATATGGTAAGAAAAACCATCTTCAATGATATGAAGCAAAAGCAAAAGTCGTTTATGTTTGGGCATGATCAATATGGGAACGAAGTAAAAATGGTACTTACTGATCAAAATGATCAACTAATACTTACAGAAACATACGAAATCGTAACTGTGGATGAGAAGAAACGGTGGATAGAAAAGTATGGATATGTGAATGATAATACGGCACCCGCTACATTTTATAATAAGTTGAGAAACAATTAAATTTATAGACTTTATTTAATTGTAATAAGACTAATACTAATATATCGCCCTGCAACTAAAAGATAAATATAATCGCATTGTTGACTATCTCAGAATCGGGGTTACAGATCGGTGCAATCTCAGATGCAGATACTGTATGCCTGCGGAAGGGATTGATTTTTCTGACAAAGAAGATTTGCTTACTTACGAAGAGATCGTCAGATTGGCTAAAATCTTCAAGAACTTAGGAGTAAGCAAAGTCAGACTCACAGGAGGAGAACCTTTTGTTAGAAAAGATATTGATAAGCTATTAGTTGCGCTGTGTGGAATGTTTCCGAGTGTCAATATCACAACTAATGCTACTAGATTGGACGCTAGACATCTTAAAGAAATAGGTGTCAATGGACTGAATATCTCATTAGATTCGCTAAATAAAGAAAAATTTTTCTTAGTGACTCGGAGAGATGAGTTCGATAACGTCTTGTCTAATATTCTAAGCTGTATCAGTCATAAACTTGCGATCAAGATCAATATGGTCGTCATGAAAGGGGTCAATGATATGGAGATTCTCGATTTTATTGAATTTGGTATGAAGCATAATGTCAATGTCAGATTCATCGAGCCGATGCCATTCAACGAAGGAGACGGGAACAGGGATGTTTTTATTTCTGCCGCCGATATACTTGACAGAATACAATCCCAATTTCCAAAATTAGTACGAATAAATAATCTCAAATCTAGTTCTGCAATTCATTATAAAATAGGGGAGTATAGATTCGATATTATACCAGCATATAGTAGATCCTTGTGCGGCACTTGTAATCGGATCAGATTGACACCCAAAGGAGAATTGCTTAATTGTCTATATTCACAATCTGGAACAGAATTAAGAACGTTACTCCGAGATGAGGAAGTGTCTGATGCACAAATAACAGAGATTATAACTCAAAGCGTATTTCATAAACTCAAAGATGGATTTGCTGCTGAGAAAGAAATGAAAGGAGACGTATTTCGTAGTATGACCACTATAGGTGGCTAATATTCAATCAAAGAAATAATTTTTATATGATATCTGTTTCAGAAGCATACGATATAGTGTTATCTACAGCTCAACAATTCGGCTCTGAAACAGTCCCATTACAAGATTCTATCGGTAGGATCCTGGCGGAAGATATTATGGCAGATCGTCCATTTCCTCCATTCGATAGAGTAACTATGGATGGCGTAGCGATACGTTTTGATTCGTTCGACGATCCAGATCAAGCGTATATTATAGAAAGTGTAGCGCCGGCGGGTTCGATTCAGAGGGTATTGCATGATCCTATGAAATGCATCGAAGTGATGACAGGATCGGTATTGCCTAAGGGTACGGATACTGTGATAAGATACGAAGATCTAATAATACATGACAAGAGCTGCAAGATACAATCCATTGTGCGGAAAGGGCAAAATGTACATGCTATGGGTACTGATCATCCAGTTGATGATATACTACTTTCTAGTGGTCATCAGATTAAGGCTATAGATATTAATATTTTGGCTACAGTGGGTAAGAGTAGTGTGAAAGTTACGAAAGCCCCCTCGATCGCCATTCTTTCTTCTGGAGACGAATTGGTACCAGTAGTTTCTAATCCACTCCCATATCAAATCAGAATGTCCAATGTACATATGCTGAAATCTCGTTTGAAAGAACTGGGTATCGTTGGTGATCACTTCCATATCAATGATGATCAAGCGGAAATCAAAGATACGCTTATGGAACTGATAGCAAAGTATGATGTTTTGTTGCTAAGTGGTGGAGTATCAAAGGGAAAATATGATTTCATACCTCATGCGCTTACTTCCTTAGGCGTCGAATGTTTGTTCCATAGGGTGTTACAAAGACCCGGCAAGCCTCTTTGGTTTGGTAAGAATAAAGACTTTACTGTTTTTGCTTTCCCTGGTAATCCTGTCTCTACTTTGTCCTGTTTTCATAAGTATTTCGTCCCATGGTTATCGGCGTCGATAGGGCAGAAATACATCATTCCAAAAGTAGTATTACGCTATGATGTAGAATTTAAACCAGACCTCACATTTTTTGCTCAAGCTCAAGTAGAGTTTGAAGATGGAAAATTATTCGCTGATATATCAAAAGGAAATGGATCTGGAGATATGATTCATCCGGCTATGATGGATGGATTTGTAGAACTTCCTCAGGGGAAATCAGTTTATAAATCAGGAGAAGTATATTCATTTATCCCATTTTATTCATTATTGAAATAGTAAAACATGAAAAAAGAACTTTCGCATATCGACAAGAAGGGTGATCCTGGAATGGTAGATGTAAGTAAAAAAAATACGTCAGAAAGAATTGCCTCTGCAAGTGGGAAGGTGCTCATGGGACATGGTATAATGAATCAATTAAAAGAAGATGGATTCAGCACGAAGAAAGGATCTATAGCACAAACAGCTATCATAGCGGCCACTATGGCTGTGAAAAATACATTTAATACAATACCGCTTTGCCATCAGATTCCAATAACCTCTTGTAAGATCGTAGTCGATCCTGTCGATGATGGCTTCGAACTCATATGTACTGTGAAGACAGTAGGTCAGACTGGTATAGAGATGGAAGCACTTCATGGTGTGAGCGTCGCGGCACTTACCATCTACGACATGTGCAAAGCAATAAGTCATAATATGCAGATTACGAATATTCAACTGGATCAAAAAAGTGGGGGTAAAAATGATTACAAAAGGTAAACACCAGAAACACCCAAAATTGGTAAGATCTACGATAGGTCACTATCATAGAAGCGAATGGGCCATCTATGGAACCAATTGCAATGACATAAATATCTTTTTTGATAAAATATCAGTCAGGTTATCCCAATATAGTTTTCTGTATGTTGATGCGGACCATGGTGATCCACAAAGTGGTATGCACCGTCAGATAGGTAAGAAACAATACTCTACGAATACAGCTCAAGAATGGAATGATTATGATGATAGACTAAATAGATACATGGTCGATGCTGCCTTTATTAATGGTAACCACTATCCCGCATCTCGTCAAATAGTGATCATTAATCCAAATAAGGAAGAGTCACTGAAACGAAGAGTAGATCAATTAGATAACTTATCAATAGTCGTAGTTCAAGAAGATGAGTGTGAGATTTTTGACTTTGTCAAGGAGAAGATGTCATCAGATACATTAGTGTTTAGGCATGAAGAGATGGAGGATATTATTAGGTCTATCGCACAGTCCATAGAGGTGAATAAGCCAGAATTAAAAGCAGCTATTCTCGTAGGTGGTAAGAGTCAGCGAATGGGAATGGATAAATCAAAAATCATATATCACGACGGTATTAGTCAAGAAGATTACTTATATCAATTATTGAGTAAAAAAGGAATAGAAACCTATTTATCAAAGAGTCATGAGTATGAACAAGTAGAGGATTCTCAAAAGGTGATAACAGATAGATTCATCAATATGGGACCTTATGGCGCTATCGTTTCCGCTATGATCAGTGATCCTAATGCGGCATGGTTGGTCATTGCATGTGATCTGCCATTCTTAGATGGGGCTTTAATTGATCGATTGATCCAAGCTAGGAATCCTAGTAAGTATGCGACTACATTTAGAGGAAAGGGTAATCCGTTTCCAGAGCCATTGATTACTATTTATGAGCCGAAATCATATCAGAGATTCTTATCTTTTCTATCTCTTGGGTATGTTTGTCCACGAAAAGTCTTGATCAATTCTGATATTGAAGAGCTAGAGCTGGAAGATCAACGAGCCATCACAAACGTGAATACGCAGAAAGAAATGGAAGAAGCAAAAGAAAGATTAGAAAATGGATAAATCTAGGTACATAAGGCAAACTGCACTAGATAAGATCGGCGTAATCGGTCAACAGAAATTGATGGATTCGACGATTGCAGTTGTTGGATGTGGTGGATTAGGATCTATTGCAGCTCCATATCTTGCAGGAGCTGGTGTCGGTCATCTAATATTGATAGATGGTGATATTCCAGATGTAAGTAATCTACACCGCCAAGTATTTTTCTCAGAAAAAAAGACAGAAAAGACCAAGTCAACATTGCTGTCGGAGCATATCAGCAGTCTAAATAGCCAAATAAAGATAACCACTTATGATACTATGATATCTAAGCAAAATATATCTGAGTTACTCGAAGGTGCGGATATCGTGCTAGAGTGTACGGATAATGTGCAAGCGAAGTATTTAGTCAACGATTACTGCCATATGAAACACATACCTGTTGCTTATGGTGCTATATATAAGTATGATGGTTATGTTTCTCTTTTCGAGAATATGGATGATGGATCTATCCATTTGAGAGATGTATTTCCGATACCAAATGATGATGTACCTTCTTGTTCCGATGTAGGCGTACTGGGCACTTTAGCTGGGCTTATAGGATTATTGCAAGCCAATGAGGCCATCAAACACATCACTAAAGCTGGTGAAACCCTTACAGGTAGTCTGTTGTCCTATGATATATTGACCAATAATCAAATGAAATTAAAGTTGAAAAAGACTTGGCAGTTAGATATTTTATCAGTCTTTGAATCATCAGATTATATCATGGGTACACATTGTGATGTCACTGAGATTTCGATATCTGACTTATTAGCAAATAGAGATCAGTATGAACTTATATCAATCCTAGAAAATGAGGAACACAGAAGTATCGATGAATGGGTAGTAAGACAACCATTGAGTAAGATGGCCTTAGATAGTTGGTTGCCTATTTCTGAAAAGCCTCATGTTTTTTATTGTATGACAGGCAAGCGATCTCTACAACTGATTACAAGATTACAATCGGATAATATTAAGTTGATATCTTTAAAAGGAGGTTTGACTGAATTTGATAATATAATCAACTGATAGGTCAAATATCCGTATAAATTAATCATATAATCGTTACATACACAGAATTTTCTTTTTTCAATATATTTTCGGAGTTTTCTTTGAATATTTTTGAACATATTTATAACTTAAATACTCTCAATCTGTTACAAGGTGTTTAAAAAATTAATACGTAAACTATTGATTTTGAGTTGTGTAATATTTATCTTTTTCTATTTGTAGCAAATTGATTTACAATTAATTACGTCTTAACATATACATTTAAAAAATATATGTATCTTAGTGTGTATAGCTGAAATATTTTACTCATTTTTGACCTTCCCAAAAGAGCCGAGGATGGTAAAAGGGATTTGAAACCCAAGATTTAAATTGAAAAAAATTGATCTTCCGATTTATAGGAAATTATCTTTTTTCAAGCTGATTAGCTATCATAGTAATAGCAAAAAAGATTCTTTTTACTTAATCGACTCAATCTACAATACGAATTGTAGATAAGAGCATATTTGTGAATGATAATGAAAATAATAGGACATGACGTATGACCATACAGAAGTGTGGAATAAATGTCTGAGTATTGTACGACGAGAATTAACTCAAGAAGCTTTCAAAGCCTGGTTCGGGCCTACGAAGGCGGTAAGGTTGACTTCAGAAGCGTTGACTATTCAAGTGCCCAACAAGTTTGTCTATGAATGGATAGAAGAGAACTATGTTAGTGTACTTAGAAAAGCGTTGAAAGCAACCATAGGGGATAATGCGAGACTAGAATATCAGATACTTGTTGACAATCATAGGCGGATCGGAAAGAATACCAGCTTGGCAGGCAATGGTGACTTTCCGAAAAAATTCTCTACTGACCAAATTAAGAATCCGTTTGTGATTCCAGGTATCAAGAGAATGAAAATAGATCCTCAATTGAATCCATCGTATTCTTTCGATACTTATGTAATAGGTGATTGTAATCGTCTTGCAGCTACTGCGGGAAAAGCGATAGCGGGTAATCCTGGCGGAACTGCCTTCAATCCATTATTTATATATGGTGATGTGGGATTAGGAAAGACCCATCTAGCCAATGCTATCGGCACAGAAGTGCTTGCTCAAGATCCTAAGAAGCAAGTAATATATGTTACTGTAGAAAGATTTACCAATCAAGTAGTACAAGCGATAAAGAACAATGCAGTCAATGATTTTATGAACTTCTATCAGATGGTAGATACCTTGATCGTGGATGACATTCATTTCCTATCAGGAAGAGCAAAGACGCAAGAGGTATTTTTCAATATTTTTAGCCAGCTGCACCACAATGGTAAACAAATCATACTTACATCTGATAGACCTCCAAAAGATATAGAAGGGGTAGAGGATAGATTAATCAGTAGGTTTAAATGGGGACTAGCGGCGGATCTTACTACACCAGATTATAAGACGAGAAGAGAAATCTTGACCTTAAAGATGGAAAAGGAAGGTCTTGAACTGACAGAAGAGATCCAAGAATATATCTGTTTCAATATTAAAAATAATATCAGGGAGATAGAAGGCGTAATCATCACTTTGGTGGCCCAATCAACGCTGAATAAAAAAGAAATTGATCTTCAACTTGCAAAAGATGTAGTGAACCAGTTTATCAGTCAAGACAATAAGGAAATTACGGTCGAAAATATAAAACTCTTGGTTGCTGAATACTTCAAAGTTCCGGTCGAGAAGCTACATAGCAAAACAAGAAAAAGAGATATCGTCATAGCAAGACAATTATCAATGTATCTTGCCAAAACATTTACGAGCAACACCCTAAAAGACATCGGAGCAAACTTCGGTGGAAGAGATCATACAACTGTACTATATTCTGTAAAAGCAGTCCAAGATCTTATGGATACTGACTTAGTATTCAAAGACAAAGTGATAGAACTGGAAAAGCAAGTCCAACTGAATCTGCACTAAGATTATATAGAACCCCGCACAAGAAAAATAATAAAATTAGAAAGAGCCGTATTTAATGCGGCTCTTTTGGTTTGTATCATTATGGTCATGATTAATTAGCTATATTCTGATCCTACTATTCAGTAGGATAGTCATAATAAACATAATTACCAAGAATAATAGAATGAATATTGGTACTATTTCATAGCTAAAGTAAGATGCCAATACGCCCAATATCATAGGCATGAGAGTTGTGCCAGTATAGGCACTTGCCATTTGTATTCCCATGATGGTTTGGGAATTATCTTTTCCAAAATTTACTGGGGTGTCATGAAGTAAACTTGGGAATATAGGAGCACATCCAACACCGATGAATAAAAAGCTTATAAATATAGATCCTTGAAAAGATATATATAACGTACTTAACCCTAGCAAGATGAAAGATTGACCAATATATATCAAGTGTTTATTTGATATCCTTGTAGAAATTATACCTGAAAGAAACCGACCGGACGTAATCCCTATGTAATATAAAGATATTAATCTAGCGCCAAGCTCTGGAGATATTCCTCTCTGTAAAACTAGATAACTGGAACCCCAAAGGCCAAAAGAAGCCTCAATAGTGCAATAACAAAAGCAGATCAATAACGACTGCTTTATTCCTGGTATATTTAGCACACCTTTAATTGGAATGTGTTGTGAATTTAGATTTTCTTTTCCTTTGATTTTGTTAATTATCCATAATGGAATAGAGATAAATAATACAATTACCAGTCCTAACTGGATCAGTCCAACTGTCTTGAATCCTTCATTCCAAGATGCTTCTTGAGCGATATAATGCGCCATGATAATGGGCCCTATCGATGCTCCTACACCCCAGAAAGAATGCAACCAGTTCATATGGAGTGCTTTGTAATGAAGTGCCACATAATTGTTCAATGCCGAATCTATACATCCAGCACCAAGACCAAGAGGGACGGCCCAAAAGCAAAGACTAATAAAATTAGTTGAGTATGAAAACCCTAAAAGTGCAATGGCAGTCGAGAGTACACTATATAAAGTGATATTGGAGGTACCGAATTTGTCTATTAATCTAGCACTGTAAATGCTTGATATCACAGACCCCGATGCAACGATCATCGAGATTATACCTGCACTAAATATAGATGCATTGAGATCGTGGTACATGATAGGCCATCCAGCACCCAAAATAGAGTCGGGTAAGCCTAAGCTTATGAATGCTAGATATATTATGATTAGTAGTATTGTCTTTTTCAAGGATGTTAATTATCAAATATGTACCAAATATACTTTTTCCAATCTCATATATTTTGACCAAAATAGATAGAAAGTTAATTTTGTGAAATTCTGAGGCTAAAGCAATTCTATGATATTACAAAAAAATAGGAAATTGCAAATACTAATGTAATGTGTACTACGTCAGATTATGGGTTTTCGTTGTTTTCATAAACAAAAAAATATTGAATCGACATTCAGTAAATATGCTTTATCTTTCTGATTATCAATATATTTATGGGGGTTTGTCAACTATTTTTGAGTATTATGCTTTATTTTTACTGAAGTTGTAATTTACGGAAATTATTATTTCTGTACATGCTCCACTTTATTTGATTTGATCATGATATTAACATGGCTAATATGTTACGACCCATTTCTAATTTGTTTTCTTTGTGACTTAGATAAATATGAAATTTATTATGAAATTTTCGTTTGGAGTTTTTATTGTTTGGATTCTATCATTTGCTTCTTGCAAAGAGAATAAGACCAGTGTAGTACATTCAATAGAATCAAATGTAATCATAGAATCGAATCACCCATCATTTGTGACTGATATGGAGTTCGCACATGAGAAGGATGCAGTCTATAAGAATGAACTGATATGCTTTAATCTTGATATGACATTCGGAAATAGCAATAGTCTTATGAAGATATTCACGACTCCAAACTCCTCCGCTATACGGGTAGACAATAAGAATGGAATATCTACAATACTTCTTGATGGTAAAACCTATACAAATGCCGATAAGTCAAGATGGGAAAGTGAAAAATCTGGCATATATACATACCAGTATTTTTTTATGGCGCCCTATAAGTTTAGCGATCAAGGAACTAGATGGGAGAAGCTCACTCCTATGGCAGTCAATGGTAAATTAACCAATAGGGCTAAGCTTACATTTGATGAAGGTACTGGAGATTCTCCTAAAGATTGGTACATAATACACTCTGATCCAGAGTCTAATCTGGTAAACCATATCGGATACATCGCCACTGGTGGTGGCACGCCTATCGAAGAAGCAGAAAAGAACGCTCATGCAATAACCTACGATAAATATGTCCAAATAGATGGAATACCTATGGCTACAAAATGGATCTTTTCAGACTATGACAAAGCATTGGGTCTTGGCGATCAGATAGGAGAGGGCATCCTTAGGAATATCGACTTAATGGATTTGAGAGATGAATTTTCAATTGCCTTGACGGATGAATATAGATTGATAGAATAACCTTTTTATGTAACAATAATAATGATCATTTATCAGGAAGCAGTACATCGAGTTTTACTTTAACTAAACGGAAAAATACTTTTCTAATTCAGGTGACATATATCAAAGTGGAGAATTACATTATGTTGGAAAAGAATTAGAATATAAACACTCCTTCAAAGTTAGGGCTTTGGATCTCATTGCACATATATTACGCACCACAGGGATTAAAACAACAAAAGCCCCAAAATAATTGGAGCTTCTGTGATCTTTAGTGATCTCGGCAGGGTTCGAACCTGCAACCTTCGGAGTCGAAATCCGAAATTCTATCCAGTTGAACTACGAGACCAATTAAACCACAAATATATAAACGATTTACAGTAATTGTAAGATATCGCTTCAAACATTTCTGTTGACCATAAAACAACATTTCGATGGGCTTTATTTATAACTGATCATCAAGGTGTTGTTATCTGTACAGACTATAAATTAAATCTTCTAACATACGGTTTACCGAACTTAATGACTTTGTCCTACATATGTATTTCACGATTTCATTTTCTATCATTTCCAAAATTAGTCTTATCAATTTCACGATTTTCTCATCGCTAAATGTTTGGGAATCACTTAATCGTTTTGATAGGATGACCAAGCAATTTTATTAAATTAGATAAATGGTAAACTCATAGACTGAGTTCAATAAAGACTATCAAAAACATTCGTACTTTTACAAGTGCATAACTACGAAAAATAATAATTAATGATAAATGTAAATTCAGAAATAGGTCAATTGGTAAAGGTATTGGTCCATAGGCCGGATGAAGGTATTTCAAGAATATCACCCAAAAGAGCCGAAGAATTACTGTTCGATGATATTGTTCATTTGCCCAAGATGCAAGAAGAGCATGACAGTTTCACTAAGATCTTATCGGTTTTTTTAGGGGCTGAGAATGTAATCGAGGTCGAAACCTTACTCGAAGAGGCACTTGCCAACAATGAAGAAGCTAGACACAATCTCATCAAAATAGCCGTTAGGAACGAAGAACTTTCTGATGACATTGTTGACACATTGGCTGAACTAGATAACGAAGCATTATCAATAGTTCTTATTACAGGCTACCTCAAAAGAGATGATCACTATATCTTCGATCCGATACCTAATTTTATTTTTACAAGGGATATAGCCGTATCTGTAAAAGATCACATCATAGTTACAAAAGCGGCAAAAGAGGCACGTTCGCGCGAAAATATACTTACTAGGTTTATATTTCATTATCACCCTACGTTCGATTCAGTAAGAGAAGGAGATAGAATCATAAATCTAAATAATGTAGATCAATTTCCACGATCTAAGCAAGGTGAGAAGGTGAGTATAGAGGGAGGAGATGTAATGATGCTGGCGGACGATTTCTTATTGGTAGGCTGTAGCGAACGAACGACCAATCATGCTGTACAGTCTCTCAAACGTGCAGTATTTGACAAAGGATTGGTAAAGAATGTAGTGCAGATCAATATTCCGAATGATAGATCTTGTATGCACATTGATACTTTATTTACGAGGATCAGTGAGACTGATGTAGTGTGCTATAAGCCGACTATCTTCGACGGCACTTCTTCGAATGTGATCGTACATAGAGCGGATGGAAATGAAGAAATATATAGCTCTGTTAGAGAATTCTTCTGGGCTGAGATCAATCGAGATACACGATTTATTTTCGCTGGTGATGGAGTCAGTCCTTATCAAGAACGGGAACAATGGACGGACGGTTGTAATCTAGTCGCGATACGCCCTGGAGTAGCACTAACCTATGATAGAAATCCATATACAGAAAAAGCATTCAAGGATGCTGGGTATAATGTAGTGCATGCCAACAGGTTACTGCCAGAAATAGAAAAAGGGCTCATTACTGCCGACCAAGTAATAAATACGATCATCACCCTAGATTCATCAGAATTGTCACGGGCAAGAGGTGGCTCACACTGTATGACGTGTCCGATTGTAAGAGAAAGTATATAAATATGTTTGTACACGAGCATCAAAAAAGAATCAGATACGGAGAGACAGATCAAATGGGATATTTATACTATGGTAACTATGCGCTTCTCTTCGAAATAGGAAGAGTAGAGGCTATCAGGGCTATGGGGACCACTTATAAATATATGGAAGAAGAGATGGGTGTGATGATGCCCGTCATATCTATGGAGTGTAGATATCTTGCTCCGGCGAAGTATGATGAACTTATCACGATTAAGACGATTCTGAAAGAACTTCCGACTAAGATCATAGAGTTTCATCATGAGATATACGATGAGGAAAAAAAACTTATACACAGAGGGAATGTGAAGCTATTCTTCATAGACATGAAAACAAATAAGCGAGTATCTACACCTTCGTTTCTTACAGATAAGATAAAGCATTTGTTTTGATCGAAAAGCTAAGAGGCATATGGAAAAGCATTCTTAATCTACCTATACTGAAACAGGTATTAGATTGGTCAAAGGTGTATTCTTTACCTGGATTCGCTGGCGTACCTATTTATAATATTATACTTTTTATCTACAAAGAGATGATGAGAGATAATATTACTACTCGTGCCAATAGTGTAGCATTCAGTTTGTTTCTTGCCATCTTTCCTTTTATCATATTTTTATTTACACTTCTACCGATTCTTTTTCAGCCTGCGGATTTTGCGTCTTTTCTTCAGAATATACTTCCAGCTTCAGAAAACATAACACAATCCTCTAGTTATATCGATATATTACGTGAGTATTTAGAGGGCGCACTTCCCAATAATGCGAATAGATATCTTCTTGGAATTATAGAAGGTATCGTAGGCATCAAGCGTGAGGGATTACTTTCTTTGGGTTTTATACTGGCTATATTCTTCGCATCTAGTGGTATGCTTACGATTATGTCAGGATTCGACAAGGGTTACGAACAGACATTCAAAACCCGGTCATATCTGAAGAAGCGATTGGTAGCGTTGTTACTTACTATCTTGTTGTCGATTCTATTTATCGTATCATTTTTCCTTCTTATAATTGGAAATATCATTCTAGCTTATGTATCTGAGCGACTGGGCTTAGCGGATTCTTCTGTTTGGATTATTTCGATTTTTAAAGCGGTCGCAGCATTTCTTCTTCTCTACTTGGGCATAACCATCATCTACAGATATGGACCTTCGTTGAAGAAGCGGATCAGGCTTATAAATCCAGGTTCCATATTGGCTACAGTATTGTCTATATTGACATCGGTCGGCTTCTCTTATTTTGTCAATAATTTTGGGAGATATAACGAGCTCTACGGCTCTATCGGAGCATTGATTGTGATTATGCTATGGCTACAGTTCAATGCTTTTGTAATACTTATCGGGTATGAACTTAATGCCAGCATCGCCGTGAATAGAGATATCATCAAGACGGAGTAAAAAAGTCATAGATTTATGATCTTTTTATAAATAAGGATATTCAGTAGATCTGAATATCCTTATTTATATAGCCCTTCATTCTGTTTACTGCTGAATGAATACCCCGTTTACGCTTGATTTTACGTAAATATGAGGTAATAAATTTCAACCTAAACTTCCACTCGCCGTTCGGGCT
>CALLMH010000112.1 GCA_938007965.1 uncultured Saprospiraceae bacterium | reverse complement strand
TTTTTTACCTCGAAAGTAACATTAGTATATCTTTAATGACGCCTCGAATTCTTATAACTGTATATTGATTGCTAATTGTAGAGATCGAAGTGATGCTACACCATAGGAAGCAAAAATCTTAGAAGACCAGCAGAAAGTATCTGTGGTAATCTAAAAGATAACAATCACAATCTATATATTGTTACTCCATTGACATCATACAATTTAATTCAACATTTCGCAATGTCTCCTAGAATCATAGATCACATCGTATACTCCGTCCCCAACCTAGAAAAAGCAATGGACGACCTGGAGGTCAAATTGGGTATTAGACCAACCTTTGGAGGTTATCATAAATCACAAGGAACAAAAAATGCACTCCTCAATTTAGGAAATGATTGTTACCTCGAGATCTTAGCAATAGATCGTACAAATAAAGACATCAAATCACCAAGATGGATGGGCGTAGATCTCATTACTGAACCTAAGATTACTAGGTGGGCTATCAAATCAGAAGATATTAAACGTGACAGTCAAACGATCAAACGATATGACGAATCGATGGGAGAAATATTTCAAGGTTCTAGAGTGACTGGATCAGGCGACTTACTAGCATGGAAGATGATATTACCATTGGCTAATCCAGACATCGAACTCATACCGTTTATGGTAGATTGGTCTGACTCAGCATTCCATCCAACTGAGAAGATCAGAGAAAAATGTAAACTCCTAGCAATCGACTTCGTAGGTAATGACCCCGACAAAATCAATCAAGTTTTTAAAGAACTATGCATCCAAAATATCATTTCTAAATCTGTGATCAATCAAATCTCTATCACCATAGAATGCCCTAATGGCATCATCATTTTAAAATAAATTATGTCTAGACTACTACTACTTGTAATCGTAACTCTCAGTATAGCTTCTTGTAAAACCACAAAGGATTCTGATAAATCTCTACCACTATCAAGAGCTGAATTGATCATCGAAAATACGATCCAAGCGCATGGTGGAGACCAATACGATTCAGCTCATTACGGATTCACATTTCGTAAAAATGCATATACCTTTCATAATAATGATGATCAATATAAATATACCGTAGTCAAAGAAAAAGACGGCATCATTACTAAGGATGTCATGCACAATAATGGTATGACTAGAGAGATTGATGGTGTGTCCATCCCACTTACGGCAGATGATCAGTTTCGCTATTCTCAAGGAGTAAATTCTGTAATCTACTTCGCAACTCTACCACATAAACTCAAAGACAAATCGGTAAATAAGAAATACATCGGTGAAACAACCATCCGAAATAAAAACTATGACATCATCCTTATCACTTTTGATGAAGAAGGGGGTGGAAAGGACCATGATGACCAATATCATTACTGGATCAATAAAGAAACAAAGCTTATCGACTACCTAGCATACAACTATACAGTCAACAAAGGTGGTGTTAGATTCCGATCCGCATATAACACTCGCAACGTAGATGGTATCGTTTTTCAAGATTATATAAATTTCAAGGCACCTGTTGGCACACCTTTGATAGATTTACCTAGACTCTATGAAGCTAATCAACTGACTCAATTGTCTTTGATTGAGACCGAAAACATTAAAAAATTATAAGTTCGATTTCAAAATGAATATGCTAGATTGATACAGTTCTTTCTTGGGATATTCAGTAGATCTGAATATCCTTATTTATAAAGCCCTTCACTTCGCTTAATTCTGAATGAATACCCCGTTTACGCTTGATATTACGTAAATGTGAGGTAATAAATTTCAACCTAAACTTCCACCCGCCGTTCGGGCTTTCATTTTTGGCTTGACCCAAAAACGAAACAAAAAACGAGTGTTTGCTAAACAAGCCATCTCTTATATCAAGACTTTACCTGACTTTTAACGCTATTGGGATCACATTTTGACTAAACTTGCAAAACTCGCTTGCGCTCAGACAGTTGCAAGTTCTTAACGCCAAAATGAAATCCAAATACCTAAGCCAGCTAAGGTCAATTTAATTTCTGCCACAAATTAATGCTCCTTGTAGGTGATATAATTTTAATATTGTCCTTACTTCTGAATAACCCTTTCTTTCGGGCATCTTTTCGTCACACATTCTCTATATACTTAGGGATGTTCTGACGCTGAGTTTGGTGATGTTTAGAAGATTTGTTTTCGCACAACGTTAAGCACCAAGAATTAGGAGATCGACCAAGTCACTTCACAAAAAAATGAGTAAAAAAGAACACCAATCAATGGGGAATCAATTGGCGTTCTGTAGTCGATTAACAAAATGAGTTATCTGAGTTTAATTTATTATTCAAAATGGGGCTGAATAAATTTCTAATTGTTCAGATATATATTAGATACCACTAGGTGAAGAAATGTTGCCTGTCGTGTTACATTATTTTCGAAAAAAATGACAAATGCCCACCCAACATAACGCTATCTACTCAATATCAATTACTTACGCAGTAATAAAACAAAATTACATTTCAAAATTTTTATTGAAAATGTGCATTACATATAAAATTTCTATCGATTTATAACTATATCCTTATTGTTGTACGATCGAAATGACAGGACTTTGATTCTATCTTATGAAGTAAGGTCTTAGAATACTAAATCAAATTGCTCCGCTCAAAAAACCTATCTCATCTTGCTTCTCTTGACGAGATATGATTGGAGGATAGGATGAAATCCAGCATTGATATCCGCTTCTACATAGTCAACCTTGTATTGAAGGCACTTCATTTTCAAGTCATCTTTGTAAGCTTTCACTTTAGACACATAGTGCTCTTTCACGTGATTGGCTTGCAGCTTTACTTCTTGACCAGACTCCATATCGACGAATAAGTACGGTCTATTTTCATATTCGAATTCAATCTCGTGTTTCTTATCTACTACATGAAATAATACCACTTCGTGCTTTGCATGACGTAGATGCTGTAAAGCGGAGAACAATTGATCACTCTGTTCGATATCATCGAACATATCACTGAATATTATTACCAATGATCTCTTGTGAATGCTATCGGCTATCTGATGCAGTGCCTGTGTTGCTGAGGTTTGTTTTTGAGATGTTTTATCGTTTATGAGTTTATCTAGATACGTAAGCAATAATCTATAGTGAGTCGTAGATGATTTACACCTAGTATGTTCATTTAATTTATCATCAAACATAGATAGACCGAATGCGTCTCTTTGTTTCTTCAATAGATTCATCAAGGAAGCGGCTGCCATCGCTGAAAATTCTAACTTATTCGGTACACTGCCACTAGCTTCTGGGAAGTACATACTACTTGATGTATCGATCACGATCTGGCATCTGAGATTGGTCTCTTCTTCGAATTTCTTGACGAACATCTTATCAGACCTTGCGTACACTTTCCAGTCAATATCCTTGGTTGATTCTCCAGGATTGTAAATTTTATGCTCGGCAAATTCCACTGAAAATCCATGAAAAGGACTCTTATGCAACCCGATGATAAATCCTTCTACCACTTGCTTGGCAAGCAATTCTAAATTATCAACCTTTCTTAAATCTTTATCATCGAAATAACTCATCTATTCTATTTTATTAGACTGAAGTCGTATAATGACTCGTCTTACTCACAAACCTAATAACTTTAATGCAAAGCAATAAATATAGGCTTACAAAACCTATTATTTAATTGCTCAAAGATTAATATCCAGTAGTCTTATTAACTCTGGAGTTACTACATTATAGTTCACTCATCTATACTTCGCACTTTATTTAAGGCCACGCTTTATTTGAAAAATTATAAATCACAAAATACGGGCAAGCTATTGAAATCAAAACAAAAGCCTTCGTCCATGGATTGAACGAAGGCTTTTAATATTATGTTTCTATTTTCTAAGCGAAAATTATAGTTGTGCTTCCAACTTTGCCATAAGAGCCGCTTTGGTAGTTGATCCTACATGTTTATCTACTACTTCACCGTCTTTTATAAATAGGATCGTCGGTATAGATCGTACCCCATATTTCATAGATAACTCCGGATTAGCATCAACATCAACCTTACCTATGGTCGCTTTGCCCTCATACTCAGCTGCTAGATCATCAATGATTGGTCCTACTAGTCTACACGGTCCACACCATTCTGCCCAAAAGTCTACTACTGATACGCCACCTGACAATGCTGTCTCTTGGAAATTATTATCTGTGAATTCAAATGCCATTATTCTTTATTTTAAATGTTTATAAATTATAGATAGAACTCATCTACCTACATCACTACTAACGTGTAGTGCAAATATAAGTTTGATTATTGATAAAAAATTGTCTTTCAGCGGATCAATTTAACCATACTTTATCATAATTACCATATTTTTCACTTTTCATAAAGGAATCTATATCACATTTAAGTGTCTAGATTGACAATTATGATACATAGGAGATGGATTAATTTACTACTTTTGCAGCCTTAAATATTGAATGTAGATATATATGAAGTTGATAAATAAATGTTCTTTAGTTATAGTTGCTCTTTTAACTTCCGTGATCTTATCATTTGGGCAAAACGCGCTGGTGAGAGGAAACGTCTATGACAAAGAATCTGGAGAGCCTATTTCTTTTGCGAATGTATTCCTAGAAAACACCACCAAAGGTACAACCACAGATATTGATGGGTTTTATACATTGGCAGATATTGAGCCAGGTGATTACTTCTTAGTCTCTACTTTCATAGGATATGATACCGCGAGAGTAGCCATCACACTTACTAAAAATGATATCGAATACGTAAGTCTCAATCTCGCAGAGTCATCTGTAAACCTGGGAACCGTAAGTATCTCTGCCTCAAGACAGACAGATAGAACTGAAGTGAAGATTTCAAAGGTGAGCGTAAGTCAGAAGCAAATAAAAGCACTGCCATCCGTAGGTGGAGAAGCGGATATCGCGCAGTACTTGCAAGTAATACCCGGCGTTATAAGTACAGGAGATCAAGGAGGACAGTTGTATATCAGAGGGGGATCGCCCGTCCAAAACAAGATTTTGCTAGATGGTCTTACTATATATAATCCATTTCATAGTATTGGATTCTTTTCTGTATTCGAAACAGAAGTAATCAAGAATGTAGACGTACTTACTGGAGGATTCAATGCAGAGCACGGTGGTCGGATTTCTGCCATCGTAGATATCCAAACCAGAGAAGGTAATAAAGTGAAACATGGTGGTTTTGTATCTGCTTCTCCATTTGCAGCCAAAGCAATGATAGAAGGACCAATCTCTAAATGGTCAGAGGGCGAAGGTAGTTCTTCATTTCTATTTACTGCCAAGAGATCTCTTATAGACCAGACCAGTAAGTCACTATATGGTTATGCCGCTCAAGATCCAGATGTAGGACTTCCATTCTCATTCCAAGATCTATACGGTAAGCTGAACTTCAAATCTGCCAACGGTAGTAATATCAATGTATTTGGATTCAAATTCGAAGATCAATTCAATGATCCTGGATTGGCAAATATAAGTTGGGACAATGGAGGATTCGGAGCGAATTTCAACCTCATCCCCGCCACGAGTAATATCATCATGTCTGGTGCTGTAGGTTATACCAACTACGTCCTCGGATTCGAGCAATCGGGAGATGATGAGCGTAGTAGCGCCATCAAAGAATTCGGTGCCAACATAGACTTTAAGTTCTTCGGAAACAATAGTGAGTTTGCATATGGTATCGATCTAAGAAGTATCAGGACTGATTTCATTTTCAATAATCCGTTCAATCAGATAATAGATCAGGCACAATCGACGACGGAGATTTCAGGATACATGAGATACAGACAGGTAATCGGAGGACTAGTCATAGAGCCCTCTATCAGATTTATGTATTATGCGTCTCAGAGGACATTCTCTCCGGAGCCACGATTGGGTATGAAGTATAATGTAAATGACAACTTAAGATTCAAGTTTGCAGGTGGTTTATACTCCCAAAACTTGATCAGTACATCCAATGAAAGAGATATCGTAAATCTATTCAATGGTTTCCTATCGGGACCTACAGAGCAGGTACGAGGCTTAGACGGACAGAATCTTGATAATAAACTTCAGACATCGAGACACTTGGTATTGGGGACAGAGTATGACCTCACTGATAGAATCCAATTGAACGCGGAAGGATACTATAAAGACTTCCCAAGATTGATCACTGTCAATAGAAACAAACTATCCAATGCAGAACCTGACTATATAGAGGAAGAAGGCGAAGCATACGGAATCGACTTTACTGCCAAATATGAAGCACCGAGGCTTTATGTATGGGCGACTTACTCTCATGGCTATGTGAATAGATTCGATGGAGAACAAACCTACCCTACCGTATTTGACAGAAGACACAATATGAATTTCTTGGCCACCTATGATTTAGATAGTGATGCGACGTGGCAGGCAAGCGTAAGATGGAATTTTGGAAGCGGATTTCCATTTACACAGACCCAAGGTTTCTACAATTATCAATCATTCTTCAACGGACCCGGTACTTTATATGAGACGAATAATCCTGAAAATGTGGGTATTCTATATTCAGAAGATAGAAATGACGGTCGCTTACCAAGCTACCACAGACTAGACCTATCATTGGTCAAAAAGATCCAGTTTACTAAATACTTTGGAATGGAGATTACAGCCAGTCTGACTAATGCCTACAATAGGGACAATATATTCTACTTCGACAGAGTAGAATATGATCGTGTAAATCAGCTGCCTACGATCCCTAGTTTGGCTGCAAAGGTTACATTCTAATACTATAAGAACAATAGACTAAAGAAAAGCTGAGGCCGTAATATGCTTTGGCTTTTTCTCTGTAATACAAAAAGAGAAAGATTAAAACCGATTCTATTTATACTTTCTATATTTGCCTTTGAATTAACTAAACCACGACTATACATTGGTATTCAACATTAAGCCCTACGAGCGAAAAATTTTTGAACTTATTAAAGAATCTGCAACAGAACTTGGGTTTCCGACCTACGTAGTGGGAGGTTATGTAAGGGACCGGTTACTCGCTAGAGAATCTAAAGATATGGATATCGTATGCGTGGGTAGTGGAATAGAATTAGCTCAGCAATTATCCTCTAAGTTGAGACCGATTCCAAGGTTGACTGTATTCAAAAGATTTGGGACGGCGATGATCAAGCACAAAGATCTAGAAATCGAATTCGTAGGTGCAAGGAAGGAATCTTACAGCCAAGACTCGAGGAAACCATCTGTAGAAAACGGAACTCTAGAAGATGATCAAAATAGAAGAGACTTCACCATCAATGCCCTAGCCGTAAGCCTAAACGAAGAAAACTTTGGTGAGGTGTTAGATCCATTTAATGGATTGCACCATTTAGAATTGAAAACAATAAAAACACCACTCGATCCTGGTAAGACCTTCTCAGATGACCCACTGAGAATGATGAGAGGCATTCGATTTTCCACGCAGTTAGGATTTACAATCGATCCCACGACCCTAGCCGCAATATCGAAATACAAAAATAGAATCAACATAATATCCAAGGAAAGGATCATCACCGAGCTGACCAAGATCCTTGCTTCTGAAAAGCCATCTATTGGTTTTGATCATTTGTTTAAAACTGGTCTATTGGAAATCATATTTCCCGAAATGGCAGCACTCCATGGTGTAGAGATTCGAGAAGGAAAGGGACATAAAGACAACTTCTACCATACCCTAGAGGTCGTAGATAATATATGTAGACATACGGATAACATCTGGCTGAGATGGGCAGCTGTATTCCATGATATAGCAAAACCTCCCACAAAAAGATTCAACAAGAAAACGGGATGGACCTTCCATGGTCACGAAGCTCTGGGAGCGATCATGGTTCCGAAGATTTTCAAGAGGATGAAATTACCACTTGATTCAAAAATGAAATATGTGCAAAAACTCGTCCGTCTTCACCTAAGGCCCATCAGTCTGACGAAGGAGAATATCACAGACAGCGCCATAAGAAGATTGCTATTCGAAGCAGGTGAGGATATAGATGATTTGATGACGTTATGTAGAGCGGATATCACTTCAAAAAATAAAAATAAAGTAAAAAAATACCTCGAAAACTATGCAATCGTCCAAGAGAATATCATAAAGATCGAGGAAAAGGATCGACTTAGAAATTGGCAACCTCCAATCTCAGGTGAGGATATCATGGACACATTTGGTATAGGTCCTTGTCGTGAGATCGGTATTATCAAATCGGCAATCAGAGAAGCAATCCTAGATGGTCATATAGCCAATGATTATGATGAAGCACATGCTTATATGATATCCGAAGCTGCGAAAATAAATCTAAAACCAAAACAAAAATAAAGCGCAAAATTGCGCTACAGATCGTTTATAATCCAAAATAATCTACTTAAATACTACACTATGAAATATAGTATCATATGCATCTTAGCCGCGTTCACATTATTGACTATCTCATGTAAATCCTCTGGAAGTGAATATGAAAAATCAACAGACGGCTCTATCACTTGGATCACAATAGACCAAGCTGCGAAATTAAAAAACAGTGAAGAAAAGCTGTACTTCATAGATGTATATACAGAATGGTGTGGCTGGTGCAAAGTAATGGATAAAAAGACATTCACAGACCCTGAGGTAATAAAGCAGATGAGCGAAAAATTTCACATGATTAAATTTGACGCAGAACAAACCGACCTAGTTACCTGGGAAGGACAAGAATATATATACAAAGCAGGTGGCAGAAAAGGTATTCATGGTCTTGCACCGGTCTTGCTAAACAATAGACTAAGCTACCCATCTTTCGCCGTATTGGACAAGGATAGGAATCCGATCAAAACAATCGTCGGATATAAAGACCCTAATCAACTATTATCCGAAATCTCAAAACTTCATCCAACTCAGTAGCGCTTAGTCTGCATCAAAGTGATAAATGCTTATTTTTATCATAATAATGTCATATCAATACATACAGTAATGTATAAATTCATATATATTGCAGTAAAATATAGAAAAGTCATGCAACTACTAAAACTTAAAAATCTTAGCTACCTACTGATCTTATGCGCTACTATCATAGTGACAGCATCATGTGGAGACAAAGAAGAGGAACCAGAAGATCCAAGTGTATGTAACACAGATAATCTGACTTATGACAACTGGGCACAAGATTTCATAAATGGGAATTGTGCAACATCAGGATGCCATGATGCTAATGCGAATATGAATGCTGTACCTTATTCTATGCATACCTACGAAACGGCTAAAAATGCAGTAGACGATGGTAGAATTATAGGTGCAATCAATAGAGATCCTGGGTTCAATCCTATGCCAAAGGGTGAGGCTATGCTAAGTGATTGTGATATAAGTAAAATGGAAGCATGGATCTCTGATGGAGCTCCTGAGTAATCAAAATAGAAAATGATGATATAAAAGAAGTGTTTCTAGAGATTCACTTCTTTTTTTTAGGTAATATCGTCAAAAATGATTGGTGGTTTTAAATCCCTAAAATTATCGACGATATGACTTCAATTCTTTTAGATATTCTTCATTTCCAGAGCTTGTTAGAAATATAGTTTTCAGAGATTTTCTAGTTCCCGCTTTCGTATAGGTAAATACCATAAAATGAAGGTGCGGCCCTGATGACCAACCCGTGTTGCCACTATATCCTATCAAATCACCCGCTTCTACCCTATCTCCTACCTTTACTTCTGATCCATCTTTATTGAGATGTACATATTCCGCAGATGTTCCATCATCGTGATAAATCGTTATGTAGTTATTATACTTGCCACATGACGCCGATTTACATGATCGAGAATTGGATACTACGACATCATATACTATTCCAGCACGAGCTGCGTAGACTTTATCTCCTATTTCTAATCCGAAATCGAGCGCATTCTCTCCATTATGACTAAACTTCCCATCATACCCTTGAAAAATCATCACCTCTCGACCTTTCTCAAACGGCAATTGGTACACATGGTCATCGACAACCTCCTTCGTAAAGTCTCCGAAATATACTTGACTCTCCATATTGAAATTGATTGATCGAACTCTAGGCTTGGGAGATACTGTACTTAGGATATGCTTTTTAGAATTTGGGGGTACTACTATCATTCCTTTATTGTCATCTAGATCAGATTCCATTCCTCGTAGAGTGAGATCTATCATGACGGTCATCGGAATCACTTCTTCGTTGTCCGCGTATATGAGTACATTACTACCGACTTGTTCCGTGTATACATTTACAGATTCTTGAGCGGCAAGATGTATCTGAAAAAGCAATAATAGAAATACTATATGTTTCATAATGATGTATTTTATATCAATTGATAGATATTCACCAATAGAACGGAAATCGCACAAGAAGGGTGCAAACGAATCGTTAAAAAACAGTTCTTTTTTGAAGGTATGCTGTGGAATAAGTTTTTCTAGTAATGTTTCGCGTTGTATTTTTTTGCCATTTGAGGTATTCTATCCTACTTTAAGTTTAAAACCACATCATCACACAATTGTACAGCACTCATTACTGAATAACCCTTCATAGATAAATAACCTTTTTTAGATTAATCATTCTCGTACCGTCGTATGGTATTGCGACCGAGCTGATACATATGCACTTCATCTGGTCCATCAGCGATTCGAATAGATCTTGCATATAACCAATAATCAGATAGTGGTGTGTCTTGGCTCACCCCCAAACCTCCATGAGCTTGTATCGCTCTATCGATGACATTACATGCCATTTTGGGTACAGCTATTTTTATCATTGCAACTAGATCTTTCGCCTCTTTTATCCCATATCTATCGATTTTATCAGCGGTAGATAAAGTAAGGAGACGTGCTTGCTCTATTTCACATCTTGACTTAGCGATATCTTGTCGGATACTAGAAAACTGAGCGATCTTCCGACCAAATGCTTCTCTAGACGCTACTCGTTTGCACATGAGCTCTAGTGCACGCTGCGATGCCCCTATCAATCGCATACAGTGATGTATCCTGCCTGGACCTAATCTTCCTTGGGCAATTGCAAATCCTTTTCCCTCATCTACCAACAGGTTAGAAGCAGGGACACGTACATTTTTGAGCACTATCTCTGCATGCCCTTCTGGAGATTCGATATTACCGAATACTCTGAGCGGTCTCACTATACTTACACCCTCAGAATCAGCGGGTACTATGATCATAGATTGTTGTTCGTGTCTGTCAGCATTTGGATTAGTTTTACCCATGACGATGAAGACTTTAGTACTCGGATTCATAGCTCCTGTGGACCACCACTTGCGTCCATTGATTACATATTGGTCACCATCTCTGACTATGGAGGTTTCTATATTGGTAGCATCGGAAGAAGCTACCTCAGGTTCTGTCATTAAGAATGAGGATCTTATTTCTCCATTCAAGAGTGGTTTGAGCCATTTATCTTTTTGAGCTTCTGTACCATATTTGGACAATACTTCCATATTACCTGTATCCGGAGCAGAACAATTAAACACCTGCGACGACCAAAGTACTCTGCCCATCAAAGCCGCCAATGGAGCATATTCTAGATTCGTGAGTCCGGGACTATCTGCACCGTAATCTACAGGTAAAAACAAATTCCATAATCCTTCTTTCTTTGCTAACTGTTTCAACTCTTCTTGAGGAGGGAAGTGCTTCCATGGATTAGCATAAGTGAATGCTCTAAATTCTGATTCTAAAGGGAATATATGCTTCTGCATAAAATCATCTACTCGCTTTTGAAGTTCTAATGATTTTTTTGTGTATTCGAAATTCATGTGCTATTTGTTTTGAAAGTACTAGATAATCTATATGGCCCTTATTATCCAATCAACATAAAACCACCATCAGAAGTATAAACTCCTCCTGTAGAATAACTAGCAGCTTCTGAAGCTAGAAATACTGCCAAACCTGCCATTTCATCTGGATCAGCCATTCTCCCAGAAGGAAGTGCTTTTTCGAATTGGGACAACATGTCTTCATTTTGCCATATCGCAGAACTAAACTTGGTCTTAATCAGCCCTGGACAGATAGCATTACTTCTTATACCAACTCTACCCCATTCCTTGGCTTGTGACTTTGTGAGCATAATCAGTGCAGCTTTACTGATGCTGTAGAGGCCCAGTCCAAATGATGGCTTCAATCCCTCTACGGATGCAATATTGATGATTGATCCCCCGCCTCTAGATTTCATAGACGGGTAACACATATTGGAGAGTTGCATGCAGGCTTTTACATTCACATTCATGATCTTATCAAAAACTTCATCTTCTGCATCCGATAGCTTTCCAAATACCGGATTAGTTGCAGCATTATTTACAATGATATCAACACCTCCATATTTTGACATCGTGTGTGTCACGAGTTTTTCTAATTGATCCTTTTTCCCAACATTACATGCTATACTTAACGCCTCAAGATCATCTTCGATAAAGGATTGGGCTACCGAATCTACAGCTTCTTGACTTCGACTACTGACTACGACCTTGGCCCCATGCTCCGCTAATCCCCTAGCTATGCTTTCTCCTATTCCTTTAGAAGCCCCCGTAACTATTGCGACTTTCCCTTCTAAATCAAACTTTTTTTTTATTCTATCCACTCGATTAAGTTTATCATTTAAGTGACTTAATTAAACTTAAAGTTAAGAAAGTATTTCGCATATTTTTGCACGTTAGAAAATAATGAATCGTCATCTTACAACGTACATGCGCATGAATTTGAACATTCATGTTATCAATTTAGATTTTTTGAGAATCGCTTCATTTCTAGAATAAGTTTGTAAATAATATAAACGATAAACTAAGATGCACCTAATAGAAGCGCTCTCTATAAATCTATAGAATATTACTATATTGAGAAAAATCTATCTGATACAAATATGATAAAAAAAGTAAGGCTAGGAGAAGAGTTAGACATATCGAAACTAAAAACATACTTATATGAAAATGATCTGACGGACAGTATACAAGGAGATATAACTGTAAGCCAATTTTCGAACGGGTACTCCAATCTCACTTACCTTATAGAATCTACTCATCATGAATACGTACTTAGAATGCCTCCGAAAGGAGCAACGAAACGAGGACACGATATGAGCCGAGAATTCAAAGTACTGAGTCGATTGTCAACTGGATTTACTAAAGTCCCTAAAGCCTTCGTATTTAATAAAAATGCAGATATTCTTGGTCGTCCATTTTATATTATGGAGAGAGTACATGGAGAGATTATCACCTACAACAGGGCCAAAGAACTAAGTATATCACCTAATCATTTCACAAAAATATCTAACTTATGGTTAGAAACATTTATTGAGCTTCATAATACTGATTATATAGCCTGTGGATTGGAGAACCTCGGTAAGCCAAATGGCTACGTACAAAGACAAGTATCTAATTGGGGATCGCAATATCTAAAAGCTAAAACTCAGGATGTTCCCGAGGCGATCAAAGTAATGGAGTGGATGGATGCCAATCAGCCGAAACAATATGATCATTGTTTGATACACAATGATTTCAAATATGACAACGTAGTGTTTAGTAATACGAATTGGGAATCTATAAATGCAGTGCTCGATTGGGAGATGTGTACACTTGGCGATCCTCTAATGGATCTGGGAACGTCAATCGCTTATTGGTCAATGCCTACAGACCCTGAACCGTTATTGCAAGGACTGCCTTCACCAACCATGATGCGTGGTAATCCAAGCAGAACTAATATAGCCGAATTATACGCGAAACATAGCGGTAGAAATATCGACAAGCTGGTGTTTTACTACGTGTTCGGATTATTCAAGATAGCAGTCATCGTACAACAAATATATTATAGATATGCAAAAGGACTAACGACAAATGAGAAATTCAAAAACCTAGATAAATCATCTCAATTTCTTTGTATGATGGCATTACAGGCGATACAAAAAAATAAAATTGAAAAACTATTTTAGATCAATCTTGACAAAGAAATATGAATATGGAATTTAAAAATAAGATAGTTGTCATCACAGGAGCAGGATCAGGGATAGGCGCAGAATGTGCAAGACTATTTGCCAGACGAGGCGCGACCGTAGTACTATCAGATATCGATATGAAAAATGCAGATTCGGTTGCTCAAAAATGTAACTCATACAGCGAAGGTAATGTGGCAATAAAGACTGACGTGACAAAGTATGCAGAAGTAGAAGCGCTGATCTCTGAATCGGTCGCAAGATTTGGCAAAATTGATGTGATGGTTAATAATGCTGGAGTCATGAATAAGCTTCGAGCGAAAACAGCGGATCACTCATTTGAGGACTGGGAAAATGTAATTGCCATCAACCAGACCGGATTGTTTCATTGTATGCGTGCATGTTTACGCATAATGGACACACAAGGATATGGAAACATAGTAAATATGGCCTCTCTTGCTGGTCTCAAAGCTTCTGGTTATAACCTAGCTTATAGTGCGAGCAAATTCGCAGTAGTAGGAATGACCAAGTCTGCCGCTATAGAATACGGATCTAAAAACATAAGAATAAATGCAGTATGCCCGTCCTATACCCAAACTCCAATGTTGGATACAGCTGTACTCGCACAGCCAGGAATGGATGAAAAACTACTAAAATATGTACCAATGGGTCGATTTGGCACTGTATCAGAAATTGCAGAAGCGGTCACATGGTTGGCCTCTGATAAAACTGCATTCATGACAGGTCAAACAATAACTCTTGATGGTGGTTTATCACTATAATAAGTAGCTTATCATTACCATTTTTTTTCGATGATAAAAGCCTATTACTGCCTAAATATAGAATATGAACAAACAACAGATATTAGTAAAACGTCCCGTAGGACTACCTGACAAAGAAACTTGGAAGTTAGTTACTACAGAAATCCCTGCACTCAATGATGGTGAGATACTTATTCAAAATCATTATATATCCTTAGATCCAGCGATGAGGGGATGGATGAATGACGCACCTTCATACATACCTCCAGTACCATTAAATGATGTGATGCGGGTAGGTTCTATCGGTACAGTCATAGAAGCCAAAAATCACTCTAAATACAAGGTTGGGGACGTCCTAACAGGTTGGGGAGGTGTACAGCAATATATTGTAACCAATGGTGATGGATATTATCAAGTTGATACTGACCTAGCTCAGATGCCTACTTATATAGGAACCCTAGGAATGCCTGGAATGACTGCATACTTCGGCATCCTTGAAGTTGGAAAAATAAAGGAGGGTGATGTTGTACTCGTCTCAGGTGCTGCAGGTGCTGTAGGTAGTGTAGTAGGTCAAATTGCAAAGATCAAAGGATGTAAAACTATCGGTATTGCCGGAGGAAAAGAAAAATGTGACTACCTAGTTAATGAGCTCGGATTCGATGGTGCTATTGATTACAAAAATGAAAATATCAAAGAAGGAATAAAAAAGCACTGCCCAAAAGGAATAGATGTCTATTTTGATAATGTGGGCGGCGAAATATTGGATGCCGCATTGGCAAGATTACGAATGCATGCCAGAGTAGTGATCTGTGGCGCAATATCTCAGTATAACAATACTACTTCCATAAAAGGACCAAGCAACTACCTTAATCTCCTCGTCAAGCGCGCCACAATGCAAGGAATGGTAGTTATGGATTATGCCAAAGGATACCATACCGCCGCTCAACAAATGGGTAAATGGATGATGGAAGGTAAACTAAAATCAAAAGAAGATATCTACGATGGAATAGAAAATTTCCACGAAACCTTCCATCGATTATTCTCTGGTGACAAGAAGGGTAAGTTGGTTTTAAAAGTAATCGAAAGCTAGATAGGGATGCACAGAGGTAAAGGCACTTTCTGAATTCTGGCACCTTATAAATTTGCTGAACCAATTTAATTTGGCCTTAGTCAGTGTAGTTTTTTGAAAACTAATTTTCGTTAAGAACAGAACTATGATTTAGTCAGAGTGGCTTACATAGCAAACGCGCGTCACGTTAGTCAGAGTGGTTTGCACAACAAGCCTCTCTTGGGCGAGCGGCTGATAATATTAACAAACAATAGCACCGTTTTTAGTCTAAAGACAGATAAGCAGGATGATCTTTTCAGAAGTAGTTAGAAAAACTATTATGGAATAGAGATATTCGTTATTACGGATATCCCTTTGTAGTTACATCTTATCCACTTTCTTCATTTTGTCGATTTTGATAATTTCAGGCATGATCGACTTCAATTCTTTCGAAGGGATATCTTTGATAAGGATATTCTTATCCTTGTCCAGAATAAATATTTTGGGAGTAGAAGGTATAGCTACAATTTGTCGATATCTTTGATATTCATCAAATGTATTGATGAATTTTTGCATGTTTTTCTTTGGTACAGCATCTATACAAGGTTTGGTCTTCTTACCTCCCTTGGTACATACAGATATGAGGGTTACCCCCTTAGATTCGTATTCTTCATAGAATTCGACTATGGCAGGCATTGACTTGGTACAATGACCACAATCATGAGCCCAGAAAAGTAATATTGTATATTCAGATTCTACGTCCCAAAGCCTCACTGGAGTCTTTAAACTATCAGCTTTATAAGTAGTAATATCTGGAAATTTTTCTCCTATCAGTATATTTCTAAATTTATCGGCTTGGTCTTTCATCTTTACTAGATTCTCTTCCGATACCCAATATGCTCTGCCTGTCCTGTAATATTTATCAATAAGGTGGACATAGACTGCATCGTAACCTACTATTTTCATTTTAGCATACTTATTCAAAAAATACGACAAGTAATATTTCCATGTTTCATGCGCTGGTTCCATCTCAGTCAATAAGTAATCTATAGACACTATAATACTGTCGGGGTCTTGAGGTGTCAATTTCTCTAAGTAATAATCTACTCGCTGATGCAAGTAAGGAGTTCGTAGATTTACCGAATCACCTAGATCAACGTTATCAAAGTAATGATTTTTGTAAAATCTATACGTTTTCAATTTAGCATCTTCTCCTTCGAATTCTGGTATATCAACTTGAAAACTCGACTTAATGAATCTTGCAGAAACTGAACCGGGCTTTTCAGCTACTAGTTCTTTCTGTTTTGAGGTTACTTCCAAATCTATCTTATCCAACTGCTTCTGAGCATCTTCGTCTTGGATACCCGTACTGTCCGCTACCATTAATCTATTTCTATATTTATCAGCTTCTGGCCTTTTTTTAGCTAAGAACTTCATGTAATCAGCGAAAGCCTCATTGTCTTCTGATCCATTGAATGAGATATCACCATTTGATTTTACGTCCCATCTCATCTCGAATTGATTATCCACTCCATCGACAAAGAACTGCATGAAATTATTGTCCTCAGGAAGTAAGACAAAGTAAACTCCAGGTTTCAAAGTATCGATACCCTCAAATTCGAACTTACCTTTATTCCCTGATATAGTATCTCTTACCAACTGTCTATCTGCATAATAATTTCCTATGATTACGGTATCCCCTTTGTAATTTTTCAATTCGATATCTATATCATATTGCCCAAATAGAGATAATCCTATTGACGCAAAAAGAAGTGTATATAGTGATTTCATATATTTATTTTATTGTAGACTTTTTTTCAACTTCGCGCGATCACTTTCTGTAGGCCACATTTGGATATCATTCCCTATAGTGTCCTTTAATTAGTCATCGGAGCTATATATTATTTTTGATGTATCAGCATTCTTAATCAAGAACTATATGAAAACTAAATTGGTTATAGAATGCTAAAAAGTTAATCTTTATTTAACTTGATTATATTAACAACTACACATTAATTGGATCTATTACCAGCTAATAGATATAATACGGCCATTCTTACGGCTACCCCATTCTCTACCTGATCTAATATTATAGCCTGATCAGAGTCAGCCACATCGCTCGATATCTCTACGCCTCTATTTATAGGGCCAGGGTGCATGATTACTATTTTCTTATTTAGACTATCGACAAGTTTTTTATTTACTCCGTAGTACATCGAATACTCCCTCAGAGATGGGATATATTTTATATCCATTCTTTCTAATTGGATTCTAAGGATATTTGCTACATCACACCATTCTAGTGCTTTTTTTATGCTGTACTCTACTTCGACACCTAGACTCAGAATATGTTTTGGTATCAATGTAGGCGGCCCGCATACTTTGACTTTAGCTCCAAGTTTTGTCAAGCAGATAATATTACTCAAAGCAACACGGCTATGCATCACGTCTCCTACTATGACTATTTTTTTCCCTTTGAGGTCCCCTAATTGCTCACGCATAGAGAAAGCATCGAGTAATGCTTGTGTAGGATGTTCGTGTGTACCATCACCAGCATTGATAATATTCGCCGATATATTTTGAGATAAGAAATGGTGTGCACCAGGAGCGGGATGTCTCATTACTACCATATCTACCTTCATAGCTAGTATGTTATTAACCGTATCCAATAGTGTTTCGCCCTTCTTTACTGAACTAGAGGCCGCAGAAAAATTAACTACATCAGCACTCAATCTCTTTTCTGCCAATTCGAATGAGATTCTAGTCCTAGTGCTGTTCTCAAAGAATAGATTGGCAATAGTGACATCTCTAAGACTTGGAACTTTCTTTATCGGTCGATTGATTACATCTTTGAAATTCTCAGCAGTTTGAAAAATCAAATTTATGTCATCAGCTGTGATGTATTTGATACCTAGAAGGTGCTTTGTGCTAAGTTTGGAATGTGCCATTCGCGTCCTTAATTATTTCGTTTTGCTGAAAATAGTAAAATTCTATCTTGTCCATCTAGATTCTCCCACTCTACCTTTACATAAGCTTCGTCGAGCGCATCTACAGTAATACCGGTATAATCTGACATGATCGGCAGATGTCTATTAAATCGCCTATCTACAAGTGTAAGTAGTTCTACTTTTGCTGGTCTCCCAAAATCTTGAAGTGCTGCCAGTGATGCCTGGATCGTCCTACCAGTATATAGTACATCATCTATCAGGATTACTTTCTTATTCTCGATCAAAAAATCAATCTGCGTACTCGAAGCTTTAAGAGGCTCCTCTCTCGTTCTGAAGTCATCCCTATAAAAAGTGATATCCAACTTACCGTATTCAATGTTCGCTTTGGGTGCAAGAACCTTAAGGCGTTCTATCACTCTATCCGCGAGCAATACTCCTCTCTCTTGCACACCAACGATGCACGTTTCAGAGAAATCCTCGTACTGCTCGATCAACTCATGACAAAGCCTCTCGACCGTAAGTTTGAATCTTTCTTTAGCAAGTATCGTCTTTCCTCCTTTCATTGTGTGTGCAAATATAGGATTTTGATTGAAGTGGTAACGGTATCAAATAGAAAATTTTCAATTGGGAATATTTACTTCACATATGATAATTCAAACCAAATAAATCACATCAGGCCAAAGAAAAACCAAAAGAAATACCAATATCTGCAAGACCAAAAATGGAACTATCCCCTTATAAATCTGTCCAGTCGAAATCTCTGGTGGTGCCACTCCTTTAAGATAAAACAATGCGAAACCAAATGGTGGAGATAAAAATGATGTCTGTAAATTGAGCGCCAATAAGATGCCAATCCATACCAATTCCATTTTCATAGCTATAAATATAGGAGCGACGACTGGCACGATTATAAAGATGATCTCAATAAAGTCTATAAAGAATCCAGCTACAAAGACCACCAGCATAACCAACAACAAAAATGCAGTCGGACTCAGATTTCCCGCAGCGATGAGCTCCGTCAAATAAGTATCTCCACCCAACCCCTTGAATACTAACGCAAAAGTAGTCGCACCTAATAATATAAGAAAGACCATACTTGTCAGGTGAGTTGTGCTCCTTGAGACTTCTTTTATATCTCGAAAAGAGAATTTTCCGTTTACCACAGCTAGACATACCGCTCCCAAAGCACCAACAGCTGCCGCCTCGGTTGGAGACGCTACTCCCGAGAATATAGATCCTAACACTGCTAAGATGAGTAATAATGGCATCAAAAAAGCCTTCAATGCTGTCATATAAAATGATCTATCCTTTACCTCTTCGATTTCCTGAGGAGCAGGAGCAAGATCAGGATTCAGGCTAGCAATCACAAGTATATAGACGATATATATCACAACCAATAATACCCCTGGCACTAATGCCGCTGAGAACATATCTCCCACTGGAACATTAAGCACCGTACCCAATAAGATAAGTACTATAGAAGGGGGTATTATCTGACCTAGTGTGCCAGCCGAAGCGATAACTCCAGTAGCTAATTGAGGATCGTAATCCTGTTTTAGCATCGTAGGTAGGCTGATCAGACCCATAGTGATTACGGTAGCCCCTACTATGCCCGTAGATGCAGCAAGAAGTGCTCCTACTATAACCACCGATACTGCTAGGCCACCTCGTACAGTACCAAATAACTTAGCCATGGTCTCTAACAGTGATTCCGCAAGGCCTGATTTCTCTAACATCAATCCCATAAATATAAACAAAGGGACAGCGATAAGGACATAATTCTGCATTACTCCCATAATCCGCAGCGGCAGTAGATCTAAAAAATCAGGAACAAACAAAAGCCCAAATATCGTAGCTACCCCAGCTAATGTCAGCGCAACCGGATACCCTACCAATATAAGTATGAATATCACCAGAAACATGATGATAGCGATTATTTCCATTCGTTGCGGATTAGTTTATGAGAGTAGCTAATGATCTGAGAAACGCCCTGCAATGCCAACAAAATAAAACCGATCACGATCATAAATTTGATTATATACCTAGCTGGAAGACCACCTGGCTGATTGCTTCCTTCTCTTATATACCACGAATTATTTGCAAACTTATATGCTGTAGTGACCACAAGATAACTCCAAGGTATAAGGAAAACTACGGTCCCTACAAGGTTGATAATAGCCTTGGTCTTATCCGAAAATTTCTGATAGAATACATCAACTCTTACATGCTTATCATACTGTAGAGCATATGCGCTTCCTAGTAAAAACACCAATGAAAACATATGCCATTCGAGTTCCAATATCCAATTTTTAGAAAATGAGAAAAAGTACCTAAATAGAACATCTAGACATATTAATAATACAAGGGCGACATTGAGCCACGACACTGTCTTGCCTATTTTCTCTATGATTAGATCTATAATATTCACATCGCTAATATATCTAATAATACCCGTTGTGCATTAGGATTTAGTATAAAAAAGTTGTCCATATCACTTATTATCGGCAACTCGTTTTAGTCATAAGACAATATATATGAACAGCTTAAGTGCGATCATAATCAAAGAAAGGGAAGATTAGCAGATCTAATATCTCAATCTCCAGATAAGATAGGATCTATTGAAGTGGAATCATTGAGTATTATTTTCTTGGGTAGCGATGGTCTTATGGGTTTTGATGGAAATGAGATGGTGTCATTAGACAGAATTCTATATTCTTCAGCGACGATACTATCCACAAATAATTCGGCTTTCTCGATTGCTTCCTTCTTGCACTTATCAAGAATTATCTTTCGGAAATTTTGTATTTTCTCTTCAAGTTTTTTGTCTATTAGACTGATTTCTTTTTTGTTATTTTTCGGATCTTGATCAGTAGACTCAATTTCTGAGAATGACATTAAGAAAAACAAGCCAGCAATCAACACTATCCCGAAAAGACCAACATTTTTAAATCTGTGTTCCATCATCTCTCCTCATTATACATTAGTTCTATCTCTTTCATATAGCTATGATAGAAAGAGTCCTTTGCCGCTTGAAAAATTGAGTCGTATTGTGCATCGCATATAGAATCCGTTCTTTTCCGAACTTCTGATGCTTTCGTCGCATAGAGACTATCGAGTATTTTCTTTTCTTTGGGGGTCAATGTCGTCCGCACAGGCTCATCACAACTATGAAATATACAGATAACCATTACTATAATAAAAGACAATCCTATCCTACTCACCTCTATCCACTTTTTTTCTTAATTCAAAGTTTTGACCAAGATAAACTTTTCTTACCATCTCATCCGCAGCGAGCTCTTCTGCTGTCCCTGTTTTCAGGATATTCCCTTCGAACATCAGGTAGGCACGCTCAGTTATGCTCAGTGTTTCTTGTACATTGTGATCGGTTATCAATATCCCGATATTCTTATCTTTTAGTTTTTCTACTATAAATTGGATATCCTCTACGGCTATAGGGTCGATCCCTGCAAATGGCTCATCCAATAAGATAAACTTAGGACTCGATGCCAGTGATCGAGCGATCTCAGTTCTCCTTCTCTCCCCTCCAGAAAGGGAGTCGCCAAGGTTGGTTCTTACCTTATGCAAGCCAAATTCATCAATCAAAGATTCTAATTTATCTTCCTGATCTGCTTTAGATAAGTTCGTCATCTCCAAGATGGCGGATATGTTATCCTCGACTGATAGCTTTCTAAATACAGATGGTTCTTGAGGAAGATACCCCAATCCCTTTTGAGCTCTTCTATACATCGCTAAGCTCGTAATATCCTCCCCATCCAGGTACACGTGACCACTGTTAGGCTGTACAAATCCTACCATCATATAGAAAGTAGTTGTTTTCCCAGCTCCATTTGGCCCAAGAAGACCTACAATCTCTCCTTGATTCACTTCTAGACTTACAGATTGGACGACCTTTCTATTTCCATATATTTTGACAAGATTTTCTCCTTTTAGCTTCATACTCTATTTTCGATTACCAAAGATAATGAACTATATCTATCCTTTTCTTCCTCTACCCTTACTTTTATTGCTACCTGACCTTTTTGACTTATCCTGTTTTGGTAGTTGGGATTTTATCTCTACGTCGCTAGGCATTTTATTTTCAAGGCTATCCAGTTTCATAAAAGTAGAATCTACTCCGAGTCCCATCGTATCTTTTACTATTCCTTCCCATGATATATTAGCTTCCAAATCCCAATTTTCTCGTAACTTCTCTAGCTCGAATTTCTTCAGTAGTTCTGGTTGCCTACCTTTCCAGTAATCGCCTGTTGTCCACTTCCCATCTTTATTTTCGTCATTTATTAAATACACATTATATGTACTTAATGGCAATCTAGAAAATGTAATTTTAGAATTTTCTCCGCCGATTACTATTTCTTCTTCGATCGTCTTTTTACCATCTCTTAGTATGACTATATATTGGCTATTGCTATCAATTTCAGAGATTGTCAATTTGATATTTCCAAATTCTTCCATAGCGGAAGTCTTAAACTTATAGACTAGCGTATCGCATGTCCTACCATATATATCTACGAGTCCACCAGGCAATATAGTCAATTGATAATCATGATTTTGCTCCCATTTATGATTCAAAATAAAACTTCTAGAATCCAAAGAAGCATCAAAAGAATAAATCGATATAGTATCAGATAAATCAAGTCCTAATGTGTCTTTCTCCATAGTCAAGCTGTCAAGTCCTAACCTCTCCTGTCCTTTAGAAACCTGAATACTATCTACCGTAGCCAAACTATCAATTCGGCTTTTGTTTCTATCCTTTTTTAATTTAATCTTACTAAGACCTTTCGAATTTCCAAGACTATCTAACTTTGCAGATATCGAATCTACTTTAATCTCCTTCGGCAAATCACTAAGGATCATGAAAGATGTATCAATCGTCTTCAAAGGAGAAGAAAACATCAAAACCAGACTATCGAACGGTGCAAGTTTCGACTTGGTCAAATTATCGTCCTTCAAGGTTATTTTCTTAGTGTAAAAGACAGAATCAAATGGAGGTATGGTAAAGTCCAATGTATCTACGCCGAAAATAATCCCCATAGAATCTAATGGATCAGAAAACCAGTACCTAATCGTGTCTTCGATGGTCTCTACTATAGGATTAAAATCTGACGGGTAGAGAAACTCGTAACCTATTTCATCCGCTTTTTTGTTGAATATCGTCGTTATTTGCCCCTTTACCTTACTCGTCGAGCTGATTATCCGTGTAGTCTGCTCTGGTGTAAATAATCTCAACTCCGGAGCAAAATCTGTACTGTCATTCAAAATGAATGAAGAGTTAACAAATGCTAATCGCTCCACTTCATCATCCAATAGATAATTTAGGTTAAGGTCTTCGATTACGATCAACTTAAATGTATCATTTTTAAGATTCTCGAACTTAAAGTCGCCATCCTCACTAGCTCGGGCATAATAAAATGGCTTATCTGACACGACAACAGAATCACCTAAGACATCATAGAGCATGATCAATACGTCTTCTACTGGTTCGCCACCGTACGCCTCTACGATAGTGCCCCCAAATGTCAGACTATCGATCTTATCACCTGTGGCAAAAAGAAAACGGAAACCCTCTACTGGATTAGACTCAGTAAAATCTACTATACTATTTCCAAAATTGAGCGTATAGGTAGCATCTTGTCTTAGTGGTTCATCTTCTGGAAACTCGACGGTAACTTTTTTCCCTCTTTGGGTGATTTTTGGTTTTTTGAAAAAAGGGGGAGATATTAGAATTTCTTTCGCTTGATTTTTTAGTTCGATCCATTCATCGAATTCGAGCTCGATCTTTTCTGGGGTATAATTGGTACTAAAATTTGGCGAAGATTTCTCCTTAATTAATCCTGGAGCTTGAGTATCTTTAGGCCCTCCACTAGGACTTCCTGTACTCGCACATCCTATCACTATAAGGACTGAAGTCAACATCAACAGTATTTTACCTAAAAAAGAATTACTCATATTCGCAAAAATAGTCAGATTGATCAATCTTTTGTGATTATTGCTCTATTAACGTATCGAGCAATTCATTTCAACGAAGACGACGAAAATTTAACTTTTAATTTAATATCATAAAAATCACCTTCTCACTATGGTAATACACCATGAAAACATCTCTATTTGGGCAATCTCATAACGTGAATCAACCTCCTTACACTATACTCCCCACTACCATTGGCCATAAGAAGTAATAACCCTCCTATGACAGCAAGGTTTCTCATAAAAAACAACATGGTTTCTCTCTGTAAATCTGGTGGATCATTCCAAAATGAATACGCAATAAACGTAAAAGGCACCCAAACCAACAATAGTAACAATGCTCCTACCCTAGCGAAATAACCTATAACAACCAATAATGCGCCTACACTCATCATCACTAAAACTGTGATCAATAATGTGTCCTGCATCCAAGTAACACCATAATTAGTCAAGGCTTCTTTTGCCGTATTATAAAAGAAAATGGTATCCAAAACTTCAAAAAAGAATATAGTACTCAAACATATTCTACCTAGCAGATCCGCTATTCCTTTCATGAGTTTAAAATTTTGTTTTGCTCTATCTTAGGATCTTATATATCCACCAAGCTTCAATAATATGTTACAAATGAAGTGCCATTAATTCAATAATCCACTATTTCTATGGTATTATATATGTTTCGCGATGTAGTTTTTATAGAATTCCAGAATTAAGAACATGAATCTAGATTTTAAAAGTCGCCTGAAAAGCTTTATTCGCTAAGACAATTTACAATATGGACTAAACAAATTGTCTAAAAACGAAAAACGACAAACTGAAATACGCTCTTAACATTACATCTCAAAAAAATCAGCTACATTAGATTTTTCATTACACACTCTAAGTAACATAGCGCTTATATTTTCACAATCTTAATAAATGTACCATGAAAGAAATATTCATAATATTGGTAATAATCTGTCTCTCAAACTCCATGCACGCACAGGAAACATACATCCACTGCGGAACAATTATAGACGTAGAAAATAAAAAATCACTTGAGGAGCAGACCATCATAGTAAACGGTGAAAAAATCATTGAGATCAAAAACGGATATGCAACTGCGCCAAATGATACCGAAGTGATAAATTTAAAAAACATGACGGTAATGCCTGGCTTCATGGATATGCATGTACACATAGAACATGAATCACGACCAAAGACATACGAAGAAAAATTTCGATTAGAAGATACAGACGTCGCACTAGAAGCTACCGTATACTGCAAAAGAACATTGAATGCAGGATTTACGACGGTAAGAGATCTGGGTGGATCAGGCGTAAATGTCTCTCTCCGAAAGGCTATCAATAAAGGCTTCATAGATGGACCAAGGATATACACTGCAGAAAAATCAATCGCTACAACAGGAGGACATGCTGATCCTACAAATGGTGTTAAATCAGAGCTAAAAGGAAACCCTGGCCCGAAAGATGGAGTCATAAACAGTGTCGAAGATGCATACAAAGCCGTACGTCAGAGATATAAAAATGGTGCAGACTGTATCAAAATCACCGCAACTGGTGGTGTATTATCCGTGGCCAAAGATGGATCAGGACCACAATTTACACTAGAAGAGGTACAGGCAGTCGTCAAAGCCGCTAAAGATTATGGTATGACCACTTCCGCTCATGCACATGGTGTAGAAGGGATGCAAAGAGCAATAATCGGTGGAATCACTAGTATTGAGCATGGAACATTGATGGATCAAGAAACAATGGATCTGATGAAAAAGCACGGCACTTACCTCGTACCTACTATATCCGCTGGAAAATTTGTGGCGGAGAAAGCTGAGATTCCAGGATACTTTCCTCCTATCATAGTACCCAAGGCAATCAAAATAGGAGCTCAGATACAAGTGACTTTTGGAGAAGCATATAAAGCGGGTGTCAAAATAGCGTTTGGTACAGATAGTGGTGTCTCCGCACATGGTGATAATGCAAAAGAGTTCGTCTTCATGGTCGAAGCTGGTATGCCCGAAATAGAAGCAATACAAAGTGCAACTATCAATGCCGCTGATCTGCTCAACATCAAAGAAAAACTTGGATCATTATCCGTCGGTAAACTTGCCGATATTGTCGCCGTGAAAGGTGACCCTTTAAAGGATATTTCTATTCTCCAAAACATCAATTTTGTTATGAAAAATGGTCAAGTCTATAAAATGGAGGAATGACCATATACATTCTTCAAATAAATATATTCGTCAATATTCTCACAAATAAAATTCTATGCGAAAGATATCTCAATATAGTTTTGTAATTCTATTCTGCCTGATTTGTATTTCAAGTTGTAAAAATATAAACAGTGATCAAGCATCTATATCCCAAGAAGATGTTAATGATAACTCCAAAGATCCAAAAGCTGTAGTAATCGCAAATAAAGTCATGGATGCCATGGGTGGTCAGCAAAAATGGGATGATCTCAAATATGTGTCTTGGACTTTCTTCAATGCGAGACACCTACTATGGGACAAACAAAATAATCGAGTGAGAATCGAAAACACAACAGATTCCTCTCTATATCTAGTAAATCTTGATACAGGAAAAGGAAAAAAACAATCGCCAGGGAAATTAGTCCTTAGCGAAACAAATCAACTCGCAATAGACAAAGGTAAAAGTATCTGGATCAATGATATGTACTGGCTCTTTATGCCATTCAAACTACGAGATCCTGGAGTCAACCTAAAGTACCTCAGAGAAGGAAAAACTTTGACTGGAATAAAATGTGATGTGCTCGAATTGACATTCGATGAAGTCGGGGATACACCTGACAACAAATATGAAGTATACGTAGATCAATCTGACAACCTTGTCAAGCAATGGAGCTTCTATAACAGATGGGACAAAAAAGAACCATCAGCCATATGGCCTTGGGACAATTATAAGTCGTATGATGGATTGATGCTTTCCGCTGATCGGTCAGACAAAAAAGGGCCATCCAACGTAAAAGTATATGATACTATAGATGAGAAAGCATTTACAGACCTTGCAGAATTTAAATTTTATGAATAGTTAATCAGCGCCTATTTCTCGCTCTTTTTTAATATCGTCAACCATTAATAGGTTAACGGCATTTCCTGAGACCCCGCTGATATTTTTCTGAAAAAACAAAGCTGTTTCGTCGTAAAACAAAAAAATAACGGGCGCATCTTCAATTAGGATGTTATCCATCTGATGATAGAGTTCATACCTCTCCGCTATGTCTTCAGTTTTGATAGCCTTCTCATATAGCATATCATATTCCGAATTGGAGTAATTGGTGTAGTTTGGTGGTGCAGGATATTTACTATAAAACATACATAAAAATGATTCTGCATCAGGATAATCAGCAATCCAGCTGGCTCTAAAAAAAGGTACTGAGGATTTTCTCATACCGTCTCTTAGAATTGAAGATTCCAGAACTTCAATCTTTGTCTTTACGCCTATTTCTTGCCATTGTCTCGCTATGAATGTAGTAAGGTCCAAATAGTCCTTATTTGTAAATAACTCTATCTCTGGAAGAGGATTACTACTATCATATCCCGCTTTAGAAATCAAAATGAGAGCAGAGTCAGGATTGTATTCATACCCCTGCACTTTCAAGGGATCATGAGACGGGAGACCAGATGGGACGAAACCTGCATTTGCTGGCTTCCCTACCCCGTTTCGCAATGAGGTAAGCATGAGTTTCCGATCAAGTCCTAGATTGAGTGCCTGTCTTATTTCTTTGACTCTAAGAGGGCTACCTTCTGGCTGATTGACCATATTAATACCTAAGTACTCAGAATTTAGATACGGAGCTTTGATAAGATTTAGCGCCTCTTTTCTTTTGGAAAGCAAATCGCCTTCTTGTGTCAATAAATCATGAATAAAAGAGGATTCTAATCCATTTACAAAATCAAGATTCCCATTCAATAACTCTAAAAATGCAATCTTTTTATCAGGAATGAATGTTGTCTTGATACCGTCTAGATTATGGTTCGTTCCACCAAAATATTCTTCATTCTTTACTAGAAATAGAGCTTGATTTTCTTCCCATCTTTTAAACTGAAACTGCCCTGTCCCCACTGGATTAGATCTGAAGTCTGACTTGTAATATTCTACACATTCTTGTGGCAGGATACTGCAGTATTGCATTGTTAATATTCCCATCATAGGAATAAATGGTTGATTGAGCTTCATAACAAATGTGGTATCATCCTCCGCTTCGAATGATTCTGGGCCGTCCACCTTATCGGTAAACAACCATGAGCCAGGAGAATTTACCTTTTCACTAATTAATCTTCTAAGACTATAACTTACATCTCGAGCAGTAACTCTTCTATTTTCGTCGATGCATTTATTTTTATGAAATTTTACATTATCCTGCAGAATGAAAGTATAAGTAAGCCCATCTTCAGAAATATTCCATGATTTTGCAATAGCAGGCACCACATTCAATGAATCATCGAGTCGCACCAGTCCATCAAATAAGTGATGCGTTGCCCATATATTATTTTGACTTTTGGCAAATACAGGATCAAGAGATGTAATATGATTAATCTGATTATATCTAAATACGTTATACACCTCGCTCTGATCATCACCACAGGAAATCAATAGCACTACAGTAAAAAGGAAAATATATCTACTTATATATAGTTTCATATTTTTAAATTTTAATTTCGCTTCATGTGTAAATTTTTAAAAGCGTTTTCCATCTAATGGTGAATCTTTTAGACATACGAATTTATTGATTTACTGAAATTCTGATATGATCTACGCATCCCATTAAAGTTAAGTATAATAAGTATTAATCAATGAACTTAATTTCAATTCTTGTGGTATCGTGAGCATAGTCTTTGATGTTTTGTAAAACAATAAGCTTACAACTTCATTACTTTTATAATCAGAGGCAAGAATCAATATAAAACAGTTTTCAAACATTTATCAAATATGTCAAGTAAAGATCAAAATTTATCAGCGGGAACAAAACAAAATCTTAAATCTGTCGAGGATTTTTCTTTCGCATTAATCGTTTCTGATTGGAACGAAGATATAACTTATGCCCTAAGAGATGCATGTATCGAAACACTAAAAGCAAACGGTGCCAAAGAAGAGAATATACTCATCCATCATGTGCCAGGTGCATTCGAACTTCCAATAGGTGCAAGACTTGTCATGGGACAAGAAAAAATAGATGCTGCCATCTGCCTTGGCTGCGTGATAAAAGGTGAGACCGATCATGATATCTACATCAACCACGCCGTCGCCAGTGGGATAATGAACCTAGGACTAACCTCAAAAAAACCTGTTATCTTTGGCGTCCTCACCCCAAACACAAAGGAACAAGCACTAGATCGAGCAGGCGGAGCATTTGGTAATAAAGGTGTAGAAGCCGCCGTTACTGCGATAAAAATGGTTCACATGGCTAAACCAGACAGAACTAAAAAAGGCATTGGATTTAACTAATAAACTAGTAATCTACTCGAATATTAGCACAATACACCTCTACCCAACCTACAGATTTCCCAACTAGTGATACCATCAATATATACTTGTAAGATATCATAGAATGATACATATTTGTAAAAACTTAAAATGAAAAATATATCACTAAAATTACAAGAGCAAATACTTCATGAAACGGAATCATTACTTGAACATCTTAAAACAAGTAGAAATAAGTATATAAATGAGGCAGTTAAGTACTATAACGATTATCACAAACGAAAGTTATTAGAAGAACAAATCGTAAAAGAGTCTTTATTGGTAAGTGAAGATTCAATGAGTATTTTAAGTGAATTTGAAAATCTTGAAGATAAAATTTAAACAATTCGAAATTTGCCTTGCTGACCTTAATCCAAAATTTGGCACCGAATCTGGAAAAACAAGACCAGTTTTAATAGTGCAAACTAACTTATTAAATAAGATTCACCCATCAACAATTGTGTGTCCAATAACTACAAATATTAAAAATGGAGTAAGTATATTAAGAGTTAATTTGAAGGAAGGCGAAGGAGGAATATAGAAAGCAAGTTCAATAATGATAGATCAAATAAGAGCAATTGACAATAAGCGATTTGTAAAAAAGACAGGTACGTTACCCAAAAAACTTCAAGATCAGGTTGTTAAAAATATCGGGATAATTTTGGATATCGATGTTAAAATCCAAACCATCTAATCGAGTAAGCGACACACCCTAAATAGGAGCGAAGTCCACCTCTATATGTAAACCCTCAACTAAAATCGATACAGACATTTTTCTGTTCTGTAAAAAACTTCAGTGCATCATAACCTCCTTCTCTGCCTACTCCAGATTTTTTCACCCCGCCGAATGGAGTTCGTAGATCTCGCATCAGCCAAGTATTCACCCATACGATTCCCGCTTCCAGTTCTTTGGCAAATCTGTGTGCCCTAGTTAGGTTGCTCGTCCATAAGGTAGCTGAAAGACCATAGTCTGTTCCATTAGAAAGATGAAGTGCTTCTTCTTCGGTATCAAACGGCATGATCGTTACCACAGGACCGAATATTTCTTCTTGATTCGTTCGACAGTGATTGGACAAACCCTCTATTATGGTCGGCGCTATATAAAATCCCTCTTCAAGTCCTTCTGGATGTATAGTGCTGCCTCCACAAAGTACCCGACCTCCTTCTTCCTTAGCGATACTTATATAAGATAGGATCTTTTCATAATGAACCTTCGATACGATTGCGCCTATGTTAGTATCAGGTAGCAGTGGATCACCGATTTTCAACAATTTTGCTCTTGCTACAAAATTAGTTTTAAATTTCTCATAGATAGATCGCTCTACATATATCCGAGAACCACAAAGACATATCTGTCCTTGATTCGCAAACGAAGACTTGAGAGTCGTGTTCAACATTTTTTCATAGTCACAATCTGCAAATATGATATTTGGATTCTTACCTCCCATCTCCAAGGAGATTTTTTTGAAAAGTGGAGCTGCCACTTTAGCGATTTCACCTCCTACCCTAGTACTTCCTGTGAATGATATTGCCTTGACCTTAGGATGCGAAGTAAGAGAGGCGCCTACTTTCTCTCCTACCCCGTGCACGATATTCAATACACCAGCTGGCAGTCCCACTTCTATACATATCTCTGATAGTAGAAATGCAGTCATAGGTGTAACTTCTGAGGGTTTCGCTACTACAGTATTACCCGCAGCAAGCGCAGGCGCAATCTTCCAAGAAAACAAATATAGTGGCAAATTCCACGGAGAAATACACCCGACTACACCCAAAGCTTGACGAAGCGTATAGTTTATTGCTGTCCCCATGTCATGAGATTCAGAGGCGAATTGAGTAATTGCATTTCCAAAAAAACGAAAATTCGCTGCTCCTCGTGGTATATCTACCGCTCTTGCGAGTTTTACAGGCTTTCCATTATCTATAGATTCGGCTATAGCCAGTACGTCCAATCTCTCCTCTATCTTATCTGCGATATTGATCATATATCTTGACCGCTCATCTATACTCAATGCTGACCAGGCTGGAAACGCAGCTCTAGCAGCATCTACAGCTGACTCTACATCTCTATGATCAGAACTAGGAGCACTGGTGTAAATTTTTCCAGTAGATGGATTGATGACTTCAAGGGTTTCTTTCGATTCCGCCTGTTGTAGTCGACCATTTATATAATTCAGAATTACGCTCATACTAACTTTTTTGCATGGATGAATAATAATACCCTAATTGTTTTTTGATCTCGACGGGCAAATCTGGTAGCTCTGATCTAGGAATTAATAATGTCGATATATTATGTAAATCTTTGAATATAGGATGCTTAATAGCCGTCTCATTCAAATATGCAAAACCCGATGAACCGCCTGTGCCTACTTTATTACCGAGCATACGCTGTACCATCTGTGCATGCCTATATCTCCAAGTTGTAAGCATATCATCAATCTCTATGAAGCACGTCAATAACTTGAAAGGCAGGTGTAGCAATGGTTCGTCTCTGTATAGATTGATCAGTAATGCCGCTATTGTCGCTTTATAGCTCATCCTGAGTTTACCTTCTGATACCAATTCATCATGTCTCTCTTTATCAAGTACAGACTGAAAATAGGTGTCGGTATTACCGAGCATCTTGAGTCTCATTTCCACTTCGTGCATATCTAAGTAGGCAGATCCTTTGATGGCATTCCGCTCCTTTTTGATCATCTTCGCCACGGCGGCTTTGTATTGGTCTAAGAAGTTAAAGTCTCCTACATTCAAAAACGGAGTTCGCTCCAACCAAGAAGCCATAGCATCGAATAACGTCCCTTTAGATTCGACCTCTTTGAGTTTTTGCTGGTTTTCATCTGAAAAGACTGAGAAGTAAGGACATCCATTATAGGTCAATCTCGCCTCATCTGGTAGTCCGAGTAAGTTTTCGATCATTCTGAATTGAAAACTTTGAAATCCAGATGCTGGAAAAAGATGATTTCTAAAGTCTAAAAAATCAAGAGGTGTCATTGATTCCATGACCGCTATCTGTGCATTGAGAAGCTTTTGTATTTCGATAACTCTATCAAGACGCCCAATACAAGTGCCGATGTTTTTTTCGTCGACTCTATCCTGATCAAACATAACTAAGACTGATTCTAACTCATGGATAATCTGCTTAAACCATAATTCATACACCTGATGTACTATGATAAACAGCATCTCTTCATGTGCTTCTTCGCCCTCTACGGCTACAGAACGCAGATGCTGTGCATCTAATATCTTATCTAGTCCAAGGTAATTTCTGTAATGTATCGTAGTATATTTTTCGTTAGAGTTCATTTTTATTTCGCCTTACGTATTATTTCATAAACATCAATCTATCAGCCGACTGAGGAGGCTTTATTAATTATTTTCTAGCAGCCTATTCTCCTCTGATTCATATGCTTCTAGTTCATCGACGCTTTGTTTCAAGTCTTTTTGAATGGAATGCATGATCAATGTAACATCATCATTTAAGTTACTGACAGTAGAGAGCACCCCTTTAATCTTATTCTGTACGATCCAATCCGAAATCAAATTGTCGAATATTATTCCAGGAAATCTTGCGATACTATCTACCTGTAATCCTAGCCTTGTATTAGAATATCCAACGTCCGAGAGTTCTTTATTGAAATTATGGAGTAGAATTTTAGTTTTAGTTATTTCATTCATTGCTCTATCAATCGCACCGTGCTTTTGGGACTTTACATAACCTCCATTTCTACTGGTCATCATATCTCTACTTCCCCAATCTTTAGCATTTTTAAGATGTCTCATTACGATATCAAGTGATTTCAAAGTATTCGCACCAATACTGTAAGCCTCTTTCAGTTCTACTTCATATCGTTTAATATCGTCTTGTTTTTTGTGAATCAGTTTCAATTGATTTCTCAGGTTGCTAGGCGTCGATAGAATTTCACTTGCTCTTACTTCTTTTAATCCTTCTAGTTCATTGATCAAATCATCGATAGATACTACTTTTTTTTCTAATACACTCTTTTCGAAGTCTAATACTTCTATAGCATTTATTATTTCTTTATGCTGTAATGTTACTTGAAGATACTCTTGTCTTTCTTTTTCTAATTGTTCTTCTTTATTTCCAAGTACTTTATGGAAAATAGACTTGACACTCATTTTTTCGAGTTTATTAATGTCTTCAAGCTCTTTAATCATCTGATTTTCAATAGAATCCTTCTTTTCAAAAGCAGCATCCAACTGATTCATTGTGGTTTCAAAGTGCCTTTTTACCGCTTCGAGTTCTGTTAATTTTGTAATTGTTTCTTTTATTTTCGTCGATGTTGTTTGTGTTGCCATAGTTATGTTGCTATATTGGTCGTAATATCTAACAATAAAAGATAAAAATAGTAAAAACATTATACCATGGGAATATTCAGTTCTATCAAAAAATTATTATTTGCAACTGAGTCTGTTGCTAAATCCGCAGTGGACAAAGGAGTAGACGCCGCAAAAGAAACAGGGGGAGATATCATAAACAAAGGTAAAGATCTAGCATCAGATGCAGGTGAGTCTATATTGCACAAAACTTCTGGATTAAGAGATGCTGTAACCGAAGGAGCGGGTGGCTTCTTGGATAAAGCCAAAGATCTTGCCGGTGATGTTATAGACAAGGTCGAAGACGTAGTAGAAGATGTATCTAAGTCTGATATAGTAAACAAAACAAAAGATGCTGTAACCAATGCCGGAGAATCTGTAGCAGCTAAAGCAAAAGAAGTAACAGAAGATGTCTCAGAATCTAGTATCTTCCAAGATGCTAAAGATGCTGTAAGTAGTGTCTCTGAAACTGTGACCTCTACCGCTTCATCATTGGCTGATAAAGCTAAGGGAGCGCTGGATGCCGCACCTGAGGGATCTGTATTAGATAAGGTAGGCGATCTTACAGAGTCTGTAACAAGCAAAGCTAAAGAAATGGGATCATCTGCAATGGAGAAAGCTAAAGAGGTATCCGACAATCTAGCCGAAACTGAAATAGTCAAAAAAGCCGCTAGCGTATCTGAAAATCTAGGAGACAAGGTATTAGATACTGGAGAAGCATTTATGGACAAAGCGAAAAATGTGTCAGAATCTGTAGGAGCAAAAGTACTAGATACCAGTGGAGATGCACTAGATAGTGCAGCTTCGGTTTCAGAATCTATCGGAGCAAAAGTCCTCGACGTAAAAGATGACCTATTAGAGAAAGCCAAAGATGCAACAGCTGACCTAAGCAGCAAGCTCGATGAAACAATCGCTAAGGCAGAAAAAATGGCGGCTGAAGAAGCCGCAAACCCTACGCCAAAGTTCGCTGAGGATACACTAGATACGGGAGATTCATTATTAGATGGCAAAGATGATTTCTTCAGTAAAGCTGAAAGATTTGCAGATGGAGATCACGGAGCATTTTCAGAAGGTAAAATTGAAATCAACGAAAATCTAACAGCAACTCCAGCGAGAGGAATAAGTAAAGCCGCAGGTTTTACTGACCATGATGGAGACGGAAATGAAATGATCGATGATGCCATAATCTCAGAAGAAGAATAAAATAATAGTCAACATATCAAAAATGATATAACAATAAATAACGCCCAATTGAAATCGTCGATTGGGTGTTTTTTTTATGAATAATTCTCACCTATTGGTGTCCGTAATTTTGAAAGCCAATATCCGTGTATCGGAAACCATAAAATTGCGGTTCAGATATTGTCATAAAACTTACATTCTCAATTGGTAAAAACAGAAGAATATTAATTATATTGCATCTTTAATTACTATAACAACAATCTGATAAAACTGAGGCAACGAAATATGAACCAAACAGGTCTTAGTAATAGTAAAGAAATTCTTGATGTCACCATTAATACCTAATAGTTTGACGGAAAGAGACCTTATAAAGCAAAGTCTAAAAGGAGACAGAACGTCTCAAAGGGATCTTTTTGACATGTATTCTGCCAAGATGTTGGCAGTATGCAAGAGGTACGCACGTCATAATGCGGAGGCCGAAGACATGTTTCAAGAGGGATTTATAAAAGTTTTCACCAATCTATCAAAGTACACAGGCGAAGGATCTTTTGAGGGATGGGTAAGGAGAATCATGGTAAACACATCGCTAAAGAGCGTATCCAAGATGTCTTTTAAAAATGAAAGTATCGGCATAGAAGATCACCAACAAAAAGAAAACAAGTTAGCTCCAGAAGTTTTTTCTAAATTATCTGTAGATGACCTTATGACGCTAGTCAATGATTTACCAGAAGGTTACAAAATAGTTTTTAACTTATATGCAATAGAAGGATTTTCACACAAAGAGATCGCTGAGATGCTAAAAATAGAGGTTAGCACATCGCGTTCTCAATTGTTGAAAGCAAGAAGAACGTTGCAGAAAAAAATAGAAGATTTACAAAAAATTGCTGTATGAAGCACATAGACAAAGTATTTAAAGACAAACTATACAACCATAAAACGCCTGTACCAGATGGCATGTGGGATAAAATAGCCCCCGCTATAGAGGACAAGCCAGGACGATCGATTCTTTGGTTTTGGTTTGCTGGCGTAATAGCCGTCTTATTAGCTGGTTTGGGCTATCTATTATTTGCCAATGGTGGTTTGGGAGCAAATGTCACGCCCCTAGCACTAGATTCAACTAATTCCACTTCAGAAATTATAGCTGTAGAAGACATCAGTTCAATCCCAACAGCTACTCAATTACCAAAAACTGAAAAAGAAATATCGAAAACTGTTGAATTAATAGATGCAGAATCAGAAAAGCTAAAAGTTTCTAATACTACAGAACAACCTAAGTATACTCCTTCTTCTGCAAATACGAAAGTGAGTAAACCTTCAGTAAAATTGAATGAGAAAATTGAAGTAGTCTCAGCGAAGTCAGATAACCGCACCAATACGGATAACCTCTATGGCAAACCAGCTAATCTTGTCATCACTAAATCATACGTAAGTGAAAAAGGATCAGTCATAGAACAATCGAATACAATCAATCAAATGTCCGAAACTCCAAGTTACAATGTATTCATCAACTCTGAAGGAATGAATGCAGGAGCTTTGATGAGAGTCATCGAACCATTGGAAAACATTCCACTACCCGCTTTTACGAGTCCAGTAAAAAAAAAGATAAGTCTCTAAGTCATCTTGCATTAGCAGCGACCGAATGTCCTTCATTTGTAAATAACAAACTAGGTATACAAGTAGATTTGTACGTATCTCACGATTTCGTATTGCAATCACTTAGCGGCAGTAGTTCTTCATCCGAAGATCTCAAGTCAATGAGGACAAATAGTGAATCTACTAAATATTCTTATTCTATTGGTGGACGATTCGGATTTACTTTCCCGAGTGGAATGGGACTAAAAACTGGTTTCAATATCAGCCGTGTAAATAGAGGCTTCAGATACAGTGACACAGATGGCATGGATACTGTATCAATGATGAATAACATCATAAACACAACAAACACATACACTTACGTAGACATACCCGTCCTATTTAGTTATGAGATGTCTGGATTTGGTCCATTTTATTACAATATCAATGCAGGTCTATTATTCAATATGACATTTACTCCTGATGGTCAGTTCTTGTCTCCAAATGGCGAAGTCGTACCGTTTACAAGAGGTGCAGAAAATAGATATGAAGCATACAAAAAAGAAGCCGGAGCAGCATTTTTTGCTTCATTTGGAATGCACTATGTATGGAACGATACTTTTGATTTCATCTTAGAACCTAACTTTAAATATAGTATTGGATCTACTACTATACCTGAATATCCCTTAAATGAAAAATATACTTCTTTGGGCTTAATAACAGGTATTAGATATAAATTCTAGAAAACAGCAGCGAATACGGCATCTTTTTTGTCTTAGTACTATAGAGATGGTTGATTGCTGATATCAGAATGCTGAAATACTATATAAACTGTCGAATGTCCGCTACTAAAACTAATTTGCACAATAAAGTTTTTTAGTGATTTTATTATTTTTAATTTTATACTTTGCGACATCGTTTTAATGTTAATAAGTACAATGATCTATAATTGATACGTAGCAATCAATTTGATATAATTGAGCAGCTGTCAAGATAACCAGAAAATAACAACATAGTGTTTAATTAATAACACTGAAGAACAACTGTATTTTTATTCGTAAATGGGAGCCGCCTGTCTGAGATAAAAGAATTTCGGGCAGGCCCTTTTTTTTATTCTGGCTGAGAAGTTGGATTTAGCGGATTCATATGGAATGCAAATTTGATGTTGACTTTCTAAACACGGTGACCAGGAGTCATATAGGGTTATTCAGAAGAAAGGACAATATTAAAATTATATCACTTACAAGGAGAATTAATTTGTGGCAGAAATTAAATCGACCTTAGCTGGCTTAGGTATTTGGATTTCATTTTGGCGTTAAGAACTTGCAACTGTCTGAGCGTAAGCGAGTTTTGCAAGT
>CALLMH010000111.1 GCA_938007965.1 uncultured Saprospiraceae bacterium | reverse complement strand
GTACTCCACACAAGTGTACCCGCCGGGTCGTATTTTGCCATTAAAAAATCTGGAGCGGTTTGAACTGTTGTCCCATCTGTGGTAGGAAAATCTAAAGAGCTAGTAGTACCAGAAATTATTGCACACCCATTCACTACTTGTATTGCTGATACAAATTCATTATCAGTTCCTCCAAGTACTGTGGCATATTGAAGTACTCCATTGGCATCATACTTTGTCAGATAAAGATCAGGATCTGAAGAAGTAGTACCATCTGTCGTAGGGAAGCCTGACGTGCCAGTTCCCCCGAGTATATAAACATCATCTCCGTCGCTGATTACTCTACCTCTTGTATCTAGAGATCCTTGACCGTAAACCGTAGCATACAACTGAGTACCATCCTGTGCATACTTGTGCAGCAAGTAGTCAAAACCGTTTGTAGTAGTCCCATCTGTGGTAAGTGCCGGTCCTTCTGCAATGGCCAATACATAGGCATTACCATTAGCATCTACTTCAAGGCCCAATGGCTCTGAACCAGCCTCGACTTCTAAATATGTTCCCTTTATCTGATTACAATTAGGATCGAAAATGGCAAAATAGGTTTGAAAAGCAAATCCTGTGTTAATCGTATTAGATCCATTAATAACTGGAAATCTCTGCATACTTACATCACCATATGACATGGAAACTATTAAATAAGTATAACCATCTTGTACTATGGCCTCATTTACTGTGAATGCACCAAAATCCTCATCTGCAATAATCGTAGCACAATCAAGGTAACCTTGTAAATTAAATGGATAATTATTAAGTGTTATTGGATTTAATGTCTTTCCAATCTCTAAGTCCCAATCTCCCTCAGCACCAGTAATATCGTCAGATGCAGCAACAGAAACTCCTAAGGCCATCTCTAAGTAAGAGACAGCAGATTTACCTATTTTGCCTTGAGCAAAATTACAGGCGTAGATATTAATGTGAGTTTTACTTTTGAGGTAGTCTGAACTCCTTAGCCAATCGGCGATCTCACTTGGATTGAGCCACTTATCTTCAATGAGCAAATACCCTGGTTTTCCATGTGAAAACAACTGAAATACTTGCTGATCTGAATTGGCTAAATCAACATCTATATAAGACATAAGGTCTGAGACGTTTTCGTCAATATAGCATGAAGGAAGCACAGTGTCGCAACTCATGCAATTCATTGCAGTCGATAGAACAAGACTTAGTGTAAAGACTGCTTGTTGGAATCTCTTTGAATTAGAAAGCTGAGCAAAAAGGTTAAGCTGATCCATTAGTAATATTAAATTTAGATTGAAAATTATATCCAAAGCCTTCCCAATTGGGAGGCTTATTATTTTTATAATTGATTAAGACTATTTTGTCTAGCATATGCATTTTAGAGTAAAACCATGGAATTGAAAGTGATCTATCCAAATGGTATTTATCTAAGAATGAAAAGACTCTAGTGTAGAAGTCAGCATAAACATCTGATGACTTAGGAGTGTATCGAAGTGACTTAAATCTATTGAGTATTAATAGAAATGAAAGTTGTACGATCTGAAAATTATTGATTATAAAGACGCAGTAGAGTATTGAATTAACCCATTGCTCTATGCAAGACGGACGCTTGATAGCAAGTGAATCACTTAATAAATCGAAATGAAAATATCGAAACATCTTTTAGAACCTGGTGATAAATAGTATATAATCAATAAAATGATCACTCACAATACGTGAGACATAGGTGCTAAAAGATTCTAGTTGGTTTGCAAGGTAGTATTTACCCTGCTATTAGTGCAAATGTAGTAAAAATATATTACATAATATAATAATATGTACTAAACTTTGTGTTTTTTAGGTTAAGAACCTATTAAAAACATTTCTCTTTTCTTGAGGTCAAACTCCATTGTCCTAAGTAAAAAGTGATAAATTACATGTACCACAGTTGCATTAATGGCTTGATCCAATATAGTTTGATTAGGTGTGTTATTTCTTAATAATCTTCTTTCTATTTGCTCTTACATTATTTTCATCATACAATTCCAAGTAATATATACCAGAAATAATATTACCCAAGTTTATATTGATTTCGTTATTTTGAGCTACAGTATTAAATTCGAAAGATGATTGTCCTTTGAGTGAGATAAGTTTTATTGTGTATTTTGTATTCGATGTATACTTTCCCTTCAATGTGACAGCATCACTGGTAGGATTAGGATAGACACTAAATTCACTATCTCCATGATTAGTAATATATACTACGTCTGAATATGAACTAATTCCATCAAAATCCAATTGTTGAATTCTGTAATAGTACTTACCGTTATGTTTAATATCAGAATCTTCGAAATTGTATTTCTGTTCAACATTACTATTCCCATGAGCGATAACTTCACCAATAGCTTCAAACTTGTCTTCAGATTCTAATCTTCGTTCTATACTATAATTTTGTACGTTTAACTCTTGATTTGTACTCCAATATATTGCGTGGTGATTATCCTCTTGAATCACTCCTATGTCGTTCCACTTTACAGGTAATACTCCACTCACCAAACCAGCATCCACAAAATCCACTTCTTCACCTGGATTGAACATCCTAAGGCTAGTAGTATTAAGACCCATCATATGGTTGACATCACTATCTACCTCGTCGTACCCAGCATCAGCGGTTGTAAATGTGAATCCTTCTGGTGCTTCGAACTTAAGATAGTATTCTTCTTTTTGTAGATATTCAATCTTGTATACTCCCTCTGAATTGGTGATAGCTTGATCTACTAGTTCATGATCAGTATTGTAGACTTGCACAGTAACACCTTCTACTTTGGCTTCATTAGGTTCTTGTAGTCCATTGAAGTTTTCGTCTAACCACACGCTATTTCCGACTGTGGCCATGGGATAGTATCCTGCACCTAGATCTGTCTTCGAGCCTCCTGGAGCGATCGTAAAGGTAGGCGTCGTATTAGGACCATTGGCACCATTGATATCACTGTCGAAATTAGGACCACCTATGAAAGGACGAACTGATACTAGTCCGATAGGAGGCGCTACCACCTCGATATAATATTCGCCAGAGCCTACACAGAATTCCCAAATACCATCATCCGAAGCGGTGTCACTGTCGTGTTGAGTTGTCTGACTGTCTTCTAAAATCCAAACACCGTCGACTCTTTTAAATAAATTAACTAATAGTCCGTTTATTCCATTTTCGGTAGATTGTCTGATATCATCTTCATTTACATCATAATAAGCTATTCCTCTAATGAGAGAACAGGCAAAGAATCCTGCGTCTATGGTAAGATCATCTTGTCCCAAGACAACTTCAAAAAAGGATGTACTTCCCGGACCATTTTCACCAGTTATATTACTATCAATGTCATCATTGCCAGCATTAGGAGGAGATGAGACTAAGTCGTCATCTAACATAAATGTCACATAATAATTTCCAGCATTAATATCTTCGAATATATAAATACCATCAGGTCCAGTTTCAGTTTCTGCTACGACTTGATTATTGATATCAAATAAAGTAACAACAACCCCAGGAATTCCACCTTCATTATTATCCTGTATTCCATCTCCATCGATATCATTAAATACAAAATTCCCAATTGTAGACCTTGTATTAATTTCAATTTCTATCTCTACTTCATCATTGTCATCTTCATCAACTGGATCATTATTTGGATTATCATCAGGAGTACTATCGGCATCATCATCAGAATCAGAGATCTCAGCCCGATTATTTCTTAAGCCAGTCTCCATGGCACATACTCCTACCGTCAATATAATTTCAACATTTATTGATTCATTTATACCGATATTAGGTATTACAGTACTTGCAAATCCATCGGCTCCGATATTCCAAACTACAGTATTGTTGTCAGATAAAGTCATACCGCAAGGGATATAGTCTGTAATTTCGATATCCGTAGCGGCAATATTACCCTCGTTGGTTACTGTAATATTATACACTACGTCTTCATCTAATAGATATACCAGCTGAGAAGATATGACTGTCTTATCAAGACTAAGATCAAACACCTCTAAAAGTGAATCGTCTGTATCATCTTCGGTAGGAGAATCATTGTCAGGATTATTATCAGGAGTACTATCTTCATCGTCGCCAGGATTACCAGATGGATCATCTCCTCCAGAAATCTCAGCTACATTTCTATAAGAATCATCATTGATAATGGTACATGGTTCTAAGATTACATTGAGTATAAAGTCTCTAGATTCTCCAGGTGCAATGCTACCTGAGAATACACTACTTACATACCCTGTATTCTGATCTATAACCCAATCTGGGTTTGTGCTAGCATCGAACCTGAATCCACAAGCTAGGTAATCCGTCACTTCAACATTCGTAGCCGCTAGTGACCCCTCATTAGTAACGGTCAATATGTATACTATAACATCACCATAACTGGGACTTCCAGTTAAGTTTGATGTTTTAGTAAGACTAAGATCAAACCACTCTAGAGGATCGCTGTCAGCGTCATCTTCAGTTGGATTATCATTGTTAGGATCATTATCAGGAGTGCTATCTGGATCGTCAGGATTAGGGCCTTGATCGCTAATCTCTGCTCTATTTGCATAATCTGGAGTAGCGGGAGCGACACAATCTTGTATAATAAGTGTAAAAGGAATCGAAATAGATTCACCAGGAGCTAAAGGTGTCATTACAGTAAATTCTGCATTGTCACCATTTGCGATCCACCCCATATTTCCATCAGTAGAGAATGATAAACCACATGGTATATAATCTGTCACTACAAAATCAACCATCGGCACATTACCTTGATTGGTTACTACAATACTGTATTCTACTTCAGTACCAATCCCTATAGGACTTATTGGATCTGCGTGACTCTTACTCAGTGCTAGGTCACCGATCTCTAGTGGCGCATTATCCTGATCATCTTCTGTTGGATCATTATTATCTGGCGTAGAGTCAATATCGTCCGCTGGCCCATCAGGATCATTTGCTTCGGTTATCTCTACAATATTATTCCAAGAGTCAACTGTAGGCATCGCACATTCTTCTAGTATCAATGTCAAATCTAGGGTAATACTCTCTCCCGGAGGAAGGGTCGTAGTTACAGACTGAGTGATATTGCCCGTGACACCATCCAAAGTCCAACCATTATTTGGCACAAAACCCAATCCACAAGCTAGGTAATCAGTAACAGTAAACGAGGTGGCTTCTATAGAACCGGTATTTGACACTATGATCTGATAATCTAGATTTTGACCATAAGTCAAAGTGGATGGATCTGTAGTCAATATTTTTTCTAATGACAAGTCAAATGCTTGCAATGGAGCACTGTCTATATCATCTTCATCTGGGTTACCATTATCAGGAGTAGAGTCGAAGTCATCAACTGGGCCTCCGAGGTCATCATCGGATATTTCTACTAGATTGATCAAATCTAATGGCTCTCCGACGCATTCACCGATGGTCAATGTCAAAGATACAGTAGCTGATGAGCCAGGCTCGATTGTAGACATTTCTACGTAAGAAACATTTCCTGATGCGGCATCTTGGGACCAACCCATATTCCCCGCTGCGGCAAAATCAAGTCCACAAGGTAAAAGATCTGTTATTTCTATATTCGTCGCGGGAACATTTCCCTCATTCGTAATCACTATTTCATAAGTCACCTCACTTCCCACTGAAAAATTTGCTGGTGGAATAGAAACATTCTTAGTAAGTGAGAGATCGAATACCATAATCAATGCTTCGTCTATATCATCTTCGTTGGGTTCTTGATTATCGGGAGTACTATCTTGGTCGTCTCCTGTAACATCATCATCGTTGAGTGCATCTAGTATTTCAGCTTCATTTCTATATGAATCTGCATCTATATCCATACATTCTTCTACTGTGAGCGTAATGGGGATAGATAATTCTTCGCCAGCAAAAAGGGTATCTGTGAAGAAATATTCAGGATTACCAGTAGTTGCATTTACTACCCAACCGGGGCTTGATAAGAATGTCAATCCACAAGGAAGATAGTCAACTACCGTAATATCATGAGCGAATTGGACACCTTCATTTCTAACTACAATATCAAATGTCACATCTTGTCCATATCCTGTCGGCTTAGATGTAGCAGTCTTAGTAAGAGCTAGATCAAAAAATGAGACATTAGCTACATCATGGTCATCTTCTTCCACTTGGGGGGTTACCGATTTTCCAAATGAGAAAATATTATCATCCTCTACACTACCTGGTACTACTGCAAACTCTAAGCTATCGGGGGTAAATGGATTACTATCAGCATCATCAAATCTACTATTGCCTACTGTATCAGTAGCAACCCAGATGTGTGCAAAATTATACCAATCCGAGATTTCCGTTCCATCATATTCTAACTGTAGTCTGATCATGATATCTACACTATCCTCGGTTTCTAAGAATAAGTCCTCCATCACATTAAGCGTATCAGGAAATACTTGCGAACTACCTCCTACCGTAGCAGCGTAAGATGTAGTCCAACCAAATGCAGCATTGTCATCAAGATCAAATCCAAATCCTTCAGGAACAAAATCTTCCACAACAAGATCTTGTATAACAACATTCCCTTGGTTGTAGACCCTTATTCTGAAGTCTACATCCTGACCTTCAGTAAAAGGTCCAGCCGTGAGAAGTTCTTTCTTAAGAGCTAAATCATACACTTGTAGAAGCTCCACATCATGATTATCCTCATCTATGATTCCTACACCTGTCAGAGAATTATCAGTCGAGGTCATTGGAATCCCACCTGGATCATTCTTAAAATTAGAATCAAACACTCCATCTATCTCTTCAGTTTGTATTCCATCAATATTTGTTGCTTGGCTTATCTCCATGTAATTTGTCCATGCACTAGATTGATCTTCAAAACAGCCTACTACGATAAGCGTAAGCGTATCCATAAATAAATGATCAGTACTTCCAGCCGCCAATGGTTCTAACGGGCCGTCTATCATATAAGTCGCGATTCTTGTAGCTGGATCATAAGTCCAATTTGGGTTCAAATCCTGATCAAACATAGCACCGCAAGGAAGACTATCTAAAACTATAATATCAGTTGCGGCAATGTTTCCTTGATTTACCACTGTAAATGAGTAATCAATCGGTGTACCATAATTAAAACTAGAAAGTGCAGTCGCCCGTTCTTTTATAAGAGCAAGGTCAAATATTTCTGGCTCAGCTGGATCATGATCATCCTCATCTCCAGGATTGACAGAAGTATTACCGATATTATTATCATCAGGATCCCCTTGTCCTACGCTTCTCTCTCCATCACTATTGGACGCCATCTGACTATCTGCATCCGCATTACTGCTTAATAGTGTCCCGACAGATCCATTATTATCAGAAAATGAAGAGATAACCTCTGCATAATTAATCCATGCATCTCCATCTACTTGGGTTGTATTCAATATGAGTTTCAAGTCCACCTCGACTTGCGTAAATGGCGGGATTTCATCAAATGTAAAGATTGGATTATCTTCATTATTCGACCATCCTGCGGCTACGTTTTCTGCAATTGGATTGATATATCCCTCGGGTATAATATCTCTGACCCTAGTCAGCCTAGTTCCAATATTTCCTTGATTATAAACAGTGGTTGTAAATACTAAAGTATCTCCATATTTGTAACCTGTGATAGGATCTAAGACTTTGGTCAATGCGAGATCAAATATCTGTATCGTATCTCTGTCGTGATCATCTTCGTCAGTAGCCGCTACTCCATCGTTGGCCGATCCTGTGCCAGATCCATTGATTTCATTGTCAGCTGCACTTCCTGGCAGACCTCCTGCATCATTATCAGGATCTTCGTCCCCTGTAGAATCCATATCCGCCGCTTCTTGTGACACACCAAATCGATCTGTAAAATCAACCACCTCAGCGGTATTGATCCAATCTTCTCTCTGACTTCCTGGGCCCGTTATTAAATTTAATGTTATAATCCTATTTTCACCAGGAGGTATTTTCTCCATGAATACTGTATTCACTGCATTGACGATGGTAGGATGTTCGTTCCACTCTGGATTCAATGTATTTTGAAATTCGTACCCTCCTCCAAAGTGATCTATGACCTCCACATTCATCAATGTATCTGTACCTTGATTGTAAATGGTCAAGTTGAACGGTATCATCGTCCCATATTTGACTGGAGAGTTGGTGACAGTGGTTTTTGTCAGCGCTATATCAAACTGCTGGCTATATACTGGTGATGAAAATAGACAAATAATCAATAGTGTGCACCACAATGTAACACATGAATATAGAGTAAGCTTCCTCATGAGAATAATTTAAAGTTTGTTTTGAAAACAAAAACCTTCTCCATTTTCACTTTTCGGAAACAGAATTAAGGCATAATGTTCTAACGAAGATAAACAATATATTACATATTATACATTATCTTATATATAAGTGTTTATTAAAGCGTGCCTTTACTATGATTTAATCTTGATGTTATTACTCAAGCTCTTCTATGCACTAGCGTGTAGGTGATTTATAAAAAATTAGCTCAAAAAGATATTGTATATCAACTTATCCTTCCCCAAATCTTCGCACGTTGTGCTCTTCGTCCCATGTAAGCTTTCATTGCAATGTGCGTCTTATGCTCTAATTCAGGATCTCGATTTACGATGGCCTCAGCATAGTATCTGGCGGCATTGAGGATGGCGCTATCTTGGACGATGCTGCTGAGTTTGAGATCCATGATTCCGCTCTGCATGGTACCTTCGATATCTCCAGGTCCACGGAGTTTGAGATCAGCTTCCGCTATTTCGAACCCGTTAGTAGTTCTTACCATAGTAGCGATTCGTTCGCGACTTTCTTTGGATAGTTTATTACCTGTCATGAGTATACAGTATGACTGTTCGGCTCCACGTCCTACCCTGCCCCGTAACTGATGGAGTTGAGAAAGACCAAAACGTTCTGTATTCTCTATAATCATAACCGATGCATTCGGAACATTTACTCCTACTTCTATGACTGTCGTTGCCACCATGATCTGAGTAATACCTTTGGAAAATCTCTCCATCTCAAAATCTTTGTCTTTGGCTTTCATCCTTCCGTGAAGAATACTCATCTGATACTGCGGTCGAGGGAAAAAACCCAATAATTGTTCGTATCCATTATTGAGATCTTGAAGATCTAGTTTTGCAGATTCTTCTATTAGCGGATACACTATATAGACTTGTCTGCCTTTATCTATCTCCGCTCTGATAAACTTGATCACTTTGGGTCTTGCTGATTCGTATTGGTGCATCGTTTGAATAGATTTTCTTCCTGGAGGCATCTCATCAATAACCGATACATCAAGATCTCCATAGACTGTCATCGCCAACGTCCTCGGTATCGGAGTTGCAGTCATGACCAATACATGAGGTGCCACATTTTTATTTTTCTTCCACAATTTTGCTCGCTGAGCTACGCCAAATCTATGCTGCTCATCTATGATTGCTAATCCGAGATTTTGGAAAACCACTGGATCTTCGATCAATGCATGCGTACCTATGAGTATATCTATCTGCCCATTTGCGAGAAGCTCTAGCGTTTTCTTTCTTCCTTTGCCCTTTACTGATCCTGTTAGAAATCCGACACTCAGTCCAAGGGGCTCCGCTAGTTCGCTGATTCCCTCGTAGTGCTGCTGAGCTAGAATCTGAGTAGGTGCCATCATACAAGCTTGATATCCATTATCCTTGGCGAGAAGCATAGTCATGAATCCTACTACCGTCTTACCACTTCCTACGTCTCCTTGGAGAAGGCGATTCATATGGACACCCAGCGCCATATTGGCTCTGATCTCCTTTATTACCCGTTTTTGGGCACCTGTAAGTTCGAATTTGAGTCCTTCTTTATAAAACTTATTGAAGTATTCTCCTACTGTGTCAAAGACTGCTCCTTTGAGCTTCTTCTTTCTATTCTCTTTGCCAAGTAGTAATCTCAATTGGAGAAAAAAGAGCTCTTCGAACTTGAGTCTATTGATTGCTAATGACTTCTCAGATGCACTCTTTGGAAAGTGAATCCAATGGAGTGCCTGAAACCTACTACACAATTTCAATTTCTCTATAAGATATGGAGGCAAATTTTCAGCAACATCTACTTCGGTTAGGCTAGATAGGATTCTTTTTATTATTTTTCTACGCCCTTTACTATCGAGGCCTCGTGCATCTAGTTTTTCTGAAGAAGGATATACTGGATCGAATGTCGACTGCAACTGATCCGATGCTCTTGCTCTAGCGGATTCCATCTCAGGATGCGTTATTGTTTTCTTCCCTTTATAAATATTTACCTTGCCATATACGACATAGTCTTCACCCTCTTTCAGGATCCCTGTAAGGTATTTCACCCCTTGAAACCAGATCAGTTCTATAAATCCTGTACTGTCCTTAAGTAGTCCCTGTAGGCGAAATCGATTGTTCTTCCCTTTGATTTTTTCTATACTTACGAGTTGACCTTTTAATTGGACCGTATCTCCATCTGTCCTGACGTCTTTGATTACATGAAATTTCGTCTTATCAACATATCGAAATGGATATATACCCAATAAGTCTCGTACACGAAATATTTTCAACTCTTTTTGCAATAACTCAGCTTTCGCAGGGCCTATGCCTTTTACGTGTTCTATAGTCGTGTCGAGTATGTTGGGTCGCTTATCCACAAATGTAAATATATAGGATTGTAATGAATGAGTGGGTCTTTTGTTCTTTGTTATCCTTTTGATTTTACTTCTTAAAGGTTTTTAGAATTAGACAAATTCTGATGGATACATTTTGTCTCACGCTTTCAATCTCAAACGTGGTTCCGTTTTTACCGAAAATTAGTCCCCGAAAAACTATACTTACTAAGGCCACTCTAACCTGTGCCCGCAACTTTGTAAAGGTTCTAGTACGAAAAGTGCTCTTATCTCTGAATATTTCTAATCACTACTAAAAAAAGGACCACATATTGCTATGCGATCCTCTTTCTTCAATCTGAAATATTTCGTCAGATCCGTATTTTATAATAATAATATTATGACATAAACTCTATACTCTTGGCTATGAACTTACTCATATCCTCGCCTTTGAGCATATTCTGATTCAGCTTAGCTAAGTTATGTAGATATTGAGCGAAGTCGCTTTTCTTATCTGCACTTCTCATTTTTAAGAGCTTATCTACAATCAATGGATGATTCGTATTGATTACTACATTATGCATATCAGGCATCCCTCCGAGGTCCATTCCCTGCATCATCTGCATTTCCTTCATTCTACGCATGAATTCTGGCTTCGTAATCAATACTGGATGATCGCTAGGAGACAATGGCTTCATATCTATCTGACCTCCTTGTAGATCGCCAAGAGCAGTTGTGAATAGTTCTTTTACTTTCTCTACTTCTTTGTCATTCAAGACTGATTCTTTGGTCTCATCTTTCTGGACTAGATTATCTGGTGTGTCAGAATCTACTCTCACGAAAGTTATTCCAGACTCCTTGTACTCAAGATGCTGCATGAAGTGATTGTCTATCACATTGTCAAATTCTAAGATGTCATACCCATATGCTTTTGCGGACTCGATATAGCTGTGGTGCTCCTTAGGGCTGGTAGTGTATAGATATACAATCTTATCGTTTTTGTCTTTCTGAGTGGCCTCCACTTTGGCTTTGTATTCTTCTAGTGTGAAAAATTTACCATCGAGATTCTTTACTAATACAAATTTCTGCGCTTTATCATTGAACTTCTCCTCAGAGATCATTCCGTACTTGATGAATGTCCCGACTTCACTGTACTTATTCTCGAACTCTGTTCGGTCTTCTTTGAATATTGAATTTAGCTTCTCAGCTACTTTCTTTGTAATATAAGAAGTGATTTTCTTTACATTTCTATCTGACTGTAGATAAGATCTGCTTACGTTCAATGGGATATCTGGACTATCTATCACACCGTGTAGCAGAGTCAAAAATTCTGGAACAATCTCCTGTACATTATCCGTAACATATACTTGGTTACTGTATAATTGAATTTTATTCTTTTGTACTTCTACGCTGTTTACTAACTTTGGGAAGTATAATATCCCTGTCAGGTTGAATGGGTAGTCGATATTCAAATGAATCCAAAATAATGGTGGCTGGCTTGCTGGATGTAGCTCAGAATAGAAAGCTCTGTATTCTTCTTCAGTGATAGAGTTTGGAGATTTCTTCCATAGTGGCTCAGGATTATTGACGATGTTGTCTACCTCTGATTCGATTGCTGTTTTATCGTCACCTTCTCCTTCATATGTAGTCTCTGTTTTAGTACCAAACTTGATATATACTGGCAAGAACTTACAGTACTTATCCAATAACTGTTGGATTTTACTTTCTTCTAAATATTCAAGGCTATCTTCACTGATATGAAGGATGATATCTGTACCTCTGCTCGTCTTATCTGCATCTTCGATATCATATTCTGGATCACCATCACATGTCCACCTTACGGCTCCTTCTTCATCTCTGAAAGACTTAGTAACTACCTCTACTTTGTCCGCTACCATGAATGCTGAGTAAAACCCTAGTCCAAAGTGACCTATGATACTCGCTTCATCTTTATATTTCTCTAAGAACTCTTCTGCAGAACTGAATGCTACTTGGTTCAAGTATTTTTCTACTTCTTCTTTGCTCATTCCGATACCCTTATCAGATATTGTTAGAGTCTTCGCTTCTTTGTCTACTGATACTTCTATCGTAGTATCGCCTAGTTCTCCTTTCACTTCACCTCTCAGAGCTAGCGTCTTGACTTTAGTAGTTGCATCTACTCCATTAGAGACTAATTCTCTCAAGAATATCTCTTGATCAGAGTATAAAAACTTCTTGATGATCGGAAATATGTTTTCCGTTTGTACTGATATTTTTCCTTTAGCCATTGCTATTGATTTTTAGTTTACAGGATATGAATAGTCAACTTGTATGCCATTGGGTCGTTTGATGTCAATTTGTCATTTTGCTCTATTGATATTAGACGGTTTGACCGTTTTGGATTCTGAATAATCGACTTTTTGACCGCTTTGATACATGGAAATGTAAGATGTATGCTGTGTAGAACAAATTGAACTTTTGTGAGAAAATATACTGTAGGTTTTCATAAGAACTTTCCGCTTCAATCGCCAAATCTATTGAATCGTCGAACTACTTCTAGGTGTTGACTATTACGTGTAAATCTAGATTTTGTGCAGCTTGTTTTACACACTGCATTATGTTTCCTATGGCTAAAACATCTTTCTTTCGTAGATTTGAGTCACAGACACAAGATTATTATCAATCTCACTGACATAAAGATATCTACAAAAAGAACTTGAAATAATTATAAATATGAAGACGATACAACATATATTTTTACTATTCCTTTTGAATTTTAATGTCTATGCCCAGTGCCCTGGTGGCAGCTTATGGATTCATTCCCAAGAAGAGCTAGATCTATTCGGTGTGCAATATCCTAATTGCACCGAAATTGATGGACTTCTAAATATATTAGAAACAGACGTGAGTGACTTAACTCCTCTATCTAATATTGAAAAAATAAGTGGTTTTTTGAATTTGCTCAGCAATAATAATTTAAAAAGTCTACATGGTTTAGAAAAATTAACATCAACAGGTACAATATCAATAAGTGGTATAGACAGCATCCAGGATTTCACAACTCTTAGTAATCTAGAAACAATAAGAGGCTTAAGAATAAATAATTGTAAAGATTTAGAAAGTTTTGATGGCTTAGAAAAAGTAAGAGACTGCTCAGGTGCATTGGTAATAGCTGATAATCCAAAACTGAAAAACATCGATGCAATTAAAGATATAACAAAGGTACAGGGCTTTATTATTGCTAATAACAATAGTCTAAAAAGACTACCAAATTTCTATAATCTAGATTATATCCATGGTCAATCCACATCCACTAACTTAATTATGGATAATGATAATCTAATGAGCCTAAAAGGATTAGACTCAATACGTAGATTTGGAAGATTTGATATAATTAGAAATCCTCGGTTGAAATCATTAGATGGATTACAAGGAATAAAAGAACTAAGATTTGGTATTGTCTGGCTGGATATTGCAGAGAATGATTCTTTAGTCACACTGACTGGTATAGAAGGACTTGATAGTATATATGCAGGTCAATCAACGCATGGAAATATTTATGTAAGAAACAATCCGCTATTAGAGAATGTGGATGACCTAGGTAATTTAGAATATATCGAAGGTGACTTGGTTATAGAAAACAATCCTAAATTGTCAAATGTTGATGGTTTAGCAAAACTTAATGCGGTAGAAAGAAATTTTATAATTGAAAATAACTCAAGTCTAACTTCCCTGTCTGGATTGGATAGTCTAGACTATACAAAATTTAATTCACTAACCATATCTAATTGCGAAAACCTGTCATTTTGCAGTGTCAAAAGTATCTGCCAATTACAAATAATGCAAATATCACAATTGAATTGAATAATGAAGGATGTAATGATAAAGAAGAGGATAGTGAGATATGTCTGACAAATAATGAAAATTTAATGCCGCCCAAATTCGATTTATATCCAAACCCGGTAAAAGATTTTTTATTCTTAAAAAATAAATCTGACTATTCGATAGAAACAATTCAAATATATAATTCAGTTGGAGAGTTGATATTGATCCCAACCGAAAAGAATTCTATTGACTTCAGAGCGCAGCATAAAGGAATATACTTTTTGACGATAAGAATTCAAAATGGAGTACAGTCATATAAAATCATAAAAACATAGGAAAACGGTACACAAAAATGTCTCTTTTCATTCTATGCAAATTGGTCTTTTAAAAAAATATAATAATGACAATTACCTCAAATTCATTTTCTAGAAGATCGAATTGTACATTTTGACAGATGATAAACAATTATCCAATACCCTAGATAAAAGATACTTATATATTAAAAACAAATCAATATTTACATCATTCTTCATATTGGATTACAAAACAAGCCACAACTCACTTCTAACGCCTTATTTTCTTGGCATTTCAGAATTAATACCGTACTTTTGCAGGCCGTTAAGGAAATTATTATTTAATCATTAAAACACAACTTCTGTATATGATACAATATGAAGTGACTTTTATCGTCGATCCCGTTCTGTCAGGCGATGAAATTAAACAGACAGCTAAGACCTATGAAGACCTATTGAAAGATAGTGGATGCGCCATTGTAAATATCGATGAAGAAGGTCTTAAACAATTGGCATACCCAATTAAAAAAAGAACGAGTGGTATCTACTATATTATAGAATTTACGACTCCAAATGGTATATTTCTACCGAAATTCGAACTCGCTCTAAAGAGAGACGAAAGAATATTGAGATTCCTAACTGTAAGATTAGACAAGTACGGTGTTAAGTACAACGCTGACAAAAGAGCTGGACTTATAGGTAAGAAAAGAGAGAAAGCAAAGGAAGAAGTAAAAGAAGAAGTAAGAAAAGCTAAGCCGGCTGCTCCTGCTCCTAAGAAAGAAACACCTCCTCCAGCGCCAGCACCAGAAGCTGCGAAATCAGAAGAAGAGTAATCCATATTAAATAAACTTAAAAATTAAAACAAATGGCATCTAGAGATGATATCAAATTTTTGAGCAATCCTAATATCGGATCTCAAAGAAAAAAATACTGTAGATTTAAGAAATACGGAATCAGACATATTGATTATAGAGATCCTGACTTCTTACTACAATTCATAAACGAACAAGGTAAGATCCTTCCTAGAAGAATCACTGGTAACTCATTGAAGTATCAAAAGAAAGTGGCTGTAGCTGTAAAAAGAGCAAGACACTTGGCGATCCTTCCATATGTAGCTGACCTTTTGAAATAAATCTAATATCCAATTTTTTAAAATCTATATATAATGGACATCATTTTATTAAAAGACGTAGAGTTCGTTGGCTATAAGCATGACGTAGTATCTGTGAAGAATGGATATGGAAGAAACTACCTTATCCCTCAAGGCATGGCCGTAATAGCAAATGCTGCGAATAAAGAAAAACTTGACAAAATCTTAGCTGACTTAGATGCTGCTGAGACTGCGAAGCTTGACGATTACAAAGCAATGGCTACTAAACTAGAAGGACAAACATTGAAAATCGGCGTAAAAGCGGGTACTTCAGGTAAGATCTTTGGTAGTGTGACCAATCTACAAGTGGCAAACGCACTCGTAGAACAAATGCAGGCAGAAGTAGAAAGAAAGAAAATCATTCTTGCTGAAAACATCAAAGAAGTAGGTACTTACGAAGTAACACTTCAACTGCACAAAGAAGTCGCTGCAAATATGAACATAGAACTAATAGCCGAGTAATATTGGTTATTGTAGGTGGTATCCAACCATCTAATACTATAAAGATTAAGACTCGTCATTTATTTGGCGGGTCTTTTTTTTTAGGGATATCCGTAAATAGGGTTATTCAGAAGTAAGGACAATATTAAAATTATATCACTTACGAGGCGCATTAATTTGTGGCAGAAATTAAATCGACCTTAGCTGGCTTAGGTATTTGGATTTCATTTTGGCGTTAAGAAATTGCAACTGTCTGAGCGTAAGCGAGTTTTGCAAGTTTAGTCAAAATGTGATCCCAATAGCGTTAAAAGTCAGGTAAA
>CALLMH010000110.1 GCA_938007965.1 uncultured Saprospiraceae bacterium | reverse complement strand
TTTTGGGTCAAGCCAAAAATGAAAGCCCGAACGGCGAGTGGAAGTTTAAGTTGAAATTTATTACCTCATATTTACGTAAAATCAAGCATAAACGGTGTATTCATTCAGCAGTAAGCGGAGTGAAGGGCTATATAAATAAGGGTATTCAGATCTACTGAATATCCCTAATTTAAATCTTTAGCATCATGACAATATTTTAAGTCAACATCTTTATCTTGACGTTGCCTTTTCTCTTCAGATACTAGCTTTTTGAACAAGTTGTCTTTTCAGTGCCTAATACAATAAAAAAGCCGTTGTAAATTTTACACTACAACGGCTAACTGCTTTCAAAAACTATTTACTTGATTGTAATTTAAATTATTTTTATGAGACTTTCAAGTCTCAAATACAAGTAATTATGGTTTTAATTCTTTTTGTTCAGATAATTTGAATTTTTCTTCGATTGCAGAATATGAATCCTCATTATTTATAAGATCTCTTATGATTTTGAGCGTTTCTTCTATGTATATATCTTTTTGAAGGCCTTCAATCCAATCTTTATTTCTTGCAACACGACTCTCATCACTGTTGATATAATTGGTATCTATCGCCATGTTTTTAATTTTCAAGTACTGAACATCATCTTCCATTAAATTTTTGAATTTCTTAGATTCTTCAACACGTTGATCTATAACAGCCTGATATTCTTTTATGCTGATAGGATATTTAGAGAAATCTCTATTCTTCTTGAGCCTTGCCGCATTTTCTAAAATTAGATTGAAGTCTTTATTGTTTTCTACTCTCTCTTTACTGAGCGCTACTATTTTGCTTTTATTTTTCAGTTCGACTACATTCTGACTATACTCTTCTTTTTCTATTTCTGTCCATTCTAGCGCATTGTCATACTCTTTCTCTCCAGTTTCGATGTAGTGATAGTTATCAGGTAAGATTATATCCGGCGTTACACCTTTTAATTGCGTACTACCTCCGTTTACTCTGTAGAACTTTTGCATAGATATTTTTAGATTTCCGAGGGGCTTCATAGCATCATTATCTCCTGTAAATGCTCTATCCAAGTCAAAAAATCTCTGCACAGAACCCTTACCGAATGTAGAATTACTACCCACTATGATCGCTCTACCATAGTCTTGTAGTGCTGCCGCGAGGATTTCTGATGCTGATGCACTTAGGTGATTCGTCATCACGATAAGTGGACCATCGTATTGGACACTTTCGTCTGTATCAGAATGTACGTATGCTTTCCTATTTTTAGGCTTTACCTGTACGATAGGACCTTCCTCTATGAATAATCCTGTCATATCGACTACATCAGAGAGAGAGCCTCCTGTATTATTCCTTAGATCTAGGATGATGCCATTTACATTTTCGCCTTTGAGTTTTTCGATTTCTTTGGCTACGTCTTTCGCACATGAGTTGCCATCTTCATTTTCAAAACTACTGTAAAATTTGGGCAATTTGATATATCCAATATTATTCGCTGTTCCAGGTAGATCCAATAATACAGATCTTGCAAATGATTGATCTATTATCACTCTGTCTCTTTCGATTAGTATATCTACTATAGTACCGTCTTTTTTCTTCGTTGTCAATTTGACTACTGTTCCTTTTTTTCCTCTTATCTTTTGTACTACATCACTGATTCTCCATCCTACTATGTCAGTCGCTTCTTCTTCGTCTTCTTGTGTCACTGCCAGTATCAGATCATCCACTTCTAGCTCATTGCCGATATGCGCTGGTCCTCCAGGTATGATGCTCACGACTTTAGTATAGTCGTCTTCTACTGATAGCCGTGCCCCGATACCTTCCAGCTTACCTCCCATATTGATGTCAAAGTCTTGCTTCTCTTTAGGATTGAAATAATCTGTATGTGGATCAAAATAATTCGTTATCGAGCCCAGATATGTTTCAAACCGATCAGATCTCCTTAGATCATTTAATCTTTCGAAATAGTCCTGGAAGTTTTCTTTTGTATCTTCTTTAGCTTCGTCTAATAATTCGGCATCAGTTTTTATAACTAACGGTTCTTTTTTAGTTTCCTTTTCACCACCATTCTCATTAGCCGTACTGTTAGACTTGTCAAATTCTTGTTCTAATTTGTCTTCTTTTTCAGCTTCTATCGCTTTTTCTTGCTTCGATTTTTTTCGATCATATTTTTGTACGATATCGTATTTAAGGTACATTCTCCATCCATCTTTCAGCTCTTTTTCATCCTTCGACCATAGTTTCTTATCGTTGTCTAGTTCTATTATTTCCGATTTCTCGAAGTCAAATTCATGATTCGTGATTAGGTCTGTAAAAATGCGCTCTCCTCTAGCGACTGCATTATCTAATAGGTCAAGACTAACATCGAAGAATTCTAGATTTCGAGCATTTACCTGATTATCAATGTTGGTCTCATCCACTGCAAGTTTATTGATGTCTTCTTGGATGAAGAATCTTTTTCCATTATCTATTCTCTCCAGATACATTTTGAAGACAGCTTTAGAGAAGTCATCGTCAATGGGTTTTGGATTTACATGAGCTTGCTTTATGAAATTTAGTACTCCATGTAATATTACTGCTTCTCGCTCTTCGTAAGTTACATTCTCGCTAGGATAAAAGGCACCTAAAGTTAATATTGCGCCAAGGAATGCTATGATAGCTGATGATTGAATTCTCATTTATAGTAAGTTTTGAACTTAAAGTTTGTATTTGTCAATGCAGATAGAATAATACCTCCAAATCTATTTTGAACAAATAAATATACTGTAATAATGTAATTCTCTGGGTTATTGATTGTCAAATAACACTATTTAACTTTAAAATAACGCTGAATATAAAATGATATGAAAGATGAAATTTGTGAATGTTTGATATATTTTCGATTCAATTTTAATTATAAGCTCATACGCCTATGTTATGGTATATTGAAAGGCTTTCGTTATAGAAAATAAGCTATTATATAAATTTTATAAAAATATATAACTCTTGGTCATTCATTTTAGAATCGCATAAAAATTGTCCAAACATTTGATTGTCAGTAGAGTCATAGAGGTAAAGCGCAATTATTTTATTATCTTTGCAGCCCGATTTGAAACGAGGAGATTTAATTAACCGAAATAGTGTAAATGAGTAAGAAGAGGATATTGTTTATCACACAAGAGATGAAGCCATACACGACCCTATCAGAGATGTCAGAGTTAGTGAGAAAATTACCTCAACATACACAAGAAAGTGGGTATGAAATAAGAGTCCTAATGCCACGGTTTGGTACTATCAATGAGAGAAGACATAGATTGCACGAGGTGGTAAGGTTATCTGGGATGAATATTATTGTAGATGATGAGGATTATCCATTGATTATAAAAGTTGCCTCTCTACCAGGTGCTAGGATCCAAGTCTACTTTTTAGACAATGAGGAGTTCTTCAAGAGGAAGTTTGTATTTGAAGACGAAGAAGGTAAGCCTTTCGAGGATAATCAAGATAGAACCGTATTTTTCTGTAAAGGTGTAATGGAAACTGTTAAGAAATTTGGTTGGGCTCCTGATATTATTCACTGCCATGGACCGATGACGAGTTTGATACCATTGTTCCAGAAAAAAGTTTATCACAATGATCCTATCTTTGAAGATGCAAAAGTGATCTTCTCTGTATATAATAATGACTTAGAAACAACGTTTAATAAGCGATTCTTAGAAATAGCTACGATCAATGATCTCGAAGATTCTGATGTAGCGGTATACGGCAAGGACGACAACATCACTCTTAATCATGGTGGAATCGAATACGCTGATGCACTCATGATAGGAAGCACTGACTTATCTGATGACGTTATGGATAAGGTAAAAGCCTTTGATAAAGATATCCTAGAATATAAAGAGGTAGACGAACAGTTAGGAGCTACTATGGATTTTTATGAATTTTTGATCGGAGAAGACGAAGATCAAGAAGAGGCTAAGTAATAAATACAATTCAAATTACTGAATGAAAAAAATCTTTGGAATAGCATTAGGTGCTATCGCGCTCATATCTATAGGTTGTAATGATGGATCTATAATAGGTAATGATTTACTAGGTGATGAAGCCATTGAGCTTGCATTTGATGATAGTTTTGTATTGTCCGCTAGGACTTTACGCGGTGATTCTCTATCTACATTTAGATCTGGCCAAACAGCCAACACCTACTTACTAGGTCAGATTGATGATCCTGTATTTGGTAAGTATGGTTCGGATATATACACGGGTATTTCTTTTGGATCCTCACTACCAGACTTTGAAGATTCGACGATCGATAGTGTGGTACTAGAGTTGGAGTACGATTCACTAGGTTTTTATGGGGATAGCGATGTATCACATACCATTGAAGTATTTCAAGTAGAAGAAGATTGGTTAGACAGAGATACAATTTTTAGTGACGAGTCATTGGCCACAAGTATGATGCCTATTGGCTCTAAGACGCTTGTGCCAGATTTTAGGGCAGATAGTGTTAGATTTAAAGTAAGGGACACTTCTGTGGATAGTTTCATCTCACTGTCACCTAGAATTAATATTACCTTGGACAACTCATTTGGACAGATGCTTCTAGATGATGAGGCGGCGACGATGAACGATACCTCTCTGACCAACCTAGTGAAAGGGTTGTACATAAAATCAACCACATCGGGCAGTAGCATTATTGGGCTCAACTTCTTGAAAAGTGGATCGATAGGATCCATTATTCCCAAAGTCGCTATTTATTATACTCAGGATGGATCCACGGGTCCTGTAAAACGGACTTATAATTATTTGTTGAGAAATGAGGTATATTCGAATTTTCAAGTAGATAATAGCGGATCGACTGTAGGTGATGCACTAAATAGTGAAGAGAAAGGGGAAGAGTTTTTATACGCGCAAGGTATGTCTGGTGTAAATGGAGAAGTAATATTACCTGATCTATCAGCGCTCAGAGGAAATCTTATTAATTCTGCGCAATTGGTATTGACAGTAGCAGAAGACGATAACGAATCTTATCCAGTCAACAGGCGACTTCTAGTAAGTAAGTACAACGATGATGGAGATCGGGTTTTGATAGAAGATATCGTCAAGGATGGTGTAAATATAACTACAGGATTAGCTATATTAGATGGTTTCCCCACTCGTATCCTAGATGAAAATGGAGACTCAATCACAACGGTGACATTTAATATTACTGATTTTACAAGAAATACAATAGAAGACGAATTGACAACTACTTCTAGATTGGTAATAACTCCTGTGGGAAGATCAGAAACACCAAGAAGAACTATCTTTTATGGTTCTAAACACCCAACTTACCCTATTAAGCTAAAAATAGCTTATACCATTATTTAATCAAAAGGGAGTAATAAAGAGAATAGCATAGATATTTTCGGAAACACAGAAAGCAATATATATAGTTTCTTTTATTTATATTGTTCTCAAACAATTGCTTTTTTAAACTAAAAACAAAACAGCTATGTGTGGAATTGTAGCTTACATCGGAGACAAACCAGCATACCCTATAATCTTAGAAGGATTAAAACGACTAGAATACAGAGGTTATGATAGTGCAGGAGTTTCTATCCTTAATGATGATATTATAACGATCAAGAAAAAAGGGAAAGTCGCAGAATTAGAAAATGCAGCAGCAGAGTATAGTCTCACAGGAAACCTGGGAATCGGTCATACTCGATGGGCAACTCACGGAAAACCAGATGATATCAATGCACACCCGCACGTATCTACCAGCGGAAGGTTAACACTTGTCCACAATGGAATCATCGAGAATTATGCCGTTCTAAAAAAGGCACTTTCGGATCTAGGGCATGAATTTAAAAGTGAAACGGATACAGAAGTTTTAGTCAATCTTATCGATGAGTTAAGAATAAAAAAAGAACTGACTTTAGAAGAAGCCGTGAGAGTCGCTTTGACAAAAATTGTAGGCGCTTATGCTATAGTAGTTTTCGATAAAGAGAATCCAGATCTTATTGTTGGCGCTAGAAAATCTAGCCCATTAGTTATTGGAATAGGAGACAATGAGTTTTTCCTAGCATCGGATGCAAGTCCTATCATCAAGTTTACCAATAAAGTAGTATACCTTAAAGATGAAGAGGTAGTAACGATCAGAAGAAACGAAGGTTTTGAAATTAGAAATATAGAAAATCAAGTCCAAAGCCACAAAATAAAAGAATTAGATCTCAAACTAGAAGAACTAGAGAAAGGTGGCTACGACCATTTCATGCTTAAAGAGATATTCCAACAGCCTGTGACTATCGCAGAAAGTATGAGAGGAAGAATCAATGCTGATGAAGGTTGGGTATCAGTAGGAGGTATGCAAGAAAACATGAACAGATTCTTGAATGCGGACAGGTTGATTTTTGTGGCATGTGGTACATCGTGGCACTCTGCTTTGATCGCGGAGTACTTGTTCGAAGAGTTAGCAAGAGTACCAGTAGAAGTTGAGTATGCTTCAGAATTTAGATACAGAAATCCAATCATCTCAGAGAAAGATGTAGTGCTTGCCCTTTCACAATCAGGAGAAACAGCGGATACACTCGCAGCCTTGAGATTGGCGAAGGATAAAGGTGCTCTTACTTACGGTATTGTAAATGTGATCGGATCATCTATTGCAAGATTGACGGATTGTGGTTCATATATTCATGCGGGACCAGAGATTGGTGTAGCGTCTACTAAGGCATTTACCAGCCAGTTGGTTATCCTGAGTTTGATGGCTCTTAATCTAGGACATCGAAAAGGAACGATAAATGAAGGTGACTTCAGAAAAATGATCATCGCTCTCGAATCACTTCCTACCAAAGTAGAACGTATTCTAAAATTGAGTGAGAAAATAAAATATATCGCCGCCGAAGTCAAAGATAGTCAACATGCCCTTTATCTAGGTAGAGGATATAGCTTCCCTGCAGCTCTTGAAGGTGCACTAAAGTTGAAAGAAATTTCTTACATTCACGCTGAAGGGTATCCTGCGGCAGAAATGAAACACGGACCTATAGCACTGATCGATGAGCATATGCCGGTGATTGTCATAGCGACCAATCTTAGTGCAAGAGAAAAAATAGAAAGTAATATCCAAGAAGTGAAAGCTAGAAAGGGTATCGTTATTGCTGTAATTACGGAAGGAGATGAGAAACTAAAAGAAATGGTGGATTATGCCATTGAAATTCCAGAAACGGAAGAACCTCTTTCTCCATTATTATCAGCAATCCCATTACAGTTACTATCATACCACATTGCAGTAATGCGAGGATGTGATGTAGATCAACCAAGAAACTTGGCAAAATCAGTAACTGTAGAATAATATTAAATAAAGTAGAGCAATCAAACAAGGCTTCTAGAAAAACAAATATATGGTATCAACAGCCAATGGATTAGAATACAATTCGTCTCGTGAAGAGCTAATAATCTCCGAACATGGTCGTCATGTACAGAAACTAATAAGACATGCGAAAACAATCGCTGACAAAGAAGAACGACAAGCTTTTATCGAAGAGGTGATAGATCTAATGCATCAAATGAATCCTCAGAATAAAAATGTGCAAGAATATAGACTAAGACTGTGGAGACACATGTATAGAATTGCAGATTACGATATAGATGTAACTGCACCAGAGGGTGTATCTTCTACTGAGCAAGGCATAGAAGAACAAAAAGTAGATCTTCCGTACCCGCAAAAAGAATTCAGATTCCGTCACTATGGAAATACGATCCAACTAATGGTAGCAAAGGCGATAACCATGGAGGACGAAGAGAAGAGACAAGAGTTCTCGGAAGTGATCGCCGCCTACATGAAACTCGCCTATAGAACGTGGAATAGAGAACACTACGTAAATGATGAAATTATCAAAAATGATTTGGTAAAATTATCTAAAGGAAAACTACAACTGCCTGAAGATTTTAAAATTGGAAATATCGGAGGTCCATTTACCAATAAAGCACCTGCGAATACTAAGGGCAAAGGGCGTTCTGGAGGAAAAGGACGATCTAATAACAATACTAAGAATAGACATAAATCGGGGAAGAATAATAATAGAATGAGAAAAAGAAAGTAGAAGGTTCTTTTCTTGAATATATAGTGAGGGGTAAAACGATTGTTTTATCCCTTTTTTTGTTTGAATAGAGGCTGGCCACTTTTCAACTTTATATGTTTTTCTAAAATAGATATGCTTCAAATTACTCGAAATTTACACATTACAATAATATTTAATATATTTGACGTTGTAATACATAGTGTTAGTGTGTCTTGTTTGTACTAGCGCATGTGTTGGGAAAAATTATATACTTAAAAGTAAACTACACCAATGTCACAACAAGCATTCAGAGTCCAAGGTGGACACCAACTCAAAGGAAATATAAAACCACAAGGTGCTAAAAACGAAGCGCTACAAATATTATCAGCCGTATTACTCACAGACGAAAAAGTAAATATTACCAACGTCCCCGATATCGTAGATGTGAGAAAGCTGATTGACCTTCTCAGCGGATTAGGAGTAAAGGTAGATAAGCACTCTCCTACAGAATACACTTTTCAGGCTGACAACCTAGATCTAGAATATTTTGCTTCCGAAGATTATCTTAACCATGCGAAGCGTATTAGAGGTTCAGTGATGTTGATGGGGCCACTTCTTGCTAGATTTAATAAAGCATACCTTCCTAAGCCAGGTGGTGATAAGATAGGTAGGAGAAGGCTTGATACACATTTTCTTGGATTTAGAGAATTAGGAGCTGAGTTCAAATATGATGATTCAGGTAGTCAATTTTACCTACATGCTGAAAAATTAGTAGGAAAACACATACTGATGGAAGAGATTTCAGTTACAGGTACAGCAAACATAGTAATGGCCGCCGTACTTGCAGAAGGACTGACGACGATCTATAATGCTGCCTGCGAACCATACCTACAGCAGCTATGTAAGATGCTAAATAGAATGGGAGCTAAAATCTCTGGATTGGGATCAAACCTACTTACCATAGAAGGTGTAAAAACGCTCGGAGGAACTGATCACAGAGTATTGCCAGATATGATTGAGATTGGTAGTTTCATAGGGATGGCTGCTATGACCCAATCTGACCTTACTATCACGGACATCTCCCTCCGAGATCTAGGTAATATACCTGCCACCTTCCAGAAATTAGGAATTGAATTAAATCTATCGGATGATAAAATTCACATACCTGCACAAGATAATTATGAAGTTCAGAGTTTTATAGATGGATCCATAATGACGATATACGATTCTCCATGGCCTGGATTTACTCCTGATTTGATGAGTATCATATTGGTGACCGCTACTCAAGCTAGAGGAAGTCTCCTTGTGCATCAAAAAATGTTCGAGAGTAGACTATTCTTTGTAGATAAGTTGATAGATATGGGCGCTCAGATCATACTTTGTGATCCACATAGAGCTACTGTAATCGGACTCGATAGAAAATTTCCATTAAGAGGGATCGAGATGAGTTCTCCAGATATCAGAGCCGGAGTCTCATTATTGATTGCTGCTATGTCTGCCAATGGCGAATCTCTTATCCACAATATCAATCAGATAGATAGAGGATATAGTAATATCGATACAAGATTAAATGCTCTAGGAGCAAAGATAGAGAGAATAGACCTATAGAGATCTTATAAAACTTTAAATCATAACGAACTTTGGATAACTTCCTTTGTTCTATATTTGTAAATCATTTAATAATAAAAAACAATCGAAAAATGGCTTTTGAATTACCACAACTCGGATATGCATACGATGCACTAGAACCACATTTTGATGCTAGAACTATGGAGATACACCATTCTAAGCACCACAATGGATATACTACAAAACTAAATGCTGCAATAGCAGGAACTGACCTCGAAGGTAAGTCAATTGAAGATATCCTCACCGGATTGGATATGGATAATGGAGGAGTTAGAAACAATGGCGGTGGATTCTACAATCACAGACTGTTTTGGGAAATTTTGAATCCTGAAGACAGAGGTAGATTATCAGGAGAATTACTGGATGCTATCAATGAAAAATTCGGATCAAAAGATACAATGATTGAACAATTTTCTAAAGCTGCAGCGACGAGATTTGGCTCAGGATGGGCATGGTTATGCGTACACAAAGGAGGAAAATTAGAGATCTGCTCCACTCCAAACCAAGATAATCCATTGATGCCAGGTGTAGGATGCGGAGGATTACCTATCATGGGCATCGACGTATGGGAGCATGCTTACTACCTTAACTATCAAAACAGAAGACCTGATTATATCAGTGCATTCTTCAAAGTGGTAAACTGGAACGTAATAGAAGCAAAATACGCAGCGGCTAAGTAATCAGGCTAGATTATTAGATCTGTAAATAGATAATGAAGAAAGCTTTCGATTTTTCGAAAGCTTTTTTTTGTCAATGTATGTAGAAGATTAATGATCACGATACAATAGATTTTCTCTTGCATTTGTTAATGATTTATTGGACATCTGAGAGACCTATCCAGTAATACTCAAAATATATTGGTGGCATTCTTGAGTTATTACATTACGAAAATCTTGAAGATTCTAACTCTTCAATCTCCTATAACGAGATCGTAATGAGTGTGGAACAATGGTGGATTATCCGCGAGATTCGTTATAAAGTCGTCTTTTCTTTACATTTGCAATTCTTTAATAATAAATAAAAACAAGACACATGTCGGCATTAGATAAAATAGACCGAGAAGAAATTTTAAATAAGATTGGTGATGCACATTACACTGAAGATTTTCAACTGACCATCCAGACGAGTAAGGGAGATATCAAGTTAAATATGTATGCAACGAAAGCTCCACATACGGTAGCTAATTTCGAAGCATTAGCAAAAGCAGGATACTATGATGGATTGACTTTTCATAGAGTAATTCCTGATTTTATGATCCAAGGGGGATGCCCACTAGGCACAGGAACAGGAAGCCCAGGATACAGATTCGGAGATGAGTTTCATCCAGAATGTAAGCATGATGCTCCTGGCGTATTATCTATGGCCAATTCAGGCCCTGGAACGAATGGAAGTCAGTTTTTTATCACTCATACTGAGACAGCATGGTTAGATGGAAAGCACACTGTATTCGGAAAAGTGGTAGATGCCGATGATCAAGCTGTAGTGGACTCCATTGGTATGGGAGATACTATAAACTCAATATCATTTAATTAGAAATCAAAGGAAATTGCTAAAAATTTACACGACCGTTGCAAGCTGAAATTTGTAGCGGTCGTTTTTATATTTTTATCTCTTGTAATGTACTTTTTATATCAATATATCTAATATGAAATATGAATATTAGCACATGAAAAAAGTCTTAGTCATAACATATTACTGGCCGCCAGCGTCTGGTCCAGGTGTGCAGCGATTTTTGAAATTCGTAAAGTATTTCTCCAGCTTTGGTGTGCATTCTACAATTCTTACTGTAAAAAATGGGAGTTATTCTTCTGTGGATATGTCATTATTAGAAGATATCCCTAAGGAAGTAGTGACATATAAAACCAAAGCCATAGAGCCTTTTGCGATGTATAATCTCCTTAGAGGGAAGAAAGGGAAAAGTGTAGAAGTAGGCATGGGTAATATCAAAAATACGACCTCTCTCTTTGGCAAATTTGCAAGATATGTAAGATCCAATTTCTTCATACCAGACGCTAGAGTAGGGTGGAACAGTTATGCAACTAAGGAGGCAATCAAGATTTGTAAAAACGATGATATAGACACCATCATCACCACAGGTCCTCCTCATAGTACTCATCTGATCGGTATGTATCTCAAGAAGCATGTAGATGGGCTCAAATGGATAGCAGATTTGAGAGATCCTTGGACAAGTATTTACTACGAAAAATATCTCAAGAGATCGGAGAAATCCGCCGCTAGAAATCAAGAATTAGAAAATGAAGTGTTGACAAATGCAGACCATATAGTCGTAGTGAGCCAAGGCATGAAAGAAGAATTTCAAGATAGAGCTAGTTCCATCTCAGTAATTCCAAATGGGTTCGATGGAGCGGATATGAAAGAGTACACATCTAGCATTTCCAAGAAGTTTGTATTCGCATATATAGGTAATTTCAAAACGAATCAAAACATAGCCACCGTATGGCATTCGCTAAGTGAATTGTGCAGAGAAGATAAGTATTTCAATGAACATTTCGTGCTCAGATTGACAGGAGTTGTAAATCAAGAAATAAGAGAGGCTATTGAAAAAAACGATCTCGGAAGGCATGTAGAATACGAAGACTTCGTCAAGCATGATATAGCTGTATCTAAGATGATGAATTCAAACCTTCTCTACCTTCCGATTCCACAAGCGGAAAACAATCAACTTATTCTCACGGGCAAAATATTTGAGTATATGGCATCGCACACACCAATCTTAAGTGTGGGACCTATAGATGGAAATGCTGCAACCGTACTAGATGATTGCGAAAGAGGGAATATGCTCGATTATGAAGATAAGGAAGCTATAAAATCAAAGATAAAGTCTGAATATGAATACTGGAGAGACCATGGAGGTATTGGAAGGAAGGAAAAATCAGAAAATTATAAAAAATACGAACGTAAAACCCTTACAAAAGTCTATGCTGATTTAATTTCTAAGTTGTAAAATCTAATTATCTTGCTTCTATGGAAAACACATCCACAGTTTTTATCACAGGTACCGGGCGTTCAGGAACCAATGTAACTAAAGCCATTTTTGCTAGACATTCTGAGTGTGCTACACTGCCATTCGAATATCGGTTTACTGTTGATCCAGGTGGACTTATAGATTTTCTTAATCATTACAGCTGTACGTGGTCCCCTTTTATGGCTGATAAGAGACTTCGTAGTCTAGAAAGCTACCTTACCGCTTTAGCCAGTATCGATGAATCTGAATACAAAGCAAGTAAGTGGCTCAGAAAAGTGGATCCTAGATCAGAAAGAATAACTCCTCACTCATATGCTGGCTGGGAATTAGAAAAATGTTTTCCTGGCTACAAGCATTTTGTCAAAACTTTGATGAACCAATTGGTAGACTATAAATATAGTGCAAGCTGGCCAGGTTCGGATTCCTTGTCTGAAAAGAATCAGATGTATTTTGGTGCTCCCAAGACTAAAGATGAATTGATTCCTATTTTCGGAGCATTCCTAAATAGCTGTTTTCAGTCTTACTTGATCAAAACAAATAAATCATGTTTCGTCGAAGACAATACATGGAGTCTACTATATGCTGATGATTTACTGAGTATGGTCCCAGAGGGAAAAATTCTTCATATAGTCAGAGACCCTAGAGATGTAGTGTCTTCATTGATGAAGCAAAGATGGACGCCTTCTGACATAGATCAGATTATAGCATGGTATAGATCTATCATAGCCCGATGGCAAATGAAAAAACGCAAGTTGCAGGCAAATCAATTTTTAGAGATAAAGTTGGAAGATATTACTTCAAATCCTGCAGATACAATAAAAAAAATGTGCGTTTTCACTGGTCTCGAATACGAAACAGCAATGACCGATTTGGACTTATCGAAATCCAACTCTGGGAGGTATAAAACAGAACTTTCCAAAGAGGAAATTAACAAAGTTGAAAGTTTACTTAGGGATGTCATAAAGGATTACAACTACTAAATTATCCTTGTGTCATGTTTGCTAAGGGACATCGACTCCAGTTGCTGCCGTCCATATCTCAAACCACTGGGCATCAGATATGATGGTGTGCATGGAATCAACTGCGATTTTTATTCTATCTATTTTTGAAGAACCAACCACAGGTCTTATATCCGACGGATGGTGAAGGAGAAACAAGTATATCATTTCATCCAAGCTCCAATCATATTTTTTCGCCACCACCGATAATCTTTCCCTTAGGTTTAGCGACTTAGGATCCGAACTATGGGCGAATAACTTACCTCCACCCATAGGAGACCATGCCATAGGTATGATTCCTTCTAACATACATTGATCTAACGTTCCATCTGTAAATGATGACAGTTCGAATGGGGATATCTCTATTTGATTACAATCTACTTTTACGCAAGAGTTTATTAGCTCTACTTGGCTAGGGGTAAAATTCGAAACTCCAAATTGTTTTACTTTACCGCTTGATTTTAATTCATCTACTGCCTTCACGATTTCATTTGGATTCATGATAGGGCTAGGACGGTGGATCAAGAGCATATCTATATAGTCTGTCTTTAGATTTCGCAGAGAAGTATCTACACTATTGATGATGTGCCCTTTACTCGTATCATAATGTTTTGCTTTGATATTGGGTCTTTGGTCAGATTGCATCATGATTCCGCATTTCGTCACGAGCTGTATTTTCTCTCTTTGTATACCAGATTGTTGAAATGCCTGTCCCCATTCTGCCTCAGTCGTATGTCCTCCATATATATCTGCATGATCAAAAGTTGATACTCCTATTTCTAAGCATCCCTCGATCAGCTTTGCCATTGATGAAGTGTTTAGCTGTGCACCCCATGCTCCCCATTTCATTACACCTGCAATTATTCTTGAATAATTAGACATAGACTTCCCATATTTTTTAGTTGCAGTAATTAGTGATTTTGACCAATCGAAATGTATTAACTATTGTTAAAATCACCTCATGAAATATTAATGAATTTCCCAAAATGTTCGACAAAAGACGCATTTTGCGGTAATAACTGCTAAGATATCTTTTTAATTTTAATTAGTTGTTGTCACAAATGAATAAGGTACATTTCATTGTCTGTAGGGTTTTATAAAAATGTATGTAGTCTACTATATAGATCAATTTACAAGCCTAGTAGTTTTGACGATTTAGCTGCATTATTTAAGAATATCCCCAAATATCAACTACCGCTACAGTTCAGTATGACTATTTATCTAGGCTTTGTACTTTGAATACTATTGTTATGATTATCAAGGAGTGCTAAAAAAACATAATCACAATATATTTCGAATGATATTACACCTGCTTTTTAAGAGTATAAAAATGTCAAAATGTAACCTGTGTACGTTCTCGCTCATTGATTTTGACAATCCAATTAAAAAGTGTACTTTTGCAGCCGTTTAAATAATTTTTTCACTCTTCCGACACTCAAATCGGAATACAAACCTGATTCTTAATATGTTAGATGACAAGAATCCTGTAGAAGACGAAAACACAGTAGATAATACTGATACGTCTGCAGAAACACAAGAAGTAGAAACAACAACAGCAGAAGAAGCTGCTCCGGAAAAGCCTTCGAGAAAGGATGAGCCGAGACCAGAAGATATGAGAGGACCTCATGATGATTTTGACTGGACTATAAGTAACCAGAACACGCACTCTTCATATACGGAAGATGAGGTAGCGAAGTACTTAGCCGAGTATGAAGGTACGCTTGGAAATGTCCAAGAAAATTCTGTAGTATCAGGTATCGTTACAGCAATCCACTCAGGTGACGTTGTATTAGATATCAACTACAAATCAGATGGATTAGTATCTTTTTCTGAATTCAGAGATATGCCTGATCTAGCTATTGGAGATCATGTTGATGTCTATGTAGAGGATAAAGAGGATATGAGAGGACAATTAGTTCTTTCAAGAAGAAAAGCAAAACTAATCAAGGCATGGGACATGCTCGTAGATAGTTATCAAAATGGTACTATCATAAAAGGTACCGTCGTATCAAAAACAAAAGGTGGATTGATCGTAGACTGTAGCGGATTAGAGACATTCTTACCAGGGTCGCAGATTGATATCAAGCCTATCATCGACTATGATGCATATGTAAATAAGACGATGGAGTTCAAGGTAGTCAAGATCAATGAAACGATTAAGAATGCCGTAGTATCTCACAAAGCATTAATCGAGAGCGATCTTGCAGAGCAGAGAGAACACATTATCTCTTCATTAGAGAAAGGACAAGTATTAGAAGGTACAGTAAAGAACATTACAGACTTCGGTGCATTTATGGATTTAGGAGGTGTAGATGGTCTTCTATATATCACAGATATTTCATGGGGAAGAATCAATCATCCGAACGAGATATTAGAGCTTAATCAGAAGGTTAATGTAGTAGTTCTTGATTTTGATGAGAATAAGAAGAGAATATCTCTTGGATTGAAGCAACTACAACCACACCCATGGCAGACGCTAGGTGAGGAGATTGCTGAAGGTTCTACTGTAAAAGGTAAGATCGTAAATATCGAAGATTACGGTGCATTCTTAGAAATCATACCAGGTGTAGAAGGTCTAATCCACGTATCTGAAGTTACATGGAGTAACCAACCAGTAAATGCAAGAGATTACTTCTCATTAGGAAAAGAAATCGAAGCGAAAGTTGTAACGATCGATAGAGACGAAAGAAAAATGTCATTATCTATCAAGCAATTATCTAACGATCCTTGGTCATCAATCGAAGATCAATTCCCAGTGGGTAAAAAATTCTCTGGTGTAGTTAAAAACCTTACGCCTTACGGTGTATTCGTTGAATTAGAAGAAGGAATTGGTGGTATGGTACATATCTCTGACCTTTCATGGACTAAGAGATATTCTCACCCTTCTGAATTCACTAAAGTGGGTGAAACGATTGATATTCAAATTCTAGAAATAGATCAGGATAGCAGAAAGCTTTCTCTAGGTCATAAGCAACTAGAAGAGAACCCATGGGATACTTTCGAAAATGTATTTCCAATTGGATCATATCACGAAGCTACTCTTATCAAGAAAGATGATAGAGGAGGAATCGTTCAATTGCCATACGGTCTAGAAGCATATGCTCCACTAAGACACTTGAAGAAAGAAGATAACTCGTCTGTAGAGGTTGATGAGACGACTACGTTCAAAGTAATCGAATTCAACAGAGATGATAAGAGAATATTGGTTTCTCACTTGAGGTATGTTGAAGATATCAAGAGAGAAGCGGATGATACAGTTAGATCTGAAAAAAGAGAAGAGAGAAAGATCGTACAGAAGGCTGTTAAGAAAACACAGTCTAACGTCGAGAGAGCTACCTTCGGAGATTTGGATGTATTCTCACAATTGAAAGATCAATTGGCTGCAGATGCACCGAAACCACCGGCACCGAAGCCACCTAAAGCTAAAGAGGCACCTGTAAAGGAGGAAGCACCTGCAAAAGAGGAACCGAAAGTTGAGGCAACTCCAGCTAAGGAGGAACCAAAAGTTGAGGCAGCTCCAGTAAAGGAGGAACCAAAAGCCAAAGCAGCTCCTAAAGCGAAAAAGAAAGCTAAAGCTGGTTCGGACGAGGATGATTTCAAGAAAATCGAAGGAATAGGTCCTAAAATCTCCCAGCTTCTAAAAGATGCGGGGATACCTACATTCGAGCAGCTAGCCAATACGGAGGCTGAAAAGATCAAAGAGATCCTAGCAGCAGCAGGAAGCAGATATAGAATGCACGACCCTACCACATGGCCTGCACAATCTAAGATGGCAGCTGAAGGAGATTGGGATGGTCTCAAGAAATGGCAAGATGAGTTAGACGGAGGTAGATAATCACCTTTCTCTAACTTAGAAGATATAGCCTTCAATCCTTTATTGGATTGAAGGCTTTTTTAATTTATTGGAGAGGGAGTTGTAAAGATTTACGTTTTTATTTAGAACTTCGTATTATGTGATCGAATACAACCTATTTTTTGTTTAATATTATGATCACAAAGCTTGAACAAAATAGTGCGGTTTTGGTTATTATCTTGCGTCGTACGTATATAATTTATGGAAAGGAAAAAAGTTGTAATAATTGGTTCAGGTTTTTCTGGTCTAGCTTCTGCTTGTAGTTTGGCACAAGGCGGAGTAGACGTTACTGTCGTTGAGAAGAATGATTCATTGGGGGGGAGAGCGCGAAAATTCCAACATGATGGATTCCTTTTTGATATGGGCCCGAGTTGGTATTGGATGCCCGAGGTATTCGATCAGTTTTTTGAGAAATTCGGTAAGAAAGTATCGGACTATTATACACTAGAGCGGTTAGATCCATCTTATCGAGTATATTTTGAAGATGAATATGTAGATATCCCAGCTACTATGCCAGAACTCTATAAATTCTTTGATTTTCACGAACCAGGATCCTCTAAGCAGTTAAAGAAATTTCTGGACGAGGCAGAATACAAATATCAGGTTGGTATGGATGAATTCGTATGGAAACCAGGCCATGGAATTACGGAGTTCATTGATAGTAGAGTAGTGAAATCCCTTTTCAAACTTCAGATGTTTTCAAGTATCGATAAGCAAATCAGAAAGCTATTTAAGAATCCTAAGCTGATCAAGTTGCTGGAGTTTCCTGTACTATTTCTAGGAGCTACACCTGCCGATACGCCAGCATTATATTCTCTTATGAATTATGCAGACCTCAAATTGGGGACGTGGTATCCACAAGGTGGTATGCATAAGATTATAGAAGGCATGGTGAGTCTAGCGAAAGAGCTCGGTGTCAACTTCGAAACTGAAACAAATATAAATGGTGTAACTATAGGCAATGGGAAAGTGCAGTCGGCGAACTCTTCTTCCTCCTCGTTTGAGTGTGATTACCTGGTAGCTAGTGCAGATTATCATCATGTAGATCAGCACATCATGCCCAAGGGCTTCAGAAATTATTCTGCCGAGTACTGGGACAGTCGGACGATGGCACCCTCTTCGCTTCTATTTTATCTTGGTTTGAATGGTAGATTAGAAGGTATCAAACATCATAATTTATTCTTTGATGAAGACTTTGATCTGCACGCAGAAGAGATCTATAAAAATCCAAAGTGGCCTTCAAAACCACTTTTCTACATATGCTGCCCTTCGAAAACAGATAAAAGTATAGCACCCGCAGGAAAAGAAAATGTATTTCTTCTTGTGCCTCTAGCACCAGACTTGGAGGATAGTGAAGAAATGAGAGAAAAGTACTTTCATATAATCTGCGAAAGAATCATCGATAAAGTAGGAGTTGATATTAGGCCTATGATCGAGTACAAACGATCTTATTGTATGAATGATTTCAAAAATGATTATAATGCTTACAAAGGAAATGCGTATGGATTGGCGAATACCCTATTCCAAACAGCGTTCTTAAAACCGAAATTAAAAAATAAACATCTGCAAAATGTATATTATACAGGCCAATTGACGACGCCAGGACCTGGCGTTCCTCCTTCACTCATATCAGGGCAAGTAGTAGCTGCAGAAATCCTCAAAACCATAAAAGCATGATTAGTCTCTATAATGATACCTGCCAAGAGATTAGTAAACTTATTACTAACAACTACAGTACATCGTTCTCTTTGGGTATTAAAGTCTTTGATCCTAAGTTTCGTGCGCCCATTTACAACATATACGGCTTCGTAAGATTCGCAGATGAGATAGTAGATACCTTTCACGACAGTGATAGAAAGTTGCTATTAGAAGAATTCAAGAAAGAAACATATGCAGCTATTGATAGAAAGATCAGTCTAAATCCAGTGCTTCATTCTTTTCAAGAAGTAGTACACAAATATGGACTAGAATTAGACCATATTGAAGCATTTCTCAAAAGCATGGAGATGGACCTTTATGATATCGAATATGACGAAGCTACACTCAAGGAGTATATCTATGGTTCGGCGGAGGTCGTCGGCTTGATGTGTCTCAAGGTGTTTTGTGAAGGAGATACTAAAGAATACAATAGACTAGAAGAGTGGGCGATCAGCTTAGGCAGTGCATTCCAGAAGATCAACTTTCTTAGAGATATGAAATCTGATTTTGAAGAACGAGGGAGAACTTATTTTCCTGATGTAGATCTTCGTAATTTTACTTCGGAAGATAAATCAAGAATCGAAGATGATATCCAAAAAGATTTTGATCATGCCTATATAGGTATAAAGCAATTACCATCAGGCGCACGTCTTGGTGTATTTACTGCATATCGTTATTATCTTTCATTGTTCTATAAAATTAAAGGTGCACCAGCACAAAATATACTCTCGGAAAGAATCCGAATCAACAATGGTAAGAAGATGTATTTATTGACTTCGTCAGTTGTCAAGAATAGATTGGGCATGTTATAATAAGTACTACTGTAAAGAAAACAGGAGACAAAATTATTGAAGAAATTTCTTCTAAGAAGGATACATAGAGAAAAAGATGATGAAAAATATACTAATTGTTATAACTTTTCTTCTCTTATTATATGGATGTAAAACTGATACTTTTAGACAAACTCAAATTTGGAACATAAATGGAATGAATCAAATTGAAGAAAGTAAATTAATGTTTCATAGCAATGTATTAGTTTTTAGAAAGGATGGTTCATGTAAAATACCTTGTGTAGATTTTTTAAAAGAATCATCATGTGACTGCCGATACTCTCTTAAGAACGACTCAATAATTATTGATTCTTGTTCTCCAGTATTTAATGGAAGATTTATGCTCTCGAAGACGAATGTGGACTTAAATTACTTACTAACAAATGAAAAGTATCAGATAAAGATATTTGATGCTATGTTGCCGTTACAGAACATTACCAAGGAAGTTTTAACAAATTAACCCCAGATGGCCGAGATTTGTCAAATAGAAAGATCAAAGATATTTGCAGTAAACATGATCAGCGAGGACAAAAGTGAAATGGTCGATGTTTATAAACATCGATCAGAGTATGATTATAAAATATAGGAAAAGAAGCCTCCATGCTGCCACGTAAATATATATAGCCACAGGCTGCTACTAAGCTTTTAGTTACTTTGTTCCTGATCCCATGATTCTAGAATAAGAAAATTTGAATCTCATAATATTAAATAAGGCGTAGAGGTAAATTGCTAAGGAAAAGAACCCTCACCAATATCATTTCTCTATTTTCCTAATAGTCATCTTTTTCATCCAGCTATCCTCTGTTCCTAAGAAATATATCTTGTCCTCATAAAATCGTGTTACTTGTGGCCAGAAGTTCAGCTTGTTTCCGGAAGATACTTTGCCAAACGAAAGTGATCCATCTAAAGAAAGGGTAGCATGTACGATTACATTCTTCTTGCTTGGTAGTGTTTCGCCTTTCTGTTTTTCGTTGTTTAGTGTTTTTGTGTTTTTCTCTGTAGTATTATAATATATAGATAGACCTTCAGCATTGTAAGAAGCAGATAGACCAATCAAGTTCATCTATAGATCACAATATATTTTTATAAATACGATTGGTTATTCCTCTCTTAAGGAAGAATAGAATAAGTAAGGCATATAACATGCCTCAATATCAATAACTAATACATTTTTATAATTAATATTGATGGTTGCTCGCTTTTTTTGGACTAATAATTAGTGATTATAATCGATGAATTTGGATAAAAGGCTAGAATTCTCACAGATTTAGGCATTAAATAATAATTATTTGATATTTTTTAATGATTTATTATTTATCATAAATACTGTAAATCAGATGATTAGGATACGGCACTAAAATATAATCAAATGTTTAGTAATTTTTTTTGATAAAAGTTTGGTGGTTTAATAGAAAGCGTGCTATCTTTGCATCCCCTTACGAAAGGAACGAAGCCAAAAGATGGTATGTTTTGAATAGGGAAGAAAGGGGAAAAATGATCATTGACACGACTGGAAGGAATAGATAAGAATAACGCAAGTTTTAAAATAATAAGAACTTTTTTTGAGAAGTTCAGGAAACAAACTATGGAGAGTTTGATCCTGGCTCAGGATGAACGCTAGCGGGAGGCTTAATACA
>CALLMH010000109.1 GCA_938007965.1 uncultured Saprospiraceae bacterium | reverse complement strand
TGATAGTGATTCGAATTCTTCTACGATTACATCGAATACACATTCTGTTGTATTACCATTTATATCCGTTGCAATGAATGTCTGTGTTGTTGTTCCTATTGGGAAAAAACTTCCTGATGGCAATCCTGTTGTTTGCTCGATACCAGGACCTGCTTCAGCATTTGAATATAATACTACAGCTAATGCACCAAAAGCTGGATTCAAATCATTTATGTCTGTAGGCTCCAAACTTACACATGGTGTAGGATCATCTCCTGCTATGTAAGAGGGAGCTGTCTCTCCTTGATTGTTATATCCAATTACAAAATTTGTTGTGTTACTTGCTTTTAGTTCAAGTACATAATTCATTCCTACTGGGATCGTAACTTCTAAAGCAGCAGTTAAGATACTTGCATTCATTCCAGCTGGGACCATCATATCTGTAGTTCCCAATAATGTCATGTTTGAATAAATAAATGCCGCTCCAGGATCTATTCCATATGCATTTACTGTAACTACCTCTTCTGTACCGGAATTAAATATTCCGAAATTCACCTCTGTAATTTCTAACGGTACAGGAAATGTATTCTCGAAGTATCTCAAGTGGTTTGATGTATTATTTGCACAATCTAATGCTGTGTTTACTAGTTGATCATTAACCAATTGGCTTGCTTCTCCATCTATAGAACCACATAAATCAGAAAATGGAATGGTAAAGTTTACAATCTCTTCACACTCCCCTGTTTCTAGGTTTACAGTAATATCTGACGGACACTCCACCATTGGACCAGATGCATCTCCTACTTCTACTAAGATAGAACAAACAGATTGATTACCAGAATCATCTATTGCTGTATATGTTACTAAAGTTTGACCTTCTCCATACGTACCACTTGCATCATCTGTACCATTAAAATCGTTTGTAAATGATGCAACCTCACACATATCGGTAGGTGTAGGATTCTCTATTATTAAATCCGCCATACAGTTTTCTGCATTTACATCAAACACCATTGGAGTTATTCTTCTCATCGATACATCATCAAACCCAATCGCTCCTCCTTCAAATCCAAAATCCAAAAAGATCACAACAGCTCTTGCTGTTACGGCATTTGCTGGAGCTTCTAGGCATCCACCAACATTAGTCCATACATTAGCAACAGCCGGAGTATCAAAATTGAATGTACCTAAGGCTGTACCAAATGGTCCGTTTATAATAACACCTGCAGCATCATAATATTCGATTTTTAATTCTCCTCTACTACCATTACCAACTATACCATCAAGAGTATTTGTGATAAAATTAGCATCGATACAGATCATATCTCCTCCGTTGACTGCAGCATCTTGAGATACTCCAGCAACTTCACCGAACGCTTTCACTGTGCTTCCCTCAGGTAGTCTATAATTACCATCAGCGAAAATATTTCCAAATTCATTCCAGTTTGCAAAATCAGCTGGTCCAAAATTTGACGATAAATCAGAGAAGTCACCATTTATAAGTAACTCTTCTGAATTTGCACATTCCAATTCCGGTGCAGCATCATCTCCAGCACAAACGCTTAATGAAACATTTGAAAAATTAACAACGATATCTGAAGGAACAGGGTTTCCATCAAAGTCACCTACCGCGATTACTATATTATTATTTCTTCCTGAGTCGAATGTGAATCCATTTACTGCAGTTCCCGCAGCAACATCTCCTCCAACAGAACAAGCGCCAGTGCCGTCAACCAACACATCGAAAATAAGAGCTTGTCCCCCATTTCCAGGTGCACCAGTTCCATTTTCAATTCTAAATTCTACCACAAAAGGTACTGGACCAGAAACAACTTCTATATCTGCACTAAAACAAACATCATTCACATAGGTAGGGAACGCTAGATTAGCAACACCCGCAGCTGAAAACACATTAGATGCTCCTCCTTGTAATGATATAGAACCAGAGTTTGTGGCACCGTCATAAAAAACTGGTGTAGATCCATTGGTTGCTCCAAAGGCATCTCCCGTTGATAGGTCTATAACTATAGATTCATCACACCCTACACAAGCAGCACATTCGGCTGCCATGACTGTACAAGGCCCCGCTGCATCTGGTGGCATATCACCAGGGTCTCCAATGAATTGTATATTATCAAAATAATATGTCGGTCCTTCTCCAGGATTTCCAAAACCTCCAAAAACGACTATCTTATCATAAGTAGCATTAAAGTCAAGCGCAGGATTTCCTGATGCAAAATCAAAAGTTAATGTTTCCCATTCATTAGCAACAGTAGAAGTTACAAGTACTTCTGAAGCTATAGCTGCATTGGCCGCATTTTCTACTTTTAGTAAAATAGGTGATCCTACGGCTGGTGAATATACATCCATTGTAATAGCCGTTTCCGTAGCTGTAAACGGAATAGCACCAGTAAGACCATTAAATCCTACCGCTACACCTCCCCAACTCTCAGCACCTGCAACTTTAAATTGACTCATCACCATATTGTTTGGATCTACTGGATCTGCCTCAACTGCAGATACCGCTCCTCCAAAATCACCAAGCATGTAATCAATACTTGCATCATCAAAATTAATTGGCAATGAAGGCTGACCCAATAACGTAGTCGTATTGAATAATCCAATTAACAATATCATCAAGAAAGTCGAAGACTTAATCCAAGATGATTTTTTTGATTCTAAACCGATTTTTTTTCTTCGATCGATGCTATTAGGGTACGATAACATCAAATCAGTTGGAGGCACTTGCGAACCTACATAGTTTTTGTTTGTAAATATTCTCATGGAATTCAAGTTGGTTATAAATACTTTTAAATAATAGCTAAAGTGTTATTCTCTAGCAGAATATACATTAGCAAAGAGATTCATATTATGATAAAGAAATCAACATATTATCATTTTTAAATATGTATCAATCGATAGATCAATATATTAAAGCCCTAAAGCTGGGACAAATAACTATAAAAAAAATGATAAAGTGTGTGTTTTCTGTGTTAAAAAAAAACAATGAGAAGTTTCATAATATTTTCTATTATTACAATTCAGATCAAAAAAGTACAATATTTGTTCGTATCCCTTTCTTAGTAGATTTTACATTAAGTGATTCAAATAATATAAAAATATGGATACACCATGGATCTAATAAAAAATCGAAAGGCCATAACATATATGATAATTAAAAAAAGAAGAAATATAATGTCTCTGAAAATCAGCACTCCTTGGTATAATCTGCGATTCCTTCCACACTTCATATTGTTCTCTATTTTGAGCATATTAATAATAAGTTGTAATAACGATAATAATGTCTCTCAAGAATCCAGTAAACAAATGACCCTTCTCTCAGCGAACTATACTGGAGTAACATTTGAGAATTTTGTAGAAGAGTCAGCCAATAGAGGATTCACTTCCTACGAATACTTTTACAACGGATCAGGTGTAGCAATTGGCGATGTTAATAACGATGGACTACCTGATATATTTTTTACGGGAAGTGATGCTCAAAATCATATTTACATTAATAAAGGAAATTTAAAATTTGAGGACATTTCCAAAAATGCAGGTATACAAACTGATAAATGGAGCACAGGAGTAACTATGGTAGATATTAATAAGGATGGTTGGTTGGATATTTATGTTTGTAATTCTGGACCATCTGCCAATGCTTCAGAGATGCAAAACGAATTATTCATTAATAATAGAGATAATACTTTTGTAGAAAAAGCAGCAGAATATGGAATTGCTGACAACTCTCGTTCCACACAAGCTGCATTCTTCGATATGGACAAGGATGGTGATCTAGATCTGTGGGTTATGAATCATGGCCAACGAAGGAGAGCTGTAGGAGCGGTAGACTGGTTTGATAAATCAAATGCACTACCAGAGGTAGAATTCAACAGAGAGTGCAGTACTCTGTATAGAAATGAAGGCCATGGTAAATTCTCAGATATTTCTAAAGAAGCTGGCGTACAAAAAATCGGATTCGGTCTCGGGATTGCTGTGAATGATTTTGATGAGAATGGTTATTTAGATATTTATATTGCCAATGATTACTTCATTCCAGATTTTATGTTTCTAAATAATGGAGACGGAACATTCACTGATCAGATCAGCAATAAGTTAGGCCACACCTCTTATTTTGCCATGGGATGCGACGCTGCAGATTTCAATAATGATGGCCTGACTGATCTATCTGTATTAGATATGACTCCGTCGGACCATATACGTAGCAAAGTACTCATGAAATCTATGGATGTGACTACGTTTGATTATTTAACTTCTTATAAGAGATTTACCCCTCAATACATGGTCAATAGTCTGTCGATCAATAATGGCTATGGAGTCATGAGTGACATCGGTTTATATGCTGGAGTATCCAAAACTGACTGGAGTTGGGCTCCATTATTTGCAGATTTCGATAATGATGGATATAAAGACCTGATAGTAACGAATGGATATAAAAAGGATACAAAGAACAATGATTGGCAGAAGGAACTAGAAGAGATTAGTAAAGCGAAAGGGGCTAACTATAATCAGAATGATTATTTCGAACATTTACAAAAAGCAGATGTCAACCCTGTCCCCAATTCTATCTTTAGAAATACTAATGGATTAAAATTTGAAGACAAAACCGACGAATGGGGATTCTCTACCCCGTCTTTTTCTAGCGGTGCCGCTTATGCTGACTTAGATAGAGATGGAGACTTGGATCTAGTGATCAATAATTTCGATCAGCCAGCATTTGTCTATCGCAATAATAGTGTAGAGAAAGACGATGGAAACTTCATCCAATTCAAATTGAAAGATGATAAATCGAATAGACCCGTTTCAAATTCGAAAATCAATATCTACTACGGAGATCAGATGCAATCGTATGACTATGCTACAACGAGGGGTTATCAATCGTCAGTAGAACAAATTGCACATTTTGGTCTAGGCAATAACAAATATATCGACAAAGTGATAATCATATGGCCAGATGGAATGTCTTCGGAAATACCAAATCCTGAGATCAATCAGTTACACATTATAGATAGGCAAAAGACAATAGTAAAATCAGTAGTAGAGCAAAAAACAATTCCTTTTTTCGCAGATTTGAGTAAACGATATCTACATCCTCAGTTCAAACATAAAGAAAATAAATTCGATGATTTCAAAAAAGAAATTCTCCTACCACACCGTCAATCAACCATCGGTCCCTCTACAGCTGTTGGTGATGTCAATGGAGATGGCATCGAAGATTTTTATGTAGGTGGAGCGAAAGACCAAGCTGGGATGCTCTACATTCAAGATGGGAGCGGACATTTCAATTCCAAGGCGAATCCTGCTTTTCGTAATAGTGCCGCTCAGGAAGATACCGGTGCAAAATTTATAGATATTGACGGAGATCAAGATCTAGATCTATATGTAGCGAGCGGAGGTGGTGGTGATTTTGAAGGTGAAGAAGCATTACTTCAAGATCGACTCTATATTAATGATGGCAAAGGTAACTTCTCATATGATAAACAACGCCTACCAAAAATAATATCAAGTACCAAAGCTATAGCTGAAATCGACTGGGATAAAGATGGCGACTTAGATATTTTCGTAGGTGGCAGAACAACACCTAACCAATACCCTCTTGCTCCCCAATCCTATCTATTGGTAAACGAAAATGGATATTATACAGATCAAACAAAAGCACTTGCTCCTGAAATAAAAAATATAGGAATGGTTACCGCTGCAGAATGGACAGATACTAATAAAGATGAGCATGTAGATCTCATGCTAGTTGGTGAATGGATGCCAATTACACTATTTAGAAATACAGGTAAAAGTTTTGAAAATGCAACTACTTCCATGAACTTAGAAAATACTGCAGGTTGGTGGTCTAGCTTAGCGAAAGTCGATATTGATAATGATGGAGATGATGATTTCATAGCGGGAAATATTGGCTTGAATAATAAGTATCAACCTACAAAAGAAAAACCTTTATATGTATATGCTAATGATTTTGATGAAAACGGCCAAATAGATATCGTATTGAGCAAGATTTACAAGGGACAAAAAGTTCCCGTTCGTGGGAAAGAATGCTCTTCTCAACAAATGCCGTTTATTACAGAAAAATTTCCTTCCTATGAAGGATTTGCTACCGCTAGCTTAGTCGATATTTATGAAGAAGATAGATTATCAAATTCGATTCAATTTGAGGCCACTATTTTCTCAAGCGTTTTTCTAAAAAACAAGGGTGACGGGTCTTACGAAATGGTAAATCTCCCAAAAGAAGCACAGCTTGCTCCTATAAATGGTATCGTATCCAAAGATTTCGACCAAGATGGATTTATGGATATTGTAGTCGCTGGAAATTTAAAACAAACTGAGGTAGAGACTCCTTCGTATGATGCTGGAAAAGGTCTATTCCTCAAGGGTAATAAAGATGGTTCCTACAAAACAAATACACAAATAGAATACAGTGGTCTGTTCCTTCACAAAGATGTACGAGATATAGACCTTATACATATTGGCCCAAATAAGAGACCTGCCTTTATTGTATCTAATAATAATGATGCTATTGAGTTAATCGTCTATCGTCAATAAATATCAAACCATCTTAAGTGACTAACAAGTATCTCATCGCAAAAAAAGTGTTTAGAAGATCATTAGTAACGAACATAAATTTGTCTTGATTAGCAACAACAGGAAATTAAATTTTGCTTTTTTTGAATATAATTGATTGAATTCTACGTAGAAAAAAAAACATAGTGTATTTTTCACACTTATTTATCTTTTAAAGTTAACACTCTTATACCCGAATCGATGATTTAGGGTAGTTCTAAAGAAATTGCAAAATGACATTAAGTAGAAAAATACTTGGCTTCAATCAGATATTCCTCATCGTTTTTATTTTACTGATTTCCCAAAATAATGGTTTCAACCAAGTAGTAAGCCTTGGTTGTCAGAATCAAACAAGTGCTACATTAGGTCTTGACAGAAATGACTGGAATAATGGATCCACTGATTTTCATAGTGAAGCAAGTATGCATAACTTTGTTATTCCTGCAAATACATTTGGTGATTGTAAAAAAATAGGTTCTATCACGGCAACGGTCACAATATTCAATGTTGATAATAGTAATCTCCCTCCCGAATGTTCGACCATAGACTATTATTATAACTTTTATAATAATTGCACCGGCTTCCAACCCGCTTCATGTCCAGGAGTAGGCGGAATAGGACCTCAATCAACTCCGATGAATCAGGTGATAACCTTCACTTCTCCTCCTGAAACATTTGATTTTGGAACCGTATTCGGTGCTGATATCATACCCGCATTCTTGGGTATATCTGGTGGTGCATGCGCTAATGGACAGATGCTAATATCATCTGGAAGTTTATCTCTAGACTATGAAATATGCGTAGAAATGGAAGTTGTAGATCTCAATCCGACTTCCTCAGTAGATCTTGGAATGGATGAATCTGTTTGTCCTAATACTACAACATTGTTAGACGCTGGAAGTTTTGATAATTATATCTGGAGTCCAGGTGGAGAGACTTCTCAAACTATATCCGCAGGAGCTGGTACATATACTGTAACTGTAACTGATAATGTAGGATGTACATCGTCAGATGAAATAAGCGTTACTGAGTTCCCCGCTTCGCAGATATCGTTCGATCCACCCAATCCAAGTGGATGTGATGGAGGAACGGTCCAGGTAAGTGTATTAGAAACTTACAATTCTTATAACTGGAGTGATTCTCAATCAGGACAAACGGTAAATCTTAGTCCTGGCAACTACACAGTGACGATAACAGACAGCAACAATTGTGCTTTTGAGAGTAGTATAACTGTGGGAGATCTGACATCACCAAATGCAGGAATAGATAACTTTATAACTGTCTGCAACGATGGAAGCTTGACCGATATGGATGCACAACTAGGTCCGAATGATTCCGGAGGTAACTGGAATGATGATGATGGTTCTGGTTTAGATATCAATATCAACCCAACGGCTGTTGATTTTTCAGTATTGGCTACAGGAACTTATAATTTCACATATACAGTCCTGGGAACTGCACCGTGTAATGATGATGAAGCAACTATAACTGTGCAGGTAGCAGAAGAGAACTTTTCTGGAATTTCAAATGCTGAACAGTTCTGCCAAGATTCAGGGGATATTGACTTTTTTGCTTTATTAAGTAATCCTACGTTGGGAGGTAACTTCATAGACGTAAATAATACTTTGGTAAACCTATCCAACGGATTCGCAGTGAATCTTGATGGCCTACCCCCTAACACCTATGAATATATATACAACTTAAATATGAATGGTTCTTGTCCACCTAGTCAGACTCAACTATTCATCACTATCGTATCCGGCGTAGAAGCTGGGGCAAACAATCAAGCAACAGTGTGTGAAGGTACCACAGTAGATCTCACTGGACTACTTAGTGCAGACGCAGATAATGATGGTGCATTTTCAGATGATGACTTGACTACTCAGCTTAATGGCAGCTCCTTCAATACATCAGGCTTAGCAGGATCATCTTACAATTTTTCTTACACTGTGGGTTCCGCTGGTAGTGGCTGTGGCGTAGATATGTCTGTATTTACCATTACGGTAGAATCTAGTGTTACCTCAGGGGGAGATGTTAATGCAGATATATGCGAAGGAGAAGAAATAGACCTTTTTGATATTCTAATGAATGAAGATACTGGAGGAGTATTCTCAGACCTATCAGGAAATGGAGGCTTAACCGATAATATGCTCAACACGGATGGACTCCCTACTGGTGTAAGCGAATATCAGTATTTAGTTGGAGATGGTGTTTCCTGTCCAAAAGATTCGTCTTTAATATCCATCAATATTATATCGGCACCTTCGATTGATTCACCGATAGATAGCATCACAGTATGTCCAGATAATTGTGAGTCGATCACCTTTTCTTTGACCGGTACCGCGCCATTTGAGTTTAATACTACTGTCTTCTCAGAGAGTGGATCAGTAATCGGGTCAGGCCTCAGTACTACGACCAATAATACGGTAACCCTTACAGCATGTAATTTGGACAACACAACATCATATGCGAATGATACGCTAAATCTGTCCATAGATAGTAGCTATTTTATAGTAATACCTTCTATTCAAGATGATAATTGTAACAATGACTTTGGAGGAAGAGAAGATACAATATATGTCCAAGCATTAGATTTTGCAAGATTCCAATTAGACACGACTGCATGTATTAATGATACACTGACGATAAATGGAGTAGAATTCTTTAACGGGAATGCTACTTTAATGGATACTCTCGCAGGTCAGTTCTGTGATAGCATCGTAGATATATCCGTTACTTTCAGCACAGCAGATACGATTCTAATCAACCCAACAATATGTCAGGAAGACTTTATAGAATTCCAAGGAATGATATACGATATTACACAACCCACAGATGAGATATCTATTGTAAGTCCCAATGGATGCGACAGTCTTGTCATCATTGATTTAAGTTTTTATACGCCTATTGATTCTATTATCAATTTGGAGTTATGTTCGGGCGATAGTATTATTGTAAATGGAGTCACATATGATTTTGACAATACTTTTGGTTCAGAAGTTTTAGAAGATGAATCTGTTAATGGATGTAATATTAACGTCGATATCAACTTGACATTTACGAATGATATTATGATCATGAGGAACGATACTCTCTGTAATGGACAAACTATAAACATCGGTGGTGAATTATTTGACGAGATTAATCCTTCGGGCACAGTACAATTAACGGGATCAGGATGTGATACAATGATCACGGTAGACTTGACTTTCTTAGATGCAGTAACATCAACTTTAGAGGGACCTTTTTGCTCTACGTACTCCGAAACAATCAATGGTAATACATATGATTCGACTAATCCTATTGGACAAGAAACATTACTTGGTGGTAGCGTCGCAGGGTGTGATAGTATTATCGATATAAATTTGACATTTTTCCCAATCTTAACGACTGATATCAATGAAGAACTCTGCATAGATGATGGCATAATGGTCAATGGAGTACTATATAACTTCGGAAATCCTACTGGCCAAGAAACATTACAAAGCGTGGTAAATGGATGTGATAGTACTATAAACGTAAACTTAACTTTTGATCCACTTATCGAAACTCCAATAGCTCTATCACCTTGTGTGGGAGATAGTGTTTTTGTCTCGGGGGCATTTCAGTTTACAGATGGAGAATATCGGGATACTTTCCAGACAATAGAAAACTGTGATAGTATCGTCATCACAACGCTTACTTTCACTCCGTGTGCGTTCAACGTAGAAATCACTCCCACGAATGATCTGTGCGGTAATGGATCGGGCTCAATACTTATAGAAACGAGCAGTCCAGCTGGTGAATCATACAGTATCATACTCGAAGATGAAAATAATAGTACCGATGTTATTCCGTTGCAAGTAGGTCCCAACATTATGGGATTATTCGATAACCTTGCCCCAGGAACTTACATTGTAACCATAACTGATTCCAATAACATGACCGTATATACCAATTCGGTCACAATCGTCAGCTCAGGTATAACTATATCAGGAATGTGGGATCTTACCACGCCGATAACTTGTGAAGGTGGCACGGGTACCATAACCTACTCTCCAAATGGAGGCCAACCGCCTTACCAATTCTCATGGAGTGATCCCTTGATTGGAGATACTAACGTGGGAGAAAACTTACTGCCTGGTAATTATTCGTTGACCGTAACAGATGTATCTGGATGTACCGGAGAAACTAGCTTCCAACTGGAAGATGGCGTAACGCAAACTGTGACTCTAGATATAGTAGATCCAAGCTGTACAAACGCCGCAGATGGATCTATCACTATCCAAGGATTAAATCAAGCTGACGGCCCGTATATCATATCAGTAAACGGTACTGTGAATGACTCTGTGCATATATCAAATCTAAGTGTAGGTACTTATGATATAGCAATCACCGACAGTAATCTTTGTGAAATAAATATCACAGAAACTTTATCATCATCTGAGATCAGCATGTTTGCAGAATATCAAGAGAACTATAACATCACTATCGGAGACAGTATCAGCATCGTAGGCGCCATAGATTCTGGTACATATATGTTTGTATGGACACCAGATGATAATTCACTCAGTTGTACAGACTGTGCGTTACCCATAGCCTCTCCTACTGAATCTACTGTATATAATCTCGAAATTACAGACATCAGCGGATGCGCTCAATCTCTAGCTATAAATGTAGAAGTGGAACCCGCTATAATCGTCGATGTTGTTCCTAATATATTCAGTCCAAATGGAGATGGCGTCAATGATAATTTCACATTTGAAAGTGGCTCAGAAAATACCACAAGTATCCAAATAGGAATTTTTGATAGGTGGGGAAATCTTATTTACGAAGACTTATCAGCGACTGGCTCAGTAACATGGGACGGTAGGATGAATAATACCCAACTAGGCAGTGGTGTATACATTTATCAGATTACGATTTTGTACAACGATGCTACTTCTAAAAACCTAAACGGAGATGTAACATTGATTAAATAGAATGTAAGAAAATTCAGAAATGGGGCATTTACAGATGTCAGATTTAAGTCGGATCAAGATGAATTTCGGGTGGGGAAAGCAAATATTAATTAATTAATTCTTTGCTTTGTAAAATGAGTAAAGAATTAAAAGAGTTGATATTCCCAGAAGAGCTATTGGATATATTTGAAGTTGTGTCGCATGACAAGAC
>CALLMH010000108.1 GCA_938007965.1 uncultured Saprospiraceae bacterium | reverse complement strand
ATGATAAACTTACTCCATCCGTAATGTTGATAGAGTTCGTGCATGGTACGGATATAAGTATAAGTCTTACCAGTACCTGTTTCCATTTCGATGGTTAGATTTAGCCCTATCTTCGCTCTATTGGGCTTCTGAATTTCTTCTATTTCAGGTATTTCATTTTCTTGCTGTATTTCTTGGATATTCTTAAGAAGCTGCTTTGGAGTGATTTGAATCTTCTGATTTCTGAAGCCTGTCAGGTTCTCTTCATTCTCATCTTCCAAGCCTAATGCAACTTGACCAGGAACGGTTTTGTATTTCTTCCTCTCTGCTTCGGTAGTAAATGTAAGACTTGCTTTTTGTTGACCTTTGAAAATCCTGACAACGGATTCTACAGATGCGACTTGAAAGTCTTGTTCTTTGAACTTTAATTTCATAGGTATGAAATGGGCTTAGGGTTGAAATTGATAATCTATAAATAGCCCTCAAAATATGCAAAATATTTCTAAATTACTGGTGTCTCAAGAATAAGAAAAAAGTCGGTGAGAGCATTATGATGAAGCATACCCGTCTACTGCACTAGTAATCATAACTAAGCATTAATTCCCTATATGAATATTATTTGAGTGAAAAAGATAGAATTACAAAACAATTGTTTTTATAAGTTTCAAAGGTAAACCTACATAAACATCTCTATTTCATATCTCTAACAGATGCTCCGATCGTCTTACGATTCAATTTACTAGAGATCCACGGAAGGATGTCCAGATAGATGAATGCTCTTTTTTCAAAATTATTCTCTTTTAGAAGTTTTAGTTTTTGAAAATGTTCTTTCAGAATTTCTTTCTGTGAGAATAGCGGAGTTCTTGCTAGTTTTTCTATCAGTTGTAAAATAGTAAGTTGCACTCGATTAGGGTGTTTCAATTTTCCGTAGAATTTCTGAAAATCCTGACTATATTTTAGAATCTCGTTATACTCCTGCAGATCATAAAGTGCCATCAACTTCATGATCCTTGCATAAGTTTGGATGTCTTCTCGCAATGACTTATCCGTAAGGTCGATGATATAATCGAGATAGGTCAAGGCTTTTTCTGGTGATCCAGCACCAATGTACATCCACGCTACTTTAAAATAGATGACCATAACCTTATGATAGTCGAGTTTTGTCGCATACCGTTTGATCCGATTGAGCGTCCTCGATAACCCCTTCAATCCTTCTTGAAAAGTCCCATTGAGGAAGTGCAGATTCATCCTGCCATTGTGTACATATTGGAATGATACGATCTGTGAATTTAGATTTAGCTTACTATAGTTAGAGTGTCTGTACCCTTCTAGTTCGATGAGGTATTGCTCGTAAGTAGTTACATTTTTTACATTGAAAGCAGAGGTCAGCACATAATGATATCCCCTCATGTATAGATCTACATCACGTCTTTGTAACTCCTCAGACGATTTGAAGGCATTGACCCATTTGATAGACCACTTGAGACACTCGTCAAACTGATCAAGGATATAATAAAACCACACATATGACTGATAGTAATAGATGACTTCGATTCCTTTGAGATTGGATTCATCTATCTTTTTCATACTTTCTGTAAAGGTATCCATCAGCTCAAGCTCTTTTTGTCTAGAAGCGATATGTCCCTGCTCTACATATTGTTTGTGGAGTTTCAGCCTTATGTTACTCAGTTTGATTCTATCACTTACTCGGTCGCTGAGGTATTCGGATTGTTCGATAAGCTCATCTATAGAATCACCTTTTGTACGTGTGATATGTCTTGATTGGATTAATTTTTCTAATTCTATGATAGTAAGTAGCGAGAAGTCATTGTAATATTTTTTTGATAATTTCTTTGCCTTTTCCAATACTTCTAACGCTTGCCAATGTAAGCCCTTGCCATATAAGATATATGAAAAATCAATATACTCTCTTATTTTAAAATTTTGCTTTTTCTCTTTGCTCAATTGCCTAAGGACAATCATCAACTGCTCGAACAGATGTTTCTTTATATTAGAATAAGCTGCATTGCTGAGGTCGCCCAACTTATTTTTAAATAATAAATCATCCACTTGGTCAGCTTTGTCTAATAGGTGAAATAATTTGATGTAAAGTGAATCTTTTGCATCTTGATTCCTACCCACATAGAGCTTAAATGATCGCTTTTCTGACTTGCTTAGCGACTGAATCAATAAAAATAAACTTTCTGACTTAGCTATAGGCACGTGTACTATTTTTTGTACAATGAATTATAAATCAGTGATATACGATATGTTTTGACGCGTTAGAATAGTGAATTATACTTCTAAATCCCAAAAACATAAGCTAGAGACAAATTAGATTTGGGAAATAAACTATCAACTAACTATACAACAAAGCTAATGAAAAAAGTAGAAGCTATAATTAGAACTATTAAATATGAAGATGTAGTAGATGCATTGGAAGAAATAGGAATTAGGTTTTTTTCATATTCAGAAGTGAAAGGACACGGAATGGAAAAAAGCGATGAGATCAAATATAGAGGTGTCGTATACGATGCAGGTTATCTGCCCAGGACCAAATTAAGTATCGTAGTAAAAGACTCAGACGTAGAAAAAGTATCAAAAACAATCATCGATAATGCTCAAACTGGTAAAGTCGGAGATGGAAAGATCATCGTTACACCTGTAGAGCATTTCATGAGAATACGGACTGGAGAATCATCAGAAGATGCTCTATAAGCTCTATAACTAGGAAAGAATTCAAAACAAAAATTAAACAACCCGATAAGTAGAGATTAAGAAATTAAGAGACTCTCAATCCAACATAACTTATCAAGAGAATAGGCTAGAAAGTGAGAATTACAATTCATCTAGCTTTGATATCGAGGAATGAAATGACTATTTCAATAGTACCTCGATATCAATACTCTTAAAATTAGAAAAGAACAAAAATTATGAAATTTTTATTATTTGATTACGCGGAGACTGTAACTACTGTTGAGTCATTATCTACAGCAGTAACAGAAGTAGAATTTACAACCAGTAACCTGTGGATACTTTTAGCTGCAGCTTTAGTATTTATTATGCACCTCGGTTTTTCAGCGCTTGAGTCAGGATTTGTACGAAGAAAAAATGTTGTAAACATACTCTACAAAAACATGATGATCATTGCTATAGGATTACTCACGTACTGGTTCGTCGGATTCAATTTGATGTACCCGGGAGAAAATGCAGGTGGATATTTCAATATACCCAAGCTAATGCTCAATCCTGCTGTGGCGGATCTTACGTCATCTTATGGAGCATATACATACTGGACAGATTTTATATTCCAAGCAATGTTTGCAGCCACGGGTGCTACGATAGTATCAGGTGCGGTTGCTGAGCGTATAAAACTAGAATCATTCTTAGTATTTGCACTCATCTTCGTGGCGATTATTTATCCAATAGTTGGATTCTGGAAGTGGGGTGCAGGTTGGTTAGATACGCTTGGGTTTTATGACTTTGCTGGATCTACTCTCGTACATTCAGTAGGAGGATGGGCGGCATTAGCGGGTATTATCGTGCTGGGTCCTAGAAAAGGAAAATATACTAAAAAAGGAATGAGAGCCATCCGTGGACATAATATGCCATTAGCTGCTTTAGGAGTATTTCTTCTATGGTTTGGCTGGTATGGGTTTAATGGAGGTTCCGTATTAAGTGCAGATCCAGCAGGAGTTTCTAAGGTATTTGTTACTACTTCATTGGCCGCAGCGGCGGGAGCAATTGGTGCTGCAATTACCAGCTTCATCATGTTCAAGACTCACGATTTGTCTATGGTCATGAATGGAATATTGGGGGGATTAGTTGGTATTACTGCGGGGGCAGATGTGATATCTATAAACGGTTCTGTAGTCGTAGGGTTGATAGCGGGGATTCTGATTCCACTTGCCGTTACATTTTTTGACAAGATGAAATTGGATGATCCTGTTGGAGCTACATCTGTGCATCTAGTATGTGGTGTCTGGGGGACACTGGCAGTAGCTCTTTTTGGAACATTGGACGAGGGTGTGGGGACCTTTGCAGATCAGTTGATCGGTGTTGGAGTGGTAGCCGTATTTACTTTCGTAGTCTCTTTTGCCTTGTTTTACATCATTAAGGTCACTATGGGATTAAGAGTATCAGCGGATGAAGAAGAAAAAGGACTAGATATTGGAGAGCATGAAATGACCGCTTATTCGTAAGTCTAAAATAAAAGCACACATCATTAGAGATGTGATTGAGATCATATCTCTAAATGATACTGTAAGAAAAAATTTAGTAGTTTTTAGTATTTAGTATTTAATGAATCCCAATTCTGATGGAATTGGATTTCACAAAAAATCCTCCGAGACGGCAATCTCGGAGGTGAATTTAATCAAAGATTCTGTGCGAATCCTCAAATTATTATCAATACAATGTTAGTCAAAAAATATATGACTGACGAGGAATTCAGCATGGATATTTTCAAAACATTAATCAGAACTTACCATGTTTAAGAAATTTACATTAATCAATCTATTCACATTTATGACTTTAGGGTTAGCAATATCGCAGACAACAGATTCGACAAGCTTCGAAGTAGTAGGATCAGTAGATGCATATTATAGAGCTACATTCGGCGCTGACTTCGATCAAGCGCCCGCGACTTCTTTTGCCAATCTACCTGGATTTTCTCTGGGGATGGCTAACATAAATGCAACATATTATAAAAAGAATGCCGGAGTCGTAGCAGATCTGGTGTTCGGACCAAGAGGAGAAGACGCAACGTTCTTATCTCCGTTTCTCAGACCAGGAGGATCATCAAGTATTGTGAATCAACTATATGCATTCTGGGATGTATCCGATAAAGTGACCATCACTATGGGTAATTTTAATACCTTCCTTGGGTACGAAGTTATCTCGCCGACAGGAAACTTCAATTATTCTACTTCGTATATGTTTTCTTATGGACCATTTTCTCATACTGGTCTAAAAGTAGATGCCGATCTCGGAGGAGGATTTAGTTTGATGGCTGGGGTTTTTAATCCTACAGATGCTACCGAATATAATCCTACCAATGACTACGCCGGAGGTCTACAGCTCGGATATTCATTTGACAGTGGAAGCGCATACTTGAACACATTAGTAAGCGATGAATTTTACCAAGTTGATCTTACCGCAGGTTTTGACATGACAGAAGATTTCTACTTAGGGCTCAATACCACTATAGCACAGGATGCATTTGCTGGAGTGGCTGGTTATCTTCAGTATGCATTAAATGACAATTTCAAGTTGGGTACAAGAGTAGAATATTTTCAAGATAATGGAGTAAGTGTTGTCGGTACAGATGAAAATATATTTGATGTAACGCTTACTGGACAATATAAAGTTGGAAATCTTACCATCATTCCTGAAGTGAGAATGGACAAGGTAAGCACACCAATATATGCTAATGAACTAGAGCTAGAAGAATCATTGAGTTCTTTAGTTTTAGCAGTAGTATATGGATTTTAATTCTTTCCTCATGAAAGAATACAGAAGATGAGATTCTCAAGTCTTCCGAATACTATCGGACGGGTAGAGGAGCTCATGCGGATGTACATATTTCAGGTTCTGAATCTACCAATCCTTACAAGATTGTGAGCGTCCAGTTGACTGTTATTAAAATTGAATAAAATCGATAATTGAACAATCGATAGAAATAAAACATAGTAGAATTGCCGCTACTGAAAATAGACGCATTTTATTCCCAAGTCCAATTAAAACAGGGCTTGGGAATATATCGCTAAACACTAAATACTAAATATTATGACAAATAATACGATAGAGTCTCAGCAGCGAGGCTTGTACACACCTCAGCTAGAAAAAGATTCATGTGGCGTAGGGATGATAGCCAACTTGAATGGAGGAACGTCATATTATGTGATTGACTCTGCACTTACTATACTTGAAAATATGGAGCACAGAGGTGCATGCGGATGTGAAGAAAATACCGGCGATGGCGCTGGTATACTGATGCAAGTCCCTCACGGATTTATGAAGTCAAAGGCGCTAGAGCAAGGTGTCAAACTCCCCAAAAGAGGTAAGTATGGTGTTGGAATGTTTTTCTTCCCTAAGGATCCTGACAAGAAGGAATATTGTTATAGCATCATAAATAAATATTGTAAAAACAATGATTTCAAAATCATATTAGAAAGGCCCGTCCCAGTGGATAATTCCATGATTGGAGATATGGCTAAGAATAGTGAACCTGATATGGTCCAGTTGTTTTTTAAGTCTTCAGGGTTTAATAATAAAGATATAGAGAGAAGATTTTACTTCTTGAGAAATCATATACTGAAAGAAATCTACTTCAGTGATAAAGGGCTCACAGATGATTTTTATATAGCATCATTATCGTCAAAGACCATCGTATATAAAGGCATGTTGATGGCGACTCAGCTAAGATCTTACTTCTTAGATCTACAAGACGATGCGATACACTCAGCAATAGCAATCGTACACAGTAGATTTAGTACTAATACTGTCCCTAAGTGGAAGCTAGCCCAGCCATTCCGATGTATAGCGCATAATGGTGAGATCAATACCATCCAAGGAAATCTAAATGGATGGAAAGCCCGAGAAAAAAATATGGAACTCATATCCAAAGATAGACCGGATCTAATTTCTACTTTTCCAGTTTGTGATCCATTTTCATCTGATAGTGGCAACTTTGATAATGTCGTAGATTTCCTACTCAAAGCCAGTCGCTCGATACCGCACACGATCATGATGATGATCCCAGAAGCATGGCAAAACAATGAGCATATAGAAGATTACAAAAAATCATTCTATGAATATCATGATGGTGTACTAGAGGCTTGGGATGGACCAGCATCTATATGCTTCACAGATGGTACTGTACTAGGTGCTACACTAGATAGAAACGGACTACGACCATCAAGATATCTCCTTACTGATGATAACTTCCTCGTATTAGGTAGTGAGGCAGGCTGCTTAGATATAGATCCATCTAAAATCGTAAAAAAGGGACGACTACAGCCGGGGAAAATGTTGGTTGCTGATCTTGATGAAAATAGAATCATCTCTGACGAAGAACTAAAAGAAAGAATCTGTAAAAGAAAACCTTATAGAGAATGGCTAGATAAGATGGCTATGAAGATAGACGACCTACCAGAAAAGACACTGGTAGAAGAATCAGATCTACCACTTAATACGCGACAGATCGCATATGGGATGTCTCGTGAAGACGAACAGCTGATACTAGATGCTATGATGAATACGACCAAAGAACCTATAGGGTCAATGGGTTCTGATATTCCTCTAGCGGTATTGTCCAAAATATCACAACATATTTCCAATTATTTCAAACAACAGTTTGCCCAAGTTACCAATCCACCGATAGACTCACTACGAGAAAATTTCTACATGTCTCTATCCACTGTGATAAGCAACAGTAGTAGCATCATCGGTATCAATGAAGTAGAAGCCAGAGTCATCAGAACCCAGCATCCTATCCTAAATCAAATACAATACTCAAACATTCTAGGAAATGAATTGGATGAATTTGAAGCGCGAGAGATATCTATAACGTATGATAAAAATACATCACTAGAGGCTGCTATAGATAATATCTGCAAGGCAGCATTGGATGTTATAGAAGATGATATCAGAATCATCTGTCTTAGTGATCTTGATATCAATAAGGATAAAATAAATGTCCCTAGTCTATTGATAACCGGTGCACTCCATCATATGCTGATCCGTAAAGGATTGAGAAAAGAAGTAACGATAATCGTGCGTGCTGGTGATGTATGGGAGACACATCATATAGCTACATTACTATCTTTTGGTGGTGATTATGTATATCCTTATCTCGCATTGGAGACGACTCGTAAGTTAGCAATAGCTAAAGGCATGTCTCCAACGGAAGGAGAAGAAAAATATATCAAAGCGGTCAAAAAAGGATTGCTAAAAATCATGTCAAAGCTCGGTATCTCTACATTGGGATCATACAAAGGGGCACAGACATTCGAGGCATTGGGTATCTCTACCGAAGTGATCAATAAGTGCTTCATAGGTACGATATCAAGAATCGAAGGATTGACATTCGACCAATTGGCAAGGGAGAATAAGGCGAAACATGATTTAGCGTTTGCCAGGGCATATAACACTCTTCCTGACATAGGAAATTATCAGTGGAAGCGAAGAGGGGAGTATCATCTATTCAATCCTCAGACCGTCCACCTACTCCAGCATAGCACCAAAACCAACGATTATGCTACGTATCAGAAATTCGCAAACGAAATAGATACGCTAGAGCATAACAGCAGCACACTTAGAAGCTATTTCAAGATCAAAAATGGGCAATCACCTATTCCGATATCTGAGGTAGAAAGTGAAAAAGATATCATGAAGAGATTCGCTACGGGCGCCATGTCTCTGGGATCGATTTCTCATGAAGCACACTCGACATTGGCAAAAGCCATGAATAGAATCGGAGGTAAGAGTAATAGTGGTGAAGGAGGAGAAGATGAAAAACGATTTGCAAAAAATGAGGATGGAAGTTGGGAAAGATCTGCAATCAAACAAGTCGCTTCTGGTAGATTCGGAGTGACGAGCAATTATCTGACCAACGCCGTAGAACTGCAAATCAAAATGGCACAAGGTGCAAAACCAGGTGAAGGAGGTCAACTGCCAGGACACAAAGTAAATGACTATATCGGTAAGATAAGACACAGTACTCCAGGTGTAGGATTAATATCGCCTCCACCGCACCATGATATATATAGTATCGAAGATCTCGCACAATTGATCTTTGATCTAAAAAATGCCAATCGTGAGGCTAGAATCAGTGTGAAGCTAGTGTCAAAAGCTGGCGTAGGTGTCATCGCTAGCGGTGTGACAAAAGCGCATGCGGATCACATATTGATCTCAGGATATGACGGAGGTACAGGAGCTTCTCCGCTAAGCTCAGTACGCCATGCTGGATTACCTTGGGAACTAGGGCTGTCAGAAACACATCAAACATTGGTCAAAAACGGACTGAGAGATAGAGTCGTTCTCCAGACCGATGGCCAGATCAGAACAGGCCGAGATATGGCAGTCGCTACCATGCTAGGAGCCGAAGAATGGGGGATAGCTACAGCAGCACTCGTAGTAGAAGGATGTATTCTCATGAGAAAGTGTCATCTCAACACTTGCCCAGTGGGAATCGCGACGCAAGACACAGAACTGAGGAAAAAATTTGAAGGGAAGATAGACCATATTGTAAATTACTTCCAATTTTTGGCGAGGCACTTGAGAGAAATCATGGCGTCCGTGGGCGTACGATCGGTGAATGAACTCGTAGGTCGAACAGACCTACTGGAAATAGAAAACGAAAATAGACATTGGAAAACAATAAATGTAGATTTTGCACCACTACTCTTCCAAGAAGAAAATAAATTGAATGAAACGCTTTACCAATCAAGAGAACAAAATCATGAATTGGAAGAAGTACTCGATCATAAACTCATCGAATATTCTGCGCTGGCGATGAAGCGACAGAAGACATTCGATGGTGTGATGTCCATCAAGAGTACAGATCGAGCGGTAGGTACGATGCTGTCCAATGAAATCTCGAAAATATATGGTTCTGTAGGTATGCTGCCAGATAGTCTCACCTATAGATTTAGAGGATCAGCGGGTCAGAGTTTTGGTGCATTTGCGGCGCGAGGGATTTTCTTCAGATTAGAGGGAGAGGCAAATGATTACTTCGGCAAAGGACTGAGTGGAGCTAAGTTGGCCGTGACACCCGATAGAGACTCTACATATGACGCTGCTTCGAATATCATCATCGGAAATGTAGCGCTCTATGGAGCCACATCAGGAGAAGTATATATCAATGGTCATGCAGGAGATAGATTCTGTGTCCGAAACAGTGGTGCACAAGCGGTAGTAGAAGGCGTCGGGGATAATGGATGTGAGTATATGACAGGAGGTACCGTAGTCGTATTAGGTGATGTGGGTAAGAACTTTGCCGCAGGTATGAGTGGTGGTATCGCATTTGTATATAATGAATCGGTTAGTGCGTTAAGTGAAATTGTCAACCATGAGATGGTGATGATCGACAAGCCTACAGAAGAAAACTTGAAATCGATACAGACAATGATACGAAGTCACACTAATTATACAGGAAGTAGAAAAGGGTTTACACTTCTCAATAACTGGGAAGAGGAAAAAGAAAACTTCCAAAGAATAATATCAGCTGAATACAAGAGCATAATCGAAGCAAACGAGAATTCTAATCTTTTACATCAAAAAGCTAGCTAATCATGGGAGATATCAAAGGTTTTATGAAATATGAGAGAGATCTTCCAAAAACAGAGGATCCAGAAGTAAGAATTGGACATTTCAAAGAATTCTATGTGCCACTTCCGATTGCTCATCAAGAAGAGCAAGCTGCAAGGTGTATGGACTGTGGTGTACCATTCTGTCATAACGGATGCCCGCTGGGTAACGTAATCCCAGATTTCAATGATGCAGTATATAAAGGCAACTGGAAGGAGGCATATGAAATCCTCATCCAAACCAATAACTTTCCCGAATTCACAGGGAGGATCTGCCCTGCACCATGCGAATCAGCTTGTGTATTAGGTATCAATGAAAATCCAGTCTCGATAGAATATATTGAAAAATCCATCATTGAACGAGCATTCAAAGAAGAATGGGTGGAAGCAAGTCTGCCTGACTACAGATCAGATAAGAAGATCGCTGTAGTAGGTTCAGGACCCGCAGGATTAGCTTGTGCTGATCAGCTGAATAAGGCAGGACACAATGTGACCGTATATGAACGTGCAGATAGGATCGGAGGCCTACTGAGATATGGTATTCCTGATTTTAAATTAGAGAAAACAATCATCGATCGTAGACTAAAAGTTATGGAAAATGCTGGAATCAAGTTCGTCACAAATACAAATGTGGGTGTAGACATCTCCGTAGATTATCTTCGATCAGAATTCGATGCGATAGTCCTATGTGGCGGATCTACTATTGCACGCGATATGTCTATAGAGAATAGAGAAGCGAAAGGAATCCATGTCGCTATGGAATATCTTACTCAGAATAATATGCGAGTAGCGGGCGATCACTTTTCGGAAGATGAGACCATCTCTGTCAAGGATCAAGACGTAGTCGTGATAGGAGGTGGAGATACAGGATCAGATTGTATCGGCACATCTAACAGACTAGGCGCTAGATCTATCACTCAATTAGAAATAATGCCAACTCCTAGATCAGAAAGAAC
>CALLMH010000107.1 GCA_938007965.1 uncultured Saprospiraceae bacterium | reverse complement strand
ATAATCGAGTAGACGGCCTCGACTAGAGTTACTAGCCGAGGTGCGCCTCTCACACCACCGTACATACGGGTCTCGTATACGGCGGTTCATCAAATCGAAGTTTTGAATCTTGAGTAATAATCGATCATAGGAATATACCCTTTACGCTTCAATAGCGATACTCGGATGGTAGTGCCAAGGATCGGACTTTGGGCGACTGCACATCCTCCCATTCTTGTCCTACTCCATGCATAGGCCATTCCTTTCTCTACTCCTAGTCTAATGAGATTCTTACGTTTTCGCTCGGGCTTATTCCAATCATGCCAGATGCAACCAAACTCGCGTGCAAGGGACTTGCACCCCTAGAATATTTAGCTATCTTGCGGATAGCTGCCCATGCTGGGCACACACAATGTATACAACGGCAATAGTTCCCATGAGGTCGGTACGGCGTGGATGCGAGACCGTTACCTGTCATGAGTCCAAATATTACAAAAAACTTGCAAAATGTGTCAATAATTGATATATTTGAATGTGCAAGTCAAGATCAAAAATAGCAGAAAGAAAGAGTTTACAGCTCAAATTGAAAAATTTACAAGAACAGATCTAAAGCTAATAAAATCGGATTGGAAGTTCAACTGGAAACAGCTTTATGATTCTGAAGCCAAATTCTACAAAGTTAATTATGAAAACCAAATACAAGGAATCATAAAACTTGAAGAAGAGAATGACTTGTACTTTGTGCTAAAAAACATTGAGGTAGCTCCTTGGAATTACGGGTCAAAAGGAAAATACAATAATGTGGCTGAAATACTAATTTCATTTGCTTGCTTGCAGTCGTTTGAACTTAATAAAGGAAATTATAAAGGATTCCTTGTTTTCACCAGCAAAGGAAAATTAATCGAATACTACCAACAAAAATATAATGCTGAATTAATTTTCCGTGAACGAATGATAATCAATCCAAATATTGGGGAACAGCTAATCAAAACGAACTTAAAAATTGATATAAAAAATGAAAGATAAATACTTTGACCAATTAATAGGAACGCAAAAAGATCTAACAACTGATCAAGACAGACAATTAACAAAGAACATTCTTGATGCTTACATAAAAGAATTACCAAAAGAAGAACTAGCTGAGAATCAAAGAATCGGAGTTAAATTGGAAATGAAATCATATCTAAAGAGCGATACAAAAGAAACAATAATTGCGGGTGAATTTCTCAATAAGCTCATTGCCATATTTAATATCAAGAAGACAAAATTTGCTGAATACCTAGGAGTAGAAAATGCAAATCTTCATGCCTTGATTAAAGGACGAAGAAAGTTTAATAGTAAAATTGCAACAATAGTTGGTGAAGCTTTTAATATAAGTCCTGAATTGTGGATGTTCATAGAAGCTAAAAACGAACTCAAAAAATTCAATCTGAGCACTAATTCAAAACGAAAAAAATTAGACTTATATGAATTAAGTCACGACAGATAATCGAGTAGGTGTTTCGCTCATAAATAGGAGCGGAGTACACCTCTCATACCTTAGCACATACAATCCTCGTATACGGTGGTTCATCAAATCAGTGCTTTTACTTTTCTTTCATCTCCTTACGAATTTGATAATAGTACTCTAAGAATGGGGATATACCACACGTTGGCTGTAGCAAACACCCGTTCATTAGCGTCGAGACACTATTATCGAGAGATATTACTATATTTGAATATCGGCGTCCATTCTTGGCACACATACATAGTATAATAGAATATTCACTATCGCTACAGACTCTATATACTCTTGGACTTTAGTGGTAATAATCTGAAATGAAAGAACTAATCGAATATATCGAAAAAAGCATCTCTATATCTGATGACATTGTTAATGACCTCAAAGCAATTATAGTTGAAAGAAATATACAAAAAGGAGAGCTGATACTTCAAGAAAATACCAATAGGAAGATTCAAATATTTGTGGCAAGTGGCTGCCTAAGGGCTTTTTATAAAACTGAAAATGACAAAGATCATACTTTACAATTTGCTACTAAAAATTGGTGGATTAGTGATTACATGACCTTGTTCAATAGCGAAAAGTCGATACTTAGTATTGAAAGTCTGTCGCATTCAAAAATTGCAATAATAGAGCAATCACAACTCGAAGAACTATATTTAAAATTCCCTGAATTCGGATCAATAAACCGCATGAATCTTCAAAATAGAATTGCCTCACTTCAAAAAAGAATCTTTTGGCTCCTAACACTAACTGCGAAAGAAAAATATGAAAAATTCATCAGAGAATATGAAGTTTTCGAAAAAGTAATCCCAAATTATCAAATCGCCTCATTTTTAGGTATTACTCCAGAAAGTCTAAGCCGAATCAGAAAGGAAATCGCAAATTCCTAATTTCTTACCATAGATCAATTTTTAATACATTTAGATTACTGACCTTTGTGCTCTAAATCAATATAATGGAATACATAGATCTACTAAATAAAAGATATGCTACCAAAGCAATGAATGGCGAGGTGATACCTCAACATAAAATTGATAACATTTTAGAGGCAATCAGATTGGCTCCCACCTCAAGTGGCTTACAACCTTTTGAAGTCTTTGTCATTACGGACAAAGAAGTGAAATCTAAAATAAAAGAGATTGCTTGGAATCAATCTCAAGTAACAGATTGTTCACATCTACTGGTCTTTGCTGCATGGGATCACTATACCGCAGATAGGATCAATCATATGTTTGACCTAACTAATGAAATAAGAGGATTTAAAAATGAAGGTTGGGAAAATTATCGCCAACAGTTATTATCAAATTATCCGCAAAAAGATCCCCAGCAAAATTTCGAACATGCAGCTCGACAAACATACATTGCTCTTATGTCAGCAATAACGCAAGCGGCAGCTGAAGGCCTTGATAGCACACCGATGGAAGGATTTGATTCTACTGCATTAGACGGAATATTGAATTTGGAAGAAAAAGGTCTGAAAAGCACTTTACTTCTACCTATCGGATACAGGGATGCAAACAATGATTGGTTAGTTAATCTTGCGAAAGTCCGGAAACCTATGAAAGAATTAGTGAATTACATTTAAAGCAAAAGTGATGTTAAGAAAAATACTTGGTATTGCACCAAAACTAGAATCAGATGGATCTTACAGTCCCTCTAAATTGGCACTCAAAATGGGAGTACCCGATAAAACAGATTTTGAAAATATCTCATACCAAAAATACCAAGGACCGAAATCTAAAATCTTAGTAATCTGTACCGAAGAAAAGAATCTGAAAATGAAAAATGGCAAGTATTTTTCTACAGGAAACCATCCAGTAGAATCTTTACTGCCGATGCTTCATCTAAAAAATGCAGGTTTCGAATTTGAAATTGCTACACCAAGTGGAAAACCAGCAATATTTGAAATGTGGGCTTTCCCAAAGAAAGATGAGCAAATTAAAAGTATCTACAATGAACATAAAGCAAATTTTGAGAAACCTCTAAGTCTATCACAATTCATAGACAAGTCATTCGACCAATCAGATGAGTATGCCGCTGTGTTTATTCCCGGTGGTCATGGAGCCATGATTGGTATCCCTGAAGATAGAAATGTTGATGCAATACTTAGATGGGCACATGAAAATGAATTGTTTACCATAAGTCTATGCCATGGACCCGGAGCATTTCTTTCAACAACTCTCGACAATCAAGAATTTCTATACAAAGGTTACAACTTAGCTGTATTTCCTGATTCCGTAGATAACCAAACACCAATGTTTGGATATCTGCCAGGTAAAATGCCTTATGGGTTAAGTGAACAATTAAAATCACTCGGAGCAAACTTAATGAATACAAAAATGGATAAAACCGTTTGTGTTGATAGAAAATTAATTACGGGCTCAAGCCCTTTAGCGTCAAACGAACTTGGCAAACTTGCAGCAAAAGAATTATTAAGAGCATTCTTGTGATAGGACAAAAGCAATATAAATAACAATAATGGCGATTAGAATTAAAAACTAATCGCCATTTGCATTTCAAGAATTAAAGACTTCGACCAATTAAGCAGATAATTTAATTAAATGAAAAAGAATATAATTATTGATAATTTAAAGAATAAGACACTACTACTAATCGAGTAAGCAGCTCCGCCCCTAAATAAGAGCGAAGTGCACTTCTCACACCACCGTACGTGTAGAACTTATTATCACACAATTGTATAGCTCTTCTTACCTCTAAACTAACTTAATTTCTTTAACTAATCTAGATTTAGCGGAATCGCCCGTACTGTTTGATTTGTTTAATGGATCTATGACCTTGACCTACTTTCATTATAAGGAGAAGCCGATTCCATAAGAGATCAGCGATTCGTCATTGATCGTATTATATCCTTTATTCAGATAGATAGAGTAAGCATTATTCAAAAAAGTCATATAGATACCGCCGCCATAGCCAGATACACTATTTTTCGAATTACCGAATGCGAATCCATGATCAAAAAAGCCCGACGCACCAAATAGAAATGGTACGTATCTATTCTTACTTTGGTATATTTCCTTTCTTATCTCGGCATTTACAAACGAAGTATGAGAATTACGGATTAGATTATTAGCTAGACCTCTCACATTATTACCATTGCCCAATATTGGAAAATCTATATAACTCTTGTTACCTAAAGTCATCGCACCGCCTACCTTCAAGAGTAGGATACTTCTAGTGATGTCGTGCCATGAATTCACAAGTGTGATGCTCGCTCTGGAGTTATTGTATAGGCCACTATTGGCTTTGATGTTGAATCCGAGACGGTTACTGAGATCGTACCTTATCCCTTTTGTAGGGTAGGATTGATTATCCGTAAAGTCAAGATCTATGTGTCCTTCTGCATAGGTTTGCCATATATCCCTTGCATCCAATAGTTCTTTTGCAGTAATTCCTGTTCCATCTTGTATTTTCACATATTGACTCCCAATAGCGAACCTAATCATACTCTGTCCATAGATATGATTGATCATGCCGAGGGATACGTCGACATTATCATTCTGTACATAGTAGTCATCACCTTTTCGGAAGTTCCTGAGATAGTTTTGCGGTAATTCCATATCAGTCCCTAAAAATCGATCGTATCTCGTATCATTTTTAGCACCTCTGACTTTTATCATCCCATCCCATTTTTTCCATATATCTGTGTATTGACTTTTAAGCCTTAGCCTTATGGAGTTGCCTTCGGGGTAATATTTGGCCGCCAATGAAGTCCGTCTTCCAAATGGTTTTTTATTGAATTTCTGACTTACCTTCGTAAGCTGCACCTCGAAGCCACTTCTGTAATCCGTATCATACTTGTACATAGCAAAAGGCAATAATGCATCATACTGCAATCCATACAGATCTGGATAGATGGGTGATTCTAGTACTTTAGACTTTAGGGCTGCATATTTCTGTGTATCTACTATTTTGATATTGTGATTTGGATTGAAGACTTCTACCCTATCTTTATCTGTCCCCGGCACGAGTATTATGTCGATATCACTGTATGATTCACCTTTGATAGATATGTCATCATTGCCATCCATCGTATATATCTCGAGCTGTTTTGTGACATCAGATTTGTATATCTTTTGGGAAATGATTTCACCGACATCGGATTTTGAGTCATACAGCGTTACGATCACTTCTTCATTCGACTTCATCTCAATGCTCAGCTGGTCAGACTTGTTACTGCCATAGAATACTGCTCGTTTGTGGTATAAATCATACAACTGATTACTTGCCTGAGGCAGATCGTCCAATCTTGATATCAATCGGGTGATAATCTTCTCTTTGGAAAATTGCTGGATCTCAACTGGTAGACTGCTCCACGCCTCTTCAATATTATCAGGAGTGAATGTAGATTGGATGTAACGGGCTGCATCATTCCATTCGGCTCGAGTAATAGACGAACCTAAGAATGAGACGAGGCTCTTCCCTTGGAAAGTCATACCTTTGATATCAGTCACTTTAGGGCTCAGCTCAGCGACATTAGGTGCCGCGATATCGGCCACGTTGCCTATGATTCCTTCAAAAAGTGCAAACGCATGATCTCTATCTCTAGGGATAGGTTTATATAGCCGATTTTTGCCCTGATCATATTTAGCCCATTTCCAATTATCATGATGTCTGTCCCAATCCGCTATCCAAATATCGAATATGATACATCTGGCAAATGATTCTCGATCTATCTGATGTTTGCTATTATTGAGCATTTTCTTGAGTACATAATGAGAGGTGACAATTTTATCAGCCTCTGCAAACCCATTTCTATTCTTATTTTTCTTGGTAGGCTTTTCTTCTAGGGTACCAACTACAAATGAAAAATCATCGATATACTGACCAAGTGCATCTTGACGATCCATAATATATGGTGTTGGATTTACATGTAGGATATCAGTATTGTCTAATAATTTGCCCACTACTATATCACCAAATGGCAGTTGAGAAGAGATCATATCTTGCTTGACTTCGCCTACTGCGGTTTGCATTATGATTCGTTCTTTATTTTTTTTCGCGTCTTTATTCACAGATCGAAATGAGAATTTCCTACCATCTCTATCCTTAAACTTTAATGATAATGTCTGAAGTCCACCTCCGATTGCATAAGGAGTAAGTCCACCACTTACATCTTGTATGTTCAATTTTTCAAGTCTGACTGGCGTTGTCCATTCTTTTCTGAAGTTACCTCCTAACCAAAGCGCTTTCATCCATGAGGCCTTATATTCGGCACCTGTGATCACAGTAGAGTCAGGTCCTCCACGTCGCTCATATGGATATTTTAGATTGACATCAAACTCATCATTGGCAGTATCGTCGTTATCGAAGAGTACCCTTTCTACCCTATCATTAATCTTCATGACTATGGTTCCATTATCTTTCTCGACGAGGTCTAGATAATCGTAGTTTTTCAAAAACACCTCCTTGTCTGCATATTTATTTTCCTTCAGGGAACGATTGGGAGAAATATAGATCGCATTTTTATTGGCTTCTAGTAGTTTGGTCATTTTTCTTCTGAGCTGAGTATATGCCGCACTATTAAAATCTTGCAGCGGTCCATTGAATGGAAATAAAAATGAAAAACCTCCTGGATTAGTACTTTCTTGATATATACTGTGATGACCAACGACACAGATAAGTTTGTCACTTTCGTCATCGAGAATATCCTCTAGAGAGGCCCAAAAATCAGTCTCCCATAATGTCTCACATTTCGTATTAGAAAACTCAGCTCTCGTGCCAGAATGGAAAAACCACTCTGTATCTACGTATATCAAAATCACATTCTTGCTAAGTTTTACTTGATCGAGACCCGCACAACCTGGCCAAGTCAGTAACTTATTATCTTCCTGCGATTTGAGTGATTTATTAAGCGTTTTTAAATGCTTGTAATAGTCGTCATATTCACCAATGCTCGCAATATTCTTATTATCTGGCAATAAAAGGAGATTCTTTTTGGAACTTGACTTGGGAAGTTTTTCAATTTCTAAATCATTATGCCATCCTCCAAACCAAACAATTTTGTTTTTTGAGCCTTTGGATAAGAAATCAGGTGCATCATATTTCAGGTTACCCGCATTTCTATGTTCAAATCGGAAGATCTGAGATTGGCTAAAAGCTGTAATCTCGCAACATACAAACAATACGATCAGAGATAAAACAAGATGAATTTTCATAAGTCTAAAATTTTAAATTCTTGCTAAATCTTCGTTTAATATTCTAATCATGTTGCTAAGTATCTAAGTTTTTTTTTACACAGAATAAAAATGGGCAATAATAGTGATCTATGGCTCTTATTGTTTATTCCAGCCTATACAGCTGAAAATTTATACAATAATGTAAATATAACAATGTAGATTTACAATAGATAATTAATATATGGTAAGGCGTATGAATCAAAATACACATTCCTAAAATATCTATCTTGACATCTCTCTTATGATATACCTTGTTTTTATTTTATGTCTTCATTAAAAAATGTTCTATTGAAAGATTACTATTCAAATCCGGCAATTATCATACTCACTATGATCATCATGAGTACAACCGCGTGTGTAAGCTACAAGCCGAAGTATAATGGTGAATGGCAAAGACACAACTTACAAGATGATGCATTCTACACCGTCTACCTCATAGGTGATGCAGGAAATGCGGTAAAGGGTGAGCCTAATATAGTATTCGATCATCTGAAATATGAACTAGACCAAGAAAGTGATCAGTCGGCTATTGTATGGTTAGGAGACAATATATATCCGATAGGTCTAGCGCCTAAAAACAGCGTGTACCATCAAGATGGTAGATATAAGCTCCAAGCACAGCTCCATACCATGACGAACTATAAAGGCAAAAAGTATTTTGTCCCTGGAAATCATGACTGGTATACCTATGGGAGGTTAGGTTTGCGGAGACAGGAGCTGCTGATAGACTCGTTTCTACAACATACACCCAATGATGCCAATCAGTTAAATTACTTCTTACCAGACAAAGGATGCGGAGATCCACAGACTGTCGAACTTACTGAAGGTATCAAATTACTGTTGATGGATTCTCAGTGGTTTCTAAATGATGAGCTCCAAAAAGGGGATCAATCTGTATGTGATGTCAAAACATCAGAAGAATTTCTCGAGAAACTCAATAGCGAAATAGAAAACAATAGTGACCAAACCCTCATCGTGGCATCTCATCATCCACCATATACCTATGCGAAGCACGGGGGCAAGTTCTCGCTAAAATCTGATTTGTTTCCATTAACTCAGACCGTAGACTGGCTATATATACCGCTACCTATCATCGGGTATCTTTATAATCGACTGAGTGTACGCACCTCCGAACAGGATGTCTTCCATCCCAACTATAAAACATACAGAGATAACCTCTCTCGTAATCTTGAGGCACATGGAAATAGTATCGTAGCATCAGGTCACGAACACACCTTACAGTTTATAGAAAACGAAAACCAATACTATGTAGTCAGTGGCTCAGGATCCAAAACCAGCGAAGTGGGTATGGGAAAAGGATCATTATTTAGCACAGGACAAAAAGGATATGCTAAGCTGGTATTTAAGAATAAAAATCAAGCTACTATCCAATTCATCGTTCCAGGACAGTTCCAAGAACATAATAATATCGCTTATGAGAAAGAAATTGAATTCTAATATGATCTTATATATAGTCTTAGCCTTCGCCTCACTGGTCGGCTGTAGGGGCAATCAGCAAAATACAGTCAATGAAAATGAAACTACCGAGAATGAACGCTCTGCAATAAGCCATATGTCCAATGACGGAGATGAAGATACTTGGGATTTCCGATATGATCTATCATCTCCAAATAAGTGCGTATTACCAAGTGAGCTGATTGAGATTTCAGCCTTGACTCTAGACGATGATTCTGATATCATGTATGGGGTCAATGACGAGAAAGCTATCATCTATGGTCTCGAAAACTGTAAAATATCTTCGAAGAATAAATTCGGTAAGCACGGAGATTATGAAGGAATCGAAATGGTAGGCAAAGATATCTACATCCTAAAGTCGAATGGTAACCTGATCCAATACGACCTGCTGTCTGAAGAAGTGACTCGAGATATCAAGACACCTCTAAAAACTAAAAATGATCCAGAAGGATTGGGATTCGATAAAAATAACAATGCCTTACTTATTGCCTGCAAAGGATCACCTAGTATAGATAAAACATCGAATCAAAATAAATCAAAGGCTGTATATACCTACCGTCTAGCGGATGATAAATTTGTAGAATCGCCTTTGTTTGTAATAAACGATGATGATATAGAAACTCATTTTTCTGACCAGGATAATAGTATGATTTCTAAAAAGGCTGTGAAGAAAAAACTTAAAAGAGCACTAAAATTCTCACCTTCTGCCATCGCAATGAACCCTAAGGATGATTGTTATTATCTGCTGTCTACGGTGGGTAAGACTATGCTAGTCATAGATTCTAATTTTCGGATCGTTGACCTGATTTTTCTTGATGAATCCTACTTTATACAACCAGAAGGCATATGTTTTGATAGTCGCGGAAGCATGTATATCAGTAATGAAGGGAAGGGTTTGGTCGCCAATGTTGTCATGTTTGACAGGAAATAGAAATCCATAATTAGGCAGCATTATTTTTCTTGATACCTAGATTTCAGTTTTTGGTTTGATAGTGGATAGTTCAATTTCAGATAAATGGAATGATACGATTCGTAGATTTTTGGTAAGTTTTGTAACTACTAAACTTCTGCACGAGTAAATCTTCCTCATACTTAGATTTGAAGTCGAACAGAAGCGCTAGAAGCACAGTCACTACCAATCGAATCCAGCTAGCGCTGAATATACTATACCCAGAAAAGAGAATGATAATCCCTAAGTATATTGGATGTCTGACTACAGAGTACAATCCAGTAGTAATTAATTCTCCCCCTTCTTTGGGCGATGGAAATGGTCTCAGGCTTTTGTTCAGCTGTAAGATGGATATCAATATGATCAGTAAACCAACGGTCGACATGCCCAAGCCTACACTCCTAAGTTCATATCCGACCACGATAGAGCCATTACAAAAGGCATACAATATAAACAAGGCCAATTGAGTACCTACGTAGACGACATCTTTTTTGGTCATAGTGAGGAATTATAAGACAGGAGCATACATAGCAAATGTATAATCTAATTTCTGGTGCTTATTCATAGCTACAAAGTAGTAGGACAGACAAATTCTGAAACCTCGATACCCGCCTCTTTGATAGATTTGAATCCACCAGCTATATCGATCATATTATGGACTCCTCTAGATTTCAGGATAGAACTTGCTATGACAGATCTATATCCCCCAGCACAGTGCAAGAAGAAATCATCATTACCGAACTCAGTTATATGATTATTGATTTCTGATAGTGGGAAATTCTCGGCATCATTTACGTGCTCAGACAAGTATTCTGATTCTTTTCTGACGTCTACTATCTTCTTATGCTCGCCTAATCGAGATTTGAACTCCGACGCAGATATAGATTTGATACTATCTGTTTCTTTTCCTGCGGCTGACCATGCATCCATTCCGCCTTCTAAGTAGCCTATCACATTATCAAAACCAACTCTTGATAATCTAGTGATAGCCTCTTCTAATTTTCCATGGGGTACAACTAGAAGTATTTCTTGATTGATATCTTTTATAAGATCACCAACCCAAGGTGCAAAACTGCCATTCAAACCAATGAATATAGATCTAGGTATATGTGATTTCACAAAATCATTTTGATGACGTACATCTAACACTACAGCTCCAGTTTCATTTGCCGCCATTTCAAATTCTTTTGGAGGTAGAGCATGTTGGCTTTTAGCCAATACCTTATCTATGGACTGATATCCTTCTTTATTCAGTTTTACATTAAGAGGAAAATATGCAGGTGGTGGAAGCAGACCATCTGTTAGTTCTTTGATAAACTCCGCTTTCGTCATATCAGCTCTTAATGCATAGTTCATTTTTTTTTGATTGCCGAGCGTATCAACTGTTACTTTCATCATATTTTTGCCACATGCGGATCCTGCTCCATGCGCTGGGAATATAATCACATCATCAGCCAATGGCATTATTTTATTTCGTAAGCTATCAAATAGAAATCCCGCTAGATCTTCCATCGTCAGTTCTCCCATTTTCTGAGCAAGATCAGGTCTACCAACATCACCCAAAAAAAGTGTATCTCCAGAAAAGATTGCATGGTCCTTCCCATTTTCATCTTTTAGTAGATAAGTGGTACTCTCCATAGTATGACCTGGTGTGTGCAATGCTGTAATCGTTATATTTCCCAATTGAAATACTTGACCATCTGTAGCTACAGTGGACTCAAAAGATGTACTTGCATTGGGACCAAAGATGATCTCAGCTCCTGTCTTCTCCGCCAATGTTACATGACCACTTACAAAATCAGCATGAAAATGTGTTTCAAAAATATATTTGATTTTAGCACCCGCTTTATCGGCTTTGTCAATATAATCTTGAACCTCTCTCAGAGGATCCACAATGGCTACTTCTCCATTACTTTCGATATAGTAAGCTCCCTGCGCTAGACACCCTGTATATATTTGTTCTATTTTCATGATAAATATTTATTTTCTTTCTTTATAATGTAAAGATAAACTATGTTATAACAACTCAGCGTAACTCCTGTTACACAACAAGTTAAGAATATTACAAAAAAACTTCTTTGGTAATAATATAAATGCCCATAATCAATACGAACCATCCGAAAGCTTTCTTCAACGGCTTCTCATCTATAAATTTATTGAGATAGATACCGATGAAAATTCCCACTATGGAGACTCCAGTAAAACTAAGTAAGAACGCCCAATCTATTCGTAAGTTTTGCACATCTCCGATAAAACCTATTAATGACTTTGATGCAATAATCATCAATGAAGTAGCTACTGCCCTTTTCATAGGAAGATTGGCAAATAATACTAGCGCCGGAATAATAAGAAAACCTCCGCCTGCACCAACTATACCTGTAAGAACTCCCACTACAGCTCCTTCAAGTATGATCAGCGGCATATTTAATGTCACTTTTATACCCTCTTCTCCATCAGACTTGCGCCCCCTGATCATAGAGATAGAAGCGAGTAACATTAAAATCGCAAAGAACAACATGATACCCAGGTCTTTAGTCAAGACAAAATCTCTAATCGTACATATCTCATCAGGTATAGCGGGTACTAAAAACCTACGAGTCAAATAAACGGCTATGAAGGCTGGTATGGCGAACACAACGGCTACTTTGATATCTACATTGCCTTTTGATAGGTTTCTCAACCCTCCTACCAAAGATGTAGTACCCACTACAAATAGCGAGTATGCTGTTGCTATAACCGGATTAATCGACAATACATATACCAATATCGGTACTGTCAGAATAGATCCACCTCCGCCGAGCATACCCAGCGTAAGCCCTACGATGAGCGCTCCTAAATATCCAAATATTACTTCCATGTATTATGAATTGCTGATGTAATTAATGGGGCAACCGATTTCTAACTATGCCATAGATAAAAGTACCCAAAAGTGCACCTAACAATACTACTAGAATAGGTAAATATCCATACCCTATCAACACAAACATAGGTCCAGGACATGCACCTACTAATGCCCACCCTAGTCCAAATATGATCCCTCCAAAAAGATATCTAGGGATACTCATAGATTTCTCACTGAGGTGAAGTTCTTCACCATATTTTGACTTTATATTTTGTCTTTTTAATACTTGAACACCAATGGAACCCAGGATGACTGCCGATCCTATGATACCGTACATATGAAAAGAATCAAAATTGAACATTTCGTAGATTCTATACCATGAGATGATCTCAGCTTTGGCCATGACCAATCCAAACAGAATACCTAAAACTAAAAACTTTATATATTTCACAATGATCTATTTTAATATTAAAAAATGATTGGCATCAGCAGATGTACCATCGTAAGACCTCCAATAAAGAATCCTATTACAGCTATCAATGAAGGCAACTGAAGATTACTCAATCCACTAATCGCATGACCAGAAGTACATCCGCCAGCATATCTAGCACCAAAACCTACCAAGGCACCTCCGATAAGTAATATAGCTAGACCAAATGGTGATGACATACTCGATGCTCCAAAAATTTCTGAAGGCAAATATGATGCTCCGACATCCTTGAATCCGAGATTTGTAAGGCTTTCTGTAGTAGCGTCCGACACCACTATAGCTGTCTCAGGGGTTAGAAATCTATACGCTATAAAACCTCCTATTATAGAACCCAGTACGAAGACTAGATTCCATCTTTGATTCTTGACATCAAACTTGAAAAAGTCAGATACTTTGCCTCCTCCTAAAGCGGAACACATGGTCCTCAAATTACTGGACATTCCAAAGCTTTCTCCAAAATAGAGCAAAGCAAACATTACCATAGCGATCATAGGTCCAGCTACGTACCATGGCCATGGATTCGAGAGTATTTCTATCATTTCTTATTTTTTAGTTTAGTTTATTATTGTTAGTTATGTTCTTGGCGCAATGTTTATTGATTTGGGGCAAATATATGGTAGCATACTGAGTAAATATCACATATACAATAAAGAATTTGACTATCGACTATACACCATATCATCGCACAATAATATTGCTCTCCATTCTTCTATACAATCCTCCGTAGACAGACTAAAGATTATAATTTTTTACTCATATCAAGAGACCGTCCTTATGTTATTCGACGTCTTCAAAATCGACAACCACAATTTTGTTTCTCAATTGTCTGATAAATCCCTTCCTTTCTAATTTTTTCATAAGTCTCGATACGGCAACTCTAGATGAGTGGAGATCATTCGCTATATCTTGGTGGGATAGATTGAGCGTAGCACTCTTTGATATCCAAGCCTTATCTCTGATGTACTTCTCCAATCTCTCTTCCATACTATGAAAAACTATATTATCGAAAGCTGCCACCATTTCGTTTAGCCTAGTATTGTAACTATCCAGCACGTAATTTCGCCAAGACTTATACTTTATCATCCATTCTTCCATCTTCTCTACGGGTACGAATAGGAGTTCTACATCTGTCTCTGAGATCGCTCTTACAGTAGACTTTGCTTTCTTGGTGCAGCAATTGAGTGTAACTGCACAAGTATCTCCCATATCCAGATAGTACAACAAAAGTTCATCCCCTTCTTTATCCTCTGTCATGATCTTAATAGATCCTGAAATCACTAATGGCATATGTGTAATCAGCATTCCTATATCTATGATTTCTTCGTCAGGCCCAAACTTTTTTAGATTCCCATTCATACAGATATCATTGATAAGAGCAGGTTCGAACAGAGCTTCAAATCGTGTATAGAGTTTATTATAGCATTTGATATCGAAAGGTCTGAATTGCATATGTTACTATTTAGTATTGCAAATGTACACTACTAGAAATAAGTCTGTGTAACACAGGTTACTGAGATGTATCATCTATATTGAGAACATACCAGTCTATAGCATCCACGTCTATATTTTTTCTACGCCCAGTCGCCTTGGGTGCGTAATACTTAGCCAAGTAGTCAAGAATGATTGGTTCAGATTTTCCAAGATCAGGCAGTCCCTGAGTCTCCTGCATCCATACGATCATGCTTTTCCACCCTGCCCTCGTTGCCCTATTCTGTGTCACTAGCTTTGCTGAATGGCATGAAGTACAGGAAGCGATTACTGTTTTCAGGTTAGGATCATCATAGAATCCTGTACGGATATGGATACCATCGACCACTTTATCCCAATTCGCTTTTTCTTTCTCAAGACTAAGACTCATCATCGCTTTCTTAGACAATAATTCCAGCTCCTCATCTGAGTATTTCTTTTGATTGATGATATCATTTATAGGTCCTTCTAATAGAAAATAACCAATACAACCTACTATACAAAACAAAGTAAAGTAGATGGTATTCAATAACAAAGACCATAAAGAGGCCCGAGCACCATTAGGTTTTTCGTTTTTATTTCTTGCCCTCATATTACTTTTATCGCGATTCTATGACTAGCATTATTGAGATATCCTTTAGGGTTCCAGCCTGGAAGTATGATGGGTTGTCTGTCACCATTGCTATCTGTTGCCCTAGCCCATACTTCATAATATCCTTCTTCTGGAAACGGAATCTTCGCACTAAATCGCTGCCATGCATATCTATTTTTTGCGTTTTTCAGTTCACAAGGATGCCAGCTTCCACCAAAATCAATAGAGTATTCGACCTTTGATATCGAGTCAGCAGATGTCCATGCATGGCCTCTTATTGGTAATTTTTCTGTTGATTTGATAGTGGCTCCCGTTTTGGGATATGTAATTAAAGACTTTACGGGCATCTTCTCTATGATGCACATGTCTTCATCTTTCACTTTAGCGCCTGGGGCTACAGGTTTGCATGGTACCCGATAAGATTTACCTTTCATCTTCTGGCCGTCATGCACTCGGTCACGAATTACGATCTTAGACAGCCACTTTCCCGAACAAGAAGCTGGATATCCTCCAAAAACCAGACGCAGCGGATATCCATTGAGTAATGGTATATCTTTCCCATTCATACTCCAAGCGATCATACTCTCTTCCTCCATAGCCTTATTGATCGGCACTCCTCTAGATATGGTATTTTTCTTGGCGTCACCGGATAGATGAGTATCTTCCCCGTAATAACCTATGTATACGGCGTTGGACTTAATCCCTACATCACGTAGCACATCGGCAAGTCTGACGCCCGTCCATGCTGCACACCCTACAGCACCTGTACTCCACTGATTACCTTTAGCGGGTGGATTAAATTCGCTTCTGCCGTTGCCTCCGCACTCGAGAGTCAGATTAAGGGTATATTGTTTGAATTTTGTTTTGAGTTCTTGTAGTGTATATGTTTTTGATTGCTTAGCAGATTCTCCTTCTATCGTTAGTGACCATTTATTCACATCGACATTCACTGGCGGGATTCCATTATTTCTTACAAAAAACATATCATTTGGTGTAAGATCATCATCAAGAAGATGTGCCGCAGCTTCTGCATTTACAGGACGATCATTCAATACGGTCAGTAGATTACTTTTACCGATTAAGTCAGGCGGTAAGCTACCATCAAAAAAACCTATTGGCAGTAATTCTTTAGGCATATTGGAGCCAAAAACTATAGGCATCCCCACTATACTCGAAAAAGATGCCATGATAGTATTCTTCATGAATTTTCTTCTGCCTTTCGCTTTCTCGGATTTCATTTGATATTGTTGTTTTGTGTGTTTGCTGACGTGAAGTCTACTCAAAGATTACATTTTTCTTAATAATTATTGACATTCTATTAGATCGATATGCGATTACATACAAGTTTGCTTCAAAATGATCTCGGCTCAAAATCACAATACAACTAAGATCGATTATCTGACACACCCTTAATAAACCAGTCTACATGGCTTCGTAAAGTGCAAGCAATCAGTATTTTCCAATGAATTTCAAGAACTTCTTTTTCCAATATATTTCCCAAACTATATGCAAGAATATTATCCAATTATCTTGTCTTACCAATATGGATCACCTATATTGTCAGTACGAAAATTACCAATCATGAAACAAATTATACCATTTCTTATCACAATATTCGTAATCTCATCTTGCTTTCCTGGAGGGGATGATGATTTTGAAGGGACTCAATTACGCGGTACTGTTGTAGAATTTGGGACTCTTGATCCTGTAACAAATGTACTTGTTCCTTTATTTGGAGTAGTCTCTCAAGGAGGTTTACAAAATCCTATTTTATATCTAGTGGATACTGTCAGGACAGATACTGATGGAGAATTTTATTTTCGTACTTATGATGATGCTACTACATTCCAAATAGGTGAAATATCAGCTGATGGTTACTTTCCATATGATGGTAACCAATCTAAACTTGTATTTACTGGGGAGAATGAGTTTTATAATCCAGAATTTGTGATGGACCCTGAGGGGTGGATAAGAGTTATTGTAAAGGATAGTATAGGGTATGCTAAGCCATTTAATAGTATAGGGTCTACCTATATACCTGGTGCCTCAGGTATTTCTATGAATTCTGACGAAGTCTATCACGTTAAAGCAAGTAGAATGCACTATTTTAAAATTAATGATAATCCAGATTCACTAAGAATAGATTCAATTTATTCAATTCCATTTGATACTGTATTATTTAAATTTGTTCATTAACAATAACGATATTCAATAATATGAAATTACTTTTATTTTTATATGCAATGTTTTACCAACCTCCATTAAGATCAAAAGAATGGTGAAAACTCAGACCAAGCCCAGGGTTTACAAAATCACTCACTTGGCCAAATGGAATGTTAAAATTGGCAACTACAGTAGAGTATCCATCTCCAAAAGTTTTGAGCCTATATCCGATTTCTATTCCTAGAGCTAAATGACTATCAAATGATCCACCGAGAATGACAGATTCTCCGAGTGAGGCCCTACCACCTAGAGTTAAATTAAGTTGACCACTCGTTTCATACAATGCTTCTAAATATGACCGTATTATTAATGAAGCATCCGTGGAATATATTATTGATAATAAGCCATTAAGATGAGTTTGTTCTTGAAACGAATAGCGAGAGCGGATATTAACAGATCTGCTTACCCTTGCCAAACCAGTACCAATTTGATAAATGAAATCATCACTTCCTCTTTTGTTTATATTGTCAGAAGAAGAATACAGTACTCCCATCTGAAAATTTATTCCAAATCCACTTTCTGACCCAACAAGATTAGGCTCGTTGCCATCAACTACGATTGCCTTACTTCCATCAAAGCCCAAGTAATTTAAATTCATTCCAATTCCCATAGACAAGAAATCGTCATTACTTAATAGACCTCTTAGTTTATAAGCAAAGGTTCCCGCCAGGCTTATCGTGCTAAGCAGACTAGCTTTTTCTGAGATAAGACTAACGCCAAAAGCTGCATTTTGTCCAGGAACAGGGTACTGAACCGCACCAAAAAATGTAGTAGGTGCATTGTCAATATTGGTAAATGCCTTTGTATAAAAAGCTGAAACCTCTAAATCTTCCCATAACCCGGTTGCTGCTGGGTTTCTTAAAAATTGATTATTATAGTTATGCGGTATTTCTATTGATTGTTGTCCAAATATTGCAGAAAATGAAAGTACTACAAAGCTTAAGATATTGAATATATTTTTCATGATTCTAATTTTTAACATTACAGGTAGTGTAATAAGATTTTAATACACTACCTGACAAATGATTTACTATTGGTTTTTTAATATGGTTAGGTCTGAGACTTTTTGGAAGTTAGATTCACCAATCGTATAGTCTAGCGAATAATAATATGCGCCATCTGGCAACTCATTATCATAACGATCAGTACCTTTCCAATCGTTTTGGTAATTTTCAATATCAGCTACTACTTGTCCCCATTTATTGAAAACGACTAATCTTGGCATAGATATTTGTTCTACTCCTTCAATCTCTAACACATCATTTATGCCATCTCCGTTAGGAGTGATGTAGTTAGGAAAAATTAGTTCGTTGTCTACTGATATCACAAATGTCGTTTCTTCTAAGCATCCATTTACATCGGTTGCCGTCAAAGTTAACTCACCAGGGTCTAATATTTCAAGGTTGAACTCCTCACAATCAGAGCATGGTAAGGATATATCATCACTTGTCCATTGAATACTCTCTGCTCCTAGCACTGTATATGTGACAGATTCACCAATGAAGAATTCACCACTTTCTCCATCAATCTCAATAAGTGTAGGGTAGTAAAATACCATGATAGTATCTTCGTCAATACACCCTTGACTATCAGTGACGACAGCTACATACTCTCCTGGTTGTGTAGGTAAGTACTCAGACTCTTCTCCAACTAAGTCACTATCTAAATACCACTCATAAGTTGTACCCGCATAATCTACACCCGTGGTAAACACCATATTCTCATTAGCACACACGAGTAGATCTTCTCCTAATGAAATCGAGAAGTCAGCCTCACTTTCTATTGACTCAAAGACTGGTTGTGAGCAACCAGTCTCATCTGTAACAGTAAACAGATAGTCACCAGCCATAAGACTTGATAGACTATTGCCATCTACTACTTCTCCAGTATCATCGTTTTGAATAGAAGTGATTTCTACTCCTTCAAACGTGGTTATCAGTATAGTACCATCTGCGTTACCACAACCTGCATTCGTTGCATCTACTATTATTTCAGGTAATGTAGATTCTTCGATCATTATTGTAATCTTGGTTTCACAGCCATTTTCATCTGTAATGGTAAGATCATATGCTCCCGAAGGTAGATCGACAAGGCCGTTTGTGGACACCATCTGACCATTACTTAATATGGTAGATATGCCGACATCATTATTACTAGCAAGGATTATTAACCCATTGTCTTCCCCACAAGTAGTATTTTGAGCCTCAACCGTAATATCAGCCTTTAGTACAAAATTAATCGTTGACGTACTAGTCTTCACACATGATCCATTGTCAACAGTTACTGAGTAGTCTCCTGATGATGTCACAACTAGACTACTAGATGTTTCTTCCTCAATAGTCTCACCATCCTTCATCCAAATGAAAGTAAACCCTTCCGACTCTAATCCTGTAGTTAATGTAACTGTAGTCTCACAATTGATATCGAGATCATTTAAAGATAACAGAAAGTCTTCTGATTCCATTACATCTGCATTGACAGTAATTACACAATTTTCTCCATAAATTATATCAATGGCATACATACCACTCACTAAACCGGAGAACGCACCTAATTCATTACTAGCAATGATATCATCTCCAAGACGAAGAATCACATCTGAAATTTCTACTACATTTTGAATACTTACTAAAATCTCTCCGTCATTTTGCCCACAAGTGGTAGATACAACATCTACTAATGCTACAGGTGCAGTAGGTGAACCTATATTTATAGTCAACATGATGTCCTCTCCTCCAGAATCCGATACGGTGACGATATATTCGCCAGGTGATAAATCTTCCCATATGATTTCCCCATCTGGGCCGTTTAGCCAGTCAATTTCATAAGGCATAGTACCTCCAGAAATAATAAGATTAATAGAACCATCTTCAAACCCTAAACAAGACACATCTTCGGTTATTGGTACTACTGTAAAATCCTCTGTCTCGACAACAACTGTAACATCTACAGATTTTTCACATTCATTGCCACAAGCATCAGTAACTGTAAGCGCGGCAGTGTAACTTGCAGGGGCATTAGGATAAACATGAATTATTGGGCTAGACGAACCTTCTAGTATAGTTCCATCTCCAAAATTCCATACGTAAGATGCTCCACCTGAAATCATATGAGTAAACACTGCGGTTGTATCATCTGTGAATGAAACAGTTATATCTGAACTGCAATCTAATGGTACTTCTAATACGCATATTGTATCACAACATTCATACGAAATATTACACTCATCTCTATATAATCTACAGAACACATAGGTACCTTCTTGATCTCCCACATACATATTAGAAAATCCACTTTGAGTCACTACGTTTCCATCAGGCTCTGTGATGAATGTATTGATTTTTATCTCATCTTGATTGTCATCATCAAAATCAAATCCATATCCATCCGCTAACTCAACCTCATCTACCGTAAATAAGTCACAGTCAGGAGGAGTAGGTTCGCATGGATCACAGTTATCAGGCCCTGATGAACATAGATTATCACAACATACTTTGGTACATCCATCTTGATCGATGTAAGTTACACTAATCAATAACAGGGTCCCTTCTGGTATCCCTAATGCCGCAGGACTAAAAGCATCCGGATTATCTATCGGTCCAGCAAAATCTGAAGGAGCATCTATCTGCCAGCTCAAGATTGTTGCATCTGATGTATTAACTGTAAGATCATATATACCTATACCTACATCAAACGCACCTACAATAATATCACCACATTCATTAGGATCCTCTACACAGAACGTCTTACAACAAAGCGTATAACACTGTGAAGTTTGATCCCATAACAAACAACATACTGTATATGTATCTGCCATGGTGAACGAAACAGATCCTGTTGTTTCTCCTTCTACATAACCATCTATCGTAAACCAACCTTCTACTACATCATCTCCTGAGGATTCATAACTATAGCTAAAAGTTAAGTTTGAGGAGCTGCCTGTAAATGTAGGAACGATAATTCCACATGATGCTGGTAAAGTTACTTTAATACAACAGTATTGGATGCATCCATCTTTGTCTAAATATTTGAAACAGAATAGATAAGTGCTACCAGATTGACAATTATAATTTGCTGAAGTATTCGATTGACTATCTAATTCTATAAGGTTATTTCCATCCACCTCAAATATATCGATGCTACCCATTTCTGTTCCTGTATAATTGACAGTAATATTTGTAGTGCCATCCGTATTATTAACAAGAGATATTATGGAAATATCATCACAACTCTCAAATACCTCTGGGTCATAGATAAATTCATTCTCACACCCACCACAAACATTATAACATAAGTCATCAACCCCTGCTTGACCATTTGCTGTCAAAGCACTGCTCACTTCAAACCTAAAAAGTCGATCCAATCCTGCATTTTCTACCTCAGCAAATGCATTCCCATCTATATAAATCCAAACTGTACCATTGATAAAATCTTGAATCACTCGGATATCGAACCATTCTTCTAATGGATAGTCTAGCTCTTGATAATCGTCGCCAACCTGAGGATTATTTCCACTTGTCAACTGATTACCACCAACTCTGATATTAGCAAACGTGGCAACATCAGCCGCAATGAAGTTAATCTGCAAATCATTTTGTAATCCGCCTACATCTACCATATTCATAGCTAATCCACTATTAACAGGTATCCATACTCTATAATTAATCTCAAATAAATCACTTGTGTTTTGTGGGAATACATATTGCGCGTCACAATCAGTACCATTAAATTCTACTTCTAGATATTTATTGCCGTTTGTTTCTTCAGCTATAATACAACTTTCTCCCGAAGATACCCAATCAGCATTTATATCCACATCATCTCCAGTATTATAGTTTTCGAATGTCTCACATAATACCTCAGTAGTTTCTGTACATGGATCCATGACGGGGTTACAATTACCTGGTCCAGAAGAACAGAATGGTTTGCAACAAACCTTTGTACAACCATCACTGTCGATATAAGTTACACTGATAGTGATCGTAGTCCCTTCTGGTATGCCTAATGCTGTAGGATCAAAAATAGATGGGTCAGTAACCTCTTGCGTAAACGCTAATGGAAGATCTATCTGCCATCTTATAATCGTCGCATTCGGTGCAAGTAGCATCAGATCAAACGTCCCAGTACTTACTTGGAAGTTTTCGTCTATAACATCTGCACAATCTAATGGCCCTTCTACACAGACTTTTCGGCAGCATATCTCGTAACATTGTGTCATAGGATTATACACTAGACAACATGCATAATAAGTACCCGGAGCAGGATAAATTATGATATCAGACGTAGTACCACCCTCAACTGATTGATTATTTATAAACCAACTATCAACTGTTGTGCTGCCTTCATAGGTGTATGTATACGCCAGCGAATTATCTTCTCCTACATAATTAGGAGTGATATCTTGACACCCAGTTGGTATCCTTACTTTTACACAACAGTACTGAATACATCCATCATCATCTAGATATTTATAACAGAAGAGATAATCTCTATCTGTCTCACAATCCCAAACTCCAGTATCATTACTTCCTTGTAGGACAGGTTCTCCATCTACAACTTCATAGATATCGAACCCTTGTCCATTATCAATCTCTGTACCGCTGTAAGTTACTCCGACCACTGCAGAATTATCCGTGACACCACTAATAGTAGTTACAACCAAGTCGCCGCAAGTTGTGAATGTCTCTGCATCAAATGTGAAATCATCATCACAACCTTCGCAGGATTTGAAGCATAGGTTTGAAAGAGTGGTGCTCTGGTTTCCATTATTTCCACCAAAACTAATAACATCAAAGCTCGAAATACTTCCTATCTGAGAAAAACTCTGAGTTGCTAACACTATATTGTTGAACTTAATACTAAACACTCCATTAACCCAAGTCAAAGAAATATCAAAAGGCTCATTATCTACAACAATATTTATAGGTCCTAATTGACTTACACCATTGTATAAAACTCTCACATTACTTGCAATTGGTGATGACTCCCAACCATATAAATCAACTCTAATTTCGTTATTAGCTTCATCCATGAGGGTAAAAGATGCATTACTTAGTGTTTCTTCTTCTCCAGTGAGATTTAATGAGAAACAAATCTGAGTTGCATTATCAAATGGAACGGTATACCTAGCGTGCCCCTCGTCTACTATTAATAAAACCCCTCCTCCTTCAACTGAGACAGCATTTTCTTGATCTACTGAACCAATTTGTGTCCAATTCTCTAAATTTTCACTCAATAGACCACTGGGTAAATAGATAAAATCTTCACAATAAATCTCAGTTGGATTTGGACAGATATCTTCACAAGCTATATTGAAACCATCATCACAAGTCCAAACTGGAGTCAGATTAGAATATTGTCCAGTTAAATCAGTATTAATAGTTTCTATAAATGATCCGTCACAACTATAGACATCGAAGGTCACCCCAAGGCTCATAAAAGGAGATGGGCGTAAAAAATGATATTGGCAAACTCCAAGCACACTGACTTGAAATACAACTCCATCATTGAAATCTCCTCCTGTATCACAAAATATATCATAATCGTCAATGACAGTTGCAATCCAGGAATTATCCACACCATCACAACAACTATCATAACAATCAGGAGCACAATCTCCTTCTTGATCGAAACATTCTACATCACAGCAGATACGAGTACATCCTGTAAATGGATCTATATACTTTACACTAATGGTAAGAATTTCACCAGCCGGTATATTATATGGTGCTGTAGTTGGGTCGAAGTTGTGCACATCTTCTGGCAGTATTATTCCTGCATATTCTTCAGGTAGGTCAATCTGCCACATCGCATTGTTCACGAAGATGTCAAATGGATCAAGGTCCCATGATCCATCACCATTGTTAGTTGGCGCTATCTCCTCGTTACATGAGAATGGGTTGGTGATACAGTACGTTTCACAACATAGTTTATAACATTTAGTCAGCTCATCATATACTAGATTACAAATCGTATAAGTACCGTCAAGAGTATATTGTACATCTATGACATCACCATTTCCAGAAATGATACCTCCATCAGATATATACCAGCCCTGTACTTGACCAGATAGGTTATCATCTATCGTATATGAATAGTCTAACGAACCATCAGTACCCGTATATACAGGAGTCTGATCATCACAAGAATCAGGAATTTCTATCTTTATACAACAGTACTCTCTACATCCATCATCTTCTATATATGAGAAGCATATGATATAATCATCTCCAGGTTCAAAATCATATTCGTCTCCATCATCTGGACCAATGTCTTGCGTATTGAAGATCATTTTATTTGATCCTTTTTTGTCCATCTCGAAGATACTCGGAGAACCAGGATTGTCTAGTGTAATGATCTCCCAGTAAGAAGAATCAGGATCTACATCTGTTGCTCCTGGACCTGTATATATAAACTGTCCTGAGATATCACCATCAGCGTCAATAAAGAATGAATCGATCTCTATATCATCACACTCTATAAATTGATTACCTCCATCACTTATAGATTCATATGGTTCATATGGATTATAGCAAATTGTGTCGCAGCAAACTTCTATCTGACCGCAACATCCTTCGTAGTTTTTGCAGATTTGAAATTCTGTCCTAACATCATATTGTGGTATTTCAAAACAGGCTCCATTACCTTGTAATTCTCCTCCGACACAATCACCTGGTGGCGGACATAATGCAATCCAGTTCCAAAAAAGAACATCGTCATCTATACAAGTAAGTTGTACTGTTGTATCATTTTTGTATTCGATACTAAAACATTTATCTGAATCGGTGTCGTTTGGTTCATAGCAAATGTATTCACAACAAGACTCATCAATAGGATCTAAATAGTCATAACAAACTCGATATGTTCCAAAATCAGTGAAATCTATTTGTGTTACCATAACACCATTAATTATTGGCGTCGAAACACTTGCTTCTGGAGAGACTTTAGGGAAATTAATTCCGAAATCTGTGCTGTACCTGCCTTCTGCTACATTTTCAAAAATTGGAATGCATTGGTCCATTGGATCTATATACGGCAGACAATACGTCTCACAACAGATGCTCCAATAATCACAAGCTTCATCATATTCCCAGCAACATACTTCATATTGACCATTTGGTAATAAAATTGTACCTGCACTTCCATCAGCAAGAGTTGTGTCTATACCATTTCCTGTTACAGAGATGAATGTGCTATCTGCATTTAGAATATTCTGTGTTAATCCCAAAGTAATATCTGGTGGGCATTCAAAATAGCATTCAGTAATACTTGTTTCTTCATTTTCGTCTACTACCACTATTTGTGGTGTACTTGAGCAATCATCGACTGGAAACTCTGCACAGTACTTAATGCAGCAAGACTCCAGTTCTCCTTGTTCATTCTCGTACCAAAAGCATATAAAATAACATCCAGGCTCTGGGCAAATGTATTCTAAATCTCCATTGTCGTTAGGCAAAATTGTTTCAGAAAAAATATAATCTCCATTACCTATAGTATCTAATGGAAAGTTTATGGTAAATGAATCAACATTGTTAGGCAATTGATCGTCCTCAAAAAGTACATATGGAATGTAGTCTTCATCATCTTCTGGGTAAGGAATGACAAAATCGCAGAAATCATCGGCTTCGCAGCCAGTGATGGTAAGGGTATATCCAGAAGTTAGTGGACCAGCAGTGCCTCCTCTAGCATCTACAATCACGGTATAAGTCTGACCACCATTCAAAGTGAGTGTCATATTATCCGTCCCATTAGGGAATGGAGCTTGAGAATTACCTATTACATCAAATATATTTGATTGACCAGTACATTCTAATGCGACCAAGACATCCATTTCAACTGATTCTTCTAATTCTAGATTAAAGGTGTAGTCTCCTGTTAATGAAGGTGTAAAACTATAAACCACCTCAGGTGCATTATATTCACTTAAATACTCTCCCTGAAATAGGTTTGGTTGTTGTGCCTGGGTTAAGTTTCTATAAAAAGTAAGGCTGTTTGTTATTTGGAATCCTACTCCCTCATTAGCACCTTCTATTATTCCACAATCAATAGACGGAATATCAATACATGAATAACCGCAGTTGACATTTAGTACATAAGAAGTCTCTACTGGATCATCTGCATCCACAACTAAATAATAGGTATTATTGGTATTAAGTAATACATTACTTATAAGATCCATGGCCAATGGGCTTTGATTATCAGAGGTAGCTGCACAGTTAGAAGGATTACAATCTTCTAATAAAAACATATCTAAATCTTGACCATTAGGATTCGTTAGATAAAATGACGCTCTATTTTCAAATCCTGGATTAAATTCATATACTACTTCTGGTCCCTCCATAGTAAAACCAACATCTAAGTTGTCACAATACTCTTCTACATTATTTTCAGCTGTAAAATTATTATCATATATGACTTCACCGCATGATAAAAGTTCCCCATTTGTACAATCAAGGTTGTTGCATTTAACTTCAAGTATATACTGGCCTTGTGCTCCTAAAAATCCATCGACAACAATGATAACCTCTTCCCCTTCATTCAAGTTCTCTATAAAAATTGACTCTCCTTGGCCTGGCTGTCCAGTAGAACCTGTAATACATTGAGCATTGCAAGCAATAGGATCTGTAGCAACAAAAATTACATCTCCTCCAAATGGATTAAAAACTTCACAGCAATCCTCAGATTTAAAAATAAATAATTCTAGGTCTTGTCCCCCTGGAATATCCAGTACTACTTCAAAATCACCTGTATTAGGAGCAACAAATTTATAATAATCCTCACCAGATGTAAACATCCCGTTTGGAAGGTCTGAAGGGTTGGGATTATTCCCAATAGTAACACAACCAAAACTGTAACCACTATTATTATTTATGTCTTCATTATCAATCTCTCCTTCTAATGGATCAGAACATATAATAGATTCCGCTAGATCACAATCAAACCCATCACAGCTAATCGTAAGGCTATAATTCCCTCCACCTTGATCCGTCTTAGAATCAATTACGATGTAATAAGTTCCTGGTTCTTGGTCAGTGAATTCAATGACATTCATGGCAGGATTCAAATAACCATTATTGTTATATGGCAACGACAAACAAGGGCTAATTTCTCCACCACTTAGCTGGCAATCACTAAAAATAAAAACCTCCAAATCTTGTCCCGCTAGTCCAATATTATATTGATTTAGAGCAATATAATTAATTTCACCTGTTGCAGATCTTTGAAACGAATATATTTGATCCCTACCATCATAATCTGACCCATCGCCACAAGTACTATAGAAATTATTATCAAATGTATTTTCTTCCCCAAATGTTGATGAGCTAATTGTTTCTCCGCATAATAAAGGAATGACATCGTCACATGCACTACCATCAACACTGAATGTAACTTCAAAATATTCTCCGCTTTCATATGGCCTTATTGGCCCTCCAGTATCATACAAATCTATAGCTTGTCCTTGATTAAATATAGTTTGCCCATCTAAGTTGTCATCAAGAAAATAGGTTTCTGCATTGACTGCGCTTGAAAGCATGGAAAATATGCATAAAATGCAAAATAAAGTTTCGTTGAAGAGTTTTTTCATGGTGTTTTGGTGTTTTGGATATCTGCAAAAAATAACTTATTATGAAACAAGAGTTCTTTGTGATATACTTTAGACAATAAAATAATTAAATGAGTAGTTTGGTCTCACATATTACTAAGTACAAAATTAATTAAAAGTAAAAATTGACAGATCTAACTTTTGTTATATGGTACTCCCTAGGTCATAAAACATGGCAACAACCTGCCCCATAGGAAATGTAGGTCTAGACATTATGTGGCTGAAGTCTATCTCCTAATCTCATCGATGTTGATCCTGTGTAATAGCGCTGTAGTAACTCAGAATGTATGATGTATGTGATATAATTATTCATAATATTATAAAAACAAAAAAGAGCCTAGTAAAATCAATTACTACGCTCAATTTAGTCGGGGCGGCAGAGACTGTTCATTAAAGTGTGTCTATTAACTTTGACAGATGAAAAATAATAATGATTTACCAGAAGAAGGTTCAGAGCTCTACAAAAGGATGAAAAGCCACCTATATTCAAAAGAGAAACTATTAGGAGAAGATAGTCCTT
>CALLMH010000106.1 GCA_938007965.1 uncultured Saprospiraceae bacterium | reverse complement strand
AATACGAAAACACTTTTCCACAGTTCGCTGATGTCACTTTGGCTATCTCATCACGATCCACTTCCAATATATCCTCCAGCTTATCTATTATCAATGGGATCCTAGATGGAACATTTCGCTTTACTCGCTTCGGACCAGGAGATAGATATGGGCTATCTGTCTCCAATACCATCGACGACAATGGCAATTGCGCAACTACCTTGTCCACGCCCGCATTTTTATAGGTGACTACTCCGCCTATACCCAGAAAGAAGCCGAGGTCTATTATTTTCTTCCCTTGATCTACAGTACCATTAAAACAATGAAATATACCCTTCAAGTTACCATCCTGCATCTCCGTCACTATCCTAATAGTATCATCGAGCGCATCCCTGGAGTGTATTGCGAAGCCTATCTCATGATCTCTAGCCAGTTCTATCTGATATCTAAATGCTTCGAATTGTGCATCGGCAAAAGTCTTGTCCCAGTACAAATCAATACCTATCTCCCCTACTGCACTATATTTTCTATTGCGCAGATGACCAGCTACGATTTCTAGCTCGTTTTTATAATTCTCTTTTACATAACACGGATGTAAACCCATCATAGATTTACAATTTGTATAACGCTCTTCTATACTATGCATCCTGTCTATAGAAGTACTATCAATATTGGGCATATATATTTCTGTGACACCTACAGCGTTTGCATCATCAATCACCTGTTCTATATCTTCATCAAATTCTTCAAGATATATATGTGCATGTGAATCTATTATCATATTAGTTTTTTTCTAGAATATTATATTTGAGGTGATTACAGAGATAGTGAGCTTAATCAACAAATCAAAATCTTACTGAATGTACGTCCCTGATGTTTTTAAATACTTCGTTGAGAAATACGCCTCTTACTATCTATTCTTCTATTTTTACGCAAAAATAGAGTAATCATTCGTCTACAATAAAGAATAGCTAAAGAAATCAACCGTGGCAAAAGGAAAAAAATATTACGTAGTGTGGGCTGGACATCAGCCAGGCGTCTATGACAACTGGAATGAATGTCTAAAGCAGACTAAGAACTTTCCAGCTGCAAAATATAAAAGCTTCAAAACGAGAGATGAAGCGCACGATGCATTTCTAGATCCATACTCTAAGCATGTGGGCAATAAATCTTCCACAACTAAGGATCCCAAAGGACAACAAGATCTATCAAAATTTGCCGACAAGATCATATCCAATTCTATCGCAGTAGATGCAGCATGTAGCGGCAATCCTGGAATCATGGAATACAGAGGCGTACACACAATAAGTAGAGAAGAAATATTCCGACAAGGACCGCACAAGGACGGCACTAATAATGTCGGTGAGTTTCTAGCCTTGGTACACGCACTGGCAATGTTGAAAAAAAGAGGACTAAATACTCCTATATATACTGACTCCAAAACAGCGATGGCGTGGGTCAGAAATAAAAAAGTAAAAACAACCCTCAAGAAGACTGACCGCAATGCCAATCTATTCGACATGATGGGCAGGGCTGTCACTTGGCTCGAAGCCAATACTTACACAAATCCTATTATAAAGTGGGATACTAAAAATTGGGGAGAAATACCTGCTGATTTTGGTAGGAAATAGTCCTTACTTTGACTTGACAAATCTCAACCTATAATCCGCTTTCACTTTCCCTTTTTTAATCTGATCTAATTTACGACTTATCATTTTCTTCTTTAGTGGTTTCAACTTTTCAGTGAATAGCTTGCCCATGATATGATCATATTCATGTAGAATGACACGAGCATTGATCCCACTATACTCCTCAATATATTCATTGAAGTTTTCGTCTTGATACTTTATTTTGATTTTATCACTTCTCTCGACATCTCCTTTTACATTTGGTATACTTAGACATCCTTCTTCGTATGCCCATAATTCGTCATCTTCTTCAAGTATTTCAGCATTTAGAAATGCTTTTTTGATTCCTTTGTCTTCTTCACCCTCTTCCATCGCTTGGACTGTATCTACTAGAAATATCTTCAGACTTCTTCCAATCTGAGGCGCTGCTATACCTATCCCCTGGGCATGATACATGGTCTCCCACATATCTTCTAGGAGATCGCTAAGCCCTTCGAAGTTTTTATCAACTTCTGCGCCTTCCTTTTTCAAAACTGGCTGCCCATAAGCATATACTGGTAAAATCATTTATTCTTATTTATATTTTTTTTAAAAATTCGACTTAGTATAACATAAGTCAAATCTATATCATCTTTCAAGTATCTGATCTCATTTACAATTAAATATGACCTAGATATTTTTGTAAAATCAGCACTGCACTTATTTTATCTACAAGGTTCTTATCTCTCCTCTTTGATTTTTTCAAACCACTTTGCAATATTATATTCTTCGCCTGCACTGAAGTCATCCGCTCATCTTGATAATCTATAGCAATGGCAGGAAAAAGAGCTGCCAACTGAGCTACAAAGATATCAATATGATCTTGTAAATATGTACTGGCGCCGTCTTTGTGTGTTGGCCTCCCAAAGACTATCTTCTCTATAGGCTCATTCTCTATATATTCTTTTAGAAATGGCAGAAGGTCCACAGTAGGATATGTACCTAACGGTGATACTATGATTTGAAGTGAATCAGTAGCTGACACTCCACACTTTTTAGTTCCGAAATCTACCCCTAAGACTCTACCCATTCATTATTTAACTTTATTGATTTATTAAAAAATCTACTTCTGTTCGCAAAACTAACCTTTAGCACCGATATTAATCAATGCAGAACTTATTATCTAGGTTCCATCTAACTACACCTTTATAATTTCGAATCAAAAATAAGCAGTTGGGTCTGCGTTAAAAATTCTAACAAGAGTATTCTACTATATGAATGTAGGGTAAAAAAAAAGACCCCCTTCAACAAAGTGAAGGAGGGTCCTATCCCAAAAACAGTAATTCTTAAGTAGAATAACTACTCGTATGTTTTAGTCTATTAAGATCATTTTGTTAGATGCATTGTACGCTCCTACCTCTAATTGGTAGTATAGTACTCCTGATCCAGCAAGATCTTCTCTTGTAAGTGTGATCTGATTTGTTCCTTTATCAAATGTTCTTTGAACTCTAGTCACAATCTTACCAGTCATATCATATACAGTAAGACTTCCCTTCTCAGCATATGGTAGCTCGAAAGTAATCTCTGTCGCTTCAGTGAATGGGTTTGGTGTGTTTTGGTATAAAACAAACTCCCCTTCTACTGCATCTCTTCCTTCTACGATGAAGTCGATATCCATAGTTTCTAAGTCTCCGTTGTAGATTTCAGCATTGATGATATCAGATGTGATATTCAAATCAGTAGCTATAGTACCCGCTTTGTTCGTATTGAATACTAATTCTACCACTTCTTCATCACTTGATAATGCTACACCTGTTGCATGGTTCCAACTTAGTGTAATGATACCTTCTGATAATCTAGCGAATCCTATGTTGTTTTCAGAGATATTGATTGACTCAGAGTTGATCCCTGCGAAATCCAATGCGCTTCCAGTGTTTACTGTAAATTGTAATCCTGTCGCAACCATCTCTTCTGTTAGTCTTACAGGAACAGTCACTGTATTTCCAGCTTCGAATGATTGGTTCTCAACTGTCATCTCAACTGTATTAGCTGATCTTGTAACTACCTCTTTAGTACCAGTCAAGTTAGCATTTACATTATCATTAATGTCTCCTATTTTGATCGCTACAAAGTCTACGCTCATATCAGAGTTAAGTACTTCGATATCGTATGATTCTGGTAATGTCTCTGCTAATGGATTAGTTACATCTTCGAATGTATATTCCGCATCGATAAATCTCCATGATCCATTATTTGGAAGCTCAGTTATAGTACCCAAAATCAATTTTCTCAATTGGAGTAAATCTCCAGCTGATAGATCTTCATCATTATTGATATCTGCGGCGATCATTTTATAAGGACTATCTAGTGTCTCAAGACCTAAGATATGTCTCTGAATCATTACCAAATCCAATGTAGATACACCGTTCGTATAATCATCATTTTTCAATGGTGATATAGAGTAAGCACCTCCCGCTGGCATAGCTGGGAAAGCGTAAGTACCGTTTTCACTAGTCATAGTAGGTGCATATTCGCTTCCTAGTAATGTTACTTGAGCATTATTCAATTCTACATCGCTAGATGTAGCGATGCTACCGTCTACTTTCAATCCAGATCCCGCTGGACAGATATTCATATTATCTTGTACATTCAATGTAGCTGTACAGAAAGATTGGATAACTTCTCCCTCTGGCGTTACTACACCTGCATAGATATCCACGAAGTTGTCTCCAAGGTTATCACATGTATATTCTTTTCCATTGTTTACATTGATCAAGATACCGTTTCCTGCATCCACATTACCCGTCGGTGATATTACTATCGGATCGAATGATACATATACTTCGTATCCACATGGGTGTGAACTTCCAGCATCAAAATCAGTAGCCCATAACTGAACAGAACCATTATCTCCATGCTCCATTAAGTCCACCGCTAATCCATTATGACAATATGCTGTTGGTGCTTTACAATTCACAATAGAGAATTGAAATTCTTTACTAGTTACATTACCACATTTATCAGAGAAAGTATATACTACTTTGTGAGTACCGATAGGGTATGTTCCACTTGCATTGATTGTGTTAGCTCCGAATCCGTTGAATGTTTGTGGTACATTATTTATGACTACTATATCATCTAATTTACCGTCACCTTGACCGTCAGTAAAGATCGTATATGACCAGTCCAAGAATTCTGTACAAATATCAGAAGATGTAGCTCCTAACTCGATCGCACCGTCTGCACATTCAGAATCAAATGTACATACAGATGATGGTCCTGAACATACGATATCAGTAGGTCCTTCATCATCATTTACCTTGATGATCTGTACATGTGTCCATGATGGGTAAGTCGTCGCTCCAGAAGCGTCTGTATCAAACTGACACCAATCAATAACTGTCCATGTTCTTACTATTTTGAAACATGCGTCTCCATTTGGATTATTGAAAGGGAAGATTTGATCTTCGTAGTTAGCTCCTACTAAATCACAAGCACCTTCTACATATGTAGGGAATTGGCTACCTACAGGTAAGTTACCTGGCAGATAGTCTACACCTGTCGGATCTTCACATCCATTCATCAATACATCCTCTGGCCATGTGATATCTGTATCTGGCTCAGAATCATCAACACCATCATTGAACTCATCAATAGCGATGAATGTGATCGTCTGAGTACATGAAGAGAAATTAGTAGTACCAGGAGTACCTATGCTTATAGTTCTTGTTACTGTTCCTATGTTACACTGATTAAGTCCATCTGTATTGATTACATCTGTTGGCACTTGTACTCCACAGTTGTCACTTATTATAGCTTCACCAAAGAAAGCGGCTAGATTATTTTCATCGTATGCGAAATCACAATTCACCGTCATTGGTGCTGGACATGCAATAGTTGGAGCAAGTTTATCTTGTACTTCCACATTTACCATACAGTCATTTGTATTTCCTTCAGCATCCGTAGCTCTCAGTACAACCATAAGATCAGTAGTACCTTGATCAATACAACAGAATCTTACATACTCATCGAATAATTCGTCATCTTCGTCTGTACAACTTGATCCAGTTTCACAAGGAACTCCATTGTCCATTCTTCTTACTGATAGAGTTATATCAGAACATTCGTCGTATGATCCATCATCAAATACTGAAGCATGTACATATGCACATCCATCAGATGTCAATGATACTACTGTAAATTGATCGCAAACTACAACAGGTGGAGTATTATCTACCACTGTTACAGTGAATGAACAAGATGTCAAATTAAGACATTCGTCGTATACTGAATAAGTAATTACATTTTCACCTAAAGTCAATTGAGCTAATCCTCCATTAGTATTAAGTGCTGGTCCATTTCCATATGAAACACCATATGTAATCTGATCTTGTGAACTACAGTTATCTACCGCTGTAATTGCTGGTAAGATTACAGAAGCTTCACAAGAGCTACCATTTGTACTAATCGTATAATCTGCAGGACAAGTCACTGCTGGTCCTTCGCTATCTACGATCTCAATCATCTGAATCATAGAAGTATCTCTCTGAGGACTAGAACAAGACCATTCGATAACATCCCATCTTCTCATTATTTTCTTAGCACATCCGATCGGAGGCAATTCAGTATCCGTGTAGGTAACTAGTAAGTTACAATCTTGGAAAGAGTTAGGGAATAAATCAATATCATTCAATGTAGGTACACCTGTTCCAAAAATAGTAGGCTGACCTGGCACAACTAAATCAAGTGGTGAAGGTAAACCATTAGGAAGCGTGTTATATACACTATCACACTCTAGCTGAGTTTCGTTTTGTAATAGTAGGCTTTCAGGTATTTCTATTTCGTCAAAGTTTTGAATTCTCAGTACTGAAAACTCGAAAGTACATTCTTCTGAAGATAATCCTTGATCATCGACAGCTACATACGTTACGAATACAGTCTTAAGAACTTCATCTGATACATTCGGGTCGTCGCAGTTATTTACTACTACACTATCCGGCTTTGTTTTGATGATATCTAAATCTGTATCACAGTTGTCCGTAGCTACTGGCACGAAGTCTTGTAATTCAAAACAAGTAATGTCCATAGGAGCTTGAGTACAATCCAATACTGGAGGTAATTTATCTTCTATAAAGATAAATCCCCAACAAGGATTATTTGATACTTCATCTAAAACAACAACCTCCAAAGTCTGACCTATGTGTTCAGATGTTACAGTGGCGTTTGGTATTGGGTTTCCGTCGATATCATTAACAATGACGGTAAAATCTCCACCAGGACAACCAGAAACATCCGCTACCATAGCTACTGTTATTTCAGCTTGGCAGTTAGAAGTCATATTGTCTAGAGAGATGTTAGTCATGCCGTTGCAGGCAAGTGAGCATTGAGCATTGGAGCTGTAGGCTCCAAGTAAAATGAACAGACACCCAAATATATTGAATGCTTGTTTTTTGAGAAACGTTAAGTTCGTCTTCTTCATGAGATCCGTTTTTAAAAAATTAAAAATTTACTGTTTAGGGAATAAAGTTTCAACAACGAAAACTCTATGATCCCAAAATATTGTGATTATTAAATTTCTTATTTGTTGCACGAGCATTTGGCTCACACATCGGATCTATTATCAAATTACGGTTGGCAAGAGGAATTATAAATTCCTGATTGGATTTTTTGTAATATTCTGGTTGGTGTGTACAATATTATTGCACACATTTATAAAGCAAAGATACAGACGATTTACATATTTCATAATTATTTAATATAATATTTATTGTTTATCAGTTAGTTACGATTATCAACATCCCTTTCTTACCACTAAAAATCTAATCTAATTTGTTACATGATAATTTCTTACACATATGATATTTTATATGTATCGGAATAAAAAAAATTGAAAAAAAATTGAAAACTGATGAGATTCACAATAAAACCAACTGGATTAACTTCTGTCCGTCACCTATAACAGAGACCTTATTGCACGATGTTTTATATATCATTATTTTATATCTCGACCAAAATAAAAAAAGTCAATAGCTAAATAAATAACTATTGACTTTTGATGAGTCTTGTCGAGAAATTGATTACTCAACTGACGACCATATACAACTATACTTCGGTGCTACAGATAATTGACCTCACCTGTTGCAACATCATATACAGATCCTACAATTATGATCTCTCTGTTGTCTTCCATTTCCTTTAAGATTGGACTTTCCTTTCTTATTTGATCTATTGCTTTCTTTACGTTTAAGACCACTACATCTTCGATGATCTCTGAGGTCAGTTCTACATCTGGTTTTACTAGTTCATCTACAGCTGGCTTTATTTTGCTCAATAAAGCTGTAATATTTCCTAGCTCAGTATGTTTGCATGCAGCGGTGACCGCACCACACTTGGTATGACCTAGTACCATTACTACTTTGGATCCTGCTACTTTACAAGAATACTCCATAGAGCCTAGCATATCTTCATTTACTATATTGCCGGCTACCCTTGCGCTAAATATATCTCCAATCCCTTTATCGAATACAATTTCGACAGGTACTCGAGAGTCAATACAACTCAATACCACGGCCATTGGGTATTGACCTTTACTTGTATCTTTTACTTGTTGATGATGGTCTCTATCGGCAATCTTTTTAGATAGGAATCTTTTATTACCATCTTTCAGCATTTCCAAAACCGACTGTGGAGTCAGTACCATTTGTGTATCTTTTGTTTGTGTATGCATATTATTCTAGTTTTAATTATTTCTAATTATAAATAAATTGATCCTTAAATCATCTTCTTTATACCCTTCTCTGGATTATTCTTAAAGAAATCAACATAATTAGTAAGATTAAGAGCTTCTCCTTGCTCCGATATTAACTTGATATCTATATTTTTATTTTTAGCCTTAGACGCAAAGTCTTCTAATATTTCTAGTATGTCATAGTCTAGGTACTTCGTCTTCGTCACATCTAATTCTAAGAATGAATTCTCAGGCAGACTATCTAATTCCTTCAGTATTGCACCTTTATTAAAGAATGTTACCTCCTCTGCTAGTTGCATTTTAATTTTATTGACTCCGTCGCTTTCATCTTTTATGTGCAAGAAATGCGAATTCTGATAACTCTTAATCAAAATCACCGCAATACCAACCAATAGACCTAAACCTATACCTATCAGTAGATCTGTAAAAATAATCCCCAATACTGTGACGATAAATGGTAAGAACTGCTTCCATCCCAGTGAATACATCGTCGCAAATAATGCGGGTTTAGCCAATTTAAATCCTACTATCAATAATATAGCTGCCAATACAGACAATGGAATCATATTCAACAAGCCTGGAATAAGTACCACTGAAATCAAGAGCATGAAACCATGAATAACTGTTGACATTTTAGACTTTCCGCCAGATTGGATATTAGCAGAACTTCTTACTATTACTTGCGTAATAGGTAATCCTCCAATAAGTCCCGATATCATATTTCCTGTACCCTGTGCCAATAGCTCACGGTTCGTCGGAGTTACATTCTTATCGGGGTCTAATTTATCCGTCGCTTCTACGCACAATAAAGTCTCCAGACTAGCTACTAATGCTATCGTAAAAGCTGTCACCCATACGGCAGGCATAGTGATGGCAGAGAAGTTGGGAAAGCTAAATTGACCAACAAATGATGAAAAGTCTTTTGGTATCGGAACACTTACCAAGTGCTCTGGTTTGATACCATATTCTGTACCTTTAGTACTTATGAAATACACGATTCCCATCACCACGGCTACTAGTGGACCTTGGATAATCTTAAAAAACTTTGCCTTCTTGGCCAGGATTTTATCCCAGAACAGCATAACCAATAGTCCTGCTATAGCTATGACAGTAGGACCAATACTTATGTTATCAAGCATTATCCCCAATTCCGAAAATGTATTCTGCCCGTCAACTTGTGAGAAAGCAAAGTCACCTTCAGGATCAGAATCATAACCAAAAAAGTGAGGAATCTGCTTTAAAATAATTATAATCCCGATACCTGTGAGCATTCCCTTGATCACTGAAGAAGGAAAGTAATAACCAATGATACCAGCTTTGAGTAATCCAAAAACAATCTGTATAACTCCACCGAGTACTACTGCTACGAGAAAATTCTCATATCCATCTAGCGTACCGATGGCAGTCAATACAATCGCAGCCAATCCAGCCGCGGGACCACTGACCCCTATCTTAGATCCACTCAGACTTCCTACTACTATACCGCCAATAATACCAGCGATAATTCCTGAAAAAAGTGGCGCTCCACTGGCGAGAGCTATCCCCAAACACAGAGGTAATGCCACAAAGAATACCACCAAACTAGCTGGGATGTCGTTCTTTAATGTTGCTAAATATGATTTATTATTCATCTGTTTAATATGGTTTTTTGCCGTAAAACTTCTACATGATAATCATGTGCAAATTTTACAAGCATGTATTTATGTATGGTCTAAAAATGACCACTTTTTATTATTCTAAGTGTAAAATGGCAAGATGTATAAAATGATTAGACATAATATGCGTCTATATAAAACGGTAATGTGTCTCTACGTCCATACACCAATGGCTCGTTTCTAATTGTTAATTAAAGCCTATGCGTAATCGGGCGGAGGACAGTGAATCTCGAGAAAAGGATTCGCAATTCTAAAAATATTTCGATTGAAAGAAGAAGTCGTCAATACAATATGATCTACAAGATAATCAGCATACTTATTTACAAAATCAGATTCAGCTTCCAATTCTATGTTGTCCTTTTCATTACTTTCTTCCCCAGCATTATCTATAATAGAAACCTTATGATCATCTGACAAGACGAGTTCTACAACTATTTCATTACAAAATATCGTCAAAATTATTAATATGAATTTCAGATGCTTCAAATAGTATGTATGTAATTATGTGATAAAAAAAATAACGATCAAACATAGACATTTTATATTTCATATTGAAGTGATTTCCTACTTTTACTTATAAAATACTTATCTAATAATCGGTTGGCAACTCTATCCTTCTATTATCTTGCAATCACTAAAATGGAAGTATGCAAGTCACTGACGAAAAAAATATAGCAGAATACTACAAAGCTCTAATTGATAGAAATCCAGCATATCTCAATAAATTTATAGTTGGTGTAAAAACAACAGGCATCTTTTGTATAGCTACGTGCCCTGCAAGAAAACCGAAATATGAAAATGTTTTGTTTTATGAAGACATAAAAGAGGCACTCAGATTTGGATATAGACCTTGCAAAATCTGCAAACCTGACGAGTATAAAAATCACCCACCCACAGACACATTAACAGCATTAAAACTTCTAAAGAATTCTAAAGATAAAAAAGTAGAAGACTGGCAACTAGAAGAAGCTGGCCTGGATCCCCAGAAGATATCGATGTGGTTTGATAGAAATCATGGCATTACCTTTCAAACATATCAGAGAATGTTGAGAATTAATGTAGCATACCAAGAATTACAATCTGAAAAAAGTTTTACAAGTCAGTCTTTTGCTATTGGGTACAATCCTCTAAGTGGGTTCGGGTATACATATAAGAAACTGACTACTCTAACCTCCCAAGAGGCTAAAGAAAAAAATATCATATTGATGACCAAACTCACCACACCAGTAGGTCCTATGTTTGCTTGCAGTACTAAGAAAGGAATTTGCCTCCTTGAGTTTACAGACAGGAAAATGATAGAAACAGGATTTCGCGATTTACAACAAAGATTGAATGCAATCATACTCCGAGGTGAAAATCATCACCTCAAGCAACTAAAACAAGAGATGAAAGAATATTTTGGTGGTAAAAGAAGATCCTTTGACTTGAGTCTTGATACACCGACAACAGAATTCAGACAGCAAGTATGGAACAAATTAAGAGAAATCCCCTTCGGACAAACTGCTTCATATAAAGAACAAGCAATCAAACTAGGAAATAAAAAAGCAGTCCGAGCCGTAGCTAATGCAAACGGTCAAAATAGAATAGCCATCGTAATCCCATGTCACAGAATTATCGGATCTGATGGCAGTTTGACAGGATATGCAGGCGGTCTCGATAGAAAGAAATGGCTACTTCAACACGAAGGAAGCTATAAATCAACCACCCAATTATCCATCTTCGAAGACTAGATCTGGAATGGTAATATCTCGTTTAAAATAATAATTAATCATGATCGAAACCAAGAGACTTATAATCAGAAAAATTATCCAAGAAGATATTCACGATGTATTTAGAGGTCTATCCCATCCAGAAGTGATCAAATATTATGGTGTCAGTTTTTTATCGTTAGAAGCTACACAAGAACAAATGGATTGGTACGCTAACCATGAGAAAAATGAAACTGGCCAATGGTTTGCTATCTGTTCCAAATCAGGCACCTTCTATGGTGCTGGTGGATTGAATGATAGAAACCCACAAAACTGTAAGGCAGAAATAGGGTTCTGGCTGTTGCCAGAATACTGGGGAAGAGGTATCATGGGCGAAGCTATGCCCCAAATTATCGACTATGGATTCAATAACTTAAACCTACACAGGATAGAAGGATTCGTAGATTCTGAAAATGTCAAATGTAAAAAAGCTATAAAAAAAATAGGTCTTAATTATGAAGGCACAATGGTCGATAATGAATACAAAAATGGACAATTTTTATCGACCGATATATTTGCCATAATCAGATAATTATAAGACATGTGAAGACATAGTTTTATATTTTTATTCTCCTTTCATTAATTAGTTACATATTTGTCTTAAGCTCAAAATTTCTAACTAAAACTTGGGTTTGTACCAATGGAAAAAATAAGCATTTTCGACATCTACAAGATAGGCGTTGGCCCTTCCTCATCTCATACCTTGGGCCCGTGGAAAGCGTCACTCGATTTCATAGAATCTTTACATCACCTATCCTATGATAGTATCACCATCGAATTATTTGGTTCTCTATCTAAGACGGGAAGAGGTCATGGCACAGATATAGCGATACAACTAGGTCTGGAAGGCTACGACCCAAAGACGATACATACCGAAGAAATCGGATTCTATATCCAGAAGATACAAAGTACCAAGCGCATAACTATTGGTGATAGACAATTGGATTTTGACCCAGTGAAGAATATCACATTTCACCAATATGAAGATGTAGCACATCCCAATACACTGACTTACCACGCATCTTACCTTGGAGAAGAAGTATTACAAAAAACTTACTATTCTATTGGTGGAGGCTTTATAAAATATAAAGGTCAGCATGACATAGAAGATGGATCGGTGACGCTCCCCTATCCCGTCCAAACAGGCGCTGACTTGCTCAAATACACGACTGAGACTGGTCTTCCGATTTCAGAAATAGTATCACTCAATGAGCAAGCATTTAGACCAAAAAAAATCATCACTCAAAAAATTACCGAGATATACAATACAATGTTTGAATGTGTATTCAAAGGATGTAATACCGAAGGAGTGCTGCCTGGAGGACTTAATGTAAAGCGCAGAGCAAAAGCACTAAGTAAGACGCTATTGGGAGATAAGATATACGCCAATAGCGAAGACTGGATCGCAGCCATAAGACTCAATCCAAAAGATTTCAACAATATAAATAAGTGGATAAGCTGCTTCGCACTTGCTGTAAATGAGGAGAATGCGGCACTCAGCCGTGTAGTCACATCTCCTACCAATGGAGCCGCTGGAGTGATTCCCGCTGTGCTATTTTATTATTATTTTTTCTGTGAATTCAAAGGAAAAGAAGATCTAAGGAAGTTCTTTTTTACGTCTGGTGAGATTGGATGCTTGTTCAAAAAAGGAGCAACTATATCTGCGGCAGTTGGTGGATGCCAAGCGGAAATAGGCGTTTCCTCAGCAATGGCAGCCGCTGGACTTACTGAGCTACTGGGTGGTAGCCCTAGCCAAGTACTAATGGCCGCAGAGATAGCTATGGAACATCACCTGGGACTTACTTGCGATCCTATTGGTGGCTTGGTACAGATTCCATGTATCGAGAGGAATACGATGGGAGCTATGAAGGCCATCACTGCCAGTAATCTAGCACTGACAAGTAACCCCGATGATGCAATAGTGAACTTCGATCAAGTCGTCAAAACTATGTGGGATACGGCTCAGGATATGAATGGCAAATACAAGGAAACTTCCGAAGGCGGATTGGCTTATAATGTACCTGTAGTATTCCCAGCTTGTTAGAATTTCGATTTATTACTTCAATTTTTCACATTTGTCCGTGGATCTATGTATATCAGTGATTACAAAATCAATTATCGGCATAAATAACTTACAAAGATTCTAGATTTGATCGAATCGTATAATAATTTGATGTAGTTGTATTTTTATTTATTTGACCATTTCTACGTACAGTAGATACACTTATAAAAAAAGCATTAAACATTAATTGTGCGCGAGTGTATAGCTTTCTTTGGTGCTTAAGGTTCGTTTGCATCTCCAACCCTTATATGAAATCGTTGTAATCGCTTGAATCACTTTATGAAATCTTTCGTATCTTTGCAGCCCTTTTGAAAAAATGGTCATGTACACAGTCAAAGAAATATATTATACAATACAGGGTGAAGGATTCCATGCAGGAAGGCCTGCAGTATTCTGTCGATTTTCGGGGTGTAATCTTTGGTCTGGACGAGAAGAAGATCGCAGCAAAGCCATCTGCCAATTCTGCGATACTAATTTCTGGGGTACTGATGGTGAGAATGGAGGAAAGTATACAGCCGTAGAACTCACGGCAAAGATCAAATCTCTGCTTCCAGAAAATAGTCGAGAACCATTCGTCGTCTTGACTGGCGGAGAACCCGCTCTACAAGTAGATGATATATTAGTTTCAGAAATGCATGCACATGGATTAGAAATAGCCATAGAAACGAATGGTACGAAGTTGCTACCGGATGGAATTGATTGGATCTGTATGAGCCCTAAAGCTGGCACCGACATAGTACTCACTAAGGGTAGTGAACTTAAGATTGTAGTGCCTCAAAATGGGATCGACCCAGCTGATTTCGAATCACTAGAATATGACCATAAGTACATACAGGCTATGGAATCCGATACATGGGATGACAATATCAAGTATGCTATTCAATACGCTTTAGCCAATCCCCAATGGAAACTCAGTGTACAGACTCATAAATATTTAGGTATAGACTAATACTCAAAAAAGATTAGTATAAAACTAGTCCGCTCATAGTAATGCGCTTCATAAATATCTAGGACATCCGTAAATAACGAATATCCTTATTCCATAACAGTTTTTCTGCCTACTGCTGAAAAGGTTATCCTGTTTATGGTGTTTTCGTCTAAAAACAATGCTATTGTTTATCAATATTATCAACCGCTCGTCCAAGAGTGGCTTGCTATGAAGAAGCAAACGCGCGTATGTATTTTTAGCGCTGCCGGCTTACAAATTTTTCTTTATAAAATACCAGAATTCAGAAAGTGCCCTTACTTCTGAAATGATGGACCTTTTTAAATAACTTGAATTTCAGGCTACACCTTCCATTCAAATGCAGCGTTTATCAAAGCATGATAAGTCTCATTCCCTTCTAATATTTCTCGATTACCTATTACTATCAGTTGTTCTCTAGCCCTAGTAACCGCCACATTTAGTTTTCTGTCTACCCCTTCTTTTGAAAGAGATACTAGCGACTTGAGCTGTGACATTCTATTAGTACAGAGTGATAATATGATAACATCTCTAGCTCCACCTTGGTATCTCTCTACAGTATCAATCGTTATCTTATTTAATAAGTGAGGACAAGATTTTTCAAATTCACTTTTGATCAAAGCAATTTGTGCCCTATACGGAGTGATGACACCTATAGACCTGTCCTCGATATTGGTATGATTCTCCTTGTATAGTTCTTCTAGTGCTTTTACAATCTTGAGCACTTTACGAGACTCGTATTTATTCGTTTTCCAATTGAATGCTTCATCTACATATGTCGGTATGTATATAAATCTCTGATTGACCAATATCTTCCCTACCACTGATCCACTCTCCAACTTTCTCTTATCTACCAACCTATCTACACCTGGCAACACATTTAAGTGCCCTTCGTAAAAATTGGAATTTGGAAATACCATCAACTCCTCTTGCATTCTGCCCTGATAAGATAAAAGACCAAGAGCATGATGCCATGACTTGTGCTTACATTGATGATAGATTCGTTCAAAAAGTGACATCCGCATGTCTGTAATCCCAATATCTATTAATCCTTGATCTACAATTTTGGTTTTCCTCTCATCCTGAGTCACTACGGCTGGCAATTGCTTATGATCACCAATCATTATGACCTTCTCTACTCTACTCAATAAGCCTACCAGATTCGGCTCCAATATCTGCGATGCTTCATCGATTATTACCCTATCAAATTTCTTCAACTTGAACAAAGCAGACTTCGATACGATAGAAGAAACTGTACTTACATATACGCGTTTACCCTTGAGCAAGCTTCGTATATCTTCCCTCTTGGTCAAATCAGTTATTAGATTATTGATCAATCTCGGTCTATAAGTCTCACCACAACTCGTTGCAGACCCCACTCTTATATAATTATCAGAAAAGTCAGGCGCTATATCCTCCAATGCAGCACACATCTCATCTACAGCCCTATTCGTATATGATAGCAAAAGAATATTTTCATCGGTCGTTTGATACAATCGTTCTACAAGCGACTTCAGCATTACACTAGTCTTACCCGTGCCTGGAGGACCCCAAAGTAAAAAGTAATCTTGTACATTAGTCATCTTATCTAGCAGTATGTTTTGCTCATCTGTCAGATTATCAAATGACTTATGATCTTTTGAGAGCAGACCTCTAGGTTTCTTAGCGCCCAGCCATAGAGACTTATTTTCTCTATTAGACCCTATAAATTCCCAAAGCGATTTATAAAGAGTATTGAATCCACTATCAAGAGAATCTTCTTCGATATTCCAACTTCCAATTGACGTAAATAATATATCATTATATTGTTTACTCCTTAATTTTACCTCTACCTCAGTTTCATTGATATTTAGAATAGTACACTTGAAAATTTGATTTTTGAGTACCGCTTTGGAGTTATCACTATACGGGTACATCACCGCTATATCCCCTTCTCTAAAGTTAGCCAACTTACTGGTCTCTTCTGTACGTTCGAGAATGAGAGTGGGAACTTCATTTCTAGATTTGTTTTCTTTCATCACCAGTTGTTTGAGCACAGCGAATCGATCTTCCTTCTCCTCTAGATTCTCTAACCATAATGCCGATAATCCATTCGATTTATTTATCCCGTGCTCCCCTGTTTTTGCCATCCTATGTTCTCTACTTATAAAAGAACTAAACTCTGTAAAATAGGAACGATCACTATCCGATAACTTGGAATACACTTTTTGAAAACCCTCTATATCTTTCTGTAAGAAACCTTTAGCTTGTGGAAAATTATCAGGTTTTATATAATTAAAAAGTTCATGCGCCGCAGATCCAGATGATGACAGCTTATATTCTATAGCTATAAGATCATTTCTGACCTTCATCGCTTCATATTGTTGAAATTTTACAGGCGGAGCATACTTGAGTGATTTGTCAGTCAATTTAGAATATAGTATATAGTTATTCGGTTTTCTGTGATAACCAAAAGCAGACTTTATCATCAGATCGTAGAGTAAGGTCTGAGAATAATGAGTAGAGCTCAAACCATATACATTAGCTCTAAACGGTTTACCACTTTTTAATTCCACAATATCAAATTGGTTTTGTTCTTTTACGTAGTGAAATAAATCGAGCCTACCTTGCAATCCAAAATCTCGACTATAAAATGAAGGTTCTAGAAACACTTTGTTTCTTTTTATGCCTTGAGCTGGGAGCTCTCTTGCCACCGTTCTCTTTAAGTTGAGATAGTGATTCTTAGATATAGATATGAGTTCCCTTATATCTTTATCATTAAATACTGCAAGGCCTAATGGATCAAGTTTGAAAATATTAGGAACGAGATCATTAAACTTCACATCAGGATTCGAGATTATCTCATCAAGGAATAAATTGGCAATATTTCCTACCATTAGTGGTATAGAATTTTCCATTTTCTTAAACTTTCCTATCAAACGAAGCATACTCTCAGTACCGTAGTCTTTGAAGCAGTTTGCCACAGCTGTTACATCTAATAGATAATCAGGCTCGATAACTATAGCCTTTGGTATATGGGTTCCGTCCTCTAATATCTCTACATCTATAAAATTAGCATGAATTGGAAATGTGAAAGATCGCCCAAATAGAATAACGCTTTCGTTGAACAACTCATTTTTATCACCTTGATCAAAAACAGCATCTTTCAATAAGGTAGCGTCTTCCTCATCATAAAATCTCACAATAAATTTTTCAACATCTACACTATCGATAATCGCTTCGATCACAGGTTTAAACTTTACCACCTCCTTCTTGCCTCCTTGGAATACTTCTACCAACTCAAGAGGAATCTCTTTAGTGTCACTGACATTATTCCATATCTTATCAATTATCTGATCAATTAAAAAAACTCCTAACGATATGTAATGATCACATTCGTGAGGAATTTTCATTCGCTCATTATCTCTACGAAATGTATGTAAGTAATACATTAATGATGGATCGAATTTATAACGATTAGCCATAAAAGTAACCCGAGAAAATAATGTTGTGAAAGTAATTTTCTCATCCTGCGTGACTTCTTCTATAATAGTCGTCAAAAGATTGAAAAGTGCTTTAGTTTTATCCTTACCAGTGTATTCAGAATTTTCCAAAATTCTTGACTTTGCTTGTAGGAAAATTAAATCTTCACTTTTATTCATAGATAACTATTATATAATCGGATTTTATAGTAAAATACTTCACACTAAAGGGTTAAAGTCCCAATTTACTATCATTTGCCCGAATATTACACTATTTTTGCAGTTAGAAAATATAGAAAAAGAATCATACAATTATAATTAACTAATTTATTTAATCAAAACAACAATACAAATGTCAATCAATTTATTAGACATGCTTAAAGATCAGGTTACAGGATCATTAGCAAAGCAAGCGAGCGGATTTCTTGGAGAATCAGAAAGCAATGTAACAAGCGCATTAGGAGGAATTTTCCCTGCAATATTAGGTTCTGTAATAGACAAGTCTTCAAATCCATCAGAAGCAAGCGGTCTTATGGACATGATAGGCGGATTAGACACCAATATGTTAGGTGATATCGGAGGACTATTCGGTGGAGGAGCTAGCAGCGTGAATGGTCTACTTAACTCAGGTGGAGGAATCGTAGAATCATTGTTAGGAGATAAGATGGGAGGAATCGTAAGTATGATTTCAAAACTATCTGGCTTAAAAAGCGGTAGTTCATCTTCACTAATGAAAATGGCAGCTCCATTCCTCATGGGAATTATCGGAAAGCAAGTAAAAGGAAAAGGTCTTGGTTTCTTAACTGACATGTTAATGGGTCAAAAAGAGCACGTAGCTGCAGCTTTACCATCAGGTATGGATAATCTACTAGGTCTTAACTTTGCTAACATGGGTGATAGTCTTAAAGGTGCTGCGGCGTCTGTTACAGGAGCAGCTGGTTCAGCAATAAGTGGAGTTTCTAATACGGCTAACAAAGCGGCAGGAAAAGCTACAGGTGCTATTGCAGCTGGTGCTAATGCTACTAGAGGCGCAGTAGGTAATGTAGCTGGCGCAGCTGGCAATGTTGCTGGTGCAGCTGGTGATGCAGCTAAATCTGGTTTAGGATGGTTAAAGGGAGCAATTCCTTTGTTATTATTGGCTGGAGCAGCAATTTGGTACTTCGGTTTCGGTAATAAAGCTACAGATATGGTTTCTGGCGCTGGAGATGCGATAGGAAACGTAGCAAATAAAACAGCTGGTGCTGTAGGTGAAGTAGCAGGAGCAGCTGGTGATGCAGTAGGATCTGTAGCTGGTGCAGCAACTGATTTAGCTAAAGGTGCTTTCGCAACTGTTAATGAAGCGGGTAAAGCAGCTCTTGATAAAATATCATTCTCAGCAAACAGTGCAGGTAGCCAAATGATGGAATTCATCGATGGTGGATTTAAAGGTGACGGTAAAGTAACTTTTAGAAACCTAACATTTGCTTCTGGATCTGATAAGATAGATGGAACTTCTGGAGTTGAGGTTGACAACTTAGCAGCGATATTAAAAGCTTACCCAGATGTAAAAATCAATGTAAGTGGATATACTGACAGTACAGGAAATGCAGATTCAAACAAAACACTTTCTGAAAACAGAGCTAAATCTGTAAAGCAAAGATTAATGGATGCAGGTATTGCTCCATCTAGAATTGAAACAGCAGGTTTTGGTTCAGCTGATCCTGTGGCATCTAACGATACTAAAGAAGGTCAAGCAAAGAACAGAAGAATTGAAGTTACAATAGCTAAGTAATCATTTAGCTAATATACAAACTTAATAGCTTAGAGGCTGTCTCAAACGAGACAGCCTCTTTTCTTTTCTACCCAGCTGAGTAATTTATGGATATATATATTGTGCGTATTACAGGGCTTTATTAATCAGATATTTCATAGTGTATGCCTAAAAAAAAAAGATTACAGTAAAGAACCTAAGTTCTATCATTTTAAGCCTTATTGTGTTCTAATAAGATCAATCCCAGCCTCGATAAGACCATGCTCTATTAATCATAATATTTTTGTTCTGATTTCCCCCGGCTTTTGAAGATTATTGTGAGCAAAGGGCTACCTCCCTATGCCTTCATCAGTGAGTAGTTTCTGACGAGCCTTATCTTAGAGTGATTTATATTATTCTCCTTGTGATATTTTTTTTTGAATACTCACAAAACAAACAACCATTAAGTTGATCCGCATATATCAATTAGATATATAGCATTCTTCTCCTGACCATCCCCATATGAAAAAAAACCTTTCAATCCTCATAGAAGTCTTTAGATCTATCCTTCAGTAGGTAATACGGGCATAATATCGAGCTTTCTTCATTTTGGCTATATCCTATAGTCAATGTAGCCCCTATTCACTTTATTATTTTTAAAATAGTTCATGTGTACTTGAAAGAGCTTCATTCATAGATAACTTTGAAAAGATTCAGCCATATTCAACCAATTTGCGGTATTTTAGAATGCTACCATATTCATTATTAAAATTCCTCAATAAACGAGAATAATCTAAAGCTTTTGTTATATTAATCATAGATAAAATAGAGGTCAGATACACTGACCCAATCCCCTTCTATCGTGAATAATAATAGTGAGGTGATTCAAATAGAACTCGCTCATTAAGTCTCTTTATCTATATAGATCAACATTGTATAATACATTACAATACCTTGTCGTCAGTAAGTAGCGCAATTCTCAAGTTTCCATAGTCTAAGATTGTATTCAGGAACTGATAAGTAAGAGTAATCGAAAAGTAAGAAATAAATTAAAAAAGTATCATAGATATTTCATATGTATGTTTTAGACGAATATTTTTCCAGGATATTTTCGTCACTTTAATATGAGTAAATGAATAATCAAAATCAGTAAGGAACTCTAAGTGTTTGAAAGCATTGAGTTCTAATGGCTTGATAAGAGAGGTTTACATTTGTGCAGGTAGTTGTTTCTATGCTCGTTCAATTTTGGTTGATAAAATACGTTAGAAAACAAATACAAAGCCTTGGTTTTTTCAGTCCTGTTTTTTGGGCAAAACCTAAATACAACGAGAGCAGAGGCGAGCAGCAAGACAAAAACTTATAAATTACTTTACCAAATACTACTCGTAGGATACATTGAACGAAACTTTTCATTCGAAACTCAAACAAGGTGCAAATATTAATCACCTAAGTGACTTTGTAATTTGCGAATACACCTAAGTTAACAATTGAACACTTCTATAAAAAAAATTACCATTACCCTTCTACCTCTGTAGTGGTGAGTTATTGTGAAAGCATTGGTACTATAACACAAAAAAGCCCCCCTTCATAAATGAAGAGAGGCCATCCCAAAAACCGATTTAAATTTAACTCAGTCTTGAGTCTATCTTAAACGATCATTACTTTATAACGATCATCTTCTTAGTTGCAGTGAACTCACCGCTCTCTAATGTATAGTATAATACACCACTAGTTCCTAATTGATTAGCATTAAGAGTTACGTTGTTGTAACCTCTTACACCAGCAATTGTTTCTTTAGTGACCATTTTACCAGTTACATCAAATACAGTAAGTGTAGCTTGTGCAGCTTCAGCAAGGTTGAATGATACAACAGTTTGCTCTTTGAACGGGTTAGGCTCATTTTGGAACAATTCAGTTGTAGCTACAGTAGATACATCACCTCTAGTTGAGATAGTTACATCTCTTACTTCTAGTGAATTTCCTACATAAGCTTCAGCATTCGTTACTTTAGATGTTACATCGATCATATCACCGATATTTCCATCTTTAGTTGCTACGAAAGTAGCTGTGAATACTGCTTCTCCGTTTCCTGCAGTTGTTGCAACACCATTGTTGTAAGATACAGTTACTAAATTCTTAGCAAGTACTCCAACGTTAGCATCTGTCATTACAACAGCACCATTCTGTACATTAGCGAACTCAAGTCCGTTAAGCTCCATAGTGAACTGGTAACCGAATACCTCAGCAAAATCATTACTAGTGAATGAAACTTCAACAGTTTCTCCAGCAACAACAGCATCATTATTGATTACGAAATCTAAAGTGTTGTTAGATCTTACTTCGATCGTTTGATCTTGTAAGTTAGCAACAGCGTTATCTGTTACATCACCAACTTTTACACCTACTAAGTCGCTATCCATCATATCACTTGAGATATTATTGATTTCGATCTCATAGTTTACAGTTGCTAAGTCAACATCCATATCTAAGTTCTGAGAAGCATTAACAAATCTCCAAGAATCATTCGTTGGAAGATCAGTTATTACACCTAAGATTAATTTTCTCAATTGAGAAAGATCACTTGCTTTGATACTGTTATCGGCATTGATATCAGCAGCAATCAACTTGTATGGAGAATCTAAATTCTCTAATCCTAAGATATGTCTCTGAATCTTCACAAGATCAAGAGTAGATACACCATTTAGGTAATCAACATCTTTACTAGCATCAACCATGTAGTTGTTATTCGCAGCTACGTTGAATGAGTAGAATCCGAAATCATCAGTCATGTCAGTCTTAGGATACTCTGGAAGAGCAGAAGCTAAAGAAGCCTCAACATCTGATACTGGAGTTCCAGACTCAGTGTTAACATTACCCGCAACCATTCTTGTGCCATCTGGCTCACAAAGACCTTGGTTATCAACAATTGTCAAGAATACAGAACAGAAATCATTGTTTCCTTTCTCATCCCAAACATACATTTGTACTTCTACTGGAGAATTAGCAACATCGTCACATCCAAATGTTCTATTAGGAACAAATGAAGTTCCACTGAAAGAGTATAGTAAGTCTTCTTGAGCCGTACAGTTGTCGAAAGAACCTATGTTGAAATCAGAAGCCCATAGTTCAACACCAGGTTGACCATCAGGACCCATGTCCATTACTGCAGTACTTACTGAAATACAGTAAGGTGTAGGTGCTTTCTTGTCTACTACCATGAATTCGTAATCACAAGTTGTAACGTTGTTACATCCATCAGTTACTTTCCAGAATACTTTGTGATTACTCATACTTCCAGCGATGTCCGGTAATGGAACTGATACAGTCTCACCGTTTGCTGTTGGAGATAAGTAAACATCAGGTATACCATTTCCATTTGTATCATTAAACTGAGAATCAAATGGTGGTAAGAATGAACTATACTCTAAGTCGTTAGTACCGTCTCCCCAAAGGTCAACAAATACCTGCCACTTCAACCATCCTGTAGGACAGTTATCAGAACCTGGATCAGTTGCCACGTTTGTAAGAGTAATCTTAGCTTCACATACATCACCGTCACCATCAGAATCAGAGTTATCATTGATTGCAAACATCTTATCTTCACAATCTTCGATTACTGGCTTAGTTTCATCAGTCACTTTGATTACTTGTACGTGCTCAAATAGACCTTCACCATCCCAGAAAGGATTGTTAGGCTCATAATCACACCAGTTAATTACAGTCCAGTTATTTACTAGCTTGTAACATGCTCCATCTTCGAATCTGAATGTATCAGTCTCTACTGTATATCCTAGAACATCACAAGGACCAGCTAACCATGTTGGCTCTCCTAATGAAATCATATCAGGACAGTTTGCAGCAGTAAAGTCACCTACTTGAGAGAAACTTACGTTTACTGGCGCATCAATTCCTTCTAATGTGATTGTTTGGTCACAGAAAATATCTGATCTTCCAACAATGTTCCATCTTCTTCTTACAAAACCTTCATTACAAGAATTTAGGTTAACGATAATATCATTGAACTCAACATCAATACCTCCACAAGAAGCAAAACCATCAGCAGAACCAGTCATATTAAGATCTGTGTAATCCATATCACATGTTAGAGTTACATCTGGTGGACATACGATAGCAGGAGCTAACTTATCTTCAACTTTTACGAATACCCATGTTTCGTTATAGTTATCACCAGCTGAACCGAATACACCGTCCATATCACCATCATCAAATACTCTCATCCATACTTTTACATAACCAGGATCGTTTTCACCATCACCGTTTACATCCACTGTAGAGTTTGTAATATCTTCACAACAGAACTTAACAAAAGCTCCACCATCTGAATCAAAACTTGGAGAGTTTGGATTTGGACTTCCATCTTGTGGGTGTCCATCAGCGTTATAAGTATCATTACCTCTGATATCACAGATATCTTCGTCTCTTCTGATCTCAATTTTAATATCAGTACATCCGTCGTGTGAACCATTATCAACTGATTCAGCAAATAACTTTGCTATTCCAGTGTTATTTGTTCCACTACTTGTTAAACTAATCACGATATTTTGCTTAGCAACCGCAACTGGTGGCGCCTGATCGATTACAGTGAATGTAGCATCTGTAGATGTTACATTTCCACAACAATCAGATGCTGTATAAGTAAATGTATGAACACCTTTTGGAGCACCAAGAGCAGTATAACCAGTCTCAGCATCACCAACGATTACTACACCAGCAGGTCCACTTACTGTGTAAGTAAGATCATCTGTACAGTTATCATGTAGCTCCCATGGCTGTGGCACTTCGATATTAGCTTCACATCCCCATGGATCAGTACTTACTGTTACATCCATCAATTCAAACGTAGGACCTTCGTTATCCACAGCTTTTATAAGTTGTGTAAATGGTACAGTCTCGTTAGTACACCAGTCTAATAATGTCCATGTTCTTATAACTTTTACGTTACCATTACATCCAACACCACAAGCAGGAATCTCCTGATCAGCAAATGTTGCATATATGTTACAAACGTTATTATCAACTATTTGTGCGTGCATAGCACCATCACATCCTACTTGCATGTAGTGTGGGTATCCAAACATGTGACCTTCATTTCTTTCTACTACGTCTAATGTACAATTAGCAGAAGGCTGAATATCAGTAGTCATAGGATTATCAAAGAAATCAACGATATCGTCAGGAGATGTTCCACTACCACATGTCAACTCGATAAGAGCTGGAGGTAATAAAATATCTTCGATACCGATACTTTCAACTGTAATAGTTTGTACACATCCTTCAGACATATTCCCTGAAGCATCTGTAGCGAACCAAGTTCTTGTGATGATAGTACCTTCACATCCATTATCTACCTCTGTATCAGAGAAAGTAAATGAAGTGTTACCACATGCATCTCCTTCTGGGAACGCACCAGGTACAGCACAATCTTCAAATATTAATGTAATAGCGTTTACTACTCCACCGTCACCAGCTGCATTATCATTGATGATAACAGTCCAGTCACCAGCAGGATCTTCACCCTCGAACTCAGCCATAGATCCTCCGTTACCGAAACCTTCGAAAGAAATATTTCCTCCGTCAATCAAATCAGCACAAAGTGCCAATGTAGGCGCCTCATCATCTACTACGAAGAACATATCATCTTGAGCACCACATCCGAATGATCTAGCTACAATCTGAACTTCTGTTCCTTCAGGAGAAATCAATACGATATCCATATCTTGACCCCATGTATGTGTAATATCAACACCAACATTTAAATCTGAAATAGATGGACATGCTCTATCTACTGTGATAGTGAATTCTACAGAATTAGCAGCTCCATCGTCGATTAATGTACCTGCTCCGCCAGCGATAGTTCCACTAAATGGTGGAAGTGGTGATGGGTTATCTGCATCAGTACAGTTAATAGTATAATCTCCACACTCTACAGTAGGTGCAAGCTTATCTTCAGCTGTAAAAGTTCCCCAACACTTATTACCAGTTGTTGGATCAGTTATCTCATATGTGTGTGTTCCTAAAAGACTTCCAAAGTCAATAGTTGCACCATTTACATTACCTGTCTGTGTAGCTTCACTACCGAACACAAGAATGTTTACCTCAAAATCACTGTAACATCCGTATGGTCCACCTTCTAAGAATAAATCAGCACCAATAGTTATGCTACAGTTCTCATCAGCAGAAATATTTACATGATCGTTACAAGCTAGTGCTGTAGAAACAGTACCAGAGAATTCAGCGACAGTGATTGCAGTTGTAAATGTCAATTCTCTATCTTCATCAACATCTCCTAATCCAGCATTGAACTCAGCAACATACTCAGCACTATAATCTCCTGGAGCAGTGAATTCACCACTTACTGGACCTGACAATTGAGTAAGAATGTAACATGGGAATTCGACACCCACTAAAGTAATATTAGATATTGTAATATCAGCTCCATCAGTAAAACCATCATCAGCAGATGTTTCAATTACGATTTCATCTCCTGCAACTAGAGGAACTTCTAACGAACCACTTACACCAGCAAATTGCTCAGCTTCTACCAATACACCAGTAGGACCAGTGATTGTGAATGGATCCCAGAAAGTATTCCCTACAGAGTAGTCGAAACCTAATGTTACGTCACCTGTAGCTGTGATTGTATAAGCATTTGTTGATCCACCTCCACCTGCAGCACTTGATTCAGTAACTACAATTGTTTCAGGAAGACCGTTTGCATCTGCATCAGTTACTACTGCACCCGCAGCACCATCACTAGTAGCTGGGAAAGTAGGAAGAGCAAAATCAGCACATATGTTACAAGTAGGACCTCCAGTTAGAGTAGGAGCAGCGTAAGAAACTATTTCTTCACACTCACCTGGCTCAAGATTAACTATGATTGACTCTTCCCCTACTAATTCGCAAGGATCGATACAACAAGCTAATAAATCATCAGAAGGAACTAACTCTGAGAACTCCATTGTCCAACCATCAAAAGAACCATCATCTCCACCTGCATCGTCTGTTACAGTTAAAGACCAAGTTCCATTTGCAGCTGTACCACCTTCGATAGTACCACCATTAGCTACACAAGTAAATGTTACAGGCTCAACAGCCATAGCGTAACATGCAGGATCCGGAGCTGTTGGATCTACATCTGAAGCAGGAGTCTCTGATGTTGGATCAAAACATAGTTCAGCAGCAGTAAAATCTGCAGAACCACCTTGGTCAAGCATTAAATCATAAACTGTTCCGTCTGGTCCAGTAAGTACGATTTCTAGATCAGCTGCCCAACTATGTGATAAATTGTTAACTACAACGTTTAATCCTACATTGTAACCTAACAGTGCGTCAGCTTCTAAGTCAGCAATAGCATTTCCAGCTGTACAAGTACCACCAGGTACTGCAGAACCTTCTACACCAGCAACAGTAATTTCAGAAGTAATAGGTGCTCCATTTGTGATGGTACCTCCCATTGTACTTACGAAAGACTGACTAAATGCCAACATTGGCGCCATAATGGCGATTAATATTGTCAAAAATCTTATTTTCATGAGATTGATTTTAAGTTTTAATAATTAAGATAAAATTAATTTGATAGCATTGAGTGCATCAAGTTTTGCAGCTTTCCTTTTCTCTGAAGCTACATTATTCGCTCTTTCATAAGAAGAGTTCATAATTTGTGAAACGGTAGTGCCTTCTTCAGCAAGACCTGTCAAAATGTACTGCATCATATTGAGCTGTACTTTAGAAACATTAACGCTTGAAAGAGTAGTAGCTACAGCATTTGTAGACTTCCCATCCAAACTTGATTCAAATTGCGCGATTTCCTCTTTAAGGATCGATTGCGCTGCATCTGAACTTACATAATTTTGACTGAAACCCACTTGAGCAAAAAATGCTAGTGCGAATACCATCAAAGCTTTGTAAATAAATTTACTTAACATAAGATTGAGTTTTGGTTATAAAAAAATATATTCATCAAAATAATTAGCCATAATTTATTGGTGACGCAATGCATCACAAGTAAAGCGCTATAAGATTTAGAATATTCAGCGGAGTGGAAGTTTCGTCTTTCCGGTTATTAAACTGAGATTCCTAAAAAATAACTCTTAATTATTAATCGTAGTGGAACTTTTACCACACACGAAATGCAAAGATACATATTAACCTATCCTGAGTAATACCGAAATAAGGGTATTTATCACATTAGAATATACCATAATATGTATACCATAGACGACAAACATCTATAATACACAGCAAAGATAGTAATATTATCAAATGCAAAGAATTTATATATAAAAAATATCAATATGTATTTTTTGTTTCAATATAAAATAGAAAGCGGGCCTATCTCTACTGAGATAGACCCGCTTATGCTGTCTAATATACCCCGCTTACGCAAGCAACATTTTGTATTCTATATTATTTAATTTGATCTATTTGTTTAGCCATTTTATTATCACCAAATCTTAATCCAATTGAAATTTCGTGGGCTCCATTGTTATATGTTTGAAACTCTGCTGAGCTGACATTATACATATAATTAAGCGTAAGTGCTTCGATAGTAGTTCCTATAAGAAATCCAAGTCTTTTGTCCCCTCCTATCGTATATGCAATCCCACCAGTTAGCTTATCATCAAGAAATCCAAATCTACCCATGACATCTATATGTGTTGGTGTATTCATAAGTGATTTTACAACTACAGATGGTTCAAAGGTAATATCAGTTGAAGAAGATTTCATTTTATAGCCAACTTGGAATATGTAGCCAATATTTCTATCAACCTCTGAACCTGTATCGCTTATCTTACTGCTTATTAGTGACGGAAACGATATACCGTATACTAATTTCTGGTTGTACAGTCCAAATATACCAAATGATGCGTCAAAATACTGAGCACCATCTAACCTATCTCTAATGATCGGATCCGTAATATCAACTTGCACCCCAGACACACCAGCTCCTGACAAACTATGTTGGATATATTCAGTTGAAATACCAAACCCTATCTTATTTGTTGGTGAATCGATCGTATAAGATAGACCGATTTGACCTTTTGTGGTATTTAAATTGGCATATGAATCACTCAACAGTTGAGCCCCAAAACCTAATCTATTCCCTACGGGGCCGTTATAAGCTATCAATACAGTCTTAGGTGAGTCTTCAAAACCAGACCAAGTATTTCTGTAATTAACAAATAACTCTTGATAATCATTAGCACCGATTGCACCAGGATTAATTAGAGATGGATTTATATTGTGTTGAGAGTATATATATCTCTCATCAAAGTATCTTGATTGTCCATTGATCGTTGATATGATGCTCAACATCATAAACCCAATTACACTAAGTGATATTATAAAATTTTTCATTGTAATTTTCAATTTATGTATTTTTTCTAAGCTTAGTCTCTTAATAATGTTATTGTACCTCTCATCACTTGTCTATTACCTTGTCCGAAATCAATGACGATTACATACATGTAACCCCCTTCGATTAATTCCTCTCCAGTATTAGACACTCCTGACCAAGACCCATCATATACATCTTGATTATATACTAAAGCTCCCCATCTGTCATAGACTTCTAACGTCGATGGAAAATCATTTATACATGTTATAGCAAAAGTCTCATTCATACCATCTCCATTAGGAGTGATTACATTTCTTACTTCATAGCAACCGGCTGGAGCTATAGGCGTACATGGATCAATATTAATTACTTCCATTTTCTCACATCCGTTTTCATCTCTGACTGTAACTGTGTAGCTTCCAATGCATAGATCATCTACAGAGTCTCCGCTTAGATCTGGATCTGACCAAGTATATAATAAGTCTCCAAATCCTCCGTTTACATTGAGATCAATAAAACCGTCACACTGTTCTTCTTCATCACATCCTTTTTCGATATTGAACGTTATCTCATCTGCTTCAGAAACAATGATATCTTCCGCACTTACTGAACCTTCAGCATTACTTACTAATACTGAATATGTGCCTGCAGATAATCCGTCAAAAACGAATGTACCTAATCCTTGCATCACAAATACTGAATCTTTAGCTCCGCTTAATGTTAGTGTGAATGGTGTTACACCATTACTAATAGTTCCAGCAATAGAACCTGTGGCATCACCATTACAAACAACAGAAAATCCATTTGCCGCATCTACGGCATCAACTCCACTTATCTCTGGGACATCTCCAGGCTCATCAACATTGATCACTGTGTAAGGTCCAAATATGGTATCACATCCTGAGGCATCAGTCACAGCCACGGTATAATCACCCGCTGACAATCCAGATATTGTACCGCTATTTGGCAAACCAGAAATAGGTCCTGACCAATTGTAAGTATAAGGAGCAGTTCCTCCTCCGACATCTATCGAAATAGAACCATCACCCATCCCTTGACTTTCAGGAACTATGTTTGGTACAGAATTCAATGACAAAGCGGTGAATCCATCAACAGTATAACTTCCCATTACAGAATTAGAAGCGTCGTCAGTTATTGTTACCGCATACACTCCCGCAGCTAAATTTACTGCATTGGGCGTATTACCTATGTCATTATTAGACCACATGTAAGAGTAAGGCATACATCCACCACTCACATTGAGAGATATAGATCCATCTTCTTCTAAGCACGTTTCATCTGAAATATCCGCACCATTGAGCACTAAATCAGTCTCCACATCCGCTACCGTAAATGAAGCCGCATCAGTGCATCCAGAGTCTAAATCAGTAACTGTGAGCGCATAAGTTGCCGCTACAAGATTAGAGATAGTTGGAGAATCAGCTTGAGCAGGATTCCAATTGTAGGAATAGTTTCCACTACCCATAGTTACCGTCACACTGATCGATCCTAGATCTCCGCAAGCTGAATTTATCACAGTCCCAGAAATCGAAGGACTTGCAAGCGCATCAACCTGTGCTGTCAAACTACAAGTCTCCATACCATTGCAGATAACAGTCAATTCGTAAGCACCTTCACCTACTCCGGTCAAGTTAGCTGTCGTAGCGATTTCTGCCCCAGAACTATTTGTCCATGAGTAATTACATCCTGTAGGTACTTCTACTGTAATACTTCCATTATTAGCCCCTGCACATGTGTTTACCACATTTAATATTTCACAATCCGGAGGGTCTACACAGCTTATTGTAATACTTCCTTGATCAACAGATACATTCGTAATCTCATTCGTATTACCATCTATGATCTCTATATTGGTACTTCCTTGCGACACGATTTCGACGGGACTACTTTCATCACATTCCCCTACAAGATCAAAACAAAGAGTAAATATTTTTGAATTGTCAGCTAGATTCACTCCAACATTATCATTCCAGCTAAAAGTAGCGCTTCCATCATTTATCAAGAAACTATTAGCATTGATTCCATCTAGCATGAAACTAGTTGGTACCGCATTGTCTAAGACATCAGAATCCCAGGTCAATACGAACTGCATTGTAAGAATATTAGTGAAATTAGCAACACTTACGTCTACACATCCCGTACCATCAGATAGATTAACTGTAACATCAGACACATCTAACACAAAAGGAGGACCAGCATCATCAACGATGGTAACGCTACCGTCTGTAACAATTTGTGGAAATGCAGTACCATCATCATCTGCAAACTCAAAACCTAGAGAACCAGACTCAGAAAGGGTTACAGGTGATATATCACCTACGTTACCTACTGCTGTAAAACAAATATCAAATATCGCAGACCCATCCGATAATGTCAGAGGATTCGCTGGATCTACATTCGACCAGACAAACTTCAATTCTCCGTTTGCTGTGTTTGAAGTATTTAAAGATCCATCTACACCAGTAAGTGCGATGTTATCAAGATTTGTATAAGAAATTACTGTAGGATCCCATAAGATGGTTCCAGAACCTGATTGAGCAGCATTGAAATTAGTAACGACAAGTGGAACACATACAGGACCACCAGTGCCTACGGTCTCCATACCAGCGGTAATTGTCAGCTCGTCACCGCCGCCACCACTACCTCCACAGTCGGCACCGTTGATCATGATATCTCCAGAGGTCGAAGCAACATCAAGTAAATTGAAATTTTGGTCAAAAACTTCTATGGATGTCACAGCCCCTGTAAGATCTATCTGAGTAGATGCACACTCTTCACCTACAAGATCGAATCTTACAGTAAACATAGTAGCACCATCATCTAAGTTTCCATTTCCATTTGGATTACCATAAGAAAGTGTAAATTGACCTTCAGACAAAGCAGCTCCTTCTGGGCCACTTATACTGGTCGTATTCAAGTCTGGTAAAGCCGGGTTAGTAGACACTACGGAATTGAATGTCATAACTAAGCTATCCCACTCTGCCGTGAAGGATGCTCCTCCAATATTGGTAAATCCGGCTACAGTAACGTTTACGTCTACTGTTCCATTTTCATCTCCAGAAGCACCTTCAAAATTGAATTCTACCTGCCCGAAGGTGTAGTTTGCAAAAGAAAGTATTCCCAGAATAATTGATAACAAATATCTTTTCATCATTATGCTTGAGACTTATTTATCTATTAATAATTTAAAACAAAACTAATACAATAACTTCGATTATAGTAGAGTTGAGCTGATATATTACAAAAAAATTGAATATTTATCTA
>CALLMH010000105.1 GCA_938007965.1 uncultured Saprospiraceae bacterium | reverse complement strand
TAACTTGTATATATGTGGAACTAATCTACACAAATTCCACATATATCTGCTATAGCAACACTACTTTCCTTCCTACCCTATCTTATCCATATACCTATCTAGTGGACTCCGAACTACATTATTATTGATATTTGCTACATGGGTATAGATCTCAGTTAACTTTCGACTAAAGTGCCAAAGTACATTTTCGTAAATAATTGATAATAAAACACTTGAATTATTCTACACCTTTCCGAGGATCAAAATAGTCAAAAAAACATTTGATGTTTCAATAAATATTAGATTTGCTGTAGAAAGCGGACGGGAAAGTCAATGTTGAGTTTTTGCTTACTAATACAACTTATATTAACGTAGATCAATCGGCTTCAAAGCCAAGTGAAATGATTTAGTGGTTGACAAATATTCGGCGGCATTAAATTTTATTTTTCTCTTCCTAAATAAGCTTAGACAAACGGTGAGATGATTATTTTGACGCAGAAATAAGTCGAAGTCGATAAATAGACGAAAATCCTATCGTCGAAAGCGATCCGATCAGAGTGCGGCTTACTACGTATAAATGCACGAAGTTCACAAAACAGTCTAAAAAATAAAAAGATGAAAAAGACTATAAATCGTAAGAAATTTCTCAAGACCGCGCTGATGTCGGGAATCGGTGCATCGATACTATCGTCATGTAACACTCCATCTACTGACCATATAACTGCTCCCAATCTTATCACTTCCAAAACATACAAATGGAAAATGGTCACCACCTGGCCTCCAAACTTCCCCGTGCTTGGGACTGGTGCTACTATGTATGCAGACTGGATAAGAGAAATGACAGGCGGCAGAGTCGACATTAAAGTATACGGTGGTGGCACATTGGTCCCCGCTCTCGAAGTATTCGATGCAGTAAGCAGTGGAGCAGCAGAGATGGGTAGCGGTGCATCTTATTACTGGGGAGGCAAGGAGGCCTCACTTCAGTTTTTTACCACTGTTCCTTTTGGTATGAATGCACAACAGATGAATAGCTGGCTATATGCAGGCGGAGGACTAGAGATGTACGAAGCTCAATATGCGAGATTTAATCTTGTCCCTTTTCCAGGTGGCAATACGGGCGTCCAGATGGCAGGCTGGTTCAATAAAGAAATAAATACCATCGAAGACTTCAGAGGGCTAAAAATGAGGATGCCTGGAGTAGGTGGAAAAGTCTTAGAAAAGGCAGGTGGCACAGCGGTATTATCGGCTGGCTCAGAATTATACACCAATCTAGAACGTGGCGTCATCGACGCTACAGAGTGGATAGGACCATATCATGATTACCTGATGGGCTTCCACGAGATAGCGAAGTATTACTATTCTCCAGGCTGGCACGAACCCGGTTCTAATCTAGAGATCATAGTCAACAAGCGATTATTTGACACGCTGACACCCGACCTAAAAGCTATACTACGAACAGCCGCATTCCGACTAAATATGTGGATCCTATCGGAGTTCGAAGCTAAGAATAACGAATATCTGCAAAAAATAATCACTGAATCAGAAGTCGAAGTAAGACCGCTACACAATGATATCCTTCGTCAAATGAAAATATACACCAAAGAAACCATTCAAGAACTCGTAGATAAAGATGCAAAAACAAGAACACTATACGAATCGTACAGCAAATTCCAAAAAAATATAAATGAATGGTCACAATACAGCGAATCCGCTTACTACAACATGATGAATAATGGATAGTCAGACAACTCAAAAGGCTGTAATAACTACAGAATACTTACCTCCGATTTCTTCATTTTGGTTGATGAATAGGTGTGAAGAACTCATCATAGAACATTGCGAAAATTATCAAAAGAAAAGTACACGGAATCGGGCAAAAATCCTAGGAGTCAATGGCGTAGATATACTCTCCGTCCCCCTCAAAAAAGGGAAAAATAGTGGAATGCTCATAACGGAAGTAGAGATATCTTACGATACTGATTGGATAGCAAATCATCTTCATGCCATTAAGTCTGCTTATGGAAATTCTCCGTATTTCGAATATTATTTTGACGATATTAAATATATACTCAATTCAAAACATAGGCTTCTCTATGAGCTGAATGCAGCACTGGTTACCTTCTTTATCAAGTCATTTGATATAGAAGTAAGTATACTACCGAGCTCAAATTTTATCAAAGAGTACCCAAATGATATTATTGACGTCAGAAGGATGCACTTCCACAAAAGGATGATCGAAGGATTCGATGCGAAACCCTATAATCAGGTTTTTGAAGAAAAACAAGATTTCGTTGCAGACCTATCGGCCATAGACTTGCTGATGTGTAAAGGCCCTGAGGGTATTTTTTGGCTGTAATCGTAAATCGATACCTAAACAATCAATCTGACTGAACGATTAAGTAATAATTAATAAAAAAGACATATTTTTAATCCATGCAAGAATCTATAAATCCGAAACTTCGTCAACTGGCTACAGAAACTGAATCTGCCATAAAAAAACTGTACGAACTTACGTCCAATATTCAGAATGTAGAGCTCACTAATACGGTCAAAGATATCCTAGATAGAATTAGTGCTCCATTTACTTTTGTAATAGTAGGAGAGGTCAAAGCGGGCAAAAGCAGTTTCGTCAATGCCCTCTTAGAAGCAGGTAAAGATATATGTAAAGTCGCCCCCTCCCCTATGACGGATACTATACAACTGATCACTTATGGAGAAGAAGAGGCAGTAGAACATGTAAATGAACATTTCACTCGGATATCACAACCTGTGGACATTCTAAGAGAGATTGCTATAGTAGATACGCCCGGTACAAACTCCATCGTAGAGCATCATCAGGAGATTACCGAGCGCTTTATTCCCCATTCGGATTTGATCGTATTCGTATTTGAAGCCAAGAATCCATATCGACAATCAGCGTGGCAATTTTTGGATTATATCAATGAAGAATGGCGAAGGAAGATCATCTTCGTGCTACAGCAAAAAGATCTCATGGAAGAGAGCGATCTCACAATAAATATCAATGGTGTCATCGAAAATGCTACTAAGAAAGGAATAGAAAACCCCAAAGTATTTGCAGTATCGGCCAAAATGGAATTAGATGGATACATCAAGAATAGCGGCTTTCTAAATATCCGAAGATACATCACTGAAAATATCACAGACGGAAAAGCACCGTATCTCAAATTAGCGAACAATGTAAACACCTCATTTGCAATAAATGAAAAAATCGGTCACAGTCTCAATCTCCGAATACAGCAATGGGAATATGACAAAGAATTTCGCAATGAGATAAGACATACCCTCGATAATCAAGAAGGAAAAACCCAAAATCAAATCGACCAACTCACCGAAAACCTAGTCGCTAACTATGATAGAATCACCGCTGCAAAAACTGAAGAACTGGCAGCAGGTCTTGGCTTTTTATCAGTGATGAAGCGATCTTTTGGCTCTATGTTTGGCAGTCAGCAAAACCTTAAAGATTGGTTAGAAAACCAAGTAAAAGATTTTGAGCAGAGACTCAATAGCTCCCTAAAAGAAAAACTGACGAATGGTATCATCGACGTAGCAGATAATATACAGACGATGGGAAAATTAGTCCATGCCAAAATCAAAGATAGCAAGACTATACTAGAGGATAGTGATGAAATCTTCGCTGATATTGCAGAAAAACGAGCCAATGTACTAATGGATCTGCAGAAAAGTTTTAGCACATTCTTAAACGAATCAGAAAACTTTTATGATGAATCTATAGCTAATAATGCCGGGACTGTAGCCCCCAATCTGGCGGCTGGATCGGGCATCGCTGTAGTCGGTGTGATACTCGCTACGATTACTCAAGGTGCAGTATTTGACATCACAGGCGGTATACTCACTACTATCGGTGTCCTATTCGCTGGGGTGACATTAGGCCTAAAAAAGAGAAAAGTACTTGCAGGGTTCAAAGAAGAGATCAAAAAAGGACGCATAAAACTAGAATGGGAAGTCAACGAAAAACTGAAGGACTATACACAACGAATCAAAAATAAAATAGATGATAATTTTTATCAATTGGATCTATTGCTAAAGCATGAAGACAATACACTCAAAAGTCTTAACCAACTCAAGACTTCCATAAATACCGACTTATCTAATATTAAACAAGAAGTTGAGAAATTTATTTGACGGATAAGTTGTTATAGATACCAAACAATTACACCTTCCATTAGATTAGGATAGGTGAACTTAAAATAAATATTTATGGATACATCATTAGTATATTTCAGCATATCAGATATCAAAATCGTAACAGCTCGCCACATCTTATCGGAGGCTGGAATCGAATCATTTACTATCAATAAGAAAGACTCTGCATATGCTGGAATCTTAGGAGGAAAAGTCGAGTTGTATGTAAGAACAGATCAGCAAGAAGATGCACGAAAAGTCCTAGAGGAAAGTGGTGTACTAGAAGAATAGACACTTATCAGGCAGATCGGTTGTACAGTTTTATTTATATTTCCCAAAAATCGATCTTATAATACACGATAGATTTCGAAAAGGTCCAAGTGGTACCGAAAAGGCAAAAGGAGGGATATTCAGTAGATCTGAATATCCTTATTTATATAGCCCTTCATTCGACTTACTGCTGAATGAATACCCCGTTTACGCTTGATTTTACGTAAATATGAGGTAATAAATTTCAACCTAAACTTCCACTCGGCGTTAGGGCTTTCATTTTTGGCTTGATCCAAAAACGAAACAAAAAACGAGTGTTTGCTAAACAAGCCATCTCTTATCTCAAGACTTTACCTGACTTTTAACGCTATTGGGATCACATTTTGACTATACTTGCAAAACTCGCTTACGCTCAGACAGTTGCAAGTTCTTAACGCCAAAATGAAATCCAAATACCTAAGCCAGCTAAGGTCGATTTAAT
>CALLMH010000104.1 GCA_938007965.1 uncultured Saprospiraceae bacterium | reverse complement strand
AGCAAACACTCGTTTTTTGTTTCGTTTTTGGGTCAAGCCAAAAATGAAAGCCCGAACGGCGAGTGGAAGTTTAGGTTGAAATTTATTACCTCTTATTTACGTAAAATCAAGCGTAAACGGGGTATTCATTCAGCAGTAAGCAGAGTGAAGGGCTATATAAATAAGGATATTCAGATCTACTGAATATCCCTACTTTAGTCTACACAGAGTTATTGCATCTGGATACTCCTACATAACCAAGCTGAAATAAGACTTCGGATAACCATGAGTTAGCCGAAGTCTCGTTGCTACATATTCATAAATCCGATAGGGCTGTCTGCTGAAGTCACGGAGTAGAAATTTCCGAGATTGGGAAATATATCAAGTAATCCACTTTTTGGCACATTATACCACAATGCCAATTCGGCAAAGTATTCATCGGCTGAGGTGGTAGGAAGTATGACGCCATTTCCTATTTCTAGATTAGAACCTAATGCCAGCTGAGGGTACTGTCCGTATATTTTCTGACCACTTACTGCACCTCCCATGACGAACATATTGGCTCCCCATGCATGATCTGTACCATTTCCGTTAGAGGTCAAAGTTCTTGAGAATTCAGATATTGAAAATGTTGTCACTTGATCTTGGAGACCCATTTCAGTCACTGCATTATTGAATGCTCCCAGTGCTTGATCGACTTCGTTCATCATTCCTGCCTGATTGTCTAGTAGCTCATCATGGTGGTCCCAGCCTCCATATTCTACGAAGAATATTTGACGTTTCATACCTAAGGCCTCTCTTACGTTGATCGTTTTAGCTACCATTTCTAAAGCGGTAGCAAGACAGTTATACGGAGCGTCTATTACACATGATTCAAATTCTGTTGTCAGTGGTGTAGCATTATCTAATGCTTCTATAAACTGTGCACCTCCATCTCTTGAAGTTTTCACAGTATTCATATAAGTCTTCTTGAATATATCCTGATACTGAGCATCTATGATATTATCAATTGCTTCTGTTCTTAGCTGACTTGATAACCAATTGTCCCCATATCCATATATACCGGAGACGCCTTGTATTCTGTCTACGGAATAAGGTGTAGTGTTGATTCCTGTTTGATATATGTTAGTTCCTGATAGAGAGACATTCATAGATATGTTTGGATTGGTGGCAGGACCGTTAGGTAGATCATTGAGCATGTCAGCAATCTTTCCTCCCCATCCTGCAGCTACTCTATCTTGGGGAATAGCTGTCTGCCAGTGCGCCACTTGATCTGCATGAGAGAATAGTCCTAATGGTAACTGACTAGTTCCATTGTATACACCATTTTTGTCTGTTGGTTCTATTAATGAGCCCACGTTGGATACAAATGCTATGTTTCCGGATTCGAACATTGATGCCATGTTTGGCATGTTTGGATGGAGTCCGAATTCTTTTCCATTTGTATTTGTTGGGTTGATCGGTATGAGATCATCTTTCGGAATCGCTTGATTGGATCTTGTCGTGGCATATTCATTATAGTCGCTTTCTCCTGTAGGTACTAGCATATTGAATGAATCACAGCCTCCAGAAAGTAATATACAAACCATAGCCTTATAATCATCAAATGGACCTTGCAGATTGTGCAGGTTAAACGATGATGCGGCATTCATAGTCTTCAGATTCAACACAGTGCTGAATAGGGTAGTCATACCTACAGCGGCACAACTAGCTTGTCCCAAAAACGATCTTCTATTTATTTTACGATGGTGATGTCCCATGTTTATTTATTTTATGATTTTATTAAATTGGAGTTGGCCTACATACCTTACTTCATAATATTGTAATCGGGAGAAATAAGAATCAGATATATAGCTGATTTTACCCGCTCTAAGCGCCAAGCGTCATTCCAATTCCATTTTAAGTCGTGTATTACGGGAAGTATTATATCTCTAGTTTCGTCGGTCAATTGACCATAAGTAAATCGCTTGTCTAGTTCATTGACCAACAATTCAGGATCGTCAGCATACTGTAAAAAATAATTTTGATCGAAGAGTACGGAAGGGAAAGGTGTCTCAGTTTGTGAGTTTTCCCAGTGATAGAGGATAGAGATATTTCCAGTATGCATTCCCAGATCACTATCCCAATCCCAGTAATTAAAAGCGTACATAGCATTCATATAATTTATGGATGTACTCGTATTATGTAGTTTCAACTCTGGAGCTGTAAGGTTCGCAGCCGAAAGATCACCTACAGGTAGGAAATCAGGGGAGTAAAAATTAAAAACGGTCGGAGAGCCAAACATAGCTTGACCTGTAGCATCTTTATATCCATTTGAAATATTCCAATATTTTCCTCCTCCTGGTAATACCGGTATACTATTGACTAGTGAAAAGAATTTCAAAACAGGTTCCCTTACTTTGCCTGCGGAAGTCTCGAACATCGCTTCGCCATCTCTTGCTTCAGGGTCTAGCAGTATTGCTTTTATGAGTGCTTTCATATCACCGCGCACACCAGATCCATTATCATTGAATGCCATCGCTACACGCTCTACATATGCTGGCGAAGGATTTGATTTTACAAGCCGCTTTATCATTAGACTTCCGATGAAAGGACCTACATTCGGATGGTTGAATAGATTATCAAATGCATCATCGAGATCTTGCTCTCCAGTCTGATTGGCAGGGACTATCTGACCGCCAAGCAAAGTTTTTGATTCTGTTTCATGGAAATTTTGGTACATAACCATCGGCGCATCTTTCTTCGCAGCCCACATGTCCAGACCGAAGAACGGTTGGTAAGGCCAATTGTTAGGATCTTCCAGTTCACCGATCCCTAGACCAGTAAATATCTTTGCGAATTCTTGGATGTCGTCCTGATCATAAGTCGGTATGTAATTTCCACTACCATCTGTTTTTCTTGTTCCGTCTGTGTTTAATTCATACAATCCAATACTGAATAACTGCATGATCTCACGAGCATAATTCTCATCAGGACTCGTATTGGCCTCTGCATTTGCTTTAGCATTATTGATATGGCTTAGGTAGTATCCCATCTGCGTAGAATAAGAGACTTCCTCCAATAGATCACGATAATTTCCAAATGCATGATTTTGTAAGATGTCATAATATCCTGATAGTGATTCTGCCCAACCTGTAAGATCAGAATTATCCGATACCACGAGTATCTGGCTTAGGGCATATGCTACTTTATGTCTGAGGTGGTAGTCGGATAAGATTATTGTCTCATGCCAAGCATAATCAAAGTGAGGCTTGTATGGACCAAATATGTCATCCTCGTTCTCGCCTTGAGATACTCTGTAGTCTATTATTTCATCCCAGATTTCATAAACCTTGGGTGTAAGGTCGATCGACGGCATTGCGAATTGATTATCTATCCAAGCTTCATAATCATTGCCTGTAGCGACTAGATCTTCTATCATTTCTGGTGTTGGCGCCATAGTCGCGTGACTTAGAAATCGTCCCGCCGCAAATGTAGGACTGTCCATACCTTTGCCTGAGAGTGTATTTTCGGCAGGGGATTTAGCATTACTACTACTCGCTGTTACCGTCATGCCTATGTTGTGTCCAGCTCCGAGATAGTCGGTGTATGATTGCCCCATTACACTCAAAGGAAGCATCATGCAAAATATTTTAACTAGTGTTTTCATCAGTTATTATTTTTGAGTTTTTGGAGGAGATTAATTATTTATCACGCTGATAAGAATTGATTTATTCCCTTCTTGGTTGTGGACAGTCAGTGTATATGCTCCGCTTGACAATGTAGAAGTATTCAATCTGAAATTCGAATCAGTTACACTTCCCTGTCTTATAAGCTTGCCGCTGATATCTATCAATGAATATTTCAAATCAGCTAATACTTCTCCGATCTCGATCATCGTATATTCTGACGCAGGATTAGGATTCGCAGCTAAGTCGATTTTTAATTCTTTGTTTGTAATGTTGGTAGATGTAGCTACAGTGGCATTCACACGAAACTCACTCAGACCAGCACAGGTCGCATCACCATGTGTGGACAATACTGATATTAATATCTGTTTTGCTACTACACCTTCGAAGTCTGGTCCTATGTCACCTTGGTAGAATGCTGATCCTGGTGCTTCTGAAACGGTGTACTCGCCGAGTTCTATCCATTCTTCTCCATCTATAGTGTAATCTATGGCGATATCATTTATACCTCTTGATGTAGAATCAGGAACATTGAAGTTCCATATTGTAGATTCATGTAAAGAGTATTGATCACCAAAATCATACATAATCCAGTGTCCAGGATCTCTTTTGATATTTGGTGATTCCGCTTCTTCGCATGATGCCCATGCATCAGTATAGGAAGTATTATGTCTATCCGGATATGCCTGACCGAAAGCCGACATTGTGGAAAAGACCAAAAGAGTGAAAAATAGTATGTTTTTTTTCATATGTTTAAAATTTTATTTTCGCTGTAAATCAATGATTTATATTTAATCATTTCCTTGATTGTCTAAGCTAATTTCTGGAAACCTTGAAATAAAAATTTAATGGCACTGCATTTAAAACAGAACCCGAATTTCTTACTCGGATCTCTAAAGCCTAGTCATCGGAGTTTCATGTCAATTATTTTAAAATTCTACATCTATATTGAATAAACGGACGAGTAATCAGATACCCTACCAAAAGTAAACAATTAAATGTTTCTTACGATCGGATTTTCTAATCAATTTGGTGATTTAGCTATTGATGAAAGTTGTATTTTCTATAAGCTTTTTACCAAAACACTAATATAATACATTTAGATAGCATGTGTTTAGGGGTTTACACTGATTTAGACAGGAGATTAAAAAGAAATAGGGAGAAAGGTTGGTAGTTGACAAAATCTACGGTCTAGCTTAAACCTCAAATAAAATTTAAGTGAAAGTATTTCTCAGCTTTAATTAGCTGGTCTTAAGTTAAATATCCTTTTTCTTTTTCGAATGCTGATAACTGAATCCAACATCATAATTTACTTTGAAAATCAAGAAAAATATATTGTTTGATTCACCTCTTGTTCTACTTCTCCCCACTTGAGATGAAATTGATGTTGTAATCTTGTGGATATCTTGGTATTGGAAATCATAACTCAGTTCGCCCTGTATAGTAACACTATTTACCGACTCGCTATTTATGATATTCAATGCAGTAAGAGTAGCTAAATTACTAATGTCATTAATCGGCTTTGTAAAGTTATGTGAGAAATTAGGAGAATAGAGATTTGTGGCATTATTGGTTATCGCAGCTATGGCATATGATAGAGCGTGTGTTGTTTTCTCTCTGGACATAGACAAGTTTATACCCGCATTTCTGGAGATGTTATTTCGGGTAGTTAAGAATTGATCCCGATCTACAATAATCCCTCGTTGATATCCTGCGGATAGGTTTAGTATTTTATTCTTTTCGTCACCCAGTACTATATTTGAACCAAAATTAATTTTTTCTTTTGTCTGCGTCTGAATTATTGAGTCTATAGAGCTAGACTGTAGTGATGGTTTTCTGATTAAGTTTGAATTATTAAGATTCGAGTATTTTCCTGTGAGAGATAGTCGATCGTTTACTTTGTATCGGGTATTTAATGAACCAATCAGTCGGCCATTATTTTCCTGCTCTACTTTAGGTTCGGCAATCTTCTCAACTCCACCTTCTAAATTCACATTGAGTTTTTCTGAAGAACAGCAAATACTTTCTGTTGATATATCAGAAGTAGGGTGTCCTGTAAATCTGACATATTTATGGTCTAATGGTGCGACTACAGCATCTATTCCGTATGTAAATCCATCATCTTCTTATAGTATTACGGTGACTTGCGCTACGGGGTGTCAGTATATAAAAACTAAAGCAGAAAGTGGTACTGGATGTACTGTAGGGAATTCTTGCCCACCGTCTGATTGTGCGAGTCAAGCTTTTCTAGACAATAACTGTAACTGTATTGACGTGGTGCCAGAATATACATTTACTACTAATTACGAAGTTCCAGGAAATAATTATGAAGCGGGATTAGGTCAGGTAACAGTGACTATAGAAGTTGACAAGGAAGGCTGCGAAAATCCACAGTTTGTGTGGAATACAGGACAGGAGGGGCCGGCTATTGTTATAACGAACTTGGAAGCAACGTATGTTGTAACAGTCACTTGTGATGATGATTGTCCTTTTACAGTGTTCTATAACTTAGATGCTCAAGATTGTGTTATAGGGGCTCCTTGTACAGATGGAGATGCCTGTACTATATTCGATACTTACAATGCAGATTGCACTTGTATTGGAATTGAAATTGTCGAAGGGGATTGTCATGAAGGATCATGTGTCTCTGGAGAAATATGTGATGATGGAAACCCATGTACTTATTTTGATATTGCATATGCTGACTATTGCTGTATTGGTTTTTATCTTATAGATGAAAATGGAGAAGTTGTAACTGATTGTGGGGATGATAATCCTTGTATTATCGACGCTCCATGTAATGATGGAAACCCATGTACTACCAACGATATTTATAATGAAATATGTCAGTGTATTGGCCAACCAATATTAGATATCAATAATAATCCTATTAACAATTGTGAAGAAGATGGTTGTGTCCAAGAAGCTGAAATAATAGTATCGCCTACATCACAATACAATGAGGTTATCCTTACTGCTAACCTATCTAGTTGTGATTCGGATGTCACTTACCTTTGGAATAATGAAAGTACTACTAAAAGTATAGTGGTAACTTCCCAGACAGGTACATATAGTGTCATAATAAGCTGTGGAGATTGTACATACTCAGCATACTACACGACCAACGGCTGCCTCGTCGGCTTACCATGTAACGACGGTCTCGACTGCACTGAAAACGATGAAGTACAGGAGAACTGTGAGTGTCATGGTACCCCAATAGAAGATTTAGAAATCACTTTCTCAACAGACCCAGTTTATGAAGAATCATGTCCCCAAGAAGTATGTTTGCCTGATCTGAATTTGAGTAATAACTTCTACTTCCAAGAGTTCATTGTAGAATTACCATCCGGTGAATTATTTAAACTTAATAAAGGACTCAATAGTGAGGGGTTTGATTTTCCTTACTGCTTGACATATAGTGGGAATTTCTTCCCTACGCCCATAGCTGCATGTGATGATCTGCCGTCCATGGCTCAGCTCATAAGTGACATCAATACATGGCTAGATGGTAACGGTATAGCAAGTACAGTTACAGAGGATCCTTCTTCAATAACCGTTGGCGAAGAAGTTGGTTGTACTTATTCGATACAAATAAGTGAAAGCAGTATTACATTTATCAGTTACTCAGGATATACAGATCTTATTCCTGAAGCAGTCTACGATTTCTCTATCAGTGGGATTTGTGGGCAAGGCGATATGATAGGATTAAATGTAACCGCAAGTCATGATTGTCCGCAGATCGGAATAGACTCAGACGAGACAAACACCATAATATGGAGTAATGGAGATCAGGGAGAATCAACATACATATCCACAACCAATCAAAACATATGTCTCGAGGTCTCGATCACATGTGCGAATGGATGTACATATACCAGCGAATATGGTAACTCTTGTGAAGGGTGTATATATGGTGCATTCGGTACTCCATGTGACGATGGTAACGACTGTACTATCAATGACGCAGTAACAATAGATTGTGGATGTGAAGGGCAACCTCTAGCGGATAGCGACTATGATGGCGTATGCGACTTAGATGATATATGCCCGCTGGGAGATGATAACATAGATCTTGATGGAGATGGCATTCCAGACGCATGTGATACAGATGTAGATTGTCCAGCGGGACTTGGATTGACGATAGAAGAATCGATTTTGACGGAGCCATTTACCTACTGTACATTTTTGAATGATCCGATATTCAATACGCCATCTTTAGATGATGATATGAATCCAGTGGAAGGACAGGAATACTTAGCAGAAAAATTATGGTTAGACGCATTTGTTTATATCGGTGCATTGGGAACTATTACCATTGATAAAAATACTGCGCCTGACGATCTTAACTTCCCTTACGAGATAGAGAAAGGAACAGCTACACTCTTGCCAGCTAAGTTCTTCGTAGATATGGAAAGCTGGCTAGGGAATGATATGACATTTGGAGCGTCTCCTAGTGGAGCGGATGATGTGTCAGCATGTGTACCTATGATAGAGTCTATCGATGGAGAGGGAAATATCATATTCACACCAGACCCGATACCTGGAGTTCTCATACATGTGACTGCCGTATCACCTATTATTCCTTCTAGCTTACAGTTCTCGTGGGGAGAGGAAGAGGAAGAGGAAGAGAATAATAATACGTTCACTAAGTCATTTAGCTACTTCGGGGACGAAAATAATCAATACCCCATTACCTTGACTGCGGCTACTGATGTGGAATGCGGAGACAATCTTACATACGCATGGAGTACTGGCGAGACTACAGCATCTATAAATATAGCATCTCCAGTTGGTCAATATATCGTCACAGTAACTTGTGGTATATGTGTGGACACGGAAACATATGGTGATGGTGCCTGTATCGTAGGCGAACCATGCTCGATCACAGATGCTTGTGATACAGAGCACCCGGGAACTTTCGACCCATATTGTATTTGCAATACTTTTGATGATATCATACTGGAAGATTTAGATGGTGATGGCATCCCTGATGCCTGTGATGATGAAATCTGTGATCCTGAGTTTATTCAGTCTGGTAGTGATGATGAGCAGATCTGCTGTAACGAGCCTCCTGCACTTGTGTATAGTGAGGATATGGTAACAAAAGAGGCTAATAGCTATTGCGTAACAATACCAGAATCTATAATCACGAAACTCATATTCGAACTAGATAATGGGACAAGCATTACACTAGATGAAAGCCTGAATTACGATCCAGGAGATGTTACGAGTAATTATTTCTTTCATTTTCCTTATTGTACTATGGATAATTGTGATTTCTATGGAGATGACCTAAATGATCTAGATGATCCAGATGGGCAATATAATGATCTACCATACAATCTCAAGAACATCACAAGCCTAGCATATGATCTTGCTAAGTGGGCAGCTTTTCATGGATATGATATAAAGCCTTCTACGATAAGAAATGAGACTAGTTGCTCTAATTGTGATGCTAATAATGGAGAGTACAATCTTTTTATTGATGAGGTTGATCCTGTTTTCCAGACAAATGGCAATACACAGATTGGAATAAGTGATATTTATTTAGTGACAGAAATCGAAAACGGAGATTTGTCTATTCTATTCAGAAGTTGTGATGTCGACCTAAAGGCAGGTTACTTGGTGACGTTTGATGAGTATGATGGAGATTGTAATATTACGCATGTTGAAGTGAAGCATTACAACAACGGAGTATTAGATGAAATAAGTGATTCTGGAGATAACCTAGATTTATCAGCTTATAAGTTCGGGCCTGTACCTCATCAAGGGGTAGGGTTTAGAGCAACCATCACATGCGAATCAGGCTGTATATATACCATAGAGACACCCGATGCGGACTGTATAGTGGGTGAGGAGTGTGTTTTCCCTAATCCATGCGCCGATATTTCTGTAATGGCATATGATGATTATGATTGTACATGTATTCATATAGGCGATAACCTTGACGATGACCTTGATGGAGTTTGTAATGATAAAGATCAATGCCCAGGAGAAGATGATAACCTTGATACAGATGGAGATGGGATACCTGATTGTTTGGATACCGAATGTAATATTGCGCTATGTTCATATGTTGCTGAATTACCTTTTGGGAATTGTGCTGATCGTACTTTTTGTAAGGAACTTATTAACATCGTAGTGAGACTCCCAAATGATGATGAAATTAAGCTGATTGCAGAGCCCTATTTTAATTTCCCTTATAGCTTAGCAGCTCATCCAACTTGTAATACAGAAGGAGAGAATCAATTAGTAGGTGATTTGAAGGCATGGTTTTATCTAAATGAGTATAGGTTTGGTGAGATTACAGTAGAAAATGGTGTAATATCGATTACAAACACTGAGATCGTTTTTGTTGGTTTGGAAAATGAATGCGGGGATAAAATAGAATTTGGTGAGACTTGTCTAGAAAGGTGTGATTATCAGACTTCTATTAGATCTGACTTTAATGTAAGTGATTGCTTTATTTTATTTGACTTTATATTATTAGAAGATGGAAACAAAGTATTATTGACTGAAAAATTCCCAAATGAACTCAACTTCCCATATTGTATTGATAGGAATTTTAATCCTTGTAATAATAGTTGTTCATCTCTTGATGAATTGGAAAAAGAATTATCCTTTGTATTAGATTGTGAAGTTGTATTAGATATTACAATTAATGGTTCAGATCTTAGTATTTTGATTAAAATTATTGATTCTCCAATATTGTTTACACATGCTGTTAGTAATGAGAATCCTGAACATCATATAACCAGCATTTGCATAATTGGCTGCGACGACGGCTGGGCCTGCACCGTCAACGATCAATACGACGAAAACTGTAATTGCATAGGTACATTCCTAGATTCTGATGATGATGGAGTATGTGATGCTGAGGATTTATGTGATGGTTTTCCAGATTACTTAGATATAAATAATAATAATATTCCAGATTGTTTAGAGAATGAAGTTACAATTCCTTGCGATCCTTCAGATATCCCTTATTGTAAATATTTGGATAATATATTGCAACCAGATAATATTGGAAAGGTACAGATGAATAATTTGATTGAAATTCAACTTTTCTTGAAGAGTCGATTTGATAATTTGGATAATCCATTGCATTATTTGCCATATCCATTACTACAAGCACAATTAGAGATTAATCAAGATTGTGATAGTGATGGAATCGTAGATATTCTAGATCCATGTCCTTGTGTTAAAGCTATCGAAATAGGAGAAGATGGGGATCCTCACTTATGGGGTACTCATTCTGATATTGATTGTATTCTGTCTAGTTGTGATAGCAATAATCATTGTAAGAAGAATGATCCTATAAATTGTGATATAAACTATACAGCGGATTATCAAAAAGAACGTGCATGGCTTCTCAAAACCTTTCTATTTACGGTTATAGATGGATCACATAGCTATACTTATGAGGAGAATATAATTGGTGCTACAATCAATATTGATGTAAAGATAACATCCACCTGTGCAACTGATATTGCTTTTTTAGCTGCCAACAATTTAATTCTTGATCCTGATGACACCAACGACAACGGTTATATCTACGACCAAGAATCAAAATGCTACGTCTACTTCGATATCGACTGCGAAGGAAACTGCCTAGTCAATTACGCTAAAGACCAAAGTGGTGACAAAGCATGTGAAGATGTAGAGATAGTAGGAGATATATGTACTACAGAACCGGCGTTAGGCTCGCAGTCGGGATACTTCCTTGTTGAATGTCCCACAGAAGATGAGAATGGAGACCCTTATGACATCTGCGACCTATGGGAAATAGTAGCCAATCCACTATACGATCCAGCCATTCCAAATGGTGAAGATCCATGCAAATGCCAACAACAAATGAATGCAAACGGCACACCTGCCACTGCTCAAGATTCTGATGGAGATGGGGTATGCGATATCCTTGATCAATGTGCTCCGGCAGTGGATGAGGATGGAAATATGATATTGGACGAGTATGATGGTGGTGTACCTGTGCCAGGTTATGTACCATACCAAGATTCTGATAATAATAATAACGGTATCCCGGATTGTCAAGAAGGTTGTGGACTTGACTTGTCAGGAGATACCAAAGAAGGTTATGCTATACCAACTGGCCCAGGAGATGTATGTGATGATGGTGATGCGTGCACCTACGATGATGTGATCACTGCAGAATGCGAGTGCAAAGGTGTATATATTGATTCTGATGATGATGGAGTGTATGATTGTGAAGAATGTGATCTTGGGGAGGGTGAGATCCAAAATGTAGCTCTAGTTATAAACGGAGTAGTACAAAAAGATGATGATGGAAACACTATCATGGTCGATAAAGAGATTTTCGGATTTGGAACAACTACTGTATTTGTAGATTACGTAGGTAATGAAACGGATCAAGGTGCTGATGGTGCTCGTAAGTTGATAAACTGTGACGTATGTCCCGGTATACCAGATGGTGATCCGCTGGATATTGGTGGGCAGTACCCGGGAGATCTGCCGATGGATTATAATGATAATGGGTTGCCGGATTGTATTGATCCGCCTTATTATCCGATAGGATGTCCTTATACTATAGATGTTGTTGAGAATGAAGGTATCATACTTTCTTTCTTAGGCGAGAATATAGATGTTAACGAGCTTCCAAACCCAATAACAATTTCAATATCTGGTACAAGTCAAAGTGGACTATATTATAATGAGTTTACTATTCTTGAATTTACAAGAGAAACAATAAGTGCCGATGGGAACAATGTATTAGAGGTATACTATTCTTCTCCAGGGATTTTGGATTTCGATTTTGATAATACAGTTATTAGCATTAGTTATGGAGACCATCAACCATGTCTTTTTGGGAATAATCCAAATCCAGTTGCTCAAGACCTTTGTCCTACCAATGTTGAGTATATCAATGGCGAATTGGTTATAACATTCAATTATTCGAATGAGGATGTTATCATTGATTACACAACTATTATTGGTGATTATATTCTCACTTATCTCGATGAGGAGAATAATGAGGTAGAGGTTCCAATTGAAATAGCGAATGATAATATGGATGTTGTTATTGTAAATGCAGCTTCTTTTAATATTCCACTTCCTGATTTTATTTTACCTGATCTATATGAAATTACCATCCCAGGTGGTATAACTTGTAACTACGATGGAGAAGAACTTGAAGCTCCTTGTCAAGGAAATCTAAACAAACCTTGTGACGATGGTATGGAATGTACATACAACGATAAGATAATTATACTTTCCGATGGAAGCTGCGGATGTCAAGGTATTGACAAGCCAGATACTGATTCTGATGGGTTTTGTGATTCAATAGACCCTTGTCCAGAATTTGCAAATGCAATGCCACCGTCAGGATTAGTTGTAGATATAAATGATTGCCCTTGTACTGACTTAGAATTGTCAACGCTAGAAACTGAAAATCCAGGATTACAAAATGGTAATGACTTCTATATATATTTTGGTAGTGATCTGAGTGGATATAGTAATATTACTATTGAAGTAGATAATGGCCAAGATGATCCTTTTGATCCGACTAACGGAAATGGGGTAGAACCAGTGTCACCTATAGTTATAAATAACCTCACTCCTGGACATACGTATACTATTACGATAACAGTTTATTGCGACAATGGGACTCCACAAACAGCGATATTTGATATTGATGTTCCATTTGGAGATAATCCTATTATTTGTGGAGTAGAGTTAGAACCCTATGATATTACTTCCTATACGTTATTGAGTTCCTTGCAAAAAGGAGAAGAGTTCATTGCTTCTGATTTTAATGTCAGTGTGCGTCAAGTACAAGGATCATACGGAAAGTATTCGGGTAAAGGTTATATAAGCGTTCCCTACTTTAATGCTGCAAGATTAAATGTAGAATTTACAAATATAACCATTAGCGCAGACAGACAGATGATAGATGGCTTTCTTGAAATCAAAGGATACGGATTAGCTATATTGGGTGATGATATTAGTGATGCAATTAAAGGTGGCTTAGATGGAGTAATTGGTGTTCTTGAAGATTTGTCAGATGTATTGGAAGAGCTAATTCCAATTTTGGAAGATTTAGAAACATTAGTAGAAACGACAGGTCATCTTGTTGATCCTCTGACAAAAAAGTGTGTTGAGGACAAAGCGAATGAATTAGAGGCGCTCAAACTAGCTGCAGAAGCAAATCCGAAACCAAGTGATGCCGAACTTGCGCAAATAAAATTGGATATCGAATCAGTCTCGGCAGAGCTAAAAGATTGCCTTGATGATTACAATGCACAATTAGATGTTATTCTTGGAAAACTATACCAAGTCTTTGTGAAAGGATTCGAAAGTATGACCTTGGAATGCACTAATACGCCATATTTAGCGGATTATCAAGGGGTAGAATCCTGGCCGCAAGATCAACTAAATCTATTGATAGGTAGCTTAGGAAGTAACACGTTTAGTCCTGACAATAATGCCGATGGTGTCGAATTTGAAGTTGATCCTGACGCAGATCCGAATAATGTAGAATATCTTCTTAAACCTATAGAGTCTTCATGGGATATAGATGATCCTAATCTTGTTCTTAGAAAAGAGTTCTACGATAAAGAAGTAACATTTGCGAGGTGTAAATTCTTAGATATAGTTGGAAATTCACCAGGCGGTTTTTCAGATACAGATGCTAAGATTCTATTCAAGGCTTTCATGGGAGCGGGTCTAGAAGTGATTGATGATCTAGGACCAGCAATCCAATCCGATGATACTCCTTTGACAATTTATACGAATAACAAGCAACTAATAGATAAAGCATTCAATAGCTACTTAATCCATTACTTGTACAAAACAGGCAAATAATCACAAAAGCAATTATTAATTATGTTACAGATTAAATATATCATAAGTCGGTTATTTCTTTTTGTATTTCTAATTGGGAATGCATCTGCTAATAATCCTGAAGTAATATCAAGTATTGGAGATCAGTTAAGGTCTCATCTAGAATACAATGAAAAAAATAAGGATGGTAATTTTTTAATGTATTATTCTGAAGATTTTGTGTCATCCCCAATCTCTCCGCCAACATCTGAATGGTTCAAGGAAGACTTTGTTGGCTTAACACCTTACAAAGAAGAGATTATTGAGAAGCTAAACTACTATAATAATCTTCAATATAAAGATGCAGAGATAAACTACATTGGCAAATTGCAACATTATGTAATGGTAGTGGATGTTCCAGTTCATATAAAAATTACAAAAGAGACATTTGTACAGGACGCTATAGATACTAAGTATCAATATAATAATGTATATAAAACTGAGAGGACGGCATTTAAAAATCAAGTAAATACTGCATTGACGGACGTGTTGGATTCTTGGGGAGGCGTGTTTTCTGATCCAAATAATGCATCTAAATATTGGATAACGGTTGTATTCATACAGAAGGAAATTGGCGCAGACGGTTTTGTTAAAGCCTCACTAGATGTGAGATACGCTAGAGCAAAAGACTCATCGAATAAATACTATACTGTATGGGAAGAGTATCATCCTAAGGCGAAAAATAACGTAAAAAGCGTAGCGATTCAAGGTTTAAATGTAGTGTACGAGGATGTTTTGTTCTTTATAAATACATTTTGGGAAGCTGGAATATCCAATACACCTTGCAATAATATTGATGCTGTTTTAACTTCAGATATTGCCACAGATTTTGTCAACAAATATTGTGAACAAATTACAAACGAAAATGATCCATTTGGAGAAAAGAAAAAAGTAATTTTAAAAACTGCTAAGTTTTTAGATCTCTTATTTTATCATCAACAGCAAACCTATTCATTTGGTAACTATAAGGAGCAGTGCAATATTGTAGATGAGACGGATATCCGTTCAAAATGGTGGGATGAAGTTGAACAAGAACAAATGTTTTTTTATTTCCTAAAAGAATATTTAGAAAATCCCAACCCACCAATATTTAGAGACTTTTTGTACGAACATTACTTAAATAATTTATCAACAGAAAACCTCAATGTTTATGAAGATCAATATTTGGCGTTATATATTGATATTGATTGTCCTGCTGCTTCATCTCAAGCAATACACACTATTTGGACAACAATTAGATACTATAATCTGCCGACTTTAGGTTATTTGGACATTTTTGGAAATTATGATGTAAATAATAGATTGAATAAATTATTTCAATGTATCGGAAGTGACGATTTTAATCTAGTAAATAAACAAGCTGTTTTAGCTCATATACTAGATTCTGAAGTTAAAGAAGAGTTCACAAACACTTTATGGGATGAAGTTCTCAACCCTGCTCAAATTGAGGTGCCAGGAGCTGGAGCAAGCTCAATAGAAATTGCCACTAATCTTTCAAAATTTATTCAATCGGTAACACCAATTGATCAATTGCCAGTTTATGCTGCAATAGATGACAATATCAATACACCTACCACTGAACAAAAAATGATACTGGTAAATATTGATGATTCTCTACTTCCAAAAGAAAATGAAGTTTGTGAAGAGGGTGGGTGTATTACATATCGTACTGACGTAGAAGCACATGCGGAGAAAAATGGACAATTACTTGAGTTCAGTATATCCTCATGTACATCAGTGGAAATATTTCCAATTCCGATCCAATTTAACAATGATTGTGCGTTAAATCAAAATGCAACATCAGATATTTCTAAGTTTGATTTTTTTGAATTAGTATATGCGGTAGTTCTAAAAGAACCAGGGTTTTGGGCGGATTGTGAAGACACTGAGCAAAATCCTTGTAAAAATATTGTTAGTTTAGAATGTGCTTTTGTAACAGCTACTAAAATCAGACAAGAAAAATTTAACCATACTGTCAGTGATGTTTCAGCTATAGTGGGTACAATACTCTTACCTCTTTCTGTAAATCTAATGTATACAAAAACAGGATTTCAGTTTCTAAAACATGGGATTTTTGTAGCAAATGATATAGCAGCCATATTAATCGCTGCTGATCAAGAGGGTTTTGTTGAAAAGTGTAAAAATCAGTTTGGTGAAGTAAAAGGACAAGAGTATGCTTCTAATGCAATAACATTCAGTTGTTTTCTTGGGGGAATTCAAGTGATTGATGCTGTCGGATCAGCAATATTACCGACAAAAGTAACAAATGGTGTTGAACATATAACTAACTTTAATAAAGAAAAACTTATTGCTTTAATTGCGGATAAAAGACATGCCGATGAAGTTTTTAAACATACTGGAATTCCTTTAGTTGGTCCTAAATATAAAAGCTCTATAGTATCTATGGAGGATCAGTTGAAAAAGCATCTTACAAAGTCAAAGATAGACGAATTAGTCCTAGCGAAGCAAAAGGCAAATAACTATCATAATATTACTAGACCAGGTGTGAATATTTATACTTCTGAGTATGATAATGTTAGAAAATTGATAGATAAGTACAGGACAAAATATACGACTGCTCCGGCTCCTGAGGATAGAATAAGTGAGATTATTAATCAGATGGAGGTTGTTGAATTTAATAGACTGAAATTGGCATTAAATGGAAATGTTGGGCTTGATGATATTCTTACAGCATTACCTACTGCAGCTGGGAATAGAATTAGAGTAAAGGCATGGAGCGTCATAGATGGATTAAATGAATCACTCAAGCCAGGATATACTTCTATAATTAAGCTAGCGGATGATATCACAGTAACTCCTGGTCTTGAATCTTGGATGAAAGTTAATGGAGGTACAAACGCTTCTTATGTAAATCAAACAAAATTTCAACTGTGGGATGAGGTAATAGCTGTGTCTAAAACAGCTGACGATGTTCCTTATAGAGCTAGTATAGGTTTTATAGAAAATTATGCTATTACAAAAAATGCGCCAAGACTTGGAAATAGCGATCTTGGCTCTTTTGAGAAGCACCTCTTAACAGGAGAACCTATTTATTACAATGGATCAACAACAAATATTAAAGAATTAAAAGGCCTTCATCATACTGATGGTATTACAGAATCATCATACCTTACTTTTTCTGATCCAAAGTTAGATGTTACAACCTCTGGTGGAATTACATTTGATATTGTGTACGGTGGACCTCCTCCGACGAGTTTACCAAATTCTAATGGGTTGATTATCGCGGTTGAAAGCGGTACGGAAATCCTATATCCAAATAATTCACTGAAAGCCGGAAGAACATTTGTCTGGGGGAAATATGATGATGGATTAGGAAATATTATTGACGCATGGAGAATAAAAAAATCAGGACTTAGTAACTTGCATTTAAATGACTACTTCCCTTCATGGTCTTCACAAAAAACAATTGAAGAAATTGCATTTGCAAGAAGTAGATTAAAAGTTGCAGATAATTTGCCAAACACAAACTTATGGAAAGTGAATTCATCGGATGGAACTACTGAGATAATAATGGGAATTGATAATGCATATAATGGCAATTTGCCGACCTTAGGTGATTTGTATGGAACAGCATATCCAAACTAAAATATACAATGATAGAACTAAATAAGTATGTAATTCATGTAATGCTAAACGAAAAGAATGATGTTAACATTCATTTCGCTGCTAAAGATACATCTGATAAGTTTGAAAGAGCAAATTTAGAGTTAATCGGATTTGCTATTGATCGTTTTCCAATTATGGGAGAGTTAGTAACTGGTGAGCAAAACTTAATTGTTCTTATTTTAAAATTGAAAGAAAAAATTACAAATATAATAAACGAATCAAGTCTCAACGAATATGAATTTAGTGATTATAATTATGAAAAATATATAATAATAAATAGTTTTTATACATATATTGAACATTGGGGATTGTGCACTCGCATTACTACTAATGATTTTTTAGGGATATTGGTTGACATTGAAGCCTTTTTAAATAGATGGTCAAACAGAAAAAAAATCTTAAACGAAATTAAAATAGCCTTTAGTAAATTTATAGTTAAAAGAGCAGCAGCAGATTATACGTACGAACATTTATCACAAGAAGGTGATATTTTTATGCTCGTTGTAGATAATGATCAGCTTAAAATGGATCCTAATGAATACGTGAATAGCTTGAAATTACCAGAACATATGTTAGGAATGCATTCCAATTTAGATGAGTCAGAATAATTCATTAATATAACTTTTTATATAATTATTTTATTATTAAATGAAACACACATTATATATATACCTGAGACCGTTTATAGGCATTCTAATATGCTTTGTTTTTACCTTTAGCCTCCAAGCCCAAGATGAAATCCCAGGCTGCCCTGTCCTGCAAGACATAGACGGCAGAGCTCAAAGTCTGCAAGAAGGAAAAGATGGTAGCTATTACATAATTTATAGCGCATCATATGAAAACGGAATTCAAAACGATACGATTTTTATTAATACGCCAGATAACTATTTAGTATTGAATGAAGGCACGATAGCGGATAGTATCCCCAAAAGACGGTACAAAGTAGTGAAATTCAATTCTGATGATGAGATTGTAGCGAGTCAAGACATATACAGTTACATAGATGCAGGTATTGGTCACATGCGTGTGGATAATGAATCTATAATTATTGAGGTGAGGGGTGTTAAGGATTTGCATGTGGGAGATGAACACTTTCCTTATTTTCCCGAAGAAAATAACTTTACTCAATTCTTTGTTATGTTAGATGATGAAGATCTAAGTTTTCAAAATCACTTAACAGTAAACTCAGATCGAAATATAGAATTAGAAAATTGGGATGTTAATGATGGAAGTATCTACGTAATGAACGAAGCCAGCCATTACGTTAGTGTCAATGGAGATACCACAAGCGTAGAGCATCCAGGATTTACTAGGCAGTGGATTAATATGATACGGTATGATTATGAGAATTCTGAGTTGTTGTGGAGTAAGTTACTGTTGTATGGTTTATCGGAAACTGGTCTAGTATTTCCTTTTCATACAGGTGTTGATATCGGTAATGATGGACTCATATATACATCAGGAGGTGACTACGGAGTACCCACTTACCTATTGGGTGATACTCTGAATCAAGTTGTAAATGGAGAGTGGATTGATCCCGTTTTCCTAGATGGTGTGATTATGGTTATAAATCCAGAAGGAGGTTTTATTGATTATTATGAAGGAGAAGGAAATAATCTTTATATAGTAGATGTAAAAACAATAGGGGATTATGCATATCTACTTATGCATGGAAATGGTCAAACATTTAACTATAAAGGTAAAGAAATAGAATTGAATCTGCCTGATAGTTATTTTAATGCTAATGTATTGATTAAGGTAGATAAGGAAGGTGAATATGTGACCCATTGGCAAACGAATACAGATTGCAGAGCTAGATATAATTACATGAGAATTTCATCTCAAGATGAATTAATTCTTTTTGGAAAGTATACAACTCCTGATCAGGGATGCAGTAATACAACATCAGAGGGTCTGCCTTTCATAGGTGATCAAATGTCAAATGGGAGCATCCTAACTTTAAATAAAGATCTTGATGTAATAGAAAACATTTTATTTTCAGCTGATCTAAATAGTACTATTCCGTTGGATAAACGTATATCGAATCATGCAACACTATTAAGTTATGATTCGCATAAGGTGTTGACCAAGACTGAACTATTAAATACATTAAAGGACAATGTGTCTGATGTATACTCAAATCACTTTTTAGTTACACCAAACCCAACTTATGGAATTTTTAATGTTTCTCAAACAAAGATTCCTAAAGAAGTATTGAATGCGGAAATATATTCTTTAGACGGGAGACTAGTTAACAAACTTCAAATAGGTGGTAATGTTTCGGTAGATATTTCTCACTACCAATCTGGTACTTACTTTATAAAACTCTTAACAGAAACACACATCACTATAAAAAAAATAATAAAATTATGAAAAATACAATTACGAGAAATTTATTTGCGTCAAGTATTATGCTCATTTCATATTGCTTTTCATTTGGCCAATCAAATACGATCAATATTTTCGCGCCAGATCCGATGACTGTGAAAGGGACTAATTATATGTTAGGAAACGATGCAGAATCAAATTCTTTCTTTGAGCCTGCATATAGTGCCGTTCAGATTGACTACACAAGCATTTCTTCTTCGGAGATTATAGGATCAAACGTTAGCATTGTTGAATACGAAGAACCCTACATATCAGGATTGGATGCAGTATCTGGATCTTCAACTCTGGAAGTAGGGCGAAACGATCATAGGTTTAAAGCTTACAATGCATATTATCATGGCGATCGCTTTATTGGTTGGTTAAATAGTTACTCATTACTAAGTGATGCATTGCATGTAGATATAGACCCATATACTAACTTTGGATCTAATGGGGGGCAAGTTGAGATGGATGGAGACATAGTCACTGGCATTACTCTTGTCAAGCATTATAATGAATCTAATCCTGACGTTGAGTCAGTAGATATGGCGGAAGATGCTTTTGGAGTTGCATTTACTTTGGCGGATGTATATCTTTTATACGCTTTGAAAGAAAATGCAGTTAGTACTTTTCTTTTATCAGGTGGAGGATCTTTTATAATGCCAGATATAAAGGGAGGCTTAAAGGATTATTTAGCACAATCCTATGTTCATTCATTGGGCGCTACTGATCATAAGTGTTATAATTGGGGCGGGCAGCCTTCTATTGAGAATCAAGAAAAACAGAGATACACTGATTTTTCAGGAATAGATAGAAATTTTGACGAGGATATATTTAACCCTGAAAAAGCTAGCCAATGGTTATCCTCTACATTAATGGCTATCCAAGCATCTACGAGTAGAGAGCAATGTGATAGGTGGGTGTTAAATTCTTTGACCCCATTGTATATGAACTCTTTTGTTGAAGATGAGGATTTTAGTTTAGAAGAAGAAAGTGACGACATGTATCAATATATCTGGTATCTATTTGATGTAGCCCTTGATCTAAAAGATGGAAGTGGAGCAAAAGTATTCTCAAACGATGATCTATGTGCAATCTATACAGAATTTAGCCTTACTTATGGTGAGAACTTCTGGAAGTATAGTGTTGAGTTACCAGCGGCAGCGGGTGATATCTACATAGCCGACAACCCCACAGATATAGGCATAGAAACTCCACCATCATACTATGTATGCAATAGCCCTGATATATGGAATAGGAATACAAATGATGGATTTGACCCACTAAATAGCCAAAGCGAAAGAGCTGAGCCAGGAGCTCAAAACTTCCTTTATGTGAAAATAAATGGGGACCTATGTGGTCTTACATCTTCACAATCCTCATCATCAGATATGAAATTGAAAATATATTATAATACTGCGAATGGTATAAAATGGCCAGCGGATTGGGAGCACAATGATAACGATGGTACAGATGATCATATTTATGGAGATCTTCTCGGAACGCTAGATTTGAATACCTTAGAATTTGAATTTGACAATCAACCTAATGTTTCTTATTCTCTTGCGTTAATAAAGAGAGCAAATAGTACAACTATCGAAATACCATGGACTAACGGGTTAGTTCCAGATGGGTACTTTGCTAGGAAGTTTTATGTTGACTATAGTTATCTAGCACGACTTACTTCTGACAGTTTCGATCCTATATCAGTAGTAGAAAATCAAAATGTAATAAACAATGCACAAAAGAATAATAACATAGCACTTAAGAAA
>CALLMH010000103.1 GCA_938007965.1 uncultured Saprospiraceae bacterium | reverse complement strand
TAGCGTTAAAAGTCAGGTAAAGTCTTGAGATAAGAGATGGCTTGTTTAGCAAACACTCGTTTTTTGTTTCGTTTTTGGGTCAAGCCAAAAATGAAAGCCCGAACGGCGAGTGGAAGTTTAGGTTGAAATTTATTACCTCTTATTTAGGTAAAATCAAGTGTAAACGGGGTATCCATTCAGCAGTAAGCCGAATGAAGCGCTATATAAATAAGGATATTCAGATCTACTGAATATCCCTGATTATCTCACTATAAAGCTATCCGTCAAGCTAAATTTTTCTCCTTGAATAATTACGTGATACATCCCTGATATAAGATCAGATATGTCTAAGGTAATTGAATTATCACCTACTGATAACTGACTCTGCTCTTCTAGAACCAATTTAGAGTTCAAGTCAAATATCCTTATCCATGCATCAGTGTTTTGGTTTAGTGAGAGATCGATAGCGATACTACTCAATGAAGGATTCGGATATAATGCGTATTCGCTGATATTATTATCTAAATCTTCCACTCCGGATATGATCCCAGAATCAATGATCTTATCTAGGAATACATGATATTCTCCAGGGGCGAGAATTATAGATTGAGATGTATTTTCTACTTCTATACTACTCCCTTCGATATAGTCATACCATGTTCCTGCATGACTGAACTCGACATCTATAGTCTTTTGTGTCACGTCGAAATTGCCGATTACCATAGCATCTATATCCGTAGTCGTTAGACTGATGTACTTTCTTTCTGCGGTTACATTATGAGAGTACTGTGTACTATTCATAAGGTCCGTTTCTAATTTTAGTTTGATCATTGCGGCGGTGATATCTATTAGTTTTTTTCGTTTCAGATTAGATTTATAATCCCACCGAATAGGTTTCGGGGATAGTCTACAGTTTTCATTAATGGATCCATTTTCGCATCTGTTGATAGAAAAGTCGTAGCCCATCTCACCAAATTGCCACAGCATCTTCGGCCCAGGAAAAGAATAGAAAAACGCTGTAGCCATCTCTATTCTCTCTAGCGCAGTAGTAAGATTTTTTATAGAGTAATCTCCACTCGCATTTCCAAATTCCAAGTTTTTATACATCAGTCGTTCCTCATCGTGACTTTCCATATACCCGACAGCATGCGGATCTGACCATCCTTTTTGCTTGTAATCTATCCACTCGAAATTTGATTTGTTTGCCGTGTTATATCCCATCGTTGCCTCATTGAAGTTGAAGTTATGGTTGCTCCACAGCATCATCCCATAGTCTGCTAGTACTTCTTCTTCGTCATTTGCTGCAAAGTGCTCAAGGATTACGTAGGCATCTGGATTACTTTGCCAGATATTGTCAGCGTATAGTTTTAGCACATCTATTCTATCCTGATCATATGCTCTAAATGCTCCGTCGTTTGTGCTTATTTTCTGTGTAAATCCTTTAGATAGATCAAATCTAAATCCATCGATATTGTATTCTTCGAGCCAGTAGCTGGTCACCCTATTGACGAATGTCTGGGTAGCCACTGATTCATGATTGAAATCATAGCCCACATTGAATGGATGCGTCGCCTCTACATTGAGAAACGGACTATCAGCTGCAGGTTTGAAATTGGGAGCATCCCAATATAGCTGCGCAATAGGACTTTGGCTGAATACATGATTGTATACTACATCCAGTATGACCGCTATTCCTCTTAGGTGACATTCGTCTATTAAAATTTTGAATGATTCTGGAGTCCCGTAATATTTATCTAGTGCCATATGAAAAGATGGATTATAACCCCAACTTTGATTGCCTTCGAATTCATTTACCGGCATAAACTGGATGGCATTGATACCCATCCTATCTAGATAGTCCAGAGTGTCCTTTAGGGTTTGGTAGTTTTTTTCATTGGTAAAATCTCGCATCAATAATTCATATATGACAAGATCTTCTTTGATAGGAGGGGTGAAGTCATACTGCCATTGATAATCTTCGGCACCCGTTTTAAGTAGTGATGCGTAGCCATTGGTTTTGCCAGTAGCATATGGATGCATATTTGGAAATGTAGACGCATCTATACTTCCGTCATTGTTAGGATCTAATACCAACTCGCTAAATGGATCTGCCACTATGATATTACCATCCACGAGATACTGAAATGCATAGTTCTTTGATGGATCTAGTCCATTGATGTCTATCCAGAAACTTTGTCCATCAGGAGATTTTTTCATAAAATATTGAGGGTCTATCTCCCAGTTATTGAAGTCGCCGATGACATATGCGTTTGATTTTTCTGGGGCGAATAATACCAGTCTGTAGTCAGATTCACTCAGTTTGTTGATGCCAAATTTGGTGCCGGGAGGGAAGGATTCAGTAACAATAGATGGGTTTACAATCAACGAAAACGACTCTTTGATAACCTCTCCATTCAGTTCTGCAGTAATCTCAATAGTATGCTTCTGATTATCAGGAACGATATATTGAAAGTCCAGGTTGTCTGTATTTTGTTGGTAGAATTGTACGCCATTATCAGACATTTGGATATTTGATAAAACGGATGTGACGAATCTGATAGATATGCTTTCTCCCACCGTAACAATTGTTGTTTTTTCTGTTGGGGATATCAATTGCGCTGTATATTCTTGCGTGCCATTATAATCAAGAAAAATATCTCCAAGAGTAGAGGTTTTTCCTTCTTTTGATCCATCTTCATTTCTAAATACGAACGCAAGTTTTTCGATAGCCATAGAAGTTGGAATACCATAGAAATCATTTATGGCGTATGATAGTTGATGTTTGTTGTTTCCGATATTGGTCATTTTTACTCTTGGGTCATCCGTACCCCAATTGCCCACCACATATTTCCAATCAGATGGTGAATTTGACTGTGGAGTAATAAGGCCGGTGTGCATATATACTTGTGAGACATCCGTTAGCCCTCCATTTCCAAGGGTAGCATCGTACGTGACAGTGATGAGTTCTTCCCTGTCGGGGAATGCGGGGTCTATCGTAACGATCTGTGCTGTTAGGCCGGTTGCCGTGAGTACAGATAAAAGAATAAGGTATACGGATTTCATAATTGTCACTTTAATTGAAAAGCAATTTATAAACAATGTGTCATAGTTACAGGGCATATAGTAAAATAAATCAATATTTAGCGATTACTTCTTTCACTTAGTTTAGCATATCTTAAAAATTGGTCCTTCGTGTGGCAATATTGGATTTGATCAGATAAGACGACATAGAGAAATATGCTTTTCTGAACATTACTCTTCTGGCTTTTTATTTCCTATTTTCGTTAGCCTATTCGAAATAAGGATCAATAGATTAAAAACTAATCTTTATCTAAAAAATCATCTACACGCACACTTTTTATAATTATTGTCATATTTTACTGTTATTAAATAGGTATACATGTACGAAGAATTAAGACATAAGGCAATAGAAAAAATAGAGAAGAATAGAAAAAAACGCAAAGAAATACAGACGGTGGGCGTGACTTTCGCAACTACTTCTGTGATCTTATTTATCGTCAGTACAAGATTATCAGGAGCTCAAGCATTCTGGGTTAGGCTACCGATCGTGATTTTGGCGTTAGTTTTTTTGATTATATATACTTCGGAATATGGGTTGCCATTTTTCAACAATGACGATGATGATCTTACAGATGAAGAGATAGAAAGAGAGATGATTAAAATCTACAGGAAAAGTAACCTTGATAAAATAGCATTGGACAAATATAGTGATAGCCTAGAATTGAAAGAAATAGAAGAACTGAAGGATAAATATGAGAGAGGTGAAGACTTCGTCTAGTACGCACGCATTATAGTCGACAGGTGAGTCTAAATATGGCTTAGAAGTCTGCGGCGAAGCTTGATTTACCCCCTTTTACATATTGAATATCACGTTGCAATATATATAGATAAATTCTATCTTTAGGTTGGTTTTTGGCTTATTGGTCACATTATCAAGGTGTTAGAAGTGTAGTATGTTGTGTATCCTATTTATTGAGTTGACAACAATTAAACTTCTTCGTCAAAAAACATTGAGAAATAAAGGATTTATGTATTTTTGCAAAAATTTTCGAAAAAGATCATAATGGCAAAGAATAGACAGTATATCAGAAATAAAGGAGAGAATCCTGGATACAGAGGAAATCCGAATGCGCAAAACCATAATCAAGAGCAACAAGAAGACGACGAGACATTAGTTGATATCGTAGAGGTAAAAGAGCAAGCTCAAGATTTCTTTGAAAAAAATCAAAGTTTGATTATCGGTTTGTTAGTTGCTGCAGTTCTTTTAGCTGGAGCATTCTTAGCATATAAATATGGGTACCAAGCGCCGAGAGAAAAGGCAAGTATGGAGGCCATACATAAAGCTGAATATCAGTTCAAACAAGATTCTTTCGCGCTGGCACTGACTAATCCTGGTGAAGGATATGAAGGTTTCTTAGATATCATTGATAATTATAGTGGGACTGATGTTGCTAATCTAGCAAGTTACTACGCTGGTATCTCATATCTCAACTTAGGAAATTATGATGTTGCCATAGAATATCTGGAAAGTTATAGTGCTAATGATGATATCACACCGATTACCAAGAATGGTGCTATCGGAGATGCATATGCAGAGTTAGGTAAAATGGATCTTGCGAAATCTGCATATAATAAAGCAGTCAATAGTGATAATGCTTTCCTAACACCATATTATCTCAATAAATTAGCGATATTAAGCATGAGTCAAGAAGACAATGCAACAGCGCTTTCAAGCTTCAAAAGAATCCAGAAGGATTATCCTCAGTCAGCGGAAGCAAAAGATGCTGCGAAATACATTCCACTTTTAGAGAAGTAAGAATATAGAGAATAAATAATGATTAAAGCCTTTCGATTGATTTCGAAAGGCTTTTTTAGTATGTCTCTATTAGACCAAGAAATTCTTGATTGTTTCTGTTACAGTGTTCTAACAGAAATGAAAGCCTAGCGACGAGCAAAGTGATATGATTGATTATATGGGTCCCTTTTACGATTAAATCATTAAAAAGGGGTAATTTTTCAGGAGTAAGACTGTCATAGTTTTATGAATAGAGGATATTCTGCATTTCGGAATATTTATTTTTTGATAATGATTTAAACTGCCGTGGATATTCTAAATTATAATGGGGGGTTAATTTCTAAGGCACGAGTAAAAATGTCTATAAGATGCAGTAGAAAAGCATATATTTTTATTTTGTATATGACTACATTTAGTGTCTCGCACAAGACATATTTTTGTATAATTTATTATTTCGAAATAATGCACTAAATTTTTACAAACATTTTGTATTATTCATAATATGTAAAATGATGTTTGTAGATTTATGCTAAACTACTACTATTTATCAAAATCAAAACTAACCTTCATGAAAAGATTACGTCTACATTTTTTAATTTTATTTTCATTTGCTTTTATAGCAACTACAAGTGCTCAGCTTGCACCTGGAACATCAGCGCCTGATTGGACGGCTACTGATCTCGATGGTAATACGCACGATATGTCTGATATTCTCGCCTCGGGTAAACATGTTATTTTAGAGTTTTCTGCTATCTGGTGTGGTCCATGCTGGAATTTTCATCAAACAGGCACATTAGAAACACTACATGATTTATACGGACCAAATGGCACAGATGAAATCAGAGTATTCTATATAGAAGCGGATCAAGGAACGAATACAGACTGCCTCTATGGACCGGCAGGGTGCAATGGCAACACAATTGGTGATTGGGTTTCTGATCATGAGTTCGCATTTATAGATCTCATGCCAGGAAATGCAAATAATATGGACAATGACTATAGTGTCGGGTATTTCCCAACAGTATATGCAGTTTCTGCAAATGGAACGAATGGTGTATTTGAAGTTGGACAAGAAACGAATATCTCTACATGGGACAGTTGGTTTTTCGAATCATTCGCAATGTCAGTAGATATGACGATGACAGATGCACTCTGCCCAGGCGAAGGAAGTATACAGCTAAATACAAATGGGGGAGCGGGCAATATATCTTATCAATGGAGTAATGGGGCTACCACATCTGGTATTGATGGACTATTTGCAGGTACATATACTGTAACCATTACAGATGAAAATGATTATTTCTTAGAAGAGACGATTGTACTGGATGGCCCATCTGAAGCACTGTCTGCGACTCTTATTTCCTCTGATGATGTGTTTTGTTTTAATGAAAGTAATGGGTTCATATCCGTCGAAGCGAATGGAGGAAATGGAGGCTATCAATATGCTTGGAGTAATGGTATGACATCCCCTACAATAGATAATTTGCCAGTGGGTACATATTCATTAGAGATTACTGATGTCGCTGGATGTACTACCTCAGAGACTTATGTAATATCTCAACCAGATCCACTTGTCATCAATAATCTAACAGAAGATGCTGATTGTGGTGCTGAAGATGGATCTATTGTGTCTTTTGCACTAGGTGGTACAGCTCCATGGTCATATGATTATGGAGAGGGACCTAACTTTACGGGGACATTTGATGGTGTCGCGCCAGGAGATTATGTGATGACTGTTACCGATGATAATGGGTGTGAAAGCCAAAGTCCTTTTACTATCAATGCTACAGTAGGTCCTAATGCAGTTGCCTTTTCACCTGAAATGATTGATTGTAATACAGCTGAGGTCACTATATCTGGTGAAGGGTCAGATGAGGGAGATAATATCACTTATGCTTGGTCTTCATCGGATGGTACTGTTGTCTCCGGAGCGGATGAGTTGAATGCAATCGTAAGTCAAGCTGGAACATATGTATTGGATGTTACAAATACATCAACAGGATGTGTCTCTCAGGCATCTGTCTTGGTAGAATCGAATATAGACGCACCAACAACTGTAGTTGCAGATGCAGATATTCTAGACTGTAATACTACCACAACTATTTTAGACGGTTCTGGATCTACCGATGGAGATAATATTACATATGCTTGGAGTACAGATGGCGGCAATATAATAAGTGGAGCTACTACAATGATGGTAAATGTCGATGCTGCGGGTACCTACACACTACTTATAACAAATACCCTAAATGGATGTACCTCTTCCTCTTCGGTAGAAGTAGAGATAGACGATGCACTTCCAGAAATATCTGTAGAGGATGTAGTTCTAGACTGTACTGTGACGGAAGCTCAACTATGTGCAGATGTAAGTGCTAGTACATCTGTGACATGGACTACTCCAGATGGAGATGTAGATGCGACATGTATCACTGTGTCGATGGCTGGAGAATATCAAGCTAGAGCGCTAGGTGCAAATGGATGTGAAAATAATGCTACATCAATGGTCTCGCTTTCTGATGATCTTCTTCAGGTGACTATAGAATCACCAGATGTTCTAACATGTACTGAAGCAACGGTATCAATTGATGCCAATATTGACGGTGACGAAGATGACTATATTATAGAATGGACGCTTCCTAGTGGAGAGGTGTCATCTGATCTAGGTCTTTCGTTTATGGTGGATGATCCGGGACAATATACTGTTACTGTAGTTAATACAGATAATGGATGTACAACTGTATCATCTGTTATAGTCGATCAAGTTATTGTTAATCCAGAATCGATATTTACTACGTCTTTGACTGACGGGGTATTATCTGTAGAGAGTAATTCGACTGGAGATCCAAATTCTTATTCTTGGAGTTTTGGAGCTACTGGATCTAACGAAGAAGTAATTTTTGATGAAACAGGTACTTATGAAGTTTGTCTTACTGTTATAAATGACTGTGGGGAAGATACGCATTGTGAAGATGTATACTTCGTGTCAGAGTTGAAATTCGAATCTCAACAAACGGATGTGTTGTGTAACGGGGCAGGCGAAGGCTCAATAAATGTAAGTCCATCAGGTGGTGAACCTGGATATTCTATCTTCTGGGTGGGTCCTAATGGGTACACTAGTACTGATCTAAACATATCTGGACTGGCAGCGGGTGAGTATAGTATGATACTCAACGACAACTATGGATATGAGAAATCAGCTTTTTATGTGATCACAGAGCCAACAGCTCTAGAGCAGACGCTTATAGAAATCACCGACGAAACCAATGATGATGCTAATGGAAGTATCACCATAGAAGTAGCAGGAGGTGTAGGTGTACTATCCTATGAATGGAGCAATGGTGAAAACACACCGACTATATCAGGACTTACGGTAGGGGAGTACTTCGTTAATGTAACGGACGAAAACGGGTGTACTACCGAGTTTGGACCATTTATCATCGAGACTACTGTAGGAATTGAAGATCTCGATTTTGTAAAGTCATTGAGCATATATCCTGTGCCAGCGAATAATTATCTAAATGTCGAGGTGAACATAGTCGATGCTCAAGCTACTCAGATCAGAGTCATAGATGCATATGGTAAGTTGATTTCAGTACAGAATCATAATACTGAGTCCATCAGTACTAAAATAGATGTAAGTGAATTGCCTTCTGGGATTTACTACCTAGAATTCGGAAACGAAAAAGGAAGATCGCTAGAGAAATTCGTTGTGATTAAATAGATACAACTTATTACTTATGAAATATAATGACCGTCTATTAATTTAGTCGGTCATTTTTATTTTTCGCAATTACATTGGGGATATCAAGCGGTAGGGAGTAAATCAGGATGATCAGAAGTAAGGGTACTTTCAGAATTCTGTATTATATAAAATTGCTGCAACAAGTTAATACGGCCTTAGTTAGTGTAGTTTTTCGGAGACTGTTTTGGTTTAAAACAGAACCATTTTTTAGTCAGAGTGGCTTGCAAAGCAAACGCGCGTCACTTTAGACGCCCCTGGCAGTGAGTTTGGTGCTGTTTAGAAAATTTGTTTTTGAAAAACGATAAGCACTGAGTAAAGCCTTGATATAAGAGATGGCTTGTTTAGCAAACATTCGTTTTTTTGTTTCAGTTTTTTATCAATAAAAAATTGAAAATCAGCAGCGCTAGAAATGCCTGCGCGCGGTTGCTTCTTCGTAGTAAGCCACTCTTGGGCGATCGGCTGATAATATTGATAAAAAAATAGCACCGTTTTTCAGGCTAAAAGACCAATAAGCCTTGTAATCTTTTCAGAGGTAGTTAGATGAGCTGTTATGGAATAAGTATATTCGTTATTTACGGAATTCCCGATGTATAGATTACTTCCAAAAGACATCACAGCATTTACTTTAGCATTTTGCCATCTTTAATAGTCGCAATGAAAGATCCCTTGTATTGAGGTTTGATAAAGGATTTATAGAATTTGTTAGCATCAAACATGCTACCAAATCCTCCGATCATGTAGTTGAATGTTTTGTCAGTATCTCTAAATGATTCTATATTCTTATGACGTTTGAATATTGGATGGTTCTCGGAAAGTGGTTCTAGATCTCTATATAATACTACTTTTACTCCTTCCTTAATGTCGAGTGTTGCATCCTCTTTTACGACTTCCAAGCCAGGCATATCGTCAAATTGTGGTTCAAGATTTGTCGTTATTTCTTTCCTCTTATTATTCTCTACTGAAGATTTGGACTTAGTTACATTTTCTGCTATCGCTTTTGCAGGTTTTTCGATTACTTCATTTACTTCATTTGTACTTTCCTTTACTTTCTTCGTGTAATCTATTTTAGTTTCTGTTATTTTCTCTTCTGTCTTATTTTCCTCTTTTATTTCTTTTACCTTATTTAGAATTTCTGGTTTTTTTGATTCTTTCACTTCTTTGATCACATCTGTATCGGCTTCTTGTTGAGTTGGCTTTGGTGTTGGTTTCGTTTTAGTATTGCTCGCTTCAGTATTTAATCTATTTTGCAGTTCTTCTATACTTTCGGCTCTTACTTCTTTTTGATCCATGAGCGTTAGGATTTCTTCTTCCATATGCTCTTCTTCTTTCATTCTTTTGAGTGACTTTATTTCAGATACATTTGTTATACCTACGATTTTAAGTTCAGTTCTTCTATTTCTTGCATGCTCTGCGTCCGAACATTTTACACCATCAGCACAGTTATTGAGGAGTACATTTTCTCCATAACCTTTAGAGATGACTCTAGATCTAGCTATGTCACCTTTCATGATTAGGTAGTCTACTGCCTCCTTTGCTCTACGATCTGATAGTCTTTGATTTCCCGCATTATTACCTCGACTATCCGTATGAGATCCTAATTCTAGCGTTAGATTAGGGTTGTCCTTCATCAGAGTGATTACTTTGGTTAGCTCCTGCTTGGCCTTGCCTTTGAGCTTATATTGATTGGTACCATATAGTAGATTCTGTATTTCCATTTTTTTACCTGTAAAGATCCTTTCCAGCTCCACATTAGCGAGAAGAACTCCGAAAGCATTATTCTCTGTAAGGTTATCCGATACTCCAGGATTGACCTCGCCGACGCCGTCGAAGCAAAGTATGCATCCTTCCACATCTACCTTAGCTTCCATTCTTTTTGAGAGATAGCCTTCTTTTCTGATGAGTATTGTATAATGATTGCCTTTGGCTAGATTCAATTGGAATTCTGGAGACATATGCTCCTTTAGATCCATTACAGATTCTCTTTTGGTATTATTGTATACTTCTATCCTTGCGCCTTTTATGGCATCTACGACGATATTCTCGTTATCTCTTTTTTCGGCCAGCGTCACTTCGAAGGTGTACCCAGGCATTCGTCCCATCTCTAACTTTACGAATACTTTACCTTTTTTAACTGGTAGGTCTAGCTTTTTCACATCGAACATTTCCTTGGTAGCGTACAGTCTTATATTCGAGTTTTCTGGAACATCTAATGTGAAGAATCCCTCTACATTGGTTGTAGTTTTTGAGATTAACTTATCCGTGTCAATATTTTCAGCCGTGACATTTACTCCATTGATGTAGCCTCTATTTCCCGTTTCATATATATAACCTTCTACTTTGGCAAATTGAGCAAACGAAAAAAAATAAATAGACGTCAAAAATAGCGTTAATACATATTTCATATTCTTGAAATTTTTATTGGTGGCAAATCAAAAAACTATGTTGATTGATTTCCTAGGGTGTTTGTAGTTGGCTAACGAGAACCTTCAAATAAGCTGAATCATTAACAATTATTTGAATATTATTAATACTATCTCAAGAGTTTAAAGCTAATTCAACTATTAATTCATAAAATAATATTCTTGATTAAAAAGTTTAATCCGTTATTAGTCGGCAAATATACAAATTTGATAATGGAGAACTAGCGTATACTTTAATCTAAAATGTTAAAAAAATAATAGAGCAATACATAATTTAGATTTAAACCCTATATACTTGCATAGAATACTTTGATTGCTTGTACTTTAATTACAGTAATGAATTCGAAAAAGGGAAATTTATGAGAATTATATATATGGGGACGCCAGAGTTTGCAGTCCCAGCCTTGAAGATATTAGTAGAAAATGGATATGATATAGTAGGTGTAATCACCGCAACTGACAAATTCGGTGGGCGAGGTGGAAAGAAGCTGATTGAGTCCGATGTGAAAAAATATGCAGTCAAGCAAGGTTTAAATATTCTACAACCTAGAAATCTAAAAGATCCTAATTTCGTAGAAGAGGTTAGACAATTAAGAGCTGATCTACAGATTGTGGTCGCATTTAGAATGTTGCCTGAAATCATTTGGAATATGCCCTTACATGGCACTTATAATCTACATGGTTCGCTGTTGCCTAGGTTTAGAGGAGCAGCGCCTATTCATTGGGCAGTGATGACAGGGGCTAAAGAAACCGGAGTCACGAGTTTCAAATTAAAGCATGAGATAGATACAGGTGATCTCTTGTTTCAAGAAAAGACAAGAATTTCAGACGAAGATACTACAGGGGATGTCTATGAGAGGCTGAAGCATATTGGTGCAGAAGTGGTGCTCAAGACAGTGAGTGCGGTGGCATCAGGAAAAATCGAACTAAGGGAACAGGACGACAGCCTCGTATCCAAAGCTCCTAAAATATATCATGAAACTTGTGAAATTGATTTCACTAAGCCGACGATCGATGTCTATAATCATATCAGAGGATTGAATCCGTATCCAACCGCATGGACTACCATAGATGGGCTAGAGTGTAAAATTCTGAAATCTGGACAGTCAGATGAAGAACTAGATCCTGCACATTCGCCAGGGACTATATTGACCGATAATAAGAGATACCTCAAGATCGCTTGTGCTGACGGATATATAGCTATACTGGAATTGAAAATGCAAGGAAAGAAAAGAATGGATATTAGATCATTGCTAAATGGATACAATATAGTAAATCATACTATTGGATAGTGAGGACGTCGCAAGTTGCCTCAAATATAGCACTATAAGATAGATAGAGGTATAGGCCATATTCTTCCCGATATTCATATTGGGATTATAAATTTTGATATCGATGTTTTTATGTTGGTCCAGCGCTAGGATATAGTTGTAATCAGTATCCACCATCAGGTCATCTACTATGACTCTGACGCTTACTCCATGACAAGCGGCTCTTAGCATGTAATCACAGGATATAGTCCCAATATTATCCTCAGAAAAAATGAAGTATTGGATGTCCATTGTTTTCTATGCATTCTGACTGAGATTAGCTCTGGTAGTAATCGCATCTGATCCGTGCTCCAATACATAGACGCCTGTTTTTGTGGACACCATAAGAGAGTCCAAATTCATACTAGATTCAGTCTTGATGGATTGAGACCCCGCAAGCAGATGGCAGTAGTCATAGGATGCAGGTAGGGGAGAGGCACCCCTCTGATCGCAAGCTGATAGTATGGAAAATAAATGCGTATTTCATTGTCACGAAGATATAGAATACTTCGCTCTTTTTCTGAAGTGCGCAACAATCGGATGTATTCCAATTTGACATTTTTCGAAGTTATTATTTCGTCTTTTCAATGTCCCGCAGTAATCTACAAATCAATCAATTTTAGCTGTTAAGCATAAGTCAAGATGTATCGCATACATTTTAATAATCATCGAAATGTCACCATAATATGTAAGCTAAAAGATTCATGCTACTTATAAGAAGTTGTACTATGAATAAATCCCTCACATTTTTGGCAATAAATTTGCACTATAAATAGGATTAAGGTGAAGCTTTTCAATTAAAGAATCGCTATAAGTATAATCATAATCAGTGAAGCAAAAGAAAGCTAAGATTAAAATTCCTAAAACTCATGGACTCTGTCGAGTCAGTGTAGCTCCGATTAGGAAAAAAGCTGATGATGCATCTGAGATGATTTCCCAACTTCTATACGGTGAGCTAGTAAGTATTTTATCCAAGAAAAATAAAAGTTGGGTTAAGGTAAAGTGCGAATGGGATGATTATGAAGGCTGGATGGATCCTAAGCAACTCGAAGGGCTCACAGAGGATGAATTTGAGGATCATCGGTACAATAGAGCATATCCTCTAGAAGTGGCGCATCCGATCATGTCTGGCGATATTTCGTTTCCGATTTTGTGCGCAAGTAGTCTTCCGCAGTATGATGGGATGATATTCAAAATAAAAAAAGACAAACTCGTCTACAGCGGTCAAGTGATAACGCCTGATCAAGTAACTGTCACACCAGAGTTACTCATCAAAGTAGCCCGAAAGTATATAAATGCTCCATATCTATGGGGAGGTAGAAGCCCTTTTGGTATCGATTGTTCAGGGTTTACGCAAGCGGTTTTTAAGATATTTGGAGTTCGATTACCGAGAGATGCTTACCAGCAAGCTGAAATCGGAGAGATGGTGGATTTCGTAGCTGCGAGTAACGTGGGAGATCTCGCTTACTTTGTAAATAAAGCGGGACGAATACATCACGTCGGTATCATACTTGAAGATAATCATATCATCCACGCATCAGGCATGGTCCGTATTGATAAACTTGATCATTTTGGAATCTATCATAAGGGCAAGCGCAGTTATACGCACACGCTTCGATTTATCAAAAGGGTAATACCCAATAATTCTTCAACCAATTAAAAAGAGCTCAACAAAAGTCGAGCTCATACTTCTTATCGTCAGAAAAGGCCTTGTCGTGCACTTGCATTAATAATAATGAGTGCCCTAATCCTCCTAGAAGCAAGTCAAAGATATAATTTACTTTGATACTTGTCTATTGAGGTTAGTTCAGAATTAAGGAGGGATGTGCAGAAATAAAGGCACTTTCTGAATTCTGGTATATTATAAATTTGCTGCACCAAGTTGAATTGGCACTGAGTAAAGCCTTGATATAAGAGATGACTTGTTTAGCAAACACTCGTTTTTTGTTTCAGTTTTTTATCGATAAAAAATTGAAAGCCGGCAGCGCTAAAAATGCCTACATGCGTTTGCTTCTTTGTAGCAAGCCACTCTTGGCGATTGGCTGATAATATTGATAAACAATAGCACCGCTTTTAGGCTAAATTCAACTTAATCCACTGATTACTCCTTCATTATCTATCTTCATGTGTTCACTTGCAGGCGTAGCGGGTAACCCAGGCATACGCATCATTTTACCTAGTATTGGTATTATAAAACCAGCACCTACAGCATATTCGAATTCTCTTACTTCTACTTCAAAGTCAGTTGGACGCCCGAGTAATTTATCATTATCAGAGAATGACTTTTGGGTTTTAGCCATACATATAGGAAGCTCATTGAGTCCTAGTTTGTCGATGCGTTTGAGATCAATCAGTGCTTTTTTACTGAATGAAACACCATCTGCGCCGTATATTTTAGTAGCGATGGTTTCTATTTTCTCTTTTACGGGACTTTTCCAATCGTATAGTGGTTTGAAATCATTGACGCCGCTATCTATTATATCTACGACAGCTTTTGCCAGATCTTTCATTCCTTCTCCACCGTCTGCCCACCCTCGAGCTACAATGGCGTTGACGCCAAGTTCTTTACACTTATTTTGGATAAATTTCACTTCTTCCATCGTATCAGAAGGGAAAGCATTGATAGCGACTACAGGTCTGAGCCCAAATCCCATACAGTTTTCGATGTGCTTTTCAAGATTAGAAAATCCAGCACTTACCCTATCAATAGACGGTGTATTATATTCTTCTTTTTTGGCTCCGCCGTGATGTCGGAGTGCTCTTATAGTGGCTACCAATACCAATGCTTGGGGTTTAAGTCCCGCCGATACGCATTTGATATTTAGAAATTTTTCAGCGCCGAGATCAGCCCCGAAGCCAGCCTCTGTTACCACATAATCAGACAGAGACATTCCCATCTTGGTCGCTAATATAGTGTTGGTCCCCTGCGCAATATTTGCAAATGGTCCTCCATGAATGATAGCAGGATTTCCTTCGAGTGTCTGCACTAGATTTGGTTTGATAGCATCTTTGAGCAGTATAGCCATTGCATTTTCTGCTTTTAGATCACGGGCATATATGGGCTCTCTTTGAAGTGTGTATCCTATGAATATATTCCCTAATCGACGTTTGAGATCACCGAAATCTTCTGACATGCATAGAATCGCCATGACCTCCGAAGCGGGCGTAATGTTGAATCCATCTTCCCTTGGTACCCCGTTGGCTGTGCCTCCGAGACCGATGACGATATCTCTAAGCGCTCGATCATTCATATCCATGACACGTTTCCATACGATCGTCCTAGGATCTATTCCGAGACTCTTCGTTTTGCTTTGTATGTTATTGTCGATTAGAGCTGAAAGTAGATTATTAGCTTTTTCTACGGCAGAGAAGTCACCTGTAAAATGTAAGTTGATATCTTCCATCGGTACAACTTGGGCGAATCCGCCGCCAGCAGCTCCCCCTTTGATGCCAAATACTGGCCCTAGTGAGGGTTCTCTGAGTACGACAGTTGCTTTTTGGCCGATCTTATTGAGACCTTCGGTTAATCCTATGGACGTAGTAGTTTTTCCTTCGCCAGCAGGGGTGGGTGTCATTGCTGTGACCAATATGAGATTAGACTTAGCTATCTTTTCTTTGTGTAGAAGTGATAGTGGGAGTTTGGCTTTATACTTTCCATACATTTCCAAGTCATCTTCAGCTATATTTAGACTTGCTGCAATGTTTTTGATGTGATCCATCTCGTTCGATTGGGCGATATCGATGTCAGTTCTGTTGTGAGACATATATAAAGTCTTTTAATTGTTTCAGTAAGTTAGGTAATACCAAAAGTATGGATAGTTTTATCATTAGACGGCTATTGAAAGATTTTCTTTTTAGAAATTATTTAAATAGATCAATATGTGAACTAATTCTATTTTCTGTTAAATAAGAAATATAATATGCCCAACTTCGCCTTGGAATCTAAGACGGATGAGATTTTCCTTAAGATTTGCGATATCGTAGATTCAATTATTATCATTTTTAAATATTTGACAGAAGATGTTGCATCGACATTTTGTTATCCACAAGCCGTATTTTATGTTGAGCCAATTCAAATTGGAGCGGCAAGGTGTGAAGCGGTTATTGGGAGAGCTTCATGATTTTCCAGAAGGGACGATGTCTATAGGGAGATTAGATGAAAAATCGGAAGGTCTCTTATTGCTTACCACAGATGGTAAGCTGAGTGCGCTTATTAACAGTAAGAAAGTTGAAAAAGAATACTACGCTCAGGTCGATGGAATAATGGATGCTAAGACAGCTCTGCGTCTGAGCGAGGGTGTTGAGATTAGTATAAATGGTAAGAATTATCATACGAAGAAATGTAAGATTAAGATACTAAAAGAGCCACCAGGATTTCCAGAGCGAGTGAGACGTGTTAGGGACGATAGGCATGGACCTACGAGTTGGGTATCTATCACTTTACGTGAGGGTAAGTTCCGTCAGGTGAGGAAGATGACAGCCGTTGTTGGGTTTCCTACACTGAGGCTTGTAAGAGTGCGTATCGGTTCTGTGGTCTTGGGTGATATGGCAGCCAGCGATGTGAAAGAGGTAGACGGATTTGCCTTGTAATTGGTTGAGACTTTATAAATTATTTGAGTATCGATGATTATATATTTAGATAAATAGCATACGTGATCAAATTAGATTGTATTAAATGTGATGGAAAAGTATAATTATTACTTCTCATAATGTTGTAGATTGTAAATAAAAAGCTATCTTTGCACTCCGAAATGATAAAAATATAAAACTCCGAGTTATGGATTTAATAAAATATGCAACAGAACAGTGTAGTGTTGCGAATGAGCTACCGACATTTAGACCAGGTGACAATGTAAACGTAAGTTACAGAATTGTTGAAGGTGATAAGGAGAGAATTCAGAAATATAGAGGAGATGTTCTTCAGATTAAAGGACATGGCCTAACTAAGACCTTTACTGTTAGAAAGATGAGTAATGGTGTAGGTGTAGAAAGAATATTCCCATTTGCATCGCCAAATATTGTTAGTGTTGATGTACTGAAAAGAGGTAAAGTGAGAAGAGCTAAATTATACTACCTAAGAGAATTGGTAGGTAAGAAAGCTAAGATCAAAGAAAGAAAATTCATCTCTAAGAAATAATTATTTCTTATTGTTAAATTATATAAGAGGTTATCCGAGCATTCGGATGACCTTTTTTAGTTTTATCTTGTTCATATACTTTTAAAGACTGATTTTAGATCAATTCGAGAGATCTTCGTAATTTTTAACAGTTTCAACTGAAGAGATTGTATTTTACTAAGTCTAGTGGGGTAGATTTCATTTATACGTTTTGCGAATTAAAAGATAATCTTTCGGACAGTGATAAATGCGATTTAGCAGATCTAACAGTTCAAACGATTTAGCTTTCAGTGATCATCGTTTGCTATATAATTAGTACATTGCAATAGAATTTGGGCATTCAATCCTTACTTAAGAAGTCTTTTTTAAATGAGATATTTTTTAATAGCATTATCAATATTATTCTTTTTTGGTTGTAAAGAAGAGAAAGTCGCCAAGCCTATCGCTAAGGGTGATCTAAACGGTCAATGGGACATTTATCATGTGACTAGAAATGGAAAGGTCACGAAAACACTCGAGAATGGATATTTACTATTCCAAGACGACAATACAGTCAAAAGTAATATCTTCTCAGATGAAAAATACCATATATTTAGACTTGAGCAGAATAAGATAGAAATTGACGACCTCGAAAGTTTGAATTTTTTTGATGTCAAATCACTTAGTAATGATACTTTGATCTTGGATTCTAAGATCAATGTCTTTGATATGAAGTTTTTTCTCAAAAAGAAGTGATTCTATCTTACTCCTGTTTGTATATTCTTATCTAATTGGACTTTATGAGAGGTTTTTTACCATTATTTATATTTTGTTTATTCAGCATAGGTGCAAATGCACTACAGATTAGTGTAGATTCAGGTTCATTTAAAAATGAGGACAATACTTACTTAGAAGCTTATATCAGAGTACTCGGTAGTTCTGTTGAGTTTGCTACGTTAGAAGAGGGGAGTCCGCTTAAGACTGCCTCTGTGGATATGATCATCACGATTTCTAAAGATGGAAAGATTGCCTCCTACGAAAAATTCAAACTGTCTTCTCCTGAATCTCGAACCAAGATAGATTTTCTAGATGTGAAAAGATTTGCAGTAGAGCCAGGGGCATATCTACTTAAGTTAGAAGCGATCGATATTAATAATCCCGAGAATAAATTAGAACTGGAGAAATATGTTTCAGTTGCTGATTTTTCATTGGACGTAGATCTATCTGATATATTATTGTCAGCAAAGGTGACTCAGTCTGATGTATCTAATCCAATGGCAAAAAACGGCTTGTACATGGAGCCTTTGACCTATGGCGTTGTTGCAGAAGATCTTGATGTGATCAATATTTATGCAGAAGTATACCTGGACTCCCAAGATGATAATCTCTTATTCTTGAAGTACAGTATGATGGAAGGATTCGTGAATGAAGGTGGAAAAGAGATAATGAAAAAAGTGAAAAAATTATCACCAGAATCTTATCAACCTATCTTATTACAATTGCCAGTAAAGAAGATAATCAGCGGAAATTATCACGTGAAACTTGAAATTATAAACAAATCTAAATCGGTATTAGTAAGTCGATCAGCTGATTTTACGAGAGAGAATCGAGAATTTGATCAAGAATATTGGCTTTCGTATAATGAAGAAGAGGACTATTCATTTGTGAATGATTTGACGCTCGGGGAGGTCGATTATGGTCTGCGAGCTACTAGCCCTGTTGTCTTCGAACCTAAGAAAAGTTTGCTTGATTATATCATAAAAGATGCCCCAATACGTGCGAAGAAAAAATTCTTATTTTCGATATGGAAAGATAAGCACCCTAATGATACAGAGTATCACTATCAACAATATCTGACGATAGCTAAAGCTGTAGATTTAGAATACAATAACAATGTAGGATTCGGATTTGAAACCGATAGAGGGTATATCTTCTTGCGATATGGTAAGCCTAATAGTGTACTTACGATTGATCAAGAGCCTGACGCATTTCCTTATGAAATATGGTACTACAATAAAGTCGAGGAAACCACTCAGACGAATGTTAGATTTATATTCTACAATAAATCATTGGTTGCAAAAGATTATAAGTTGCTACACAGTACTTGTAGAGGTGAAACTGTAAATCCTGCGTGGGAAATCGAATTATACGGTCGTGGACTTGATGTGCAGGAGGAGCGAAATTTAGATTCAGTTCAGTCAGGGGATGGATGGAACAGAAGAGCCAGACAGTATTTTAACGAATATTAAAATCACATAGAATTAGATCCTATAATCAAACTACCCTCCTAGAAGTAAAAATAATACCTGAGCAAATAAGATCTTCATGACCAATGCTATGGGAAACATCACAGAGTAGCCGATAAGAGGCACCTTGTTCTTACTCATGCCAGTAGCAAAATCTAAAATAGCGGGTTGATTGGATAGAAACCCCAATAAAAGTGAGAAGGGTATCTTGAATAGTTTGTAACCTATAAGTATACTGACAAAAGCAGAAATCATACTTAATAATACACCTCCCATAAAAACGGTAATCCAGACCGGACTTTCCAGAGATTCTAGTACCTTATTGCCAGAACTCAGTCCTATCACGGCAAGCAGAAATATGAGTCCCATTTGCCTTAGCGTGACATTAGCACCGTAGGGTAATGTCCATACTATAGGACCTGTCCTTCTAAGCGCACCAAGAATCAAGCCTACTATCAGAGGTCCTCCTGCCATACCCAATTTGAATGTTGTGTCTCCCGGAAGCGATACTTCAACACTTCCGATAAGAAGTCCCAATGCGATACCTAGACCGAATGAAAATAAATTTACTTGGCTACTTATGTAGTAAGAATCTCCAAATAATTTTGCCAATCCTTTGAGGTCTTTTCGTCGGGCAACAAACCTAATCCTATCACCCATCTCTAGCACAGTATTGGGTTTGGCCAGCATATCTAAGTCTCCTCTTCGGATTCTCGTAATCACTGCACTATAGTTTTTACTCAAGTTGAGAGAAGAAATCGTCTTGCCCACCACATTTTGATTACTTACGAAGATCCTACGAACATCATATTCGCGTCTGTCATATGAGATGTTATCTGCAGTTTCTTCTCCAAAGTAATCTCTAGCTCTACTGATTTCTTCGTGCCCTCCGATTACGATAAGTTTATCATCTGTATGGATTACAGTATCCCAATTGGCGAGAGTGGTGTCTTGTCCACTGCTGATTCTACCGAAGAGAATATTAATATCAGACCCATTGATGATATCTCTCAGAGTCATTCCGTCCAATGCACTGTTGGTTATTCTGACTGACATAGAAGATAGTTCTTCTTCGATCGGATAGTCTTTCTTCAAGAATTTCTTTTCTACATCGTAATCAATCTTAAATAACCTTTCCATTAGTTTTAATACGATCATGACTCCGATTACACCCATAGGGTAACTGTAAGTATAGCCGATAACTAAGGCATCTTTAATGTCTTTACTCGCAGGGTCGCCTCTACGCTCTACAAGATCTATTACTGAAGCTAATGCAGGAGTATTGGTACTTGATCCTGAATAGATACCTGTGATACTGGCAGCGTCAAAACCAAATAAATAGAATAAACTCACAGCTATTAATGCAGTGATAGTAAGCATCACCATCACAAATCCGATGTCCCTTATCCCGTTTTTCTTGAATGATTGAAAGAATGCAGGCCCTGAACTCAATCCGACTGAATAGACGAAAAACACCAGTCCCAAGTGAAAGAGAATTTGAGGCACATTGAAATCTGGATTTATCGCCCCGAATGCCAATCCGACAAATAACACAGCAGAAACACCCAAAGAGTTTCCCTTGATATTAACTTTGCCCACTAAGTATCCAACTGCCGCTACTAGAAATAGAAGTAACAATGGATTATTTGCCAATAATTGATCCATATCGCAAAGGTAAACATGTATATCTTTGTACATATTATAATGAGTAATATTTTACTTAATGTAAGTTGACTTATGCAAGCTTATTATATCACCTTACCTTAGCGCGATCATCTACAGACATAAAATGAAGAAAACAGTAGAACTAAAATTATTTCCAGATCAGATAGATGATCATTCATATATAAGGAAGCAGGCTGCATCTCTGGCCAAAGTCAGATTAGACGATGTAACCTTAGTAGAAGTATCTCGAAGATCTATTGATGCTAGAGGAAGTCGTCCAGTGTTTAGACTTAGAGTGGATGTATGGGTAGATGAGATGCCACAAAAGCAACCTTCTCAGTTGGAAAGTTTTTCTGACGTTTCCCATGCGAGAGAAGTGTATATAATAGGGGCGGGCCCAGCTGGATATTTCGCAGCTTTGAGATGTATTAAGGAGGGAATGAAGCCGATCGTTCTGGATCGAGGGAAGGATGTACGAGCAAGAAGAAGAGATCTAAAAGCAATCCAACAAGATGGAATCGTCAATCCACATTCTAACTATTGCTTTGGTGAGGGAGGAGCGGGAACCTATTCTGACGGAAAACTATATACAAGATCTAAAAAGAGAGGCAAGATCATAGGCGTATTGCAAATGTTGGTGGAGCATGGCGCACAAGAAGATATCCTATTGGATGCTCATCCTCATATTGGATCTAATAAATTACCCAAGATTGTATCCGAATTGAGAGAGACTATAGAGCGATACGGCGGGATCGTAAGGTTCGATTCTTTTGTGACAGACATAGATATCCAAAACAATACTGTACGCGGACTTACTATCAATGAAACTGAAAAAATAGCAACAGATAATATCATACTTGCTACCGGTCACTCTGCAAGGGATATATACGAATTACTAGCGGAGAAGTCTGTCTATATGGAGGCGAAGCCATTTGCACTCGGAGTACGTGTCGAGCATCCACAGTCCATGATCGATCGGATGCAGTACAATCAAGAAGTAAGAGAAGAAAACCTTCCTGCCTCCAGTTATGGAGTAGTAGCACAGATTGATGCGGTGGGAGTATTTTCTTTTTGTATGTGTCCTGGCGGATTGATCGTTCCAGCGGCTACAGCGCCCGGAGAGATCGTGGTCAATGGTATGAGCCTTTCTAGAAGAGATAGTCCATTCGCCAATAGTGGATTCGTGACGGCTGTAAGTGTAGAAGAATTAGCGAAGCATGGATATGAAGGATTATTTGCGACCATGGATTTTCAGAAAGAAGTAGAGCGAAAGTTATTCGAAGCCGGAGATGGATCTCAAAAAGCGCCCGGACAAAGAGTAAAAGATTTTGTAGATCAAAAGATATCTACTGAATTGAATCCGACCAGTTATATTCCTGGGATATATTCTGCAGATATGAATGCACTACTGCCTGATTTTATAGCCAAACGACTAAGGAAAGGAATCATCGAGATTGATAAAAAAATGAAGGGATATAACACCAATGAAGCCAATATAATAGGCGTAGAGAGTCGTACTTCTTCCCCCATCAAGATACCACGAGATAGAGAGACGTATATGCATACGAATGTAGAAGGCCTATTTCCTTGCGGAGAAGGTGCTGGATATGCAGGAGGTATATTATCAGCTTGCATGGATGGAGAGAATGTGGCAAGTGCCGTGAAGCGATGGATGGACGGAATATGAGATTGATTATTTCTATACGTGCGTCCTTTTCGCATCAAAAATTCAACATATTTTATTTGCGGCACTTTTGATAGTCTATTATGCGCTTGCGTTCGGTGAGACGGTTTTTGAATTATAGCTGCTTTTCTATTTCATACAGATATTTAATTCATTTTGGTTGATATATTTGTTTTTATTATCCACGGCATATCTATGAATATAAAATTATCCGAAGAAATAATATTGACAAATATCAAGAGTGAAGACCATCAGAAATTCTATGCTCTGATCTCTGAAATATACAAGGAATCCTACACTTATCTGTGGAAGACGGATTGTAATTGGTATCTGAACTATGCATATGGAAAGGACGCCTTCAATAAAGACATATCAGAGAGAAATAGTATCAATTGGTTCGTAGTAGCAGGAGGGGATAGAGTAGGTGTAATAAGGATTGTTATTGATAAGCCATACCCTGATAGCTACTTAAAAAAAGCGGTTTGGCTTCATCGTATCTATTTGAAAAAAGAAGTACAGGGGACTGGGCTGGGTAAACTAATTATGGATTATGTGATGAAAGTAGCTCAGGATAATCGGTGCGAAATTTTATGGCTTGACTGCATGGATAGCAAAGATCAAGCATTGAAATATTATGCTAAACATGGATTCAATAGAGGTAGACTTCAGCGATTAGATTTCGAAAATTTAAAGGATAAATACCGAGGGATATTCTTAATGTGGAAAAAAATAGAGCGCGAAAGTATTTCGTTATGAATAAAATATCGTCAATGAATAATGATAAGGTCAAAATTAAGTCTGTAGAGTTACTTTCTGATAATTGGTACATTTTAAGGAAAGTAACCTATGATATTCAGCTGGAAGATGGTAGTCAGGAAACTCAACAAAGAGAGGTGTATGATAGGGGAAATGGTGCTACCATCTTACTCTACAACAAAGAAAAAAAGACAATTGTGCTGACTCGTCAATTTCGTCTTCCTTCATATATGAATGGCAATGAATCTGGATTGCTCATAGAAGCTTGTGCAGGATTGTTAGAAGAATATAATGCCGAGGAATGTATCAAACGCGAAACTGAAGAAGAAACAGGATATAAAATATCCAAGGTAGAGAAGATCTTCGAATCCTACATGTCTCCAGGATCTGTCACAGAAATCTTACATTTCTTCATAGCAGAATATTCTGAGGATATGAAAATTAGTGAAGGTGGAGGATTAGAAGAAGAACAAGAAGAAATAGAAGTATTAGAACTCGACTTCGATGAGGCTTATGAGATGATCAAGTCGGGTGACATCAAAGATGCAAAGACTATCATGCTTCTCCAATATGCCAAAATCAATAACCTTCTCAGTTAGTCCAACTATACTATGAATCTTAGAACTTGGAAAATCTATAACTTCGCGCCTCAATAAATCAACAAATCTACCAATTCTATCAAATCAAACATTAATTATCCTATTTTTGCGCGCGAATTATGGCGGACAAATTAACACTAGAACAGATAAAGCAAATCACCGAAGGACTCCAGCACTTGTTGAAGCACGGAGAACAACTAAAGGATATTCCAGAAATGGATAAACGCGCGCTTCTGATAGCGGCAGGTCAACTGTCTAGACCTACAAAAGATGAATTACATCTACGTGCTAAGAATAGAAGAAAGGCCAAGAAGTCAATACTCAGAGAACAAGATAGAAAGTTGAGGGCAAAAACGGGTATCCGGTCAGTCAGAGAAGCGGATATATTCACAGCACCCATGCAGATTGCTCCTCCGAGTGACAAGGAAGAGCAACCAGAATTGAGTTCTCCGAGAAACTGTTATGTATGTAAAGCGGAATTTACTAAGCTTCATTTTTTCTATGATGCGATGTGTATGGATTGTGGAGACCTGAATTATCAGAAAAGATTTCAGCGCGCTGATATGACAGGACAAGTAGCATTCATCACTGGGGCAAGGTTAAAAATCGGCTATCAAGCTACACTTATGATGCTAGAGTCTGGTGCTACAGTCATCGCTACGACGAGATTTCCCGCAGACGCTGCAATCCGATATGCAAAAGAACCCGGATATGCAAAATGGGGAGATCGACTGCAGATTTATGGTCTCGATCTACGACATATTCCTAGTGTGGAGATATTTGCCAGTTATATAGAGAGCAAGTATGAGCGGCTTGACATCATGATGAATAATGCTGCACAGACAGTTCGGCGGCCTCCTGGATTCTACACCCACTTGATGGAAAATGAGATGGCCGATACGTCTGACCTAGATGAGAAAGCACAAGCATTACTAAAGAATCATGAAGCTTTTAAGTCAGAGTTAATATCTATGACGCCTAGAGATCTATCAGATGAAGAAGCACTGCCCGTCGTATGGCATGGCAAAGGTCCTGGAATCGGAATAAGAGCCTCGGCAGAGTTGTCTCAGATCCCATATTCCTATGATGAGTCATTAGAAGCCAAAGAGGTCTTCCCCGAAGGTAAATTAGATGCCGACCTCCAGCAAGTAGATCTTAGAACAACAAACAGCTGGAGATTGAAGATAGGAGAGATCAATCCATCTGAAATGTTAGAAGTCCAATTGGTGAATAGTGTAGCCCCATTCGTATTGATCAATAAGCTGGTCGAACTCATGAAAAAAGACAATACTGGTAAGAAACATATTGTCAATGTAACTGCAATGGAGGGTAAATTTTACCGATTCAAAAAAGAACCAAGACATCCACATACCAATATGGCTAAGGCAGCTCTAAATATGATGACGCACACCGCTGCTGGAGAATTGGCGGAGTATGGTATCTATATGAATGCCGTTGACACAGGATGGGTGACTGACGAAGATCCTGTACAGTTATCAAAGTTCAAAGAAGATGTACACGACTTCCAGCCACCTCTTGACATTGTTGATGGAGCAGCGAGGATTTGTGACCCATTTATCGATGGTGCGAATACAGGCAAGCACTGGTGTGGGCAGTTCCTAAAAGACTACTTTCCGATAGATTGGTAGTGGATTAGAAGCTCACATCGACTGTCTTTTCTTCCCCGTTTCTGATGTAGGTGATTTTACATTTATCCCCGATGTCGAATTTACTCAGTGCTTTGATTAGCATATTTGAGTTGAAAGTATATGCATCATCTATTTTTAAGATGATGTCACCTGGTTTTATTTCAGCTTTTTTTGCAGCGGATTCATTTACTACCTCTTCTACAGTCACGCCTTGATCATCATTTATCATTACGCCTAATGATACTTTATTAGGACTTGAGACTTCTACTCTTATTTCTTTCATTACTTCTGTAGATCCATCATCACCGATAAAGATCATTTCTTGACCTCCTTCCGTATTGATTTCCTTCATTTTATTCTCTTTTATTTTTTTAGCCATCTCAGCGGGTAGTTCGCCTTCTCCAGCCCAGACCATTACTTCTTTGTTGCCTCCTTCATTGGTAGTAATAGTATATGTCGTTGCTTCTTTCCCGTCTACCATAGTTTTTTCTACTTTGATATCCTCGGAGGAGGTGACGGTGGTGGATTTCGTGCCTTTTTTACTTTCTTCGATGGCTTTTTCTATTTCTACTTCTATGTCTATTCCATCAAGCGTCCCATCTTTTTTTAATTCTTCGATAAGTTTGTCTGCTTCGATTCCTGATGCTTCTTTCTTTTCGGTACTAATCTTGCCGCTATCATCTTTGACTTTTTTGATGATGATTACTTTTTTAGTTTCTTCTTGAGAAAAAGAAGTCAATGAGATTAAAAAAAATCCAATGATGAGAAATAGTGTATTTTTCATAAGTTTTTGATTTTATAAATAATAGTGCTTGAAACTTTATTCCTAAGTGTCACTTCTTATATTTCTATTTCAAAATTACTTCTTTTGAATTAAATTTTCTGACTGTTTTGGTGGGAGAATTTTCCCAAGTGTTTGCTCCTTTTTCGCAAGTTACTTTATTAAATTCACTCCTTTTTTCTAGTGTTGATATAGTTGAGGATGCCTTGGTAATCTTCTGCATGAATCATTTTCCACTTTCCTTGGTTTCGAAACCAAGTCATCTGACGTTTAGCATATCTACGGCTATTTCTTTTGAATAACTCTATAGCGTCTTCAAGGGTTAGTTCGCCATCTAAGTATTTGAATAATTCGGCGTAACCAACCGTCTGCATTGATTTCAAATGCTTGTACGGGAGCAAACTTTTCACTTCTTCTAATTGACCATCGGTCATCATTTGATCTACTCTTTTGTTGATACGGTCATATAGCTCTGTTCGATCTCTGGTCAGGCATATCTTTATCGATGTGTAGTCAGATTTTCTTTCTTTTTTCTGATTGAGAAAACTAGTAAAGGTTTGTCCGCTGACATGGATTACTTCAAGTGCTCTTGTAAGCCTACGGGCGTTATTGATATCAACTATAGCTGCGTATTCTGGATCTAGTTCAGTGATTAGTTCCTGAAGTTTGGGTAGTCCATCTTGCGTAACTATGTTCTCATATTTGTCTCTTATCTCTTGTGGTATATCAGGAAAATGGTCAAGACCTTCGATAGCTGCACGAATATACATTCCTGTACCTCCGGTAAGTATTCCAATATTATTTAATGAGAAATACTCGGATATCTTTTTATTGAATTCTCGTTCGTATCGACCAGCATGATAGTGATCCGAGACCGATACATGATTTATGAAGTGGTGTTTAGCTTTACTGAGTTCTAGTGGGGTAGGTTTAGCTGTACCAATATTCATTTCTTTATACAACTGCCTAGAATCTGCTGAAAATATTTCGGCATTAAAATGTTGGGCTAGCTTGATGGTCGTTTCAGTTTTACCGACACCTGTCGGGCCAGTAACTGTGATAAGGTATTTGATATGACTATTGTCTTTGCTCAAGCTGCGTTTGTTGTTATAATCGGTATAGGACGATTAAGTTGTTTTTTAAGTATTATTTATCTCTGATTATATATGAGAGATTGAGTTGATTCGCTATGTTTGTATTACATTTATTTAGATATGTATACCAATCCGTCAAAATTTTACTTTCTTTATAGATCACAAAGTTAATAATCATATCAAAACAGATAACAACCATCGATGATTTATAAGGTATTATGGGTTTTAGCCAATATCGCTATTCGAGTGTATTATGGGAAAATTGAGGTTTCAGGACTAGATAATATTCCTAAAGATGGTCCTCTTTTGATTGCTTCTAATCACCCTAATGGTTTTCTAGAGCCAATAATTATGGCATGTTTGTTTCCGAGAGATTTGCACTTTATGGTTAGAGGAGATGTATTCAACAAACCAGGCCTCCGACCAATCATGGAAGGTACCAACCAAATTCCAATTTTCAGATTCAAAGATGGATTTAAAGAGTTGCGAAAAAATGAAGCAAGTCTCAAAGAGGCGTATAAGGCACTAGATAAGGATGCAGCCATTATATTATTCATAGAAGGAGGGACAAAACAAGTGAAGACGTTGCGACCATTTCAAAAAGGGATGGCACGAATGGCTTCCACCTATGTAGCCTCAGGAATGTCTGATAAGACACTTAATATACTGCCTGTAGCGATTAATTTTATATCTCCGGTACAGCTTCGAAGTCGAGTCTGTTTAAATGTGGGTACTCCATTCGCTGCAAACACTTATTTTGAGAATCCAGAAAACAAAGTAAAAGATATCAAACGTCTTACCGATGATGTATATGATGATGTGAGTAAGCTGGCATTTAATGTCAAATCAGAAGATAGACAAGATGTGCTTAATCACGCGTTACAATTAACGGAAGGATTATTCAAACTAGATTTCTTCCCTCAGGTAGCCTATCAAGCAAATCTATGGCCTACGGTCAAGTCATTGTCAGATACGATCGACAAGATGGATGAATCAGTATTTTCATCATTTTCAAAAGAGATCAAAGAAATCAGATCCGCAAATCCATATGAAGTAAAGAGAACTGGAAAGAGTTTTGGAGTCGCTTTGATTTGGACGATCTTGGCATTTATACCCGCTATGGTAGGTTTAGTGCTCAATATTATACCTGGACTAATATCTCAAACACTTGCAAAGAAAGTAGTCTCAAAAGAGAAGAAAGTATTCATTGCCAGTATCATTCTCAGTTCAGGGGTAGGATTTTATACTGTTTACTATCTTCTTGTGATTTTGATTTCATCATTTATTTTTGGATGGAAAGCATTTGCGTTTTTATTGGCCTTCCCCCTCGGATTTATCTATCTATTTTGGAAGAATAATTACAGGTCCTCTATAGGTAGAGCCAAATATCACCTGACAGATGAGGAAAAGAGAAAATTAAAATTATTATTGTCAAAATACTCTATTAATCTCCATAATATCGTCGAATGAAAATAAAATTTCTATTTGCCTTGGTTGTACTCTTCTCACTCGTAAGTTGTGGAGAAACTACGAAGGCTAAAGTTGAAAAAGTCAGCCATCCTGACTACGCTATCGTAATCCACGGTGGAGCGGGAACGATTCTAAAAAAAAATATGTCAGTTGAGAAAGAGAAAGCATATCGTGATGCACTAAATTCGGCGCTCAACATTGGTGAAGAAATATTGAAATCAGGAGGAAACAGTATTGATGCAGTAGAAAAGACGATTCAATTCATGGAAAATTCAGAATTATTCAATGCCGGTAAAGGTGCTGTATTCACTCATGATGGAAAGAATGAAATGGACGCATCCATCATGTATGGTAAAGATCAGAATGCTGGAGCTGTCGGAGGGGTCACCAATATCAAGCATCCAATATCAGCCGCTCGCGCTGTAATGGAAAAAAGTGAGCATGTAATGATGTCGGGTGCAGGTGCTGAATCTTTTGTACAGAATAATAAAATAGAGATTGTAGATCCAGCATACTTCAGAACGGAAAGAAGATGGGAAAGCCTACAAAGAATATTGAAGTCTGAAAAGGGAGAAACAATGCTCTCTGAAGATGAGGATAAAGATAAAAAACACGGTACAGTTGGGTGTGTAGCATTGGATCGTGAGGGTAATATTACAGCGGGTACGAGCACCGGTGGGATGACCAATAAGAAGTTCAATAGGTTAGGAGATAGTCCTATAATCGGTGCAGGCACTTACGCGGATAATGCAACTTGTGGTGTCTCTTGTACGGGACATGGAGAATATTTTATCAGATATACGGTAGCTCGTGATATAGCTGCCTTGATGGAGTACGGGGGTAAATCATTGGCTGAATCATCTGATTATATCATCAATGATAAGTTGGTCGCGAAAGGAGGTGCAGGTGGTATAGTAGCACTGGATAGAAATGGAAATATTGCTATGGATTTTAATACAGCTGGAATGTACAGAGGTTTTGCAAAGCCTGATGAAAGAGTAGTAAAAATATATAAAGACTAAAGATCAGGTGGTTGAAAACGCTAGATTAGGTTTCATAAAAATAAGTTGATAAATAAAGATACATAAAGGATGAATTTTGATTTTAAAAAGAATTTACCGCATTTAATAGCATTTTTAGCTATTCTGATTGTAAATGTCGTTTACTTTTTGCCACAGTTTCAAGGTAAGAAATTACAAATGGGAGATATAACCGCATACCGTGGGATGGCAGAAGAGTCCAATAAATATAGAGCGGAAACAGGTGAAGAAGCCCTATGGACGAATAGTATGTTCGGTGGGATGCCGACTTACAATATCAGCACGAGACATCAGAATAACGTAACGCAGTTTATCTCAAAAGGGTTAGGAATGTTTATCGACAGACCTGCAGGAATATTCATTTTAGGGATGTTGTCTTTGTATATATGCTTGATTGTAATGGGTGTCAACTCTTGGGTGAGTTTGATCATGGCTATAATTTTTGGGTTTTCGACCAGTAATCTGATGCTTTTGGGGGCGGGTCATGTAACCAAAGTAAGGTCTATCATGTCTTCGGCACCGATTATCGCTGGCGTATTTCTCACCATGAAAGGCAGGTATTGGCTGGGTGGGTCCATATTTACTCTATTTCTAGGGATGGCTGTAATGGCCAATCACCCACAGATGATCTATTATTTAGGATTAGCCCTTAGTTTGTATATGATATTTGCTGCGGTCGATGCAGTACAGAAAGGAAGACTGCCACAGTTTGCAAAAGGAGTTGGGGTGCTAATAATTTGTAGCCTTATCGCTCTAGGCGCTTCAGCATCTAAGTTGCTGCCTACCTATGAGTATGGAAAACAAACAATGAGAGGGAATCCGATATTGACCGCTGATGCATCTTCTCCGAAAAGTAGTAGTTCTGTAAGTGGATTGGATTATGATTATGCGATGGGATGGTCTGGTGGATCATTGGATGTGCTTTCTGTATTTATCCCTTACGCAGCGGGAGGAGGTACGGTCGAAGAACTCTCCAAAGATTCTAAATTTGCTAAGATTACAGGACAGAGAAAAAAAGTTTCTGCGCCCACCTATTTTGGATCTTTGCCAAGTACCGCGGGGCCATACTACTTTGGAGCGATTGTGTTTTTCTTATTTTTATTTGGAGGTTTGATCGTGCCTGGTAAGTTTAAGTGGTGGTTAGTAGTGGGTACGATTTTTACAATCTTGATTTCCATGGGTAAGAATTTCGAACTGCTCAATAAAGTCATGTTTGATTATTTTCCATTGTTCAATAAATTTAGAACCCCCAACTCTGTGCTAAGTATTACGGGGATTCTACTTGTGATATTAGCTGGTCTCGGATTCAATGAAGTATTAAATAGAAAAGATAAACAATCGCTCATCAAGCCGTTGTTGATAGCAATGGGCGCCGTTGCTGGATTTTCTATTTTGTTTGGATTAATCGGTCCTAGTATGATCTCTTTTGCAAGTGCATATGATGCAAGGATGGGAGGAGAACAAAGAATAATAGATGCTTTATATGATGATAGGGCGGGATTATTATCCTCATCCGCATTCCGAACTGCTGGATTTGTACTGGCAGCAGGTCTTTTAATTTTTGGATTCCTCAAAGAGAAAGTAAATCAACATATTATGATCAGTTTAGTTGGTTTATTGGCGGTTGCTGATCAGACACTCATTAGTAAAAATTACTTTGGTAGTAATTACGTGAGCGAAAGAAAATATGATAATCAGTTTGTAGAAAGACAAGCGGATACTCAGATTCTAGCGGATAAAGATCCTCACTACCGAGTACAAGATTTTACTGTAGACACCTACAATTCGGCCAGCACATCTTACTTCCACAAGACGATAGGTGGATATCACGCTGCAAAATTACAAAGAATACAAGATGTAATAGACAGGCATCTTGCCAATAGGTCGCAGCAGAATCCTTATGGGAATCAGGCGGTTCTCAATATGATGAATACCAAGTACTTCATAGTGCCTACTGGTGAAAAAACTACAGCTGCACAGCAAAACCCAGGGGCATTGGGCAACGCATGGTTTGTCAGTAATATAAAAATGGTACCAAATGCAAATGCTGAAATCGATGCACTCGATGGATTCGATCCTGCTAATACAGCGATCGTGAATCAAGAGTTTAGTGATTATGTCAGTGGAGTATCACCAAACAAACAAGGAACTATCAAGCTAACCAAGTATACGCCTAATACACTAGAGTATACTTCAAATACTTCATCTGATCAATTAGCTGTTTTCTCAGAAATGTGGTATGGTCCAGATCTTGGATGGGAAGCTTTTATTGATGATAAACCTGCTGACCATATCAGAGTAAATTACTTACTAAGAGGTATGAAAATTCCAGCGGGCCAGCATACGATTCGTTTCGATTTTAATCCTTCTATCTACTCTACGGGTGCTACGATCAGTATGATATCTTCAATATTATTATTGTTATTACTTGGATTTGCTGGGTATAAAATATTTAAAGGCGAAGAGTCAGTGGAAAAGCTATAATTATGCTCATTCTGAATACTGTAGATAGGTTTTCAGAGTCTGTGTTACAGAACAAATATTGCTGTAATAATTGTTCTTTATTGAGAAGATATTGAATCTCTTGCTATGAGTGAAGATCTATAGAAATCTATACCCATTTCTATTAATCGACTTTCGTGTTTGGCTAATCGAGTTTTGTATTCAGTCCAGTTGCGCTTTTCTTGTGGTGACCACCCAATCTCAGCATGGCCTATGATTCTAGGGAAAGCGAGATACTCTATCTTATCTAGATTGTCAATAGTTTCTGACCACAGCGGAGATTCCAATCCTACGATGTCTTCCTCGTGGACTCCGTCAATATACTTTCCTGGATCCCATATATACGCAGAGTCCAACTCGATATATGCAGCCCAATGAAGACCGAATGGGGTAGTGGAGTCATATTGCATATCTAAGTATGTTCGAGTAGCGGGGGACATTAGTACTTTGGCATTCTGTTCGACAGCCGCGATTGCTTTATTTTTATCCGACCAGTGTTGAGCGATAGCATCATCTGATAAGGATGCCGCAGAAATATCGTCCCATCCTATTGTTTTCTTTCCGTATTTAGATACTATTGCCTGCACTTTATTGATGAAAGCAATATAATCATTCTTCTTTGTTGCGTGGGATTCATCACCTCCGATATGGATGTATGCTCCTGGTGTCATCGAAGCCAATTCTCTGATCACATCATCAAGAAAATCATAGACAGCGGGATTACTGGTACATAGGGTACTGAATCCTACTTTCATACCCGTATAGGGTTTAGGGTAAGGATCTTTCTGATTACAGTTTAGCTCGGGGTATGCTACGAGAGCTGCATTGGTATGGCCAGGCATATCTATCTCAGGGATTATAGTTACATATTTACTTTGTGCGTAGCGGACTATTTCCTTGTAATCATTTTGTGATAGGTATCCGCCTTTTCCTCCACCCACAGCTGTGAGACTGCCTACTTCTGTAAGTTTGGGTCTCGATTTGATTTCTATCCTCCAGCCTTGGTCGTCAGATAAGTGGAGGTGGAGCGTATTCATTTTATATTTGGCTAGATAGTCGATGTATTTTTTAATTACAGGTATTCCAAAAAAATGACGGGATATATCCAACATCGCACCTCGATATCCAAATCTTGGATAATCAATAATCTTACCTGAAGCGATAAGTATGGGATCAGAGATCTGTGTGGCACTCTCTAACTCCTTTGGCATCATCTGCCGCAATGACTGAATACCATAGAACAGACCGCGCTCAGTATTAGCATGAATTAGAATATGTTTTGGTGTGATTTCTAATTCGTATGCCTCGTCGTTTGGATTGTCTATTTTTTTCAATATTAGGTAAATGCCACCGTCATCTCTTGAAGTACTCATCGGCGCTACATCGATGTTAAGTCCAGAAAGTAATTTTACTTCTCTTATAAAATGATCTAAAAATTCATAATCTCCAGAAGTATATATGACGGTACGATCCGTAACCTCAAATGACAGGCCAGCAGCCTCCATTGACACTGGTATAGGTATCAATGTCTCTTTCAATAGATCTTTGGGTATGATCTCTTTTTGAGCACAAGAAGATATAAGACAAACTATTATCAATCCATATAGCAAACGAGATGAAATGATGCCATTAATCATGTGATGAAGCTGCATAAGTTATTATGTTTATTCTTTGATAAAAATACTTCTTTTAGAATGACCGCTTTTGAAAAATTGTTTAATGCTCTAAGCTGTAGTTTTTTCTCACCAATATTAATATTATCTCCTTGCTATTAAGCTTTAAGATTTCAATTCAATAATTCAATATTCGCTACTCTTAGCATCGTATTTTGTAAAAATAAAATTGACTGACTACACCTTCTCAATAACCATAGCATATCCTTGACCTACTCCGATGCACATTGTTGCTAGTCCGTACTGTTGATTTTTTTCGTGGAGTTCTATAGCGAGACTGTGTGATATTCTCGTTCCTGATACGCCTAGAGGATGACCGATTGCTATCGCTCCACCATTAGGGTTGATACGAGGGTCACCGTCTGCAAGGCCTAATTCACGGATACAGGCAAGACTTTGGGCAGAGAATGCTTCATTAAGTTCTATGACTCCTACTTGATCAAGAGTGATTCCAGCTTTTGCGAGTGCTTTCTGACTGGCTTTGACTGGGCCGATCCCCATGATTCTAGGCTCTACTCCGACTACGGCGGATGATACGATTCTAGCGAGTGGTTTTAGATTATACTTTGTTACGGCATCTTCGGAAGCTATGATTACAGCCGCTGCACCATCATTAAGCCCGCTGGCATTGCCCGCAGTGACCGATCCGCCTTCTTTGAATACGGTCCTGAGTTTAGCGAGTGCTTCCATATTCGTATCAGAACGGATAAATTCATCTTGATCGAAAATCAGTGCATCCTGTTTTCTTCTCGGAATTTCAACTGATACAATTTCTTTTGCTAGTCTACCATTTTCTCTTGCTTTTGCGGCTTTTGTCTGAGAATTCATAGCGAATTTATCTTGATCTTCCCGGCTGATATTATACATCTCAGCTAGGTTTTCAGCTGTGTTACCCATTGCTTCTGTACCGTATAGTTTTGCCATCTTAGGATTGATGAATCTCCAGCCGAAGCTACTGTCGTATACTTTCATATCTCCTCCAAATGGACGAGCGGATTTTGACATGACCAAAGGAGCACGTGTCATGTGTTCGATTCCTCCTGAGATGAATAGATCACCATCTCCCGCTTTGATGGCACGATTGGCCTGTACGATAGCTGACATTCCTGATGCACATAATCTATTTATCGTTTCGCCTGGTACAGACCATGGAAGTCCAGCCAAGAGAGCACTCATACGAGCTATGTTTCTATTGTCTTCTCCCGCTTGATTAGCACATCCTATGATCACATCTTCGTATGCATCGAGTGGGATATCAGGATTTTTAGCTACGAGTGACTTGATGACGTGCGCCAGAAGATCATCTGTTCTCATAGACGATAGTGTACCTCTAAATTTTCCGAATGCGGTTCTAACTCCGTCTACTATATATGCTTGTTTCACTAATTATATTTTTATTGATGTGGCAGATTTCACTACCTAAGTAGTCAATACAAATGTAATACTTATTATTTGTCAGCGGTGTAGATTTAAGTTGATTTAGTATTTGGATATAAGATTACTTGACCTCTAGGAAATTACATTTGGCAGATGTCTAAGTAAGACTCATTGATATCAAAGGGAATCGTGTAGAATTTGATCCATAGAGGGTAGAGTGTATATTTGGTAGTTGACTTCTGGATTCTATCGTGTCATTATTTTAAAATTTGCTACAGAGTTTTCTTGAAGATAGAAGAAGGATAGTTCTCGATGTTTGTAGCACCAAGAAAATATAGTGAAGAGCTTAATCAAAGCATCAATCACAATCCATTTAACAGTATATGAAGATTACGGCTCATCTCTAATCATTGTCAGCGAAGACAGATTTGAATCTAGGAGTGAAACTATCAGCGCTAGCCATACCCATATCTCTGCGCCAAGATTCTGGAACATTTTCTGCATTCAGAAGTGCGCCTTCGGGAATATATGGGTACACATCTTCGTAGGTTTCATGTCGGTTCATAATGATCCGACGGTTGATATGGTATCGGCTTATATCGGCTGGATCAGTTATACCCGCCGCTCCCATCAATTCTACGAATGCCTTCACAGTTTGCTGATGATAGTTTGCCACTCTAGTTTTCTTATCTTCTACGACTAGACCTTTCATCAGTGCTTTGTCTTGTGTAGCTACACCTACAGGGCACGTATTCGTATTGCACTCTAGTGCTTGTATGCAGCCTAATGACATCATCATGGCTCTTGCCGAATAACATGCATCAGCTCCTATGGCGATGGCCCTCATCATATGAAATCCAGACATAATCTTACCTGATGCGATGATTTTTATGTCTTTTTTGAGATCGAATCCATCTAATGTATCATAGACAATGGCTAATCCTTCTCTATAAGGCATACCTACACTGTTGGAAAATTCTATTGGTGCGGCACCTGTACCGCCTTCGCCTCCATCTACGGCGATGAAATCTGGTTTGATGCCTGTTTCGAGCATAGCCTTACAGATGGCGATAAACTCAAACCTATTCCCTACACATAACTTAAACCCTACAGGTAGACCGTCAGATAAATCTCTTAGTTTTTTGATGAATTTTAGTAAGCCGATCGGCGAATCAAATTCTTTATGAAATGGGGGAGACAATACATCTTCGCCGATCTTTACATTTCGTATTTCTGCGATTTCAGGCGTTACCTTTTTTGCAGGTAGGATTCCGCCGTGACCGGGTTTTGCACCTTGACTCAGTTTTACCTCTACCATCTTTACATTGGCTTTGGCGATTGTCTTTTTATAATTTTCTGCTGAGAAACCTCCGTCATCTGATCGACAACCGAAATATCCAGTACCGATTTGGTAGATGAGATCACCTCCAAATTTCATATGATGTTCAGATATTCCTCCTTCGCCTGTATTGTGGGCGAATCCTCCAATAGCGGCGCCTCCGTTTAGAGCCATAATAGCATTCGCACTCAGAGAGCCATAGCTCATAGCCGAGACATTGAGCAGAGATAAGTCATAAGGCTTTTTACAATCTGCGCCACCTACCCGAACCTTAGGGTTGTTATCAAGTGCATGGCTGTCCAATGCAGCGATACTGTGATTCATCCACTCATAGCCTTCGGCATATACATCGAGTTGCGTTCCGAACGGTGTAGTATCGGTCACTTTTTTTGAGCGTTGGTAGATTGTAGATCGGAAAATCCTTGGAATCGGTGCGCCCTCTGTATCTGGCTCAATAAAGTACTGGTAAAGTTTGGGTCTCAACCATTCGGCGATATACCGAGATCTACCGACGAGTGGAAAGTTTCTAGCTATGGCATGTTTTGTTTGTAGCATATCATACCAGCCCAATAGGATGAATGGGGCAACTCCAGCTAAGATCCAATAGAAACTTGTAGAAAGAAAAAATCCGCCAGCAATTAATGCTGCAATGATAATTAGTGAGAATAACAGAAATCCAGATCTCATAAGTGCTTTGTTTTATTCATCGGCTTTGAAATAAAAATTAAAAATAGAATCTCATAAGCTAGTTTCCTAACAACTTAACTATATAATTGAAATAGAATTAAAATTGATAGCACTTACTCTGCTGTTTTGCTGGAATCCGCGACCATAGAATTTATTTCTCTTATCTCATTTTTAGTAAGATATCTCCATTCTCCGACTTTAAGATTACCGAGTTCTACATTCATAATACGGGTTCGTTTGAGGGTCTTTACATCATATCCTAGGTGCTCGCACATTCTACGGATCTGTCTATTGAGGCCTTGAGTGAGGGTGATTTTGAATACTGTTTTATTGATTTTCGATACCTTGCATCTCTTAGTTACTGTGCCTAGGATTGGCACCCCTTTTGCCATTTGGTTGACGAAATTTTGATCGATAATTTTATCTACACGAACTACATATTCTTTCTCGTGGCTGTTTCCAGCTCTTAGGATTTTATTCACTATGTCACCATCATTCGTCAAAAATATGAGTCCTTGAGATGGTTTGTCGAGTCTGCCGATTGGGAACAGGCGTTCTTTGTGTCCTACAAAATCTATGATGTTTTTTCTTTCCTTTTTATCGGTTGTAGATACGATGCCGATAGGCTTGTTAAGCGCTATATAGATAGACTTTGGGGGACTTTTTATTGGCTTTCCGTTTATAGTGACTTTGTCACCTGGCGAAACTCTATTGCCGAGTTGGGCAACTACACCGTTGAGTTTTACTTTTTTATCTTGGATCAGTTGGTTGGCCGCTCGCCTAGAACAGATACCTGTATTACTGATATACTTGTTGAGGCTGATCGAATTTTCGTTGGAGTTTTCCAATTTATAGTTATTGTATTGTAAGGGTCAAAAGTAAGGTTTATTTTTATATTGATTTATTGATAATTGAATGAGTGCGATTCAGTTTGTCATTCTCGGATTGAATAAATGGACAACGTCACAAATAGGTTAGGGAAATCAAACTGTCCATAAGATGGGGCAGGATCTAGAAAAAAATATCGTAAAATGCACCTTTTAACATTCTGAAAAATAAAAACATGAAAATCTGCGGAATAGAACTCAAAGGGAATGAAGCCATTCTCGTAAGCTTAAGATTTGATGGAGATGAATATACTGTGATCAACAAAGAAGTAAAAAAAATCAAGCTAAATGATACAGACAGTCAAGTAGATGTGCAGTCTTTTACTAAAGAAATGTATGCTTTCTTGGATGCTTCCGCTTTCGATGGGGTCGCTATAAAAGGTCGTGCAAAAAAAGGAAAGTTTGCAGGCGGCTCGGTATCATTTAAGATAGAGGGGATCATTCAGAATGGTAAATATCCCGTATCTATTTTTCCTGGTGCTACCATAAAAGCGAAATTGAAAAATACTGAAATAGACACTTCCGAAGTAAATGGATATCAGATAGAAGCATTAAGAGCGGCAGTCTGTTATAAAGTTACTCAGTAAAGTAACTCTACTTACAGGCCTCTATAGAGCGAGCCCAATAAGAGTAAGATGTAAGCGCCTAATAACAACCATACAACATAGTCGGTAAGTCCTTGATAATGAAATAATCCCATTGCAGTGGCGACTGCGATTATAGTGACAGATACAGTTTTAGCTTTGGGTGGATTCGTTCGTACTTGCATAACTATGTATTTTGTCACAAATATATTACGATTTTTTGTAATGTATAATTAATTCTTAAACAATATTTTAATCTTGAATGAAAATTTCTTTTTGCTACGAAGAAATTGATTCTTATTTTTGAGCAAAATAATGTAAAAAATATGAACCCCGAAATCATAAAAGAATACTTCGATAAACTCCAATTGTGGGCAGTAGAATTTGTACCAAAAGTTCTTCTATCAGTCATCATCATTTGGATAGGACTGAAGATTGCTAAGCGATTAAGTAAGGTCGTATCTCTTTCGCTTGACAAAGCCGGCATAGAGATCGAAATTAAAGAATTTTTGGCCTCTATCATTGATTTGTTACTGAAGGCATTAGTATTCCTGATTGCAGCAAGTGTCGTCGGTATTGAATTTTCAGCTTTATTTGGATTGTTGGCAGCGGCTGGATTTGCAGTTGGTCTAGCATTGCAGGGGTTCTTGGGCAATTTTGCTTCGGGACTAACTATCATATTCTTTAAGCCATATAAGGTAGGTGATTGGGTACAAGTATCTGATACTTTTGGTAAGGTGAAGAATATAGAAATATTCAGTACTAATCTAGTGACACCAGGGGATAAAACCTTAATCATACCCAATGGACAAGTAACCGATAGTATCATCACGAATTTTTCTACCAGAGGAAAGATAAGAATAGAATTATCAGTGACTATGCCCTACGAGGAAAGTTTTCCTAGAGTGAAAGGAGTGATTGAAAACGCGCTTAAATCAGTGGATTATATCCTTCAAGATCCAGCTCCATTAATCGGGATCGAATCATATGATAGCCATAATATTATCATTGCGGTAAGGCCATATATCTTACCTGATCAATACTGGGAGGCTACATTCGAAGTATACTCAGCAATCAAGGAATCCTTCAAGGAGAATAATATAAAAGTCGCGTACTCAGAAGGTGTAGAACTGGGACCTATAGGAGGCTGATAGTATGTTTTTGACATGTCCTTTGATCATGGGAAAATAAACTATTACATGAATCCTTGTAAATTCGATAGAACAATTAGAAAAGAATACTAGGATAAAAAGGTAATTCTGATTAGCTTTGGTCAATAGGCTAATTACAGGATTGATTTGATGAGAGTATTTTACGATAACCAAATCGTCTTGTTCGAGATTCTCATTTTCTAATTGAAGCAATTCGTCCTAAAAAGTAAAAAAATGAAATTAATATATCTTATCGCTATATTTAGCTGCCTACTCGTTGGATGCGCTAAAGAAGAACCTGTAAGTGCGGATTGTACAGAATCAGTATTAATCAATCACCAGATGGTTGCTTACACTGGTCAACAAATTGATTGTTCTTTCTTTATAGAATTATACCAATATAGGAATAAACAGTGGTTTCTTTTAGGAAATCATTGTGCTGATATGATCAGTTATCCATTTGACTGTGATGGGAAATTATTGTGTGATGATGAAGCGTCTTTTAGATGTGAAGATTTTTACGAAAATGCAGAAAGATTGAGAATCGTAGGAATTTCAAATTGAGGAAATAAAAATATACTTACCTCATAATGTAGTTATGAATGACAAGAAAGTACTGATTCCTCTAATCTTCAATGATAAACCTTCCATGAAATATTACTTAAAGTCTCTACAAGATTATTAGTAATCAAATCCATATTACTTTTTAGTATCTATTTCAAATGGTCTAATCTAAAAGTAATATCTTGGCAACAATTAAATTCTAATATTTTGACTTTTATCAATAGCCTTAAATATGCTCGGGAGATGGATGCGAATGATCCGCTAGGACATTTTAGAGATCGATTTCATATTCCCTTGCAAGACGATGGGACACCGTTTGTCTATCTCTGTGGTAATTCCCTAGGATTACAACCGAAGTCAACTAAAGAAGCGATAAATCAGGAATTATTAGATTGGCAGAAATATGGAGTGGAGGGACACTTTCATGCGAAGAACCCTTGGATGCCATATCATGAGTTCTTGACCCAAGCGATGGCAGAAGTGGTAGGAGCGAAACCTATCGAGGTAGTAGTTATGAATACCTTGTCCGTTAATCTTCACTTGATGATGGTTTCATTTTATAGACCTGAGGGTAAGCGTAAGAAGATACTGATAGAGTATGATGCTTTTCCGTCTGATAAGTATGCTGTCGAGTCGCAACTTAAGTTTCACGGAATAGATCCTAAAGACGGACTTATTGAGTTGAAAGCTAGAGATGGAGAAGTATTGATCAGAATAGAGGATATCGAAGATGTAATACGAAATCAAGGGGATGAAATCGCCCTAATCATGTTGGGAAATACGAACTACTATACGGGACAGTTTTTTGATATGAAGAGAATTACAGAATTGGGACACTCCAAAGGCTGTAAAGTAGGATTTGATTGTGCTCATGGGGCGGGCAATGTGGATTTGCAGTTGCATGAATCTGGAGCTGACTTCGCAGTATGGTGTAGCTACAAATATATGAATTCTGGTCCTGGAAGTTTGGGCGGGTGCTTCGTTCATGAGCGTCATGCCCATGATAAGGATCTTCCAAGATTCGCAGGTTGGTGGGGACATAATAAGGAGACAAGATTTAAGATGAGGGACGGATTTGATCCCATACCTGGTGTGGAATCATGGCAGTTAAGTAATCCTCCGATACTGTCCATGGCGGCGATCAAGGCATCTCTAGAGATATTCCAAGAGGCAGGAATCAAGAACCTTAGAACGAAAGCGGATTCTCTGACAGGATATTTAGAATACTTGATAGATGAGATCAGAGACGAAAGGATAAAAATTATAACTCCTAGAGATAAAGCACAAAGAGGTAGTCAACTGTCTATCCAAGTTGAAAGTGCGGATAAGTCGCTCTTCGATATGATCATCGAATCGGGCGTAATAGCCGATTGGAGAGAACCTGATGTCATCCGAATCGCGCCAACGGCCTTGTATAATTCGTATGAGGATGTATATCGTTTCTCAGAATTATTAAAAGAGCAACTAAATCCAGCAAAAAGCTAAACTTACTATCGGATGTATTTGAGAGTATCGTAGTGTATCGTTACTGTACGCAATCGCTTCAATAGTTGGTGGGTAATTCTAGAAGGCTTCACTATAGACAATATAAAAAAGACCATGGGAAAGAAGAAAATAGTAATCGTAGGTGCAGGATTGTGCGGTACATTGTTGGCAATAAGAATGGCACAGAGAGGTTATGAAGTAAGTCTTCATGAGAAGCGAGGGGATATGCGTAAAGAGGATATGTCCGCTGGTCGCTCTATCAATCTTGCGCTGTCGGCGCGTGGTCTGTTGGCACTAGATAGAGTAGGGCTCAAAGAGAAAGTACTTGAATATTGTATCCCAATGCACGGGCGTATGATACACACAAAAGCGGGAGAGACTTTTTTATCTCCTTACAGCGGTCGATCTGAAGATTATATTAATTCTGTGCCTAGAGGCGGTCTCAATAGTCTTTTGTTGGATGAAGCGGAGATATTGGATAATATCAAAATTCACTTTGATAGTGCTTGTAAGTCAGTGGATCTTAAAAACGGTAAAGCCACATTCCGCCAAGCCAACGAATGGGATGTGATGGAAACAGGAGATATCTTGATCGGTACGGATGGTGCCGGATCTGTAGTACGAAAGAGTATGATGTCAAGAACTACGGAACTATTGTTCAATTATTCTCAAGATTTCCTAAGGCACGGATATAAAGAACTTAGTATACTTCCTGCAGAAAATGGTGGATATAGAATAGAAAAAAATGCACTTCATATCTGGCCAAGAGGGTCTTTTATGATTATCGCCTTACCGAATATGGACGGTAGTTTTACACTTACAATGTTTCATCCATATGGAGGAGAAGCTGGATTTAATACACTGAATAAAGAAGAAGTATTGACTGCGTTCTTTGAAGAGTACTATCCTGATCTGCTACCACATATTCCACATTATATAGAAGAATATAAGAAGAATCCAGTCGGTACATTGGGTACGATTAAGTGTTATCCATGGCAGGCGTATGGTAAGAGTCTGATCATGGGTGATGCGGCGCACGCCATTGTCCCTTTTTATGGTCAGGGGATGAATGCATCCTTCGAAGACGTGAGAGTATTCGATGATATGCTAGACGAATATGGAGACTCAGATTGGAACCTACTATTTGAAATGTATCAAGATGCCCGAGCTGAAAACGCAAATGCCATAGCGGATTTAGCTATAGATAATTTCCATGAGATGCAAGACAAAGTAAATGATCCAGATTTTCAAAAAAAGAGGAAATTGGAAATGAAGCTAGAACAAGAGCATGCAGAGTATTATTCTAAATACTCGCTTGTCACATTTAAGCCAGAGATGAGTTATGCTGACGCGATGAAAAAGGGTCGAGAACAGGATAAGATATTGTTGGATATCGTATCTAATGTTGATGAAATAGGGGAGTTGGATACGAAAGAATTAGTAAATAAGATATTGAATTAGGGTAATGTCAGGTGAATTATGAAGTATTAGAATGATGATACTACTCTTAAGCAATAAAAAGCTCTATTTAGGGATATTCAGAAGTAAGGACAATATTAAATTTATATCACTTACAAGGAGCATTAATTTGTGGCAGAGATTAAATCGACCTTAGCTGGCTTAGGTATTTGGATTTCATTTTGGCGTTAAGAACTTGCAACTATCTGAGCGTAAGCGAGTTTTGCAAGTTTAGTCAAAATGTGATCCCAATAGCGTTAAAAGTCAGGTAAAGTCTTGAGATAAG
>CALLMH010000102.1 GCA_938007965.1 uncultured Saprospiraceae bacterium | reverse complement strand
TGAATGCTCTTTACACCACTCATGAGTAGTTTGTACTTTAAGATATGGCTATACGTTTGTATTCCATATCGAATTTCCGAACGGATCCCCGTTCAATCCTTCCCAAGTTGTGAGACCATCGAGGGTAGGGGTAAGTGGCTTGCTAAGCAAACACGAACTCAGTGTAGAGAATAGAATATTCGCGGGCTGGGTTTAGCAATCCTTATCTTTAAACTGGCTCTTTCTAAGACCGGTTTTTTTAATGGTATCTCTGTCCGCCAGGTGGCGGATAAGTCCCAGCGTCATTTTGGTACGAGAAGTAAAAAGTCCCTAATTCAGAGTTAGGGACAGTTGATAAATTTCAATGGTAGCCCGTCAATGACAGAGGACCCTGATCAGAATAATTTTCAATTATAAAAATACTTCTTGTTAGAGCCTTTTTTATAATCTAAATCTATAAAAATAGAAAACAAGAAAATTTCTATGCGAGTAATCAATCCTCATTGTGCAGGTATTGATGTTGGTAGTCGGAGTCACTTTGTTGCTATTGGACGGGGAGATAATGATGTAAAAGAATTTGGAGGCTATGCCGTTGACCTGAAGGCAATGGCTGAGTTGCTTCATGCCAAGAGAGTGATCACGGTAGCCATGGAATCAACAGGTTAGTATTGGCAAAATCTATTTGTGGCACTTATGAATTCTGGATTAGAGGTAATTTTGACCAATGGCAAGTTCACCAAAAACATCAATTGACAGAAGACTGATGTCATGGACGTTATGGTGAATATAGAATACCTAAACGAATTCTAATGGTGTGTCGAGAATTCTTAGTGTATCATATACATGAGAAGAGGTTAAACCTATTAAAGGTTTCGTTTGAACTAATCTTTTTTTCAAGATTTCTGGCAAATCATTCAAGGTTTTGTCATCATCAATAATTACAAAATCTTCAATATCTTCACTTGTGGCAAACCAATTAGTTATTTCTTCTAACCTATTTAGGTGATCAGTGTTCTTAGGTAGTCTATCAATAGATTTAATGGATATACCTCTATTGTTAAAAATAGATTTCCATTTCTCTAGAGTAAAACTATACTTATGAGAAGTGGTCAATATAATACTTGCATGACTTTTTGAAATGATTTCATTAAGGGCCGCTACAGACTTAGAATTGAAAATGTAAAAGCCATCGCCCAACGAAGGAGGCGAGCTCCATGATTTCGCTGGAACCATTACACCGTCTATGTCTAGTAATATCAACATGTCACAAAAATAAGTATTTTTATTTAATTATGTTTTCAACGTCCTCTATGGATAAGTTCCCTAAGAGGTCTCGACACTAATATCTACAAATATTATTATATTTGATTACCGGTGCTCATTCAAGACACGCATTGAATGACCATGACAGACTTTTTCAAACCGTCCGTTTGGGACTCTTAGACGTGATTAACATAAATAACCCATATTTACAGATGAAAATATTACACATTATTTTAATATTTTTAAGTTTCAATCTCTATGCTCAAAAAGAAAATTCTACATTTATTTTCGGACATAGCTTGATAAACCATGAATTCCAAGTAAATCCAACTCCGAGCCAAGAAACATCTATTCCTCATTGGTTACATTTTTTATCATCAGAATCTAATCATACGTTCAAAGTAAGTGGTCAGTATGGCTTTCTACCTCAACACATTAATTTGCCGCCTATTGCGCAATGGGGATTCGATTTTGTCGAAGGAGCATGGGACTCTGATTATGTGCCTTTTTCAGAAGCTGATTTCAATTCCATTATAATCACTCCCGGCAACTTCATTCAATGGCAACCACCAAATGCAAATTACCCGATGGAATCTATTTCCCCATTGAGTGCAACTGAAACTATTTTTAATTGGTGCAATGAGCAAGAAAATGGGCTAAATTTTTACATATATGAAAACTGGCCTGATATGGCCCCTTATTTAAATAATGGTTTTCCACCATCTGAAACAGAATGGAATGCATACAATAATTATTTAACTTCTGATTTTCATGATTGGTTTACTGAATATCATGATCAGATAGTAGAAAAAATTCCAAATTCGTGCATAAAATTAATTCCTGTTGGGACGATAATAAGTCGATTACTCAACCAATCACCATATTCAGAAATACCGATTGAAGATCTTTATGAAGATGATGCCCCTCATGGAACAGCATCAATATATTTTTTGGCGTCATTGATTACATACATGGCTATCTATGAAGAAAAAGCACCCTTGTCCTACCAAGTTGATATGCTCATTCACCCAATAATACAAGAAAACTATGAAGCTATTGTTGATGCTATTTGGTCTGACTTAATTAGTTTTAATTATTTTGACGGTAGTTCAAGAGTTTTTTGTAACGATCCTACGCTGAGTGGGTTAGAACATTCCACTATTCCGCTTGACTTAGTTTCCATAGAATTTACTCCTGTGGTGTCTACCTTATCAATTACGAACAATTTTGAGTCACACTTTATAGAAATCCGAGATGCGTCGGGTAAAACAATAGTAAAGAATAAATCATTGGAAATGGGCTCTAATTATTTAAACACAGATAAAATAAATCCAGGTTTGTATTTTATTCTCGGACATAATGATTCAAATTTTTTATACGTAAGGAAATTTATAAAAATATAAAGCCTGTCACATAATCGAGTAGCCCCATCTTACTCTAGCGAAGTGTAATAATGGATTATTGTTTCTTAGCCTGAGAATAATATTTAGTCGAAGTGCTCTTACTAGGAGACCGTAATTTTATACTTTTGCAACAAATCAATAATCTGATGACAAAAAGCAATAGACCGTTAATAGATAGAGAAATATTTTTTGGAAATCCTGAAATATCTGCAGCGCAATTATCTCCGGACGGTAAGATGATCGCATTCATGAAGCCATATGAAGGTATCATAAACTTGTATGTAAAAGAGTTAGATCAAGATTTTGATCAAGCTATTTTGCTGACAAAAAGTCGATCTCCAATTATGGGGTATTTCTGGACACACGATGCGAAGTATATTCTCTATGTCAATGACAATGATGGAGATGAAAATATGAATGTATTCAGCGTCGATCCGTATGGCGAAGACCCGATAAGTCATAATCTGACACCTCTCGCAGATGTCAATGTGCAAATATATAAAGTCAGCCGAAAAGACCCTGACCAGCTTTGGGTGGGCATCAATGATAGAGACAAGGCATGGCATGATCTTTACCGGCTTCAGATCAGTACTCGGAAACTTGAAAAACTCTTTGAAAACAATAAAAGAATCACGGGGTGGGAATTTGATTGGGATGAGACTATAAGAATGGCATATCGTACCGATGAAAATGGAAACTCTGAAATATTATCTACAAACAATCTTACGGATTTTCGACTGATTTATACCACTAATCTGCATGAAAGTGCTCAAATCATAGGATGGACAGGGGATAATAAGAAGGCTTATCTAGAGTCGAATAAAGGTGATGTAGATCTATCTACGTTATACCAGTTCGACCCCGAAAATTTAGTGCTAGAGATTCTAGAAAGTGATCCTGAGAATAGGGTAGACTTCGGCAGTTTGTTCGTGCATCAGCATTCGAGAAAGATCATAAGCACGAGTTATGAGGATGATAAGCGCAGACGATATTGGAGAAATGAGGAGTGGAAGTCACTTTACGATGGATTCGAGTCTAAGTTTCCTGGTCGAGAGGTCGGCATCATATCGATGACAGATGATTACAAACAGATATTGATCTATATCGGAGGCGATCGCTATGCAAATGAGGTGTGGTCATACGATTGGGAATTAGATAAATACAAACATCAGTATACCGCAAGACCAGACCTGAAAGAGGTAGAAGAAAGACTCTCGCCTATGGAGCCTATATCCTATCAAAGTAGTGATGGTTTGACTATACCAGGTTATCTGACTTTGCCCACCTCAGCGGAGAAAAAGGAAAGCTTACCATGTATCATCCTCGTACACGGCGGACCCAAAGGTCCCCGAGATTATTGGGGGTTCAATGGTACGGTTCAGTTCTTAGCGGATAGAGGTTATGCTGTATTGCAACCGAATTTTCGAGCAAGTGGCGGTTATGGAAAGTCATTTCTCAATGCTGGTGATAAGCAATGGGGAAAACTCATGCAAGATGACATCACATGGGGAGCGAAGTATCTTATCGAGCGAGGGATAGCTGATCCGAATCGTATCGCTATCATGGGAGGAAGCTATGGAGGATATGCAACATTGGCTGGCCTTGCATTTACACCTGAGGTATATGCTTGTGGGGTTGATATAGTGGGGCCGAGTAATCTGTTTACATTATTAGAAAGTATACCACCATATTGGGAGGCTGGTAGGAAGTGGCTCTATGAAATGACAGGTGACCCAGAAACTGAGGATGGCAAGAAGCTTATCCAGGAGTCTAGTCCACTATTTCATGCAGATAAGATCAATAAGCCGCTGATGATCGTACAAGGTGCTAATGATCCAAGAGTAAAGCAAGCCGAATCAGATCAGATCGTAGAAGTGCTCAAGAAGAATGGACATGATGTCACCTATCTCCTGGCTACAGACGAAGGTCATGGATTTCGTAAACCCTTGAATAGATTGGCTATGCACGCAGAGGTAGAGCGATTTTTTGCCAAACATATTGGAGGAGATTATCAGGCTGATATGGCTGATGAAGTAAGTAAGACATTAGAACTCCTTACCGTATAACAAAAAAGGCTCTCCGTAATGGAGTGCCTTTCAATAAATTTATTCTAGAATATATTTTTCTATTCTTATTTATACGCTTTCTCTTGACCTAATTCTTTTACTAGCAAGTAGTAGAATACAGCTCTATATTTCGATTTATTAGATGTACCCATGATCTCTACAACTTTGTCCATTGCATCGTCAAGTTTTTTACCATCTTTTAGACCTAATTTTTTTATCAAGAAGTTTTTCTTTACTCTGCCCATTTCATCAGCATCAGAACTAGAGACTTTACTTGCATCGGCTTTATAGATATTTGGTCCTACTCCTTTAGTAACTTTTGTGAGGAGTTCTTTATCTACTCCTTTTACTCCTAATTTTTTAGTGAGATTTTCATAATATGCATCTACTTTTTCTAAGAATTTAGACATAATTTTTTTTGTTTTAATGATTAAATAACAGCCAAGTAACGGATGTTGTGTTAGTTTAGTACACTAAAGTACACAAATAAATCATTTATGTAATATGTAAAATACCGATTTAACCGAATTTTAAGTTTAATTAGTAACTATAGTCCCTTAATCATACCACCAAGTTAGGGGCAAGTGCATTTGAAATAATATTACTAACGCTTTTACTTTCAGTCAGAAATCCATCATGACCTAATTGAGAGGATAGTTCTTTATATATTGCGTTAGGTATGTTTTTGGCGATATATTTTTGTTCACTCGCAGGAAACAATACATCAGAATCTATACCTATGACAGTAGTGCGAGCAGTAATAGATGCAAGTGCCTGTTCCACACCTCCTCGACCTCTACCCACATTATGACTATCCATTGCTTTGGATAGCGACCAATATGAAAAAGTATTGAACCGTTTGATTAATTTTTCACCTTGGTATTTTTGATAGCTAGTTGCTCTGTAATTCTCTAAATCTTCGCTAGTATCTTGTTGGGTAAGGTCATATCCAGTAGCCGTTCTATAGCTCAGAAGCGCTATAGATCTTGCTGCCAATAGACCCTGTTTTCCAGCATCGTCTTTACGTTCGATCCACGTTTGATCAGCCTGAATAGCTAATCTCTGACTTTCATTGAAGGCTATTCCGTATGGCGAGTGCTTTGCATTGGTTGCTATTAGTATTAGATTTTCTATGGTGTCCGGTTCTTTGATGGCCCATTCTAATGCGTGCTGTCCGCCTAGGCTAGCACCTATGAGGAGATTTATCTTTGGCAATCCGAGTTCTATTCGTAATCTAATAAAGGCATCTACGATATCTCGATTTGTAATCAATGGGAAGTCGTGATAGTATTTTTCTCCAGTTTCTTGGTCTATATCTAGTGCATTACTACTCCCATAATGAGATCCTAATGCATTGGCGCATATGATGAAGTGCTCTTCAGGATTAATCACTTGATCCGTACCGACGACTCCAGGCCACCAATCTATAGGGTCAGAGTTAGCGGTCAATGCATGTAAAACCCATACCACGTTCGATTTGGTCTCATTTAATGTACCAAATGTCTGATATGCCAAATGGAACCTGGAGAGTTGAGCTCCAGATTCCAATTCCAATGGCTTGTCAAATACACAGTATTTTAGTTCTGAATTTAACTTCATACTTAATTGTAATAATTTTCTTTACATTATGCAGGTTGAGCTGCAGTTTGTGATACTGTATTATTTGCTTTAGATGCTATTTTGTCAAATGCATATTGCAGATCAGTTTTGATATCATCTATATGCTCGATACCTACAGAAAGTCTTAGTAGAGTAGGAGTGACTCCCGCGTTCAACTGTTCTTGAGCTGATAGTTGCTGGTGTGTAGTTGCTGCTGGTTGTATGATGAGGGTTTTAGCGTCTCCTACATTAGCGAGGTGACTGATTAGTTCTAGATTATTGATGAACTCCTCAGCATCTTCCTTCTCTCCTTTAAGTGTGAATGATAGAACTCCTCCATATCCATTTTTCAAGTATTTCTTCGCCAAGTTGTAGTAAGGGCTTGAGGCTAATCCTGGGTAATTTACTGATTCTACCTGAGGGTGAATAGATAGCCAGTGAGCAATCTCAAATGCATTATCTACAGTTCGCTGCACTCTTAATGATAGCGTTTCTAATCCTTGTAACAATTGAAATGAATTGAATGGACTTTGTGAAGCTCCGAAATCTCTTAGTCCTTCTACTCTTGCTCTAATAGCGAATGCTATATTAGGCAGACCTAGAGGATTGTTTACTCCGAATACATCTGAAAATACCAATCCGTGATATCCTTCTGACGGTTCTGAGAAATCTGGGAATTTTCCATTTCCAAAATCGAATTTTCCGCCATCTACGACTACGCCTCCTATACTCGTACCGTGTCCTCCGATCCACTTGGTTGCAGAAGCAGTGACGATGTGAGCTCCATGCTCTAGTGGCTTGAATAAGAATCCAGCTGCACCGAAAGTATTGTCTACCACCAAAGGAATATCGAATTCATTCGCCAATGCAGCGATAGCTTCGAAATCTGGAACATTGAATTTTGGGTTTCCGATAGTTTCTAGATACAGTGCCTTGGTATTTTCATCGATCAATGATCTGAAACTTGCAGGATTATCACCGTCAGCAAATCTTGCTTCCACACCCAGTCTTTTGAATCCAACTTTGAATTGATTGTGCGATCCACCGTATAGGTATGAAGTACTTACGAAGTTATCTCCAGCTCTGAGGATATTATTCAATGCTAAGAATTGTGCAGATAATCCTGATGCTGTAGCTACTGCAGCAACTCCTCCCTCGAGTGCAGCGATTCTTTTCTCGAATACATCCGTCGTAGGATTCATGATTCGTGTGTAGATGTTACCAAACTCTTTGAGAGCAAATAAGTTAGCACCGTGCTCTGCATTTTTGAATACAAAAGAAGTAGTCTGATGAATCGGTACAGCTCTTGATCCTGAAACAGGATCTGGCTCCTGTCCTGCGTGAAGTTGTAGTGTCTCGTACTTGTAATTTCTAATTTGATCTGACATTGTTATATGAATTTATATATGTAAAGTAATTGTAATTTGAATTAAATGAAAAGATTAGGATTTAGCATATGCCGCATCGCATTAATCTATTTGTAAAACCGAACTTGTGGAGTGTAGAAAATAGGGTATGCGTTGTGATTAGCTACAGCAGCAGCAACAACAACACATGATAAGCTGGCCTAGAGAAGCCTGTGTTTTAGAAGTCCTATATCTTTTGGATTGTGTCTCGAATGTTGAAGTAATAATCATTTTCTCTTTATTAATAATCTATATTCCCCAAAATTGGGTAGGAATTGGCACCTTGCGTTTAGCAGGTTGCCTGAAGGTCATCGAGCCTATTCTCTCGCTTCATCTGTATAAAGTATTACGATATTCGAAAATCTTATTCGAGTTATGAGTCGTATACTTTCGACGTCGCAAATGTATGATTTTAAATCTGACATTTGCAAATGTGTTTTCGAAATTTATGATTTTGTTAAGAGTTGGATTCTATAGATTTTATTTGAATTAAATTTTAACTAATTGACTATCATTTTGTTAGACAGGAGAAGGATTTTTTTATTTATTTTCCAAATGAGTTAATTTAAATGCTAGAATATCTACAATTTATCCTTCCGATCTTTGCTATTATTTTTCTTTATGAAAATGGACTATTGGATTAGAGAAGATCATCGAGGACTTGCGATCTGCAAGTTGTTTTTTATTGCAATTAATGAGATGTGTACTTGTGATTAGAAAAAAGGATGCTCTAAATTAATAGAACATCCCTTATTTATTTGAAAAAAAAGATATCGCGATAGTCTACTCTCCGTTCAACTCATTTACAATTCTATCAGCTTTATATATGTACTTCATTGCTGCTATGATACCACCAGCATGTACACTTACCGTTCTATTTTTTGCAGGGTCGAAGATGAAGTTTCCTGGAAGAGATTCAATATTCCCATCGAAAATCAAACCTACTGCTTCTTTGTTTTTATTGATCAATGGACTACCAGAATTACCACCGATGATGTCATTTGTCGAGACGGTATTCATAGGTGACTTCATAAGTTCATAAGGAGGATTATCTGTCCATCGTGCTGGCAGAGACCATGGAAATTCCTGCTTGTGAGAATAGTGCCTGTCATATAATCCAAAGTAAGTCGTAATCGCTGGAGCCGTGGTTCCATTATAATCATATGCTTTTATCACACCATCCGAAATCCTCATCGTGAATGTCGCATCTGGTGGTAAGTTATCTCCGAATACATTGAATACTTGATTTGCGATCTTGGTTTCCAGCGCTTTTCTAGTTGGAGTAGAACTCTGGAATGTAGTAGCTGCTTCGAAATATCTCGGCACTAAAATCCTCGCTGCTTTGAGCATCATATCATCATCTTTAGCGATCTTATCCCCTTTGAGGCACTTCTCACTCTTCTTTACGCTCTTGAACCTCGTTTTATCTATTAACGTATTCACGTAAGTGTCTATATCTGATCCATTCAGTACTTTACTGAGCGTCATATCACCTTTATAAATATCAGCCTGGATTTCTGACAGTAATAATTTGAATTTTGCTATTTCTGCAGGGTCTTCGATTGTTGGTGCCATCTGTAGGATAGCTTCACTTAATTTAGCTTTTTGAGCTGTTACATCTTCTGATTCGCCCCCTGTTTTTACCAATTGATCATATTGGAATAGTTGATGCATCAATAAAAATATATTGCCTCTTAGACCACTTGGGCTTAGATGAGTGATTGCCCATCCATGAGGATTTAGTAACTCATATTCTGTTTTTAAATCATCCCAATATGTGATGCCAGGAGATTTTGATTTTACATAATTTTCCATGGCTACTTTTCTGCCAAAGAGCTCAGGATCATTGAGACCTCCTACAATACCTCCATAAGCTTTCATCCCGTTACCGACACTGGCGATCGTATTCAATAATGATTGTGCTTCGAACTCTCTTGCTGGATCGTCTTTCATAGCATTGTAATCGGCCATCATCATATCATTCCTGTTTTTTAAGAATCTATATGTCATCGGATATCTGTAATCTCTGTCATATTCTAATTGAGCTACAGTCCTATACCTTTCTGTAGATCCTGGATTACCAACTACGAATACAGGTTCCCCTTCTTCAGCTCCTTCGGCTTTGAATTTGAAGTAGTTTTCTGAGGTGTTGAGCGGTTTACCATTTTCGTCATATGCTCTCCAAAAAGTACAGTCGAGATTATATCTAGGGTATGTGAAGTTATCCGCATCACCACCATAGAATCCAAGGTCTAACTCTGGAATCAATACCAGTCTTATATCATCGATTTTTTTGTGACCATATAGAGAATATTTTCCACCACTATAGTAGGTAACCGTCTGCAATCTGAGTCCTTCCCAATCTTCTTTTGTGGCATATTCTTCTTCTATAGCTTTAAGTGCTCCTTGTACCATCTCCATAGCTTGAGCATCATTTTCAGCACCGGATATCTTATCCTTTACCATATCTGTTATATCTGCCACTTGCATGAGCTGTTCTACGAATAAGCCTTCTGCTCTTCTTTCGTCCGCTAGTGTTTTTGCGTAGTATCCTTGTTTGTCGAAGTTTTCTCCTTCTTGCTGTAATGCGGCTACGACATCTCTAGAGCAGTGATGATTCGTCATGATCAGTCCGTCAGGTGATACAAAAGAAGCACTACACCATGTGGCAAATTTTAATGAAGACTTTCGTACATCATCGAACCATTTGTCTTCTGGCTCGAAATTGTATGCTTCTTTAAACCATGCTTTCGGTGGATTTTCAAATGTCCACATTTTACCGTAATCGAAGGGATCAGGAGTTTCAGTTGGTTGTTGCTGACCATAGGTGATGGTACATACAAAAGCCATAAGCCAAACCAATAAAAGATTTTTCATTTTTAGGTATTTAATTAGAGTATTAAGACTTAGTCGTCTTTTTAAAATTGTTAATCAAGACGAAAATACATAATTTTTCGCGAGTTATTAGAAAGGGTAATGAGGAGGCTCATGCTTTGATCTCTTTTTCTATTGAATACGGAATTTGTGATATCAATCTAGACTTTTTGTACAATCGCTTAATGGCGTCGATCAAACTAATTTCCTCTAATGCGAATTTTATCAAAACTTCCATTCCACAGTTACTGAATCCTTAGAAGAATACTGCTTTCTTGATTTCTAGAAACCATTGAAACCGATACAGAGAGATGTATCAACAATTATGGATTATTGGATACCTTCCCAATTATGCTGTTTTAGTTTATTATTAAACTTTTTTTGATCTTAAGTGTCTATTTGGTTTACAAGTGAACTAAATCTTATAGTTTTGCAGAAATTTAATCCGTACAATCATTTTGGATTCTTGACCAATAGGGTAGCTAGACTAATCGTCAAAGCTGTAGAGCCTGAGATGGAGGAAGAGGGACATGACTTTCCAGCTTCGTGCATCGGCATTCTTGCAGAACTTTGGGCCAACGATGGCATAAGTCAGAAATACTTAGGGACAGCTTTAATCAAGAATAAAAGTAGTATCACTAAGATGCTTCTTGCTCTCGAAAATGAATCCCTGATTGTAAAGAAAGACGACCCAGAAGACGGACGAAGCAAATTAATTTATCTCACTCCAAAAGGAAAAGAAATGCAAAATACAATCACTGCAAAAAGTCGTGAAATGGAAACTATGCTTCTTACGGATTGTTCTAAAGATGAAATCAGAATAGCCAAGAAGGTGATGGCAGAAATGTATGAGAAATTATACATCAAGGTAAATGGTCATCAATCTGTAACCCAAAAGACCTGATCGTAATAACTAATCAGTCGCTAGATAATTAATGTAATACATAGTCTCGATAGATGGCTCTTCTATTGAGCGACAATAATAAATTCAGAATACCAACTAAATGGAAAAGAAGAATAAAACAAGAAGGAATATTGTTTCGGCCGTGATCACAGTTTTGATACTTGCTTTGGCTGGATTTTTATCCAAAACGCTAGAAGGACAGAAAAAATCAACTGTTTCTGACAAAGTAGTAAAGAAGGAAAGAAGAAAAATCAAAGTGTCTTCTTTCGTACCAACCACGCAATCGAATAATATCACTGTAGATGGTCGAGTAATGGCTCATGAAAGGGTAAATCTAACATCCCGAGTGCAAGGAGTGATGCAAGAGTCTGGAAAATCAATCAAAAAAGGTAAATATTTCAAGAAAGGGGATCTTCTATTTTCTATCGATAAGAAGGAAGTAGACTTTGCACTCAAGGCGCAGAAGAGCTCGCTCATGACAGCCATCACTCAGATGATGCCAGATTTGAAGTTTGATCACGCGCAATCCTTCGACGGATGGAAGACATACTTAGACCAGTTTGATGTGAATCGACCGATCCAGCCTCTACCAGTTGCTAAAACGGAACAAGAAAAGTATTATGTCTCTGGAAAGAATATCTACAGTCAGTTCTATAATATTAAGAGCCAAGAGACACGACTCAATGAGTACAATATATATGCACCGTTTTCTGGGGTGATCACTGCGATTAATGCTTATCCTGGAACACTGATTAGTCCTGGACAAGTGCTGGCATCAATGATCAATACGGAACAGTTCGAAATCTCTGCACCAATCGCATTAGGGGACTTGAAATATGTGTCAGTAGGTCAATCCGTAGAATTGGCCTCAGCTGACTTATCAAAAACATGGAATGGTAAAGTAAATAGAATAGGTACTCAAATAGATGAAGCTACTCAAAATATACCCATATACATAAGTGTCTATGGACGAGGACTAAAGGATGGGATGTATCTACAAGGAGAACTAAATGGAAAGAGTCTAGATGATGTTACTCAATTGCCGAAGGATATATTCGTGAGTACAAACGCTGTATATGTGGTAGAAGATTCGACATTGGTGCTTAAGGAATTGACTACGGTAAAGCGAAAGGATAATAGTGTGATCGTAAGAGGGATTTCAGATAGTGATAAAGTCGTATCAAGTTCTCTCGCGGGATTATTCGAAGGTCAAAAAGTAAATTATTAACGATGATTAGATTTTTCAATCTATGAGTAATCAAATATAAAGAAAATGAGAAGCATCGTAAAATATTTTATTGATAATGAGATCGCTGGAAATATCCTTATGATCTTATTATTCATTGTTGGATTGGTCGGACTATCGCAGATGAAAACAACATTCTTTCCTGAGGTAGAGAGTCGAAATATCTCAATCCAAGCGGTATATCCTGGGTCGTCACCAGAAGAGATAGAAGAAGGAATCGTATCAAAGATCGAAGAAAACCTCAAAGGCCTAACGGGCATAGAGCAGGTAACATCTGTATCTTCTGAGAATGCAGGAAGCATACAGATAGAAGTACTCAAGGGCTATGATACTGACGTCATTCTTCAAGATATAAAAAATGCGGTAGATGGAATCAATTCATTTCCAGTAGCCATGGAGCCTGTTACTGTGTACAAAAGAGAGAATCTAGGTAAGGTGCTTGATTTTGCGATATATGGTGATGTTCCTTTGAAGACATTGAAGACCATAAGTCGGAGGATCGAAGATGATCTCTTGGCGATTGATGATTTATCGAAGGTGACGCTTTCGGGATTTCCAGAAGAAGAAATCGAAATTACATTTAGAGAGAAGGATTTAAGATCATATAATATCACATTCCAAGAAGCTGCTCAGAAGATTAGAGGCACCAATATCGAACTTACTGGAGGAACGATAAAGACTGAAAAAGAAGAACTTCTGATCAGAGCCAATAATAAAGAATACAGCGCTAAAGAATTACAAGAGATCGTAGTGAAAACCAATCCCGATGGAGGTGTGGTCAGATTGTATCAAGTGGCTGATGTCTCAGACAGATGGGAGGATAAACCACAACGGACTTATATAAGTGGTGAGCCTGGAGTAGTAATAAAGATCCAAAATACCTTAGAAGAAGATATGATCACTATCGCTGATAATGTTCGTGATTATATCGATAAGTTCAATAAGGAAAACGAAGAGGTGCAAGCGATTATATTGGAAGATTCTTCTGTGACGCTTCGTCAGAGAATAGAGCTTTTGACTAATAATGGTATCATTGGATTTTTTATAGTCTTATTATTGCTGGCGATGTTTTTACACTATCGTTTAGCATTCTGGGTGGCCTTGGCCATTCCGATATCATTTGCAGGTATGTTTTTACTGGCATCTATCTTAGGCGTTACACTCAATGTAATCTCCCTTTTCGGTATGATCGTAGTCATCGGTATTTTAGTGGATGATGGTATTGTGATCGCAGAGAATATTTATCAGCATTACGAAAGAGGTGCGAAACCATTTGAAGCTGCGGTAGAAGGGACTATGGAGGTATTACCGGCTGTATTTTCAGCGATTGTTACTACAGTTATAGCATTCTCAGCTTTCTTCTTTATCGATGGTCGACTGGGTGATTTTTTCAGAGAGATGGCGATCGTAGTTATATTTTCTTTGATATTTTCCTTAGTTGAGGGAGCGTTGATCTTGCCAGCTCACATTGCACATTCTAAAGCGCTCAAAAGAGGTGACAAACCTAATGCACTCATGCGCGGCTTAGATAAAATGATGGCTTTCTTGAGGGATACTATATATACTCCGGTATTACATTGGGCGGTAAAGTTTAACTATCCGACACTGGCCATATGTGTAGCGGGGCTTATGGTCACATTCGGCGCACTCAAGGGTGGGATTATAAAAGGCACATTTTTTCCAGTGATTCCGAGAGATAATTACTCGGTAAATCTTAAACTGCCTGCAGGAACAAGAGAGGATCTTACACTAGAAATACTGGATAGAATCGAAGCGGCTACCAATGAAGTAAATGAAGAACTATCAAAAGAATTCTTCTCCGATGGAGTGTATCCTGTGACAAAAATGCAGAAAAATGTAGGGCCAGCTTCCTACCAAGGGGATATTACGGTGTCACTTCTAGATGGGGAGACGAGAGGAGATATATCCGCTCGTACGATCATAGCCAAGGTGAGAGAGAAGTTAGGTCCAGTAGATGAAGCGGAGACTTTGACATTTTCTTCTGGTTCTCCGTTTGGTAAGCCAGTATCTGTATCTTTATTGGGGACCGATTCTGAGCAGTTGGATTTGGCAATTGCAGCTGTAAAAAGTAACCTTTCCAAGATTTCTGATCTGAAAGATATAGTCGATAATAATCAGCAAGGATTAAAAGAGGTATCCCTAGAGCTGACTCCTCAAGCTTATAATCTAGGATTTACCCTTCAGGATGTCATCACTCAAGTTCGCCAAGGATTCTTCGGTGCAGAGGCACAGCGGATACAGAGAGGAGAGGATGAAGTGAGGGTATGGGTAAGATATGATTTGGCCGATAGATCTGATATTTCTGACCTGTCGGATATGAGGATCCGATCGGCAGATGGTCGTACTGTGCCATTGTCAGAATTAGCGACTTTCAAGACGGATAGAGGAGTCATCAATATCAATCACCTCAATGGAGAACGTGAAGTGCGGATAGAAGCGGATGTATCTAATGATGGTGTGAGTATCAGTGATATCACCTCTGATGTCAAGACGATAATCATCCCTGAGACATTGAAAGATTATCCAAGCGTGCGTGCATCATACGAAGGCCAATCAAGACAACAGGCAAAAACTTCGGATTCCTTAGCATTGGTGATGCCGCTGATATTTATGATGATGTTTTTCGTGATCGTTATTACATTCAAATCTGTAAGTCAAGGACTTATTGTTTTGGGATTATTGCCATTTGGATTTATAGGAGTAGGACTCGGGCACTGGATGCATGGACTACCGATTAGTTTATTTTCTATTCTTGGTGTGATTGCTTTGATAGGGATTTTTGTGAATGATGCCTTAGTATTCATCACTACATTCAATGAGCGGATAAAAGATGGTATGGAGGTAAGAGAGGCTGTAATCGAAACAGGGCGTGCTAGATTTAGACCTATACTTCTTACTTCGATTACTACGATTGCTGGATTGGCACCCTTGATTGCTGAGAAGAGTTTTCAAGCGCAATTTTTGATACCTATGGCGATCTCAGTGGCATATGGCTTATTGATCGGGACATTTATTTTATTGGTACTCATTCCAGCATTGTTGGTCATTTCCAATAAATCTAAAGTCGGATTAGCATCTCTATATACTGGGGAGAAGATCGATCCTCGAAGTGTAGAGCCTGCAAATCCAAATAAACAAGGATACTTCTGGTTATATGCATCAGTGCTCGTACTTATATTTTTGATCATCAAAGTGGTGCCATTGATTTTTGCATAATGGGTATATACTAAAATAACAAATAAATGAAATACACATATATTATACTTCTGAGTTTCTTCTCTAGCCTTCTAGCTGGACAGCAAGAGATGACGCTGGAGAAAGCACTTGCCATTGGATTGGAAAACAACTTTGGAATCAAGATCGCTGACAAAGCGATACTCATCGCAGAAAATAATAATACATGGGCTAGGGCAGGGAGGACACCTACTATAGATCTTGGTGGATCTTTCTCTAATAACTTTGTAAATGATAATAACCCGGCCAGTTTCCTTCAAGGTACATATTATAATGGAAGTCTAGGAGCTACGGCCAATGCGAATTGGGTTCTGTATAATGGTGGACGAATAGCTCTGAATAAAGAGCAACTGAATCTAGCTGTAAATCAAGAGCAACTGAATAAGTCTTCAGATATTAACTTATTATTCAGGACGATATATCAGCAGTATTATGAAGTTATTTTCCAGCAAGAGCAACTTGAAGTACTGAATAAAGTGCTCACGCTATCTCAAGATAGATTAGCATATGAAACTACGAAGAAAGAATTTGGCTCTTCTAATTCGTACAATCTATTACAATTTGAAACTGCATTACTTGCAGATACGAATGCAATCATAAGTCAAGAGCAAAGGATAGAAGTAGCAAAAAGAAACCTCAATAATACACTAGATCTAGAGGATTACGAACCATATATTTACACGGATAGGCTGAGTATAACTACAGAAGATATAGATGAAGAAAAGTTGAAAAAGTCACTCTCTGAAGATAACTATACACTCAAGAGTCTACAGATGATTGCAGCTCTCAATCAACTAAACACAGGATTAGCAAAATCTGCCACTAGACCAACGGTAAGTGTATCAGGAGGAATAGGGTTTGCTAAAAATGGATTTAAGTTTTTTGCAGATGATCCTAATACGGGTGATCCATTTCCATTTTTGCCAAGTACAAGATTTACTGGAAATATAGGTGCTAACTTATCGTGGAATCTATATGATGGCGGTGTAAGACGCGATGATATCCAATCTGCCAAAATGCAGGAGGAGATTGACCAACTGACCATTATCGAAGCGAAAGCGGAACTCAATAATCAATTGGATATACTGATTGATAACTATTACAATCAGTTGGAAATTTTAAAACTAACAGATAGACAGATCAGAGTGACTCAGCAGAACCTTGATATCACAGAAGAAAGATTCAAATCTGGACAATTGACTTCTCTAGATTATAGAAATGTGCAGAATCAATATCTAAATGCAGCATATTCTAAGGTAGGAGCGATATACAGTTTGCTCGTGACGAAGAGTGAAATAGATTTCTTAGTTGGAATGTTTGGAGAGTAGTTCGAAATGGTATATAGATATAGCTATCCATTGTTATGTTCTTGTGAAAAATTAAATCTAGTCTTTAAAATAAATTGAAATTTTCCCCTCCATTATAATCATTAGAGATTGTATATTCTTTACTCAATATTTATATTTATTTTGCGAGTGTGTTTCGGTTTATACCTTTCGAGTTTGAAATCTTGGGTGATCAGCTTAATACAGTGATTGTGCATATATGACCTTAGAGCAATTTAGAAAATGTGAATTGATCGCTTAAATGCTGGAAATCATCAAAAACGGGATCGCTAAATGCATCTTTATGTATTTTTGCAGTTGTTATTAATTATAGAATACATATTTTGAAGCCCTTATAAACACCTAACTATTAATCATGAAAAAGTACATATTATTTTTTGCAGCGATGTCGATTATTTCCAGCTGCTCGAACTCAAAAAAAGAATCATTGGAATTTAAAAAGGTAGAGGTGAAATATCCAGAAACAAGAATGGATGATGTAATAGACGATTATCATGGTACTAAGGTCAGTGATCCATACCGATGGCTCGAAGATGATAATAGTGAGGACACCAAATCATGGGTAGTAAATCAGAATAAATCGACGTTCGATTATTTATCAAATATACCTTATCGTAAGGATATCAAAGAACGGCTAGAAGAGGTGTGGGATTATGCTAAATATTCATCGCCATTCAAAGAGGGGGATACGTACTATTATTACAAAAATGATGGGTTGCAAAATCAGTATGTGTTATATGGATCTAAAGACATAAAAGCTGAAGGACAGATAATTCTTGATCCTAATAAATTCTCAGATGATGGGACTTCTTCATTAGCGGGTACATTTTTTGATAAATCCGGTAGATATCTAGCCTACTTAGTCTCAGAAGGTGGCTCTGATTGGAGGACTGGGTACATCAAAGATCTAAAAACTGGTAAAATACTCGATGATAAGATCGAATGGGTGAAATTTTCAGGCTTCTCTTGGAGAGGTGATGGCTTTTTCTATAGCCGTTTTCCAGAACCAAAAGAAGGAGGAGAATTATCTGCAAGTAATTCTAATCATTCACTTTATTATCATAAGTTGGGCGATCCACAATCTGAGGATAAGCTGATCTACGTAGATGAAGAGCATCCGATGAGAAATGTATATGCGGGTACTACAGAAGACGAACGATTCCTCATCATCAGCCTCACAGAATCAACGAGCGGCAATGCTCTCTCATTCATAGATCTAGACAAAAATCCTGATGAAATCATCCCTGTGGTTACTACTTTTGATGCAGATTACAACTACATAGATAATGATGAAAACAACTTATTACTAACAACTAATGATGGTGCACCAAAGAAGAAGGTAATCTCAATAGATCTCAATAATCCTGCAAAATCCAACTGGAAAACCATAATCCCTGAGAATGAAGATCCATTGAATGGTATATCAATCGTAGGTGGAAAGATGTTTGCAAGTTATATGCACAATGCCAGTTCGCTGACTAAGGTATTTGATATGAATGGACAGTACCTCTCTGATCTGAAGCTACCGGGAATCGGTTCTGGCGGTGGAGTAGGAGGTAAGAAAACAGATAATATTGGTTTCTACTCATTCACATCCTTCACAAGACCATCGACCATATATAAGTTGGATACAGAGACAATGGAGTCAGAAATATTCCGTGAACCAAATGTAGATTTCGACTCTGATGCATACGAAACCAAACAAATCTGGTACGAGAGTAAAGACGGGACCAAAGTACCTATGTTTGCTACGATGAGAAAAGGATTAAAGATGGATGGAAAGAGACCTACTTTACTCTATGGATATGGCGGCTTCGATATTTCGATTACGCCTTCGTTTTCCTTGACAAGGATCCCGCTATTGGAGAATGATGGAATCTATGTAGTAGCCAATATCCGTGGAGGTGGGGAGTTCGGTAAGGACTGGCATCAAGCGGGGACCAAAGAAAGAAAACAAAATGTATTTGACGACTTCATAGGCGCTGCCGAGTATCTGATAGAAAACGGATATACATCTCCAGAAAAACTTGCCATAGAAGGTGGTTCGAATGGAGGATTGTTAGTCGGTGCTTGTATGACACAACGTCCAGACCTGTTTGCAGTTGCTTATCCGAGGGTCGGCGTTTTAGATATGTTGAGGTATCATGAATTTACAATTGGTCATTTTTGGGCTACTGATTATGGTAGATCGGATGATCCAGAGGCTTTCAAATACTTGATGGAGTACTCTCCTCTGCACAATGTAAAAGAAACCGCATACCCAGCCACTATGATCATGACTGCGGATCATGATGATAGAGTAGTGCCTGCGCATTCATTCAAATTTGCTGCAGAATTACAAAGAAAGCATACAGGAGATGATCCCGTACTTATTAGAATAGAAACAAGTGCTGGACACGGAGCTGGAAAACCGACTTCAAAAATTATAGAAGAGGCTTCGGATGCGATAGGTTTTATGTTTTATAATATGAATGAGGATTATACGAAAAGCGTAGACGGATAACCTATTTGTGAGATGTAACTAGTAAAGAAAGTGTGTTTCAGAAGTAATGAGTGCCATGCGATTGTGTGATAATATGATTTAATCCGATAGTTGCTAATGGCCTTAGCTGGCTTAGCTGATTTGGATTGAATTTCGATATTAAGGGTTATTCAGGAGTAAGGAAAAATATTAAAATTATATCACTTACAAGGAGCATTAATTTGTGGCAGAAATTAAATCGACCTTAGCTGGCTTAGGTATTTGGATTTCATTTTGACGTTAAGAACTTGCAACTGTCTGATTGTAAGCGAGTTTTGCAAGTTTAGTCAAAATGTGATCCCAATAGCGTTAAAAGTCAGGTAAAGTCTTGATGTAAGAGATGGCTTGTTTAGCAAACACTCGTTTTTTGTTTCGTTTTTGGGTCAAGCCAAAAATGAAAGCCC
>CALLMH010000101.1 GCA_938007965.1 uncultured Saprospiraceae bacterium | reverse complement strand
AGGTAATAAATTTCAACCTAAACTTCCACTCGCCGTTAGGGCTTTCATTTTTGGCTTGACCCAAAAACGAAACAAAAAACGAGTGTTTGCTAAACAAGCCATCTCTTATCTCAAGACTTTACCTGACTTTTAACGCTATTGGGATCAAATTTTGATTTCAAGAAGTCTCAACTATTTTTACGTTATCTCGTTTTCTTGCATCCGACGAGCGAAGTCGAGAGGAATGCACAGGTAATATTTGATTAAAATGGCGTATTAAAAGAATAACACTTATCAAGATCTTATGTTGTCCATATATCTCTGTACGTACTTACCTATGATATCATACTCAAGATTGACCGTATCACCAGTTTTCATAAATTTGAATCCAGTATGCTCGTAGGTATAAGGGATGATTGCTACTTGAAACTGATCATGAGTAGGATTTACTACAGTAAGACTAACTCCACTGATACAGATAGATCCTTTATTCACAACTAATGGTGCGTTGTCCTTATCAAGTTGGAATGTGAAATACCAGCTCCCATCTACATCTTCTACACTAAGACACTTGGTCGTACCATCTACATGACCTTGCACCATATGACCGTCTAGTCTTGTACTTCCAGATATTGCCGCACGCTCTAGATTGAGATAATCTCCTACCTTCACCGTACCGAGATTTGTCTTGTCCATTGTCTCTTTGATGGCGGTGACTACATAGCTATCATCATCTATAGAAACGACCGTAAGGCAGACTCCATTGTGTGCTATGGACTGATCGATGTATATGTCATCTTCGATCCCGGATTGGATTGTAAAGTGATAGTTTGTTCCTTCTTGACGGATATCCGTCACCTTACCTAGTCTTTCTATGATTCCTGTAAACACGTATTTCTATTTTGCTGTTTTCGTATTCATTTCACTTACGATGATACAATGATTTTAGTTCGTGATTTGTTGCAGATAGTGTGCTTGTCTTTATGATTAGAGGTATGAGTCATTATGATTCAAGGCTACGTATTGTCATAAAAATCTATGTTACACTGTAATCCGCTCCAATAGGTGGATCACTTATTCTTCACTACCATTACTATCATATGAATTGATGATTTCTTGATCGGCATACTATCTTATTACATTGATATGTCCCTTGAGCTCTACATTGCCTTCGATACTGCCTGTCACTCTCTGTTCGAATATTCGACAGGTATAGTAATATGTCCCGTCAGCGACCTCATTTCCACCAGAAGATTTACCATCCCATCTGATGAGTGGCTCTGTAGTTTTGAATATTATATTCCCCCATTTATTATACACCGTGAAATCTACAGACTCTATAAATCGATTTATAATCGGTACGAACAGTTCATTCGCTCCATCATTATTTGGGGTAAATGTATTAGGCAATTCGTACGCCGGGCAGTTGTCTACACACAGTATATTGCTCAATTCACTTTCGTTGCCATTCCCATCAAAAGCAGAAATCGCATAACATCCTGCGATGCCTCTGTCAGGTTCGTGCATGTATCTATTGATTGTAGGATCTAAGATAGAATCTATCAATTCTAATTCTCCACCCTCAATCTCTGAATAGTAGATATAGTAACCCGCTGCATCTTCTGTGTCAGGGCATGCCAGGTTAGGTTGTGTATATACCAGCGTATTGATCAATTCTGATAGATCTATGATCTCGCTACCGTCATTGCATAGATTTGATACATCTAATACTGGAGGACAAGGCGGCACATTATCTATCGGCAGACTACATACCTCTTGTGATAGATTGATGAGTGGATCCTCGATATTCGCTATGTCATATGACCCTATGGCTTCGATATAGTAGCAGTATTGTTCTCCGTTGATAAGGTTCGTATGCGTGTATGAGCCCGTTGGCACATTATCTAGCAACATGAAATTACCATTGGGTTCCATTACATATACATTATAAGAGACCTTGCTCCATGGTACAAATTCACTCCATGTAAGCTCATTTAACTCATCACTAGGCGCTACAATCAAGAACGTAGAGGATGCATCCGAGGACACTCCTAGCTCCATATTATTACTGTAAAATTTGAGATTATAATGAGGTTGAATATCTACGGTATTTACCCCTGCATCGAAGTAGTTAGTATCTATCTCTGTGGAGAAAGTAGGCGTAGATATCGTAAACTCTGGTACAAGATCAAAACTGAGCCCATCATCTAATGACCTGTACAATTCGTATCTGTAAGGCGGACCATTCACCACTGTATCTAGATCATTAGCGAGTGGTTTTGCCCATCTCACGTGTACTTCACCATTACTTACTTCCGTCTTAGTTATAGATACTTTGGTGATGATCGGCAGATCTCTAGCCAGCTGTTGGCAGACCTCTTCAGAAGGCAGACTTTCTACTCTATTATAGGGATTTCCTGTGGATGATATCTGAGCAAATTCTGCAAGCACTCGATAGCAATATGTGATTCCTTTCTCCACATTTATATCTAAGGTGGTATATCTTCCATCTTGTTTCGCTTTGGTTTGGAATACGATCTTTTCGTACTGACTACCAGTAAGGCCTGGATCACAATCATCAATAGCCAGAGGGGTGCTTCCTATCTTTCGCCAAACTGAGAACCCTTGAAAAAATTCATTATCTGTAACTTCACATGCATAAGGAGCTTCCCAAAATATCCTAATGCCAGCAGATTCGGATTCGGCTTCCAGATTTTGGGGTGGAGGACCGACTACTTTGATCCTTATGGTTTTCAATGTAGCCAATCCTACACTATCAGCAAACGAATCGTCCACTGCTCTCAGTACCACTTGATAGAACCTGTCTGAGATGTGATTGCAAGTGGTCTGCCATACGAAATTGACCGTATATTCTGGATCAGCAAATCCGTTGTAGTTTTCTATCGTTGCCTTATTATTCTCTACCTGAAATGGACCCCCTGATGCCATGAAGCCTACTTTATCCCCTTCGTCTATATCATCTATGATTATATCTAGATTGATCTCTTCACCTGCGATTACACATAGCTCTTCTACTACGTCTATCGTGGGAGGATCACTCTCACATGCGACTACTAGTATCTGCATATCCCTGATGATGGAGTTGAGCAATACGCCATCTCTCCATTCATTGATCTGGATGGCGAGGTTATATTCTCCTTGCTGCTTCGGTGTATCCCATCTAAAGTCTCCAGTTTCAGGGTCTAATGTCACCCTATTCTGAGGACCAGGACTGACCTCATCGGGAAACAAGTATCCTGGCACTTCATTCTCCGCAGAACTTCTTGGTATGACCAATTCATAAGATAGACTATCTCCATCAGGATCGAATGCATTGGGATTATGGGTAAATACTTTATTCGCACATGCTCTATCTAGCGGTGGTTGCAGCAAGATAGCAGAACTATTCGTCCCTTGAAACTGTGGATCTAACAATGTAAATGTAGTCGACAAAAAGAACTCTACCTCTACAGAATTTGGAAAGTTGACATTGAGGATATTCGCAACCCGGTTAGGATCAGCAAACCCAATAGTATAAGTCGCCCGCCCTGGATATGTATGTTCTTTTTGGTATAAATTGAGTTTGATATCATTGGCCAGAGGCTGACCATTTCCATTTGTACGCTGTACGAACTCACTCGTACCATCACCCCAGAAAATCTCTATACTATCTCGATCTGCTGAGATACTACTGGTCTTCGTGTAACTGGTCACTGTCATCATAATCGTCAGGGGGCCCGTCTGCACATAAGTGATCTCACCCGCTCTGTTGTGCGTAGCTCGAGCTACCAATGCTATCATAAGAAAAACAAATACAGACACTAATCTCTTCAACATATAATATTTTACCCTTCTAAAAATTATCATTAACAAATAACAATATACTAAATAAACGAAAGTTTAGAATGAACGAACATATTATTCCTATCTTTTCGTCTTATAATACGGACTTAATACTTTATCAAGACCTAAAATTTTAACTTTTGCTGCAAAAAAATCTATCATTTTCACTTATCAAATCAATACAACTGATATGTCTTGTCATATCAGTAATATGTCATTGCTCTGGTCAGATGGATGATTACAAAGTCCATCTACAAGTAAAAGTAAATATAGGGACCCCCGTCAATAATATCGGTATAGGCGTAATCGGCGAGTATCTCGCCACGCCACAGTCAGAACTAGCAGTAGGCTATGATCTTACATATAATTTTAGAAACTATGGTTTACCTGGTCGTCATATAGAACACCATATATTTGGCACGGCGCACTATCTGTGGGGATCTAGAAACGAAGAAGATCAACTGGTCAATTACATAAAACTATTAGATAGTGGCAATAGTCGCAATAGTGCAGGATATACATTTGAATATTATTACAATCAAATAGGGACTGCTCAAAAGGTGGGCACGCTTCACTTCAGGTTTGATGATTTCGCATTACAGTTGAGCAATGATCTGCTAGGACACTTCAACTACCGCGATAGATTCCGAACTGGTGCCATAGGACTGGGTTGGATCCAAGAAGAAAACTACTTTAATATGAATATGCTTTTCTGGACGGGGGATTCTACCCAAAAGGGCGTCAAAAAATATAGAGAGGAAGAATCAGACTATCCATCAAGATTTGGTTATCGATCAATGGAAGATGCTGTGGGTGGCAGATACTCCCATGGGATATTGAGCTTCGGAATGATCAGAGATGTAGGAAGTGGTCAGAATGCTGGCGTGCACTTAGGCGTCGATGCAGAGCAAGTTAGAAATCTCATTCAGAATAAAGTATTTCATGATATGTACTTCTTACCAAGCTTCATGAAGAATCCTAAAAACCTTCATATTCCTATGAAAATGGAGGATGGAAAGGATTACCTATTCGACGATAACCAAGAAATAAGAAACCCAAAACTTGTTTGGCAGCTTTCTATGAATCCAAATCTTTTGTTTTAAATTGGTCTCAATTATATAAAAATGAAATATTTAATAACACTTCCTCTGATTATACTCCATTGTGCCTTAGCTATGGCACAAGGCGTGTGCACTGGAAATCTTGGAGAAAATATTTTCATTTCGGGAGACTTCGGATCAGGGGCAGCACCTGTAGTATTATCAAATCCTAATATCGCTCCTGGCTATACCTATACGACTCAAGTCCCATTCGATGGAGCATATACTATCTGTAGTAGAACTAGTGCGCTCGTAGGACTCTATCCCAGCTGGATACAAATAGAAGATAACTCACCTGATCCCAATGGATATATGATGGTAGTAAATGGCAGTTATGAGCCTGGTATATTCTATGAGGAAGTCGTAGACGGCCTCTGCGAAAACACTAACTATGAATTCTCAGCTGATATTATCAATCTTGTCAGTGTCGAAACCACTGATCACATAGAACCTAATGTCACCTTCTTGATCGATGACTTGGTAGTATATGAAACTGGAAATATCCCCCAGACAGAGCAATGGGTCAAATTCGGATTTTCATTCACCACTACCAACATACAATCTTCAATAAAATTATCACTGCGAAACAATGCCCCCGGTGGTGCAGGGAATGACCTCGCACTCGACAACATATCTTTTCGACCTTGCGGACCAACATCATTCATCGGGTTAGACGATGAGTCTAGTAATATATTCCTCTGTGTTGATGATGATCCACTCACCGTAGTCGCTGATATTGAATCTGAGGATGGAGCAAGCTTTGCCATCTTGTGGCAGACAAGTACAGACTCAATGAATTGGGAGACTATAATGGATAACAATACATCGACGATCACACACACCCAGTTTGATGTAGGTGTATATTATTATAGGTATTTATCCTCCGGAAATATCATGAACATAGAGAATGAAAAATGCAGAATTATCTCTGACATTTTAAAAATAACAGTCTTACCAGACACTTATCCTCAGATAGACACCGTCTGTATTGGTGAGCAGTACCAATTTGGCAACCAAATATTAGAATCAAGTGGCATATACATGGAGAGTTTCGAATCGAGCAGAGGGTGCGATAGTACGATCATATTAGATCTTCTCTTTGTTCCGGAAAACGAAATCATAATAGATGCCATGGTTTCTGATCCATCTTGCTATGAATTTAGTGATGGTTCTATTTCTGTAACACAATTATCAGGTGGATACGGCGGACTGTCGTCTGAGTTATTGGACAATCAAGGAAGCCCCGTCACTAATGATCTTAGTGCGGGACAGTATACCATCATAGCATCTGATAGATTTTCTTGTACGGAAGAGTTGGTTATTACACTTAATCAACCAGAAGAAATATCGGTAGATATCGGTCCCGATGCTTCCGTACTATTGGGTCAAGAACTACTTATCGCTCCAAGCTATTCTCAGGAATTCGATAATATATCATGGTCCTCCAATGGAGAATTTGATTGTGATGATTGCTTGGAGGTCAACTTACTGCAATTCAATAATGGATATGTAAACGTAACTGTCTCCGATGAGAATAATTGCGTGGCTTCAGACTCATTGTTTTTGACCGTCGATGAGCAGAACTTGATAAACATACCGAATATATTTTCGCCCAATGAAGATGGGGTCAATGATTTCATGACTATCAATTACTTCGGTCGCAGTCTATCATCCATCATACAGTTTAGCGTGTATGACAGATGGGGTAACCAGATGTACAATATAGAAAACACTACAGTAGAAAGTGGACAGAACTTATGGGATGGCTATGCTACAAATCGTCCTGTTTCTAATGGCGTATACCTATATTATCTAAAAGCTCGATATATAAATGGTACTGTCGAGGAAATCTCTAAAAGCATCACCGTCTTAAAGTAATATAAATCTATAACTACAGTCATCGACATCATCAATCCGAGAGTTCATGAATGCAAGAGAAAGCTATAATGACATAATATCACTTATGAAATTCCCCACCTTAATTTTGCTATTCATCCAGACTTCATGCATATATGGTCAGCGTCAAATAATATATGATCTTGATAGTTATAAGCAGGTAGTATTTGAAAGAAGTGAACTTACTATATCACCATCAGGAAGATTAGAGGGCTCTGACTTAGTGAATGTAGAAGGTGGAGACGCAAATACCAACTTAAACATAGGAGCAAATATTCTCCATGAAAAATTTCTCAACGACAAAAGTAAGCAATACTACATGCGGCAGTTTGGGTCTGTCGACATTTCCAAAGGTTCTTTTATCAAAGCAGACAGAACCACCGAGAAGAGAGCGTATGTTAATAATCGATACCTAAAAACTGGATATACAGCTAACCTAATCTATGACAATCGCATAAATCCCATCAATGGAGGCAAAAGAAATGAAGGTTTTGGAGGACTCAGGCTGGACTTAGGTATAGGATTCGGTAGAATCGAAAATGTAAATAGTGCATGGATCGCCGTACAAATATTACAAGGATTGGAGGACAACAACCTACTATTGCGCATCCCTACTCATGATGAAATCACCGCATTTGCTGATCTGCTAGGACTTGTTCGTACGTCTAGGATATTAGATTTTCGGCTTAGAGACATAGCAATCTTAGAATTCATCATCGATTATCTGATAGAAAATGAGCTGATAGATCAGCTATCTACTATGGCGATACTTATCATAGAGGACACCTTTGAGTTCGATATTGTTGCTAATCGAAATAATGGATCTAGATTCGAGATGACTTTTCAACCATTCTCTAGGTATAGAAAAAACGCACCAAACAATCCAATTTCTGCAGAACTCAATAATGGCGCAACAGGAATCATGGAACACCTCAAATATAAGAACATAGATTCTAAATGGATGCGAACTATACGGTACAGTGGCATAATTGATGTCGCTTACAACAAGAACTTTATTGATGAGAATCTCATATTAAATAACGATGACAACTCTGTAGTAACGGCAAGGATGGAATATGATCTAAGTTGGATGTACATCCCAAGTGCGAGAAATAACTTCAGTTTTGGGATAGACTCAGAAGTAGAAATGAATGCTATTTTTAGTAAAAATCAACCTGATCAATTTTCAGCGGCTCGGCTATTACTTAATATTACTAGCGTGTACAACCATTACTTCACACCCGCTACCCAGCTTAGAGTAATTTTCCAATTAGGCTATAGAGACAGTGAATTTCAAGCGGGAAAATACCAGCCGTTTATAAATAGTTATATAGACTTTGGAATTACGCACGCCATCTTTTGATTGCTTTCTATTCTGATTATAATTTCCACAAAATCAAAATAGAATCCCTAATTACTTATCGAAACTGTATTAGACATTTCTCTTTTGGAACTGCAAGAATCCCCAATCTAATTCTCCATTATCCAATTTCGATTTTCGATCTGATATTTCAGCTACGATAGCTTCTAATTCTTTCGCACCAAGCCTTTTGGATAACTTTGCCTTGTTTTTATCAGCATGTGCCAATAGGATTTCATGGTGACGAGAAGCTTCACCTGCCATTTCTCTGAGGTATACACGTTCTAGATCGGCTTTATCCGCTAGTTTCAGGTATGCTTTGCTGGTTAAGAAGTCATCTGTATCTTCAGAGTCACCGCTACCTTTTTTCATATAATCGGTAAAAATAAATCGTCCTTCTGGCACCAATAGCCTCGCGGCTTCTCGGATCATAGTTCGCTTATTTTCTGTTTTGTGTACGCTATCTAGAGACCATATGATATCGAAATTTGCGTCACTAAACATTGTCTTCGAAAATGGCTGTACATGTACTGTAACCACATCATCCTGACCGTGCTGTTTTGCAGATTTTTCTAATATTTTGGCTGCTTCATCAGTCTGTGCTACACAATCTTGCTTACTTCTGTACCTAGAAGCTAAAAACATAGAAGCATAGCTATTCGCACCTCCGAGAACCAATATTTTTGATGATTTTTTGATATTAGGCATTAGACGCACCATACGTTCGATCGTATGTTGTAGTGCTACCGCTATATCTTCATTATCTCCTTTATATATTCCTGTGTGGAAGGTTTTCCATTCTTCGATGTGGAATGGAATTTCTAATTTTATAACTTCTACCTCTTTCTTATTATACATATCTCTTCATTTTCCTGATGGATTTTTGACTTCAGAAATACCATCATCTAGTGCACGAAAGAAAGAAGTATTTATTACAATACCAATTTATAAGCGGTGTTTTTGATTATTATAACAAGTAAGTTTAATTCGGTTGATTATTTGCCTTGTCTGAGCACACGTATTTCTACTCTACGATTCTTACTGCGCTCTTGTTCAGTTCTATTTTTAGTAATTGGTCTAGATGCGCCAAATCCTTTCGCTTTTACCTGATGGGACTTTGCTCCATTGAGCACTAGAAAATCTCTAATCGCGTGAGCTCTCGCCAGCGATAGATCAAGAAGCGCTTCACTATCACCTACATTATCCGTATGTCCTTCTACTTGTATCACGACATCAGATCTTCGCGCCAGTGTCTTAGACAGCTTAAGTAATGAGGGATATGATATGGGCAATACATCTGGCTTCGCTCTGGCGAACATTATATTTTTCAACACTACCGTACTATTTGCTTCTAGTGTCATGATGTCATTATCTAGAGGTACCACATCCTCTTTTGACGACTCCACTTTTGCCACATATGTATCCTCTTTATATACGGGCCTCTTGAATATCGGTTTTCGGTTTTTACCTTGTTCTAATACTATCTCTATGTCTAACTCTCTGATACCCGCCTCTTGTAATTCTTGCGGATCGAGTATGACGATATCACTTATATGCCCTCTATTTTCGGCTTTGAATTGCATCGGGATATTCTTTTCAAACTTGTATTTATATTTTCCATCTCGAGCTCTGAAGAAATCTGCCCATTCATGGCTATAAGCTTCCGACCAATATATTTGAGCATTTGCTCTTTTTCGTTCTTCACCTTTAACAATAAAAATATTTATGTCTATACTATATTCTAGTTTTTCATCTCTATTGAGCTTTCCGTAGAATATATCACTGGTTCCTTCCCTATTTGATGTAAATAACATAGAGTTTTCGTCCATTTGAACATATGGATGAGAATCATTGAATTCGGAATTGATAGGTCGTCCGAGCAACTTAGGTTCAGACCAATTCTTAAACGAAAAGTCCAATCTCTCACTCACGTATATATCCATACCACCATAGCCCCCAGGGCGGTTGCTGGCAAAATATAGTTTCTTTTTATCTTGGGAAAAAAATGGGGTCGCTTCACTGTATACCGTATTCAATACACTACCGAGATGTACTGGAGTACTATATACCCCTTTATACCCTTTTATAGATAAATATAGATCTTTATCTCCTCGACTATTACTACCTTTCATCGCTAATATCATATATTCCTTATCGATGCTCATACTGACATTTACTTCTGATCCTGTCTTATCAAAATCTTGAATCATGATAGGCTCTGGAAATGTAAATTCTGTGTCCGTCTTCTTATTCACAACTGAAAAACCTGCAGAAACACCTCCTTCTTCTCCAAATTGATTGATGACAACATATGAACCATCTGTGCCAAAATGCGAGCAGATACTATTGGGTAGTGCATTATTAAGCGGATGAGTAGGGTGAAACAGGTTATAGATTTCACCATCATGAAAATGCGAATACCATACATCTTGATTAAATGAAGAAGAGACCGGATCGACATCTACTTCTTGTGTTATCATCCGATATATATCTCGTAGTTTTGATTGGTACTTTTCGTAAGGTTCCGTTACGTATAGATTTTTACCATACTCGATGATTGTCTTATCGAAGTCTGGACTCCCTACACGAGTAAAGTATAGTTCGTCTTCATCGTAAGAAAGTATGGGGCATATCTCATCGTACACATCCGTATTGACAGGATATGGCATCTTGTATACACTATGCTGGCCGACCGCAAAATGAGAAATTAATAAAAAATATATAAACAAATGCTTCATCAAAATCTTTAAAAAGTGTGTTTTCTTTGTTTTAATCCAACGTGATATTTCAATGCCAAATTAAAATCCAATACAAATCTAGGGGTTATTACTATATAAATAGACTCTTTAGATACTTAAAAGAGTCACCTAATAGCAAACTTTAAGATTACGACAACAAATAAAACGTAACTTGAACATCAGATATACGTCTGATTATTGAATGATTTTATGATTATTCACGTTAAATATAGACATATGAAAAACATAATATTTATATCACTTTTCCTACTTTTAGGAGTCGGTGGATTCTCACAGGACACATTGCTCATCTTAAAAGATACTACAGAGACCAAGGAAAATATGCCGGAGTCATTAGAGCCGATATTTACCAAACTAAACCTAAAGGGTAAGATATACTCCGCTATGATCAGCGAAGGTGACACATTAATATTGGCTGATCTTGATGATGTGAGTATCACCTCATTGAGAAAATTTGATACAGATGCTGAGTATAGAAAATATAATAAGTTTAGAAGGTATGCCGCTAAGGTATTCCCTTATGCTAAGGAAGGTATCAGGATATTCCGCGAGGTAGAATATGCATCCGAACACCTCAGTCGTAGAGAGAAAAAGAAAAGAATCAAAGAATTGGAAAAGGAGCTAAAATCTGAATTCGAACAGCCACTGACGAAACTCACGAAGCTGCAAGGAAAGATCCTGATCAAAATGATAGAAAAAGAAACCGAAGAATCGATGTACAACTTGATGAAGCAAGTAAAGGGACGATTCACGGCATTCTACTGGAATCAATTCAGCAAACTATATAGCTATGACCTCAAGGATGGATATAAAGAGGGAAAATATGAAATATTAGACGCTGTGCTCCAAGATTTTGATCTGTCCTACAGAATCGAAAATGGAACTGATATGAAGTATGTCAAAATCGATGACGTAAGAAAAAATAAAAGTTAATCTTTGTTCATCCACTTCTACAATCAACATTACCTTTGCCCCCAGTAAAAATTAAAAAATGTCCTATCCATTTAAAATATTAAATCAATCGACTTCTACAATTCAAAGTGGAAGAGTGGGTTGGAGGTGCCCGTCTAATATAGCAATAGTAAAGTATTGGGGCAAACATGGAAGACAACTACCTCGTAATGCGTCTTTATCATTGACATTGAGTAATGCGCATACGGATACTTACATATCGTACAAAGGGAATAAAGGTGGGAAATTAAGCATCTCATTTCTATTTGAAGGAGAAGCTAATCGAGCATTCGAAGATAAAATAAAGAAGTTTTTGGATTCTGTATTGGATCACTATCCTGTACTCAATCTACTACATTTAGATATAAGTAGTAGTAATTCATTTCCTCATTCTTCTGGGATAGCGTCTTCAGCTTCTGCTATGGCTGCAATCGCAATGTGCATCTGCGAAATAGATCAAGTCATATCAGGAAACGGCTCAGAAACTATCGATATCCATAAAGCATCATACCTAGCTAGACTAGGAAGCGGTAGTGCGAGCAGATCGGTAATATCAAAACTAGGAGCTTGGGGTACACATGCAGAGATTCATGATTCGTCTGATCTATATGCTGTTGCTGTAGCAGATGTGCATGAGGTGTTTCATTCGTTCCACGATGATATATTGATCGTGAGTGCCGCCGAAAAATCTGTATCCTCTACAGCTGGTCACGCACTGATGAATGGTAACGTATACGCAAAGCCAAGATATCAACAAGCAAATGACCGGATATCCGAACTGAAGAAAATACTCAAGAGTGGAGATGTAGATGCATTCGGAAAACTTGCCGAAGATGAAGCCATGACATTACATGCACTGATGATGTGTTCGGACCCTTCTTATGTACTCATGGAACCAGGTACACTGGACATTATAAGAGAAATAAGAAATTATAGATTAGAAACCAATACGCCGATTTATTTTACACTTGACGCAGGACCGAATATTCATGTGCTCTACCCGGATAGTGTAAAAGAAGATGCTGAATCATTTATCAATCAAGTACTCGTCCCGTATACAGCCAATGGTCGAGTCATCAAAGATATCGTAGGAAATGGACCCAAAAAACTGGTGTAATATAATCGTACTTTGCTTCGTCTTATTAGCTGGCACTCTTACCGCTCAGCAGACTCAAGCTTTATGTATCAATCCTGCTTTCCAGCAAGAGGTAGATTCGTACCTATCCTACGACGTACCTGTAATATCAATTGCAGATGCATATGCTGAAGCGAGTAATTATATCTTTCTAGATGCTAGGGAACAAGAAGAATACGAGGTATCCCATATTAAAGATGCCATTCACATCGGATACGATGACTTTGATTTGGAACGCGTCTCCCACTTAGATAAAAATCAGCCAATAATTATATATTGTTCTATAGGATATCGAAGTGAGAAAATCGGAGAGAAACTCAAAGATGCAGGATTCCAAAATGTACAAAACCTCTTCGGTTCTATATTCGAATGGGTAAATCAACATCACCCCATTTATAACGCATCTAGAGAGCAAACTAATGAAATCCATACATTCAACAAAAAATGGAGTAAGTGGGTACAGTCCGAAAGTACTATAAAGACCTGGTAGACTAAAAAGTACTCATAGCCATCTAGATCAAGCCAAAACTAAATATAAATATCACCGCCAAAAATATAACGTGAACCAGCTCTTGTAACAAAGGACTCTTCAATCTGATCAGGTTCATCGTGTAGAATATTGATAACGGGATACATACCAACAGTGCATTGAAGGCAGTGATTTCTTGAAAAAGAAATATTAAAACAGCTGAAGAAAATAAAATCCAAAACAAAATATCTATCTTCTTCTTCGCTTGAATACTTTTCTTCAATGCGTAAGTATTATAATGAAATACAGCAAAAAATGTCATCCCCACGAATGACAAAAACTTATATAATTCTAGTCCTCTAATGGATATAATGGATAACTTAGGAGACGCATCGACTAAAGATACTTGATCGAGAATCGGATAATCTATCAAATACATAATTCCAAAATATAAAACGAAAACTGTAAATGCTCCTGAAAAAAGCTGAAATAATTCCTTCCCCTTTGCAGACTTAAGAATAAATATACTCAACACTCCAATCAATAATAAGTATATAAAATTAGGAACGAATAGTGCAGATATACCAGTCCAGAATCCTATGTTGAACACATTATCAGCAACTCGTGGAGACTTGTATATTTTAAATGCTTGACCTATAACCACAAGAATCAACGAATTCGCAATCAACATGGGAGATAGTACCGTACACTCTGGAAATAGACTGGTCAATACAATATATATCAACCCAGGAATGAGGGTGTTTTGTTGTACCAATGCATTTTTTATGACCAATCGATTGATATATACCGCTTGCAAATAGACTACTAATACAGCAATCATGCTTTGCGCAAATGGTGAAGATATCCAATCAAATAATTCTCTTACCAATATAGTATCCCCTTCTCCCGCGATGTATCCAACTGGGTCCAATAAGCTCTTGATCCGAAGAATAGTAACATAAGGCAGCAACAGGAGACTGTTTATAAATAAATTATTTTTAAAAATACTGACCACCTATTTATTCCTTTATTTGCTGATTTAGAAATACAAAAATATAATTATTAAGAACAAGAAGGCTAAGCTATCACCAATAGATTGATAAATATTGAAAATTATCATCTACTTTAATATTTTAAGCGCGAAGAGTAAAAGCATTCATGTCGACATAAACCTTGTCAAAAATTAGGATGAAATTATTGCCAACTATTCTGAATAAAGTGCCAAATAGACAAAAATCACCATTTAATACTGTCAAATATTCATAATTTATCAGTTGGTCGGTTATTTGTGAATAATTGACATAGAATATCTACTTTTAGGTGTCTTCTAGAAAAGCCAAGATGCGAATCGTAAAAATGAAGCTGTACATCTAATAAGTAGACAACCATATTTAAAATACATGTGCTCACTCTCAATATGTAATTTGAAGAGCACCATAAATTATAGAACATGACATACGATAATTTTACAATTAAAGCGCAGGAAGCAATCCTAAAGTCTCAGCAACTTGCTGGGAAATTAGAACAGCAAGGTGTGGATACGGTACACCTCATAAAAGGAATCATAGAAACAGATCCTAAACTGGCAGAATTTATATTCAACAAGGTCGGAATCAATATACCTATTCTAAAAAGAGATCTCAACAAGGCAATAGAAACCTATCCTAAAGTATCTAATATAGAGAAGCAATATCTGACCAATGATGCAAATCAATCATTGGCAAGAGCTAAAAAATTACTCAAAGAATTTGAGGATGAATTTATCTCTCTAGAGCTCATGATTATGGGTATCATAACTGGAAAAGATAAAGCTGCCCAGATTCTAAAAGATCTCGGAGCTACGGAAAAAGAGCTCAAAGTCGCAATCCAAGAACTGAGAAAAGGCCGAAAAGTTACCGAACAATCTGCGGATGAAGAATTTGGAGCACTCTCTAAATATGCTATAAATCTAAATGAAAAAGCAGAATCAGGTAAACTTGATCCGATCATAGGTAGGGACGAAGAGATCAGAAGAATACTTCATATACTATCAAGAAGAAAGAAAAACAACCCACTTATCATCGGTGAAGCTGGTGTCGGTAAAACAGCCATCGTAGAAGGAATAGCTTGGAGGATCGTAAAGCAAGATATTCCCGAAAACTTGGCTTCGAAACAAATCTACGTGCTAGATCTAGCCTCATTGGTCGCAGGAGCTAAGTACAAAGGAGAATTCGAAGAGAGACTCAAAGCAGTAGTCAAAGAGGTTTCCGCTTCTAATGGTGAAGTGATCCTATTCATAGATGAGATCCATACATTGATAGGTACTGGTGGTGGAAATGGCGCAATGGATGCCGCCAACATCCTCAAGCCTGCCCTCGCAAGAGGAGAATTGAGAACGATAGGTGCTACTACACTAGATGAATATCAGAAGTACTTCGAGAAAGATAAAGCCCTAGTAAGAAGATTCCAAACCGTAATCATAGACGAACCCAGTGTAGAAGATACCATCTCTATACTAAGAGGAGTGCAAGAGAAGTATGAGATGTATCACAAGATGGAGATCTTAGATGAAGCATTGATAGCTGCCGCAGAACTTTCTAATAGATATATATCCGAAAGACAACTGCCTGATAAAGCGATAGACCTTATAGATGAGGCTGCCGCAAAACTGCGACTAGAGCTCGACTCTGTGCCTGGTGAGGTAGATGAACTAGACAGAAAAGTGCGCCAACTAGAAATAGAACGTGAATACATCAAACGAGAAGGAGACGAAAAGAAACTGAAATCCATCACCGAAACTATAGCCAATGCTCAGGAAAAACTGAACAGCACCAAAGCAGCGTGGATGGGCGAAAAAGAGATCGTAGACGCGATTCAGAATATTAAAAAACAAATCGAAGAACTAGAACACGATGCAGAAGTAGCAGAAAGAGAAAGTAACTTCGAACTCGTAGCTACACTCAGATACGGCACACTGAAAGAACTAGAAGCTAAGCTCAAAGTAGCGGAAGAAAAACTTAATGACCTTCCAGATGACAGTAGGTTTACCAATGAAGAAGTAACTGCAAATGATATCGCAGATGTAGTAGCAAAGTGGACTGGAATCCCCGTAAGTAAGATGTTGACCAAGGAGAAAGAAAGAATGCTCAATCTCGAAAAGGAAATCGGACAGAGACTCGTCGGTCAGATGGAAGCCGTCGTAGCGGTATCAGATGCGGTACGTAGAAGTAGATCCGGTCTCTCTGACCCGAAGAAACCAATAGGATCATTCATATTCTTAGGACCGACTGGTGTGGGAAAAACAGAGCTGGCAAAGTCTCTCGCCGAAGTACTCTTCGATGATGAAAATGCCATCACTCGTATCGATATGAGTGAATTCCAAGAGAAGCACTCAGTGAGTAGACTCGTAGGTGCGCCTCCAGGATATGTAGGCTATGACGAAGGAGGGCAACTGACCGAAGCAGTAAGAAGGAAGCCCTACTCTATCGTCTTACTGGATGAGATCGAGAAGGCTCACCCAGATACATTCAACATACTCCTACAAGTACTAGATGATGGTAGACTTACTGATAATAAAGGCCGTATTGCCAATTTTAAGAATACGATCATCATTATGACTTCTAACATGGGTGCAGAACTTATACTAGAAAACTTCGAAGACTTAGACGTACTAGGAGACAAGCATAAAGCTGAGATCATAGATACCACTAAGCTGGAAGTATTCGAGGCACTGAAAGAGAACCTCCGACCAGAGTTTCTGAATCGTATCGATGAGAAAATCATGTTCTTGCCACTTACAAAAGAGGAAATCAAAAAGATTGCTGGATTCATGCTGAAGAAGGTTCACAAAAATCTAGCAAAGCAAGAACTCAAAATAGAGCTTAGTCCATCTGCAATGGATTTATTGACAGACTTAGGATATGATCCACAGTTCGGAGCTAGACCTCTAAAAAGAGTGATCGAAAGAGAAATCGTAAATCAATTGGCCAAAGAGGTACTTTCTGGTAGATTCGTAGCAGGTGAGACCATCTATGTAAATACCAATGCCAAAGGATTCACATTTGAAGAGCATAAATCGGATAGCGAGGATAGACCAGTAGTAGCTAAAAAAACTGCCTCAAAAAAGTCGAAACAGGACAAAGTAGATGATCTTAAAAAAGCGACAGATGATCTGAATGACGCCATAGATGACATAAAGAGTGGACCTAATCCTAGTGATAACTAATATATTATATCAATAGATGTAATAACAAACGATGTCGGTCAACTTTGCAGTAGGCCGACATTGTTATTAAAAACCATCTATATCCTTAAAGTAAATGCACAAGTATGAATAATGACGAACCAAGAGTAACGGGTATCGGAGGTATTTTTTTCAAATCACAAGATCCTGATAAAACGAAATCTTGGTATCGTGATAATCTAGGACTAGATACAGATCAATGGGGTACAAATTTTGAATGGTTTCAAGGAAATAATGCAAGCAAAAAAGGATTTACACAATGGAGTCCTTCAAACAATACTGCGAAACATTTCGAACCTTCGAAGAAAGAATATATGATAAACTACAGAGTAGTGCATATCGAAAAACTCGTAGATCGGCTTCGAAATAATGGTGTCGAAATATTGGATGATATCGTATCTTATCCCTATGGCAAATTTGTCCATATCATGGACGAAGATGGCAATAAGATAGAGCTATGGGAACCAAATGACACAGAATACGATAAAATAGTAGAAGGCAGAACAAAATAAGAAACCGATCTTCGAATAATAGAGTCTTCTGAAACCATTTTTGGATACTATTAGTTTTTATAAGTAATAATAGCATCTAACATGAAATGCAAAAAGAATAGAAAAAATGCGGACCCTATTAAAAAACTGATCCACTTCTTAAAGGTGAGACTGAATACAGTCGGCGTAAAAATCACTTACTCGGCTATGCTATTATTCTACGCATACAATAGAAGTGAAACTCCAAAATGGGCCAAGAATATTATCTTGGGATCCCTTGCATACCTGCTATCTCCCGTTGATGCTATTCCAGATTTGACCCCATTATTAGGATTTACAGATGATCTTGGTGTATTGAGTTTTGGTCTCGTTACTATAGCTTGCTACATTGATGAAAATGTACGGTCAGCTGCAAAAAATAAAATCCTATCCATGTACAAAAATGTAGACGAAGAGGATCTATTGGAAGTTGATGCACAATTATAATCAAACCCCAACTATTATGAAGCAGGTAAGAACTTGTGGAGAATAGTATGAAAAAAATCGACTTTCCCTACTTACAAATCAAGAGACAAGACATAAGTCTGAAATGATGGGTCTATTAGACACTATCCAAATCCTCATAGTTAGAATCGGTGAATGGTGGATTACAGATCGCTAAGAATATGAGATCCTCATCACTTATATTCTGAATTCGCTGCGCAGAATTTGGCGGTATGCTTACCACATCATTTATCCCTACTTCAAAACCATCTTCCTCTTCAATCTCCATAAATCCTCTCCCACTCAATATGTAATAATACTCCGTAATCTCAGACAATCGATGCCAAGCTGTAGTCACTCCAGGTTCCACTCTCGCACGAGCTATAGAAAAAGGTTTCGTAGTATCGTGATTGTCTAGCAATTCAAGAATATGACATCTTTCATTTGTAAAAAACTCTTTGGATTCATCTGATCTTGATAGGTGTTTACTCATTAGTGTATTGTTATATTTTATATACAAAGATAGACAAACAAAAACAGTTGCCTATGCAACTGTCTCAATATTATGTACTTACGCGGAAAAATTATATTAGAATAGTAGTTTTTTATAAATAAAACTTATATGTTTACCGCATGATAAAAAACGAGATCATATTTAGCAACTACTATTTCTGGTTCTATTTTAACGAATAGATACAGGTACTGCATTGTTAGATTTTAGATAAATAATACAAGGACCTGAAGCAATTCAAGTCCTTTTCTTTTTGATTTAGATACCATAATTAATACCAAATGGCTAAAACATACTTTACATACTACTGGAGTTTCTTCTATTTTAAAGATAGGGCTTAATTAATATGTGATCATAGTTGAAAATATAATAAGCCCAATCAAAATTTTGAATGGGCTTTTGTTATAAATATAAGAATGAAGAACGGAAAAAAAATAGCTATACAAGGATACCCAGGCAGCTTCCATGATGAAGTGTGTCACCTCCACTTCGGCGATACTGTGGATAGTATCCCCGCAGATTCTTTTGATATTCTAGCGCAGATGTTAAATGATAAAAAAGTAAACGCTGCAGTTATGGCTATAGAGAACTCTATTGCTGGTACGATCCTTCAGAACTATAGGATCCTAAGAGAATATGGATTCTGTATCATAGGCGAAAAATACCTCCGAATCAAACATAATCTACTCGCCTACCCTGGTACAAAGATGCAAGATATAAGAGAGGTACATTCTCATCCAATGGCGCTGAATCAATGTCTAAAGTATCTCAGAAAATATCCAAAAATCAAATTAGTAGAGACAGAAGACACAGCACTGAGCGCGCTAAAAGTAATGGAGAATAAAAGCCCCGATGTAGCGAGTATCTCTAGCATCAAAGCCGCTGAACTGTATAAACTGGATATTCTTGGACGTGAAATAGAAACTAGTAAATCAAACTATACCAGATTCTTCATCCTTGAAAGAACGAAAAGTACAGAAATCCATGATGCCGACAAAGCTTCGATATATATCCGAATCCCTGATGTAAAAGGGCAACTACTCAAAGTGCTGCAAGTGATCGATAATCATGATCTCAATATGAGTAAGCTTCAATCATTTCCAGTGATGGGGAAGATTCGAGAGTATTTCTTTCATCTCGATATAGAATTTGATACCATAAAGCAATATGAGAATCTAAAATCCGACTTGCTCTCATTTACCCAAGAATATACCGAACTGGGTGTATATAAACGAGGCAGCATAGAGGAATTAATACAAGAATAAAGTAGGACAGGAAGAAATTATGAAAATAAAACAAGCAAAACGTTTAGAGTCAGTGTCTACTTACTACTTCGCTAAGAAGTTAGCTGAGATAGCAGAACTTAATACTCAAAATGAAGAGCAAATAATAAATCTAGGAATCGGGAGCCCAGATTTACTCCCTCCAAAAGAGGTTATAGAGATATTGAAGTCTAGTGCTGATGACATCGATGCGAATAAGTATCAATCTTATAAGGGTCAACCTGTGCTCAGAAGTGCATTTGCCGAATGGTATGATCGTCATTTCGAGGTAGCCATAGATCCAAACTCTGAGGTACTCCCGCTCATGGGCACCAAAGAAGGCATCATGCATATACACATGAGCCTTATCAATGCAGGAGATGAAGTCCTCGTCCCAAACCCTGGATATCCAGCATACAGAATGACCGCTTCACTAGCTGGCGCCCACACTGTATTCTATGACCTTGATTCTGAAGCCAATTGGCTGCCAGATCTTGAAGAATTGTCAACGAGAGATCTATCAAAAGTAAAGTTGATGTGGATCAATTATCCGCATATGCCTACAGGATCGCTTGCAGATTTTTCTTTTTACAAGCGGCTAGTCGACTTTGCTAAAGAACATGAGATCATCATCTGTCATGATAATCCGTATGCATTTATACTAAACGACAATCCGATAAGTATACTCCAAGTCCCAGGAGCTCAGGATTGGTGTATGGAATTAGTAAGTCTCAGTAAATGCTACAATATGGCAGGCTGGAGAGTAGGTGCATTAGTCGGTCATCAAAACATGATAAACACGATAATGAAGTTCAAATCCAATATGGATAGTGGCATGTATAAGCCGCTTCAAATCGCAGCTACCAAGGCTCTATCCATGGGTCAGGATTGGATGGATTCATTGAATAATATATATGCGAGACGAAAATTGGTAGCCCAAGAAATAATGAAAGAAATCGGAGCTGTATACGAAGAAAATAAAGTAGGAATGTTCGTTTGGGCAAAAATTAATAATCAATCTCTAAGCTCAGCGGAGTTTTGTGATCAGATATTATATACTGCCAAGGTATTTATAACGCCCGGGCATATATTTGGATCTAATGGTGAAGGATATGTAAGGATTTCTCTTTGTAGTGATGAGGATACTTTGCGCGCCGCTCTAGATAGAATTAAGAAAAACAATAATTAGTAGAAATGAAAATAGCGGTAGTAGGACTAGGACTAATTGGCGGATCGATAGCAAAAGATCTAAAAGCACAGATCAATGTGGATGTTACGGGCATGGATAATAACATGGAACATTGTAAGACGGCCATGGATTTAGGTCTGGTACATAGGATATCTAATATTGAGAATATAGCTCCGGACATGGACGTAGTCATACTAGCTACTCCAGTAGACATCATCGAATCGCTACTCCCTCATGTGCTAAATATCATAAGAGAAGACGCAGTAGTTATAGATGTAGGCTCTACAAAAAGTGACATCTGTAGCACAATAAGTAATCATCCGAATAGATCACAATATGTAGCGGCTCATCCACTAGCAGGAACAGAGCTCTCTGGCCCCGAAGCAGCATTCAAAGGACTATTCAACAATGCAAAAAACATCATTTGCGAAAAAGATAAATCTAGCGCCCATGCTTTAGATACAGCTATACGAATCTTCCATAGTATAGGAATGACTACCGATTTCATGACACCCGAGGAGCATGACAAGCATCTTGCTTACGTATCACATCTGTCTCATGTGACCTCATTTTCACTGGGGTTGACTGTATTGGATATAGAAAAAGACGAAGATCAAATATTTAATCTAGCGAGTACAGGATTCAAATCTACTTCAAGACTAGCAAAGAGTAATCCTAATACTTGGGCTGCAATATTTGGCAAGAATAGAAAATACGTCGGAGAAGCTCTAGACGGATATATAGAGACACTTACGAAATTCAAATCGGCAATAGAGTCCAATGATCATGATGCAATGATCAAACTCATGTCTGATGCAAATGATATCAAACGAGTACTAAATCAGTAATAGATAATTAAGATAATACAATACGAAAAAGAGAATTATGAAAAATACATTTTTACCAAAAGAAAACCGACCGTTACTCATCGCAGGACCTTGCTCGGTAGAATCAGAAGAACAATTATTGTCAACAGCAAAGCGATTACAAGCGACAGGCAAGGTAGACATGATCCGAGGAGGAATCTGGAAACCTCGAACACGGCCCAATGCATTCGAAGGGGTAGGTGCTATCGGTCTTCCATGGATGCAGAGAGTCAAAGAAGAAACTGGACTACCCGTAACTACAGAAGTAGCTAAAGCCAGCCATGTAGAGTTATGCCTAGAATTTGGAATCGACGTACTATGGATCGGTGCCAGGACTACTGTGAATCCATTTGCAGTGCAAGAAATAGCAGATGCATTGAAAGGAGTAGATATCCCAGTCATGGTAAAAAATCCAATCAATCCAGACCTAGGTCTTTGGTTGGGAGCGGTCGAAAGATTACAAAAAGCAGGTCTCAATAAAATAGGAGCCATCCACAGAGGATTTTCATTCTCAGGAGAAAAATTCTATAGAAATAGACCTCAGTGGCAATATGCAATCGACTTCAAGCAGGAGATGCCTGACGTACCAATGATCAATGACCCGTCACATATCTGCGGACGAAGAGATACCCTCCAAAAAGTATCTCAGAAAGCAATGGATCTTAATATGGATGGACTCATGATAGAGTCACACATCGATCCTGACAAAGCGTGGTCAGATGCAAAACAGCAGATCACCCCTGAAGTGTATGGTCAGATGATGAAGGATCTCGTCTTAAGAGAATATGACCCGTCAAATAATCCACAACGTACAGAATTAGAAAAGCTAAGAAAGCAGATCAATCTTATCGATGATGAGCTGATCAGTATATTATCCTCTAGAATGTCTATAGCCAGAGATATCGGAGCTTATAAAAAAGATAATAACATCACCATCCTACAATCTGCAAGGTGGAAAAACATCTTAGAAAAGTACAAAGCCAAAGCTAAATCGCATGACTTAAGTGATGACTTCATTACGAGATTTATCAAAGCTGTACATGACGAAAGTATCAATCAGCAGGAGAGGATATTCGGGGAGTAATACTGTGCGACTTTTAGTCATTTTGACGAAAAGTAAATAAAAAATGCCAAAATCATCAGTCGATGATTTTGGCATTTTTATTTGAATACTTTTTAATTTGAAAAATCTATCTAATTTTTATCTCTTACCTTGCAAAAGCAGTGGCTCTCTTTTCTCTAATCACGGTTACTTTCACTTGACCAGGATATTGCATCTCATCTTGGATTTTTTGAGAAATCATGAATGCTAAATCATCTGCGTAGGCATCAGTCACTTTTTCAGACTCTACGATTACTCTCAATTCTCTACCCGCCTGCATCGCGTATGCTTTCTGGACTCCATCATGTCCCATTGCGATATCTTCTAGCTCATTGATACGCTTCATGTAACTTTCTAAGATCTCTCTTCTTGCGCCAGGCCTAGCTCCTGATATGGCATCACCCGCTTGTACGATCGGTGATATGATATTATTCATCTCCATCTCGTCGTGGTGAGCTCCTACGGCATTCTGCACAACACCATGCTCGTTGTATTTTTTACAGATTTCGAATCCGATAAGCGCGTGAGACAGTTCTGAATCTTCTTCTGTCACCTTACCTATATCGTGAAGTAATCCCGCACGTTTCGCCATTTTCACCTGCTTAGGGGTCAGTCCTAGTTCAGATGCAATAGCAGCACATAGGTTCGCTGTTTCGATAGAGTGCTTCAGTAAGTTCTGACCATACGATGATCTGAATCTCATTCTACCCACCATTTTTACCAGATATGGGTGTAAGCCATGAATATCTAGGTCGATCACTGTTCTCTCTCCTATCTCTACGATTTGCTCATCGAGTTGCTTTCTTGTTTTTTCTACTGTCTCCTCGATTTTTGCTGGGTGGATTCTTCCATCCGCTACCAATCTTTTCAATGATAGTCTACATACCTCTCTTCTGATAGGGTCGAAACTAGATATGATAATTGCTTCTGGAGTATCATCTACTACTATCTCAGCACCTGTCGCAGCTTCCAATGCTCGGATATTTCTACCTTCTCTACCTATTATTTGACCTTTGATATCGTCACTTTCTAGGTTGAATACTGACACCGTATTTTCGATCGTATACTCGGCACACATTCTCTGGATAGATTGAATTACGATTTTCTTAGCTTCTTTATTAGCATTGGCTTTTGCTAATGCAACCGCTTCTTTCTCAATCGCCATTGCTTCAGTCTCGGCTTTCGCTTTTACTGCTTCGAGGAGTTGCTCTTTTGCTTCTGTCTCAGAGAGTTTGGCTACTGTTTCTAGTTTTTTGATATGAATCTCATTTGCACTATCAAGTTCTTGTTTCTTTTTAGCGACTATCTTTAGTTGTTTATCCAGATTTTCACGAATGGTTTTTATCTCAGCTTCTTTACTTTCTATTTCTTCTACTTTTGCTTGGAAGTTTTTTTGCTTAGATGTCACCTCTTTTTCAGTAGCTTTGAGATTCATTTCTAATTCCTTAAGCTCTATTTTTCTCTCTGATTTATAGGTTTCAAATTCTGACTTAAATTTGTTGAATTTTTCTTTGGCCTCTTGAATCTTCTTTTGTTTGATTGATTCGTTTTTAGATTCCGCTTTAGATACTATTTTTTCGGCTTTAGTCTCTGCTTCATCTACTTTTCTCTTTGCTGTCAGTTCAGCTTCTTTTAATGTAAGATCCGCTGTTTTGTTCGCTTCATCAATCTTGTTTTGGTGAGACTTACCTCTCAACATAAAGTATACGGCTACAGCACCTAATACTAATCCGGATATTGCACCTATTATTGTTTCCATTGTTAAATATTTTTAAGGACAGATTCATTGTTTTCAGAATCTATCTATGATGAAATACTCAAAGGACACTGTCCGAAAGAAATAATATTGATTGATTAAAAATGGGAATAGACTTCTAGTTTGATGACTCTATTAAAGAATTGATTTGATCTAATTTTTCTGAGATAGCTATTGTCTCTATTTCCTCAGTGTTATTATTAGACATGATATTAGTAAGTAGAACCATTGATAGATAATCCTGCATGTCTAGATCTTTATACGACATTTGGATTTTCATTATTTGATCATTTATTTTTTTCTCTAAGCTTGGAATCAGCCTTGCTTCTTCTTCAGTTACTTTGACAGGGTACGATCTTCCGGCTATTACCACGGTTACTCGTTTTGTATTATTTTCTTGTTCTGCCATTATACATCAAGCATGAGTTATAAAAATAAGTGTCAATTTTGAATTCCAACCTATCAGGTTCGATTATTCTATTCTGCTACCAATTCGATACATTCTTCTATATCTTTTATATAGGATATTATATCTTCTTTGATTTTATGATATTTTTCATCAGATACTCCAGAATGGGATTTACTAATATGCTCTTCTATTTCTTCACTTCCTCTTTCTACTTCAATCGTATTGATTTCTAGTTTGAGTTTATTGTTTTCGTTTTTTAATATTTGATTATTTTGCAAGGCTTCATCCAGCTTTCTGAGAAGTATTTTTACATTGCTTTCTAGCACGTCCAGTTTTCCATGTAAATCTTGCATAGCTTCAAAGATAGCTTAATATTATGAATTGTAAAGAATGTAGTCTATATATTATGACTAGTAGTTATATGAACTTCACTTCAAGGCGTTGTTTTCAATGATTTTCAAAAAATTGTACTTTGTATCTACAATTTCTCCAAATCGTTCGAAACGCTTGATAGCGCTATGATATAGACCGTAGATTTTCTATGCCGAAAATGAGAAATTGAAATTTACTTACTATGTGTAGGGTAATCGTGCTTAGATTTTCATGCACCGTGATAGGACTTCACCTACTTATTAGGAACTGCTAGTGTACCAATTTCTTTGCAGCCTTCATTGGCACTCCGATGCATTTCTTCTCCATGTAATCCATCATTTCCAATATAAGCAACTGAGCATCAGGATCGAGCGAGGCTATTTTATCACTATAGACCTTTTCGATTGCACGTTCTTTGATTTTTCTTATTTCTTTTGGGACAGAATTAAGTGCTTTTTCTAATTGACGCTGTTGGAATTGATTATTGAAAGATAGAAGTTGATTTTTTAGCAACACTCTAGCGGCATGCACTTCCTTTTTACGAAATTCTAAGTTGATTTTTGACAGAGACCGCAGTTGTTCGATGTCGATATATTCCATATCGAAGCCCTCTACTACATCGCTAGACACATTACTAGGCACAGATAGGTCGATAACTATTTTCTTTGAAGTTTCTTTTTTTACGAGATTTCTATAAATGGTTGCATTGATGATTGCAGAAGTTGCCGCTGTGCATACGATCATTACGTCGAACCCACGGTCATATGTTGCCAATTCGCTGAGGTGATACGCTTTACCGTCTAATTGTTCGACGAGATTCGCTGCATTATCGAGACTTCTATTAAATATACTGATATCGGTAAAGGCGGATTTTTTCAGAAACTTAGCGAATAATGTGTTAGTTTCTCCAGCTCCCACGATCAGTAATCGAGCGTCTTTATCTATATCATGCGACATCAATGACTGAAATGCAAGTGACACTATAGATAGAGGCTTCTCCCCTATTTTAGTTTTGTCGTATACATTTTTTGCAGCTTGTACAGTTGCATTCTCTAGCATTCGTAGATTATCAGATACGAGCCCGAATTCTAGACTCTGTTGGTATGATTCTCTAAACTGTCGAAATATCTCTCTCTCCCCCACTACCAAGGAATCCATAGACGAAGCCACTTCAAATAAGTGATTCACTGCCCTACTGCCACTGTATACATCTACAAATTTGCTGATTTTTTTGAGCTTATCTACTTCTAACGATGGATTTACAACATGAAAAAATGACTTCACATAGTCGGCATCGAATTCTTCATTACTATAACATATGAAACTCACCCTATTGCACGTGGATAGATAAATTATTTCATCAAGCTTAGCTTCTTCTTTTAATGCATGTAACTTATCTGAGAGATCTTCCTTTCCTTCGTTTTTGATTACAAAATGCCCGATCTCATCAACATTCAGATTGTGATGAGTGATAGTTAATATTTTGAAATTATCCAGCATATTCATATTAACGCAAATGTACCTTAGATGTATTTTGATTTTGTCATTACGATGTAAAGATTGATTGACAATGGATATTATAGCTCTAACACCTGATAATTAATTCCTCTATCCTATAAACAATGACAATGAAATTGATTTGACTAAGTCTTTTTATAAGACCTCTTTCTATTTAGTCGTGACATTCCTTTTACTACTTATGGTCTAGCGTTAGATACCATTATCCTCTATATTTATCATTCCGCTCAAGTAAGTGACAGCACTGCCGATTAGAGATACTCTTGCACCTTTATATATGCAGTCTATATCACCACCTCTATGGGATAGCTGTCTAGCTTTCAACTTATTTTTTGCGAGCTTCTTGGCCCAATAAGGTGTCAATAAGGTATGAGCACTGCCAGTCACGGGATCTTCATCTACTCCTACATTTGGGAAGAAGCACCTCGAAACAAAATCTTTTTCATCACCCACCGCTGATAATATTATCCCTCTAGAATCAATAGACGACATAGCACCAAGATCTGGTTGTGCGCCTACAACAGATTGTTCATCTTCCAAAATCAGGAGATAATCATCTTTTCCTCTATAACATTCGTTGGCATTTACATTCATTACATGAGCGATGTGATCGTAAGCTTCTACTTTTAATGGCTCGTCACTTGGAAAATCCATCATGTAGAGATTGGCATCATACTTTTGGACATTCAATACTCCGCTTTTAGTATTAAAAACAATCGTATCTCTATGATAACCATATTCGGTATATAATATATGACTAGCCGCCAAAGTTGCATGACCACACAAATCTACTTCAACTGTGGGTGTAAACCACCGTAATCGATAAGATTCATCAGCATCGGCAACTAAAAATGCAGTTTCAGCCAAATTATTTTCCATGGCAATTCTTTGCATCAGATCGTCTGAAATCCACTTATCTAAAACACAAACTCCAGCGGGATTGCCTTCATATAGCTTTGATGCAAATGCGTCTACTTGGTATATTTTCTGATTCAATGATTTGTTTTTAGTGTATAAGTCTTGAATATTTATTTCAAAAATAAATGATCCAACAATAAATATCGGTATTAAAATAGATTCTATCTAGTAGGTCAGAAAATAATAATCGTTTATATGCCTCTTATTTATCAATCCTAATGGCTTCTGCACTACCCTAATACATACGATAAATATCATGGATTTCTAGACTCTAAGAGAATGATCGTCTCAGGCACGATCCTTAATTCGTACTTAGGCTGTAGCAAAAATCTATAATTTTTATCTTTCGAAAAATTGCATTTTACTACACCCATTTTTAGAGCCACTATAATGTATTTAAATAAAAAACTGCTAACCTTGTAGTCAGAATATATAAACATTTGGATAGATCTGACCATACAATATTAGCAATGCAGATTGCAGATGAAAACATGCATCTCCTTTCGGAAAAGGCAATACTCATGCCTGACCATGATGTACTCATCATATCGGACCTCCACTTCGGCAAGGTAGAGCACTTTCGAAAAAACGGAATAGGACTACCAGCTAATGCCGCAAGAAAAGATATAAAAAAACTTGAACGACTAATAAGATCCGTCGATGCGAAACAAGTTGTCTTTCTTGGGGATTTATTTCACTCCGACATCAACGATGCCTGGACAGAATTCAAATCGATGTTGACTCTATTCCCTGATCGTGTCTTCCATCTTATACTCGGCAATCATGATATACTAGATGAATCTATGTATGGTGGCATGGAACTATCTTATAAAATGGAAATCAATAATCTAATCTTGACACACGAACCGATGGACGAAATCCAAAAGGGCAAATACAATCTCTGTGGTCACATCCATCCGGGCGTAAGACTCAGAGGGAAGGGAAAACAAACACTACGGATCCCATGTTTTTTCTTCGGCCCTCATACGGGAATCCTACCTTCTTTTGGGACATTTACAGGTACTCATGTGATCAAACCCAATGATGGAGACCGGGTATTCGTGGTGATGGATGATGTAGTAATGGAAGTCCATTGACATAGAGCATATCTGTATTAGTTGCACAGGCTATTGATATGACCATATGCTGGTTGGTAGCCAAGTTCGGCACTTTTTCTCATATCCTTGCAGGCCTTTGCATTATTTTCTAGACTTGAGAAAGCATTGGCTCTATTGAAGTATGCTTCAGCGAATTTTTTATCTAGCTTGATTGCCTTATTAAAGTCGTCCAACGCATTTTCATTTTTATCGATTTTCAGATACGTTATTCCTCTATTTACATATGATTCAGGATTTTTTCTATCCATTCCTATGATGTTAGAATAATCTTTGATCGCTTCCTCGTAATTACCTAACTGGAATGAAGAAATTGCTTTATTCTTCAGTGCCCCTTTATGTGAAGGATCTATCTCTAGTGCACTGGCAAAATCAGAATTCGCTCCATTTGTATCTTCTATATTCATCCTCGCAAAACCTCTGTAATAATACATCTCTGGATCATTGGGCTTTAGTCGTATGGCTGATGAAAAATCAGATATCGCATTTTCGTATTCTTCTAATTTCAGATAAGCTTTCCCTCTTGCTCGGTGCGCAGGTAGGTATCCCGCTCTATATTCCAGTGCCGCAGTATAGTCATTCACGGCATTATTGATTTTATCTATTCTTTGGTAGCAAATACCTCTATTAAAGTAAGCACTCGACATCTCTGGACTGAGCTCTAGGGCCAAGGTGTAGTCCTCTATCGCCGATTCATAATTTTCGACTTTCAGCTGGATGGTCCCTCTATTCATATATGCTTTGGTAAGAGTCGGATCTATTTGTATGGCTCTGTTCAGGGAAGATACTGCTTTTTTATACTCCTTATTTTGCATATAAGAATACCCTTTGTACATATGCGCTTTTGCAAATTCTGGATCTAATGCCAGCGCCTTGTCGAAGTCTCGAATCGCACCTTCGTAATCCTTCACATTTATTTTAGCGCTTCCTCTATTGTAGTATGCTTTTGTATACTCAGGATTTACTTTGATGGCTTTACTATAATATACCACAGCTTTCCTGTAATCTTTAGCTTTATAGTATCCGATAGCTTCATTGAAGTACTCGTATGCTTCGTTAGGATTATCAGCGGTTTGTCCCCAGACATTCACAGATGAAACAATAAATAAATAGGCTAAGATGAATTTTCTCATTTTGTTAATTTAATATGGATATTGAAATTTAATATAGCTGATGTACTGTACATCTCTATTCCGAAGATTCTATCAGAATCACTATAAATAATCAAGGGATCAAATTAATAATACGAATTTGGTCAAAATAATTCTCCAATCAACCAAATATTCATAATCGACTGAACATTTAACGACGATCAACATAAATTCAGTATGTTTGTTATTGAATTTATGGTCGATGCAAAAACATCAGATCATGGGATGTACAAGCCTAAATATCGATAGAAAACAAACCACACTTTCGATTTATTTTTAGATTTATTTACATTCCATATTATGAAGCGATTTAAAAACAAACAAAAATTAATCTTCTGAAAAAAGATCCTACCGCCGAATCCCGCAAAAGAGACCATATCGATCTTGCATTCCGATCACAAGTTGCTCGCAGTATGCTGGATGATAGATTCTATTATGAGCCTATCATCAATGGACACCCGAAAAATGACGCGGATATCTCGACGGATATTTTAGGGACAACTCTCAAAACACCCATCTGGATATCGAGCATGACTGGAGGTACTGAGCTCGCCAAAACAATCAATACAAACCTTGCCAAAGCGTGTCGTGAATATGGTATGGGTATGGGATTAGGATCATGTAGAGCACTCCTCGAAAGTGACGAACGAATTCAAGATTTCAATATGCGTCCGCTAATGGGCGACCAGCCATTATACGCCAACCTAGGTATCGCTCAGATAGGCGAATTATTCTCCGCGGATAAGGGGCACTTGATTTTGGAACTGGTCAAAAAACTAGAAGTCGACGGTCTGATTATCCATATCAATCCTCTCCAAGAATGGCTACAACCAGAAGGAGACATCTACCATGAATCTCCGCTCGACCTAATCAAACGAACGATAGATTTAGATCAAAATCTGAAAATAATAGTCAAAGAAGTAGGTCAGGGAATGGGACCAAAATCGCTCAAAGCGCTATATGAGTTACCCATCCAAGCGGTAGATTTTGCAGCTGGAGGTGGAACCAACTTCGCAAAACTAGAACTGCATCGTATAAGCGATGACCAGAAAGAAAGATATACAGGACTCACTCAAATAGGTCACTCAGCCATAGAGATGGTACATATGGCAAATTCAATATTCGAATCCACTGCCGATATTCTATGCCATGAAACTATAATATCCGGTGGCGTGACCGATTACCTAGATGGATATTATCTGACGCAAAAATTAGCCAAGAAAGCTATCTATGGGCAAGCATCAGCATTCCTAAAACATGCGACGGAAGATTACGAAAAACTTCAGAGTCATGTAGAGTCACAAATCAGAGGATTGCAGGTAGCTCACCAGCTGCTCACGATCCGATAATACTATAAATCAGAGCTAGCAAAAAAGGACAAATTATCATTATATTTTACCAGTCAAGATGAATAAAAATAAGACCATAAGCGGATTCTCGAAAATGTCAAAATCAGAAAAATTGACTTGGATGACAGACCAATTTTTCGATGGAGACACATCCGTATCTGACACATTGAAGCAGTATTGGCATTGTGAAGAATCAATGCAAGAAGTCTTGGATGGTTTTAGTGAAAATACAATAAGCAACTTCCCGATGCCATACGGGTTAGCGCCCAACTTCCTCATCGATGGAAAACACTACTTAGTCCCTATGGTCATAGAGGAGAGTAGTGTGGTCGCAGCAGCCGCAGCCGCAGCGAAATACTGGCTCTCTAGAGGCGGATTCAAAACAGAAATAATAGGCACAAAAAAAGTAGGCCAACTTCATTTTAAATTTTCTGGAAATACCGATCAACTCAAGCAAATCTTCCCTGAATTAAAATCTTATCTGATCAATGGGGTAAGTGAATTGACCGAAAACATGAGAAAAAGAGGTGGAGGAGTAGAAAGTCTGCAACTCATTGATTTCAACTCAGAAGAAAAACACTACTATCAGATCCGAGGCGAATTCGAAACTTGTGATTCGATGGGTGCTAATTTTATCAATTCTATCCTTGAGAAATTTGGAGAATTACTCAAGCTCTACATCCTAAATCATGCTGACATAGCAGATCAACACAAAGATGTACAAATCATCATGGCCATATTATCAAATTATACGCCTGATTGTATGATACGAGCGAGTGTATCGTGTAAGGTAGAAGAGTTGGGTACATTTGCAGGTGGAATTGATGCGAGGGAGTTTGCCGATAAATTTTCTACCGCGGTAAAAATAGCACAGATAGACCCATATAGAGCAACGACACACAACAAAGGAATATTCAACGGGATCGACTCAGTAGTTCTAGCCACGGGAAATGACTTCAGAGCCATCGAGGCATGTGGTCATGCTTATGCCGCCAAAGATGGTAAGTACAAAAGTCTAAGTTACTGCAGTGTAGAGGAAGGTGTTTTTAAGTTTTGGATAGATCTGCCGCTTGCTGTAGGTACTGTAGGAGGTCTCACTAAACTCCACCCAATGGCCAAAATATCTCTAAAAATGCTAGGAAACCCGTCCGCAACAGAATTGATGAGTATCATAACTACAGTTGGGTTAGCTCAGAACTTTGCGGCATTGCGATCATTGGTCACTACCGGAATCCAACAAGGTCATATGAAAATGCACCTACAGAATATACTCACACACATGGATGCCTCTCCAGATCAAGTGTCATCAGCCAATAAACATTTCGAAGACAAAACGGTCTCTTTCAGTGCTGTAAGATCATTTTTGGACACTTCCCTTACAAAGAGTTAAAAACTTTAAGAAAATATTGTTTTGTATTTGAAACTCTATTCTAGAATATCTATGTTGGATTTATTGAAAGTCAACAAATATTCATTGACTATTACACAAACTATATTAAAATAAAACAAAATGGACTTAAGAGACTTATTCCAAGGTCAAATCAACGATGTATTAGTTGAGCAAATGGCAAACCAATTCGGAATTCAAGAAAGGGAAAAAGCAGAAACCGCAGTAGAAGGTGGATTCACTACATTATTAAATGCTATCGCCAAAAATGTAGCATCTCCTTCAGGCGCATCAGGTCTTGCAGGTGCACTAGATAGAGATCATGATGGAAGTATCTTGGATGATATAGGTGGTTTCCTTAGTGGAACTCGCCAACCAGAAAATACTAGTATGTTGAACGGTTCTGGTATATTGAAGCACCTCTTAGGAGGAAATCAAAATCAAATCGTGGAGATGTTAGGAAGAGCGACTGGATTGCACAAATCTCAAGCTGGACAGATGCTTATGTCTCTAGCACCTGTAGTAATGGGGATGTTAGGAAGACAAAAGAAAGTGAATAACCTCAATGAGACCTCACTTGCAGATCTAGTCACAAGAGGAACTCAAAACTTCAATAGACAATCTCCAACAAACACAAGTCTGATTACTAAATTACTAGATAGAGACGGAGACGGAAGTGCAATGGATGAAATCATGAGTATGGGCGCCAAGGCACTTTTTGGCAGTATCTTCAAAGGATAAAAAGTTAGTTGATCTATTAAATCACAATATAAAGTTGATATAACTCATATGATCATTGCGATGGAAATGTTATTTTCAACTCTAAAAATAAAAGCCAAAATAATGACGGAAGTTATTGTTTTGGCTTTTTGCTTTCATGCTCGACTTATTCCCTATTCACACTCCCATTCCCATTCGTCCAAGGGAGCTTTCTCTGACTTTAATGAGAAATGCCACCACTCCGTCCTTATTCCTTTCATACCGTGGACATTCATCAACTTGGTCAGTATGTTTCGATTTTTTAATACTTCTTGTGGAAGATCTTTATTCGTGGTATACGCTTCATAACCAAAAAAATCATACTCTGTCCCCATATCTAATTCATGACCCGCCTCATCTGTCAACGTTACGTCTACTGCCAAGCCTCTATTGTGCATAGAACCCTTACTAGGCGGAGTTACATACCTAGCATCTGGCACGATGTCCCATAACTTCTGCTGCGCAGGTCTGGGTCGGTAACAATCGAATAATTTCAAATTCATACCATATCTTGACTTAATATCTCTTTGTAATGTTAAGATCTTTTCCGCCATTGCAGGTCTTAAGAAGCATCTCGGACATGGATAGATCTGTTTTTTTGTAAAGTTGTTTTCCGTCGCGTATCTGATATCTAATATGACACCACTTTCTTCTGTGATTTCCTTCCATACCAAAGTGTCATAGTCGTATACTTTGACTATCGGAGCAGACAGCTCTTCTTCCATTTCGCTACTCGATTGGTCATCTACTTTGGTCGACGTTGGACTCGGATTATTACACGCTGAGAAAATTACTATTAAAAACAAGCTACATAATACATTGATCTTGGGGAGGCGGATAGCTTTAATGCTCATATATTTAGATATTAGAATATTCTATTATTAATATTTTTTATATTTATATATCATTGAAATAGCGCTAATGATACAGCATCAAATCAATACATATAATATATATTAGTAATGCAAGATAAGTCTAAATATTAAAACCAATACATAAGTTATATTATAATAAATTTTAAGATATTGTGCCTGCTTCGGGTTTTTGTATCTATACATATTGAAAAGTCCCCTTTCTTAAAAAGTATAGACTATTTAGCAATCTACTTACACAAATTCTCTAGGCAAATCTCAAAACCTATAAATCAGGGGATACCCCTATTTTACAAAAAACATTGGAACATACTGATAAAAAACGAAATACATATGTACTTTTGTTTTAATATGTTTTATACTTAACTATAGTAATAACTAAACCATGAAAAAAAAATCTACAATTTTGAATAGTACAATGATGCTATTTTTTATGCTTTTTTCTCTTAGCCCAATTTTCTCTAGTGAAGCTGGCGTCGATGCTGAAAGTAGCTTTACACTATATTGCCCTGATAATGTAACCGTCTCGTGTAATGATGAAATCTGGGATCTATCTATATATGGAAATGCCAATTACTACTATGGTGGAAACTGGTATGATGCTGGTACTCCTTCAGTGAGTTACAATCTGAACTCATGTAATGTAGGCTACATCGTAAGAACTTGGTCTGTGGAAGACTACAACTGGCAAGTTCATACTTGTAGCCAAGTCATAACTGTCAGTGGAGGGTATAATTCATTCAACGAAAGTAATATCACATGGCCACAAGAGCACGTTACTCTAGAAGGTTGTTACCCATCTACTCACCCAAGTCAAATGCCTCCAGGATGGGGATATCCTACTTGGTATGGAGGAAGTGGATCTTGCGGTAGTAGCAATATAGGTGTTGCTCATTCTGATCAAGTATATACGATCAGTTCCACATGTAAAAAAATAGTTAGAAAATGGCAAATCATAGATTGGTGTCAGTATAATCCAAATTACAATGGAGGATATAATGGTTATACTCCAGGTCTCTGGGTTTATTACCAATTCATAAAAGTATCGCAGGGGGACATACCAGTATTGACATGTCCAGCTGATATCACTGTAAATTCTAATAATTGTGTAAATAAATACATACACGCTGACCCTCTATATGTAGATGGAGATGCCTGTGGTGGACATTTCACAGTTACTAATAACTCCCCTTATGCTGATAACAACGGAGCTGATATCTCTGGGACTTATCCGATAGGATGGCATACTGTAAAGTATACTGTCAACTATGGCTGTGGAAAGAAAAAGACATGTACACAAAAGATAAAAGTAACGGACAATAAACCGCCAACGCCATATTGCTATGGTTCTATCGCTGTATCATTGATGGGTGTGGATAGTGACCATGATGGAGTATTCGATGATGGTATGGTAGAGATTTGGGCAAAAGATCTAGATCTAGGAAGTACCGCTTCTTGTAATGGCGGATCTCTCAAATTTTCATTTTCATCAGATATCCATGATACTTTCAAGACATTTACCTGTGCCGATGTAGGAGAGAATCAGGTGCAAATGTGGGTGACTGATCATGATGGAAATCAATCATATTGTGTAGTCACTATAGATGTACAAAACAACGGAGCAAATATCCCTAACTGCGAACCTGCACCTAGCGATCAAGATCATGATGGTGTGAGTGATGCAGATGACAACTGCCCATATGTACCAAATCCAAATCAAGAAGACGAAGATGGAGACGGTATCGGTGATGCTTGTGAAGAAATGGACAATGACCTAGATGATGACGGAGTGCTCGACGCAGATGATAACTGTCCAGAAACTCCAAATCCATATCAAGAAGATGAAGATGGAGACGGAGTCGGTGACGCTTGTGAAGAAGAAATTGACCCAGATCCAGGCATGCACTACTACATTGGTGGTACAGTCAGTACCGTGGGTGGAGATATGATGGAAGACGTCCTCGTGACTATAAAAGATATGGGACCAGACACAAGTTATGTAGTAACTCTGGACACCAGCGTAGTGGCTTCTATGGATAGTATGTACAATGCGATGGATAGTAGCTATATATTCTTTATCAATATAGACACAACAGTAACTGCCCATATGGATACAGTGGTCAGCAATCTTATGTTGATGTCCAATACTGGTGCATGGGGACATTATAGATTCGCAGGGTTCGCATATCCTGGCAATGAGTATAAACTATATTGTGATTACAGCGGCCTTGACTATGCTGGTGGAATCGATAATGAAGATCTCAATTTCCTAATGGATTATGTCGTAGGAAATGCAGAATTTACAGCTGCACATCAGAAATGGGCAGCAGATATAGATCAGGATGGAGACGTTGATTTTGATGACCTAAAGAAATTATTAGAATTCTTGACAGGTGAGATCGAAGACTTCGGCACAACGAGTGAGTGGTTATTCGTAGATCCTGCACAAATAGAAACGGCTACCGCAGAAGAACTATACGACGATCCGAAGACGATTATTGATGTATTGGTAGCAAATGAGAATATTGATGGTATAGATTTCACTGGAATCAGATTGGGTGACATTATCATCGATCAAGATGATTCTTCTGCATCAGAGGATGATATCATAACCCTAAGCAATATCATAGATTCTAACCCGACTGATTCGGAATTAGAGGTGCAACTAAGAGAACTTGTCACTTCAATAAGTAAGGATGATGTAAAGGTATACCCGAATCCATTCAATGGTTCATTCCAGATGAATTACTTAAGTGATACAGATACGAATGTAACGATCGAGTTGACAGATGTAAGCGGAAAGGTAATCTACTCAAGATCACACACTACTACAAAAGGACAGAATAATACTCAGATAACATTAGATACACCGTACAATGGAATTCTACTGTACAGAATTATCAATGGCGAAAATGTAAAATCCGGAAAAATACTAAGCTTGTAAGATAAAACCATTTTATACTCACGTACCTTTAGTAATTAGGATCTTTTGAATTATTCAAAAGATCCTTTTTTTTAGTTATATAGGGCAGTTCCGAAGTAAGGAGAGCAATACAAATGGGGTGTGTGATGGTATGGTTTTAAGTCGATATTCGCTAGTGACCTTAGCTGGCCTAGGTATTTGGATTGAATTTTGAAGTTGAGAATCCTCAACTGTATGAGCGTTAGCGAGTATTGTGTAGTGTGGCTTATAGCAAAAGGCACAATCCGAGTTAGTAGCATAAAATATGTCTATCCAAGAAATACTTGCCTTGAGTAATATGTGCTAAAATGATAGGTTATCCTATAAACTGCCTCAATATCGTATCCATATCCATCGTGACTATGCATCTTCGACCTGTAGGACTCTTATAAGGCACTTCACAAGCAAATAACTGATCGATCATCAACTTCATCTCAGCTACTTCCATAGCCTTCCCTCTCTTTATCGCTGCGGAGACAGCCAATGAACGGGCAAGATTTTCTTCTATCCCTAACTGCAGTTCCATATTATCCACATATTGATCTATCAATCGCTCCATGAGTACGGTAGCATCAGCACTGCCTGTTAATCCCGCTGGTATTCCATGGATTAGAAAAGTCTTCCCTCCAAAATCTTCTACATCAAATCCGAGAGCATTGATCTTAGGAAGTATGTCTTTCATGATAGTGGCCTTAGCATTATCTAACTCTATTGTCCTAGGGAATAATTCTTTCTGTGTCAGTTTTTGGTGAGAGCTTAGGCTAGATAGATTATTTTCATATAAAATCCGCTCATGAGCCGCTTGTTGATCTATCAATAAAAATCCAGACTTGATATGTGTAAGGATATAAGTATTATGGATCTGATAAGGTGGTTTCCCCTCCTCTACTTTAGATATCTCTTCGCCGGATTCTGTACTTATTTTGCTGGCAACAGTAAGTGTCTGTTGTATATCTGTCGGTTGTTCTTCTTGACCTTCTTGGATACCCGCATAGATTTGTTCCCAAGCTTTCAGATTTGATTTTTCGAATTTCCCTCCTGTATTAGGTTTAGAATATCCAGCATCAGATTTGAAATTGTATTCTTGGTTTACCTGATCAAATGAACGTTTGTTATCTATAGAATTGCCAAAATTGGAATTGGATCCAAAGTCTAGTGTCGGTGACACATTATAATGACCAAGTGCATGCTTGATTGCCACACGTATATAGTTATAAATCAATCGCTCTTCTTCAAATTTTATTTCGGTCTTAGTAGGATGGACATTAATATCTATCTGCGCAGGATCTACCGTAAGATATAAGAAAAATAATGGATATGCCTCCTTCACGATCAAGTCATCGTAGGCGGTTCTTATTGCATGATTCAGATAGTTACTCTTGATGAATCGATCATTAACGAATATGAATTGATCCCCTTTTCTTTTCTTGGCAGCATCTGGTTTTCCGACGAATCCTGACAATGATACGATCTCAGTATCCTCTTCGATAGGCACTAGTTTATCATTCATCGATTTTCCCATGATGGCGACTATTCTCTGTCGGTAGTTACTCGCCGGCAGATGATATACTTCTTGCTCATTACTATAGAGGGACATAAATATAGTAGGATGTGCCAGTGCTACCCGTTTGAATTCTTCGATGATATGTTTGAGTTCTACGGGATTAGACTTTAAAAATTTTCTTCGTGCAGGAACATTAAAAAACAGATTTTTGACAGAAAAATTAGTTCCTGATTGTGCGGAGCAAGGCTCTTGCTTAGTCACTTTAGATCCAGATACTAGCAATCTTCTTCCTAGCTCTTCACCATGGGTCTTAGTGATCAACTCTACATGAGCGATGGCCGCGATAGATGCCAATGCTTCGCCTCTGAATCCTTTGGTAGAGATAGAAAATAGGTCTGCAGCTTTTCTGATCTTAGAAGTTGCATGTCTCTCGAAACTCATACGCGCATCGGTATCAGACATTCCTTTGCCATTGTCTATTACTTGGATCAGTGTTTTGCCCGCATCTTTGATGATCAGTTTGATCTCTGTACTTTCAGCGTCGATTGCATTCTCTACCAATTCTTTTACCACAGAAGCGGGTCGTTGGATAACTTCTCCCGCTGCGATCTGATTGGCTATACTATCTGGCAATAATTGTATGATGTCTGGCATAAGTGGATTTACTTTCTGATCGCAAAATTAGAATTCTTTCTGTGATAACGGTAAGGGAGGTTATGAGAATTGCACCCAACTTTTCCACATTCGCATATATTATGATTAGTAAAGGATTAAAATGAAAATATCTATGCCCGTATAAGTATGTCCTGCATTCAACAATACTGATGCATCTACCGTTTCGCCTTTTCTTTAGGTCTTAGATTTAGTAATGGAGATAATGTATAATACATTTCACCTTGATTGACTAAATATATAGTTTTAATTGCCTAATAGTTCCTCAGTTTTCGAAATAAGTGCCTCTATTTTATCGCTCTGATAAGCATCGGGGTGTGCTTGCCCAAAATCTCCTTTGTCATTGTCGAAATACTGACCAGATTTGTCTGCATACTTAGGATTGATGGCTATGTCTATGATGATATCGGCACCTTTATCGGCTGGAGACCAGAATTTACCATAAGCTTCTTTCACCATATTAGTATTTAGAAGCGACCCAGGGTTAAGGGCAATTGTAGTTATAAATTTGTGTTTTCGAGCAAAATCAAAACTCCATAATAGAATAGCTAATTTACTTTGAGCATAGGCTTGATTATCAGATAGACTTACATTTTTCTCCAATGATCTACCTAATACTGTTTCTTGTGCGGCAGAGCTTAGGTTGATTATCCTAGGATTATCACTCCGCTCCAAAATGGGAATCAATTCATCGGTCAGTATGTATGGAGCTAGATAATTGACCACCATTCTTATATCTAATCCATTGGCACTAATAGGGTTTGCAACTTTGAAAACACCCGCATTATTGACTAGGACATCTATAGTTGAGTGATCTTCTTTGATCTTACTTGCCATATGTCTTACTTCTTCCAAAATGGAAAAATCTGCAACATACCCTACAATATTATCATTCTTAGTAAGCGACTTGATTTCTTCCTTTACCCTGGTTAGCTTCTCAGCATTTCGACCGTGTAAAATTATATTATGCCCATTTTTAGCGAGTTTAGTTGCCGCTAATTTTCCGATACCGTCTGTACTTCCTGTTATAAGGATGGTTTTATTTTTCATTATTATCCTATTTAATTTTATGAAACTGTGGGATCACCTTTTCAGCCAGTAGATGTAAGGTTTGCTCTATGTTGGCATTATTAAATCTTAGATTGAGCGCAACGTGATTGACTCCTATACTTTTTATTCCATGTAAGTATTCTATCAAAAAATCAATCCCTGTTCTTATCCCTAAGTGAATGCCCTGAGGTTTAAAGTCACTCTGAGGCATAAGGTCTATGTAGAGTGGTTGCATAAATGGCTTGCTCCATTCTTGGGATATACTCATAAGTTGTCTCCATTGTTTGATTCTTAATTCTTGTGATTGATTATCTCTAGGATAAAACATCCAGCCGTCTGCATTTTCGGCTATCCACTCAGTAGACTGTTGACTATGACCGGTAACTAACATTGGAATTTTAGCACCATATGGCTTAGGTAGTATATCCATAGTGCCGTCCAATTTTCCATATGTATTATTCTCCAAAATCGGAAAATCATCTTCAGAAACTCGTAAAAACTTGTAAGCGTCTCTAAAAGAAGCACCACGGTTTTCAAAATCCGATCCAGTAGCTGGGAATTCTTCCCTTCTATCCCCCGATGCTATTCCCAATAGAACTCTCCCACCTGAAAGTTGATCAATAGTATTGACTGATTTCGCGACATGTATCGGATGATGTAAAGGTAAAGCAACACTCGCAATACCTAAAGCGATATCCTTAGTTTGCCCAGCTAAATAACCAAGATATGTAAATGGATCATAAGTCTGTCCTGCATCTCCAAACGAAGGTACATGAAGAGGAACATCCCTAAGCCACAATGCCTTGAATCCTAATTGATCTACGAGTCTTACCCTCTCCACATGATCTATCATAGTAGGGACAGAGCTACTGACATAATTCTCTATAGGAACAACTATACCTATGCTCAATTCACCATATTCGAAAGTGCTATTATATCCAGTATTTATATGCTGAAATTTCTTCACTCTTTGTAATTTTCTGTTACCATCATAGATACTATAGTTTTCATAGTTGCAAATCTAAATATAGTGTCTTGCTTTTGCAATAACGGTCAAAAAGGATAGTATTATTCTCAAGAGACTTACCATCTTTTTACGGTTTTCTATTGATTATCATATCTTCGTCCTGTGGAGAATTTAGAAAGACTCCTGAAGCTCTATCAGGAAGATAAAAGAACAGACCAAATAGCTTCTTATGTAGAAGCTTCCTCACCCGCTAGAATCATGATCGATGGGATGGTAGGTGCTCAGGATAGCTTTGTCTTGTCGGCACTATATGCCAAGAGTGGCTACAGCCAGATATTCATAGCCAACGATAAAGAAGAAGCTGCCTATTTGCAGAATACGCTAGACCTCATCATAGAAAAACCCAAAGTACATTTCTTTCCAGACTCATTCAAGCGCCCGATGGCATACGAGGAACTCAACAATATGAATGTCCTCCAACGTACAGAAGCCATCAATAAAGTAAGTCAGAAGGATGGAGAAGGTCAGATCATCATAACCTACCCAGAAGCTATATTCGAAAAAGTAGTAGATCCTAATATTCTTGATAGCAATAAGATAGTTATCAAGAAAGGAGAAGATCTCGACATAGATTTCATCATTGAGGTATTGGTAGAATACGGATTTGAGCGCGTAGATTTCGTGTACGAACCAGGTCAGTTTGCAATACGTGGTGGGATTGTAGATATTTTTTCTTTTGGCAATGAATGGCCATATAGGATCGAACTATTCGACGAGGAGATCGAAAGCATCCGAACCTTCAACCCAACCAATCAACTCAGCCTCAAGAATATAGAGCGGGTGTCCATCATCCCTAATATAAACAGCGGATTCAAACAAGAAGAAAAAGTACCCCTATTCAGCGTTTTTAATGAACGTACGGTCATCTGGATCAGGGACTTTGATGTCATATTAGACAAGCTACAGATGTGCTTTGACAAGTCTGAAAAGTTTGCCACCACCATAAATGTAAATACAGAAGCTGAACTCAAAAGAGTATTTGACGAAAGAGCATTCATATACCCAAATGAGGTATTGAACAGTATAGAAAAATATAATATAATCCTTACGAAGAAAACTCAAATAAAAATTGAGCCTGATGCAAAAATCAGCTACAACACCAAGCCTCAACCCTCATTTAATAAGAATTTCAAGATACTTATTGACAACTTAGTAAAAAACGAAAAGGCAGGTTTTGAAAACTTCTTATTTACCGATAGTGCTAAACAGATCGAACGTTTTTATTCGATATTCGAAGACTTAAAAGCTGATGTTCGCATTCATCCTGTGAATAAGTCTATATACGAAGGATTCGTTGATCATGATCTAAATGTGGCATGCTATACTGATCATCAGATTTTTGAAAGATTTCACAGGTATAAACTCAGAAAAGGATTCACAAAAGATCAAGCGATGAGCCTCAAGATGATTCGGGAATTACAACCGGGTGATTTTGTAACGCACATAGATCATGGTATAGGCAAGTATAGCGGACTTGAAAAAATAGAACTCGCAGGCAAGACTCAGGAATCTGTCCGACTCCTGTATCAAAACAATGATATATTATATGTATCTATCAATTCGCTACATAAGATAAGCAAATTCGTAGGCAAGGACGGGAAACCACCCAAGCTCAGTAAGATCGGAGGCGATGCTTGGAAGACTCTCAAACGAAAAACAAAGAAAAAAGTAAAAGATATAGCTAAAGAGCTAATAAAGCTATACGCAAAAAGAAAGGCATCAAAAGGTCATGCTTTTCCACCTGATGGGTACATGCAAAATGAGTTAGAGGCATCATTTCTATACGAAGATACTCCTGACCAACTGACCGCTACCACAGATATGAAAGAGGACATGATGGCCGAGAGTCCGATGGACAGACTGATCTGCGGAGATGTAGGATTCGGTAAAACTGAGATAGCGTTGAGGGGAGCATTCAAAGCTGTGGTCGGAGGTAAGCAGGTGGCTATATTAGTACCTACTACCATACTTGCACTTCAGCATTATAAGACCTTCCATGCTCGGATGGACGAGTTCGGAGTCACGGTCGACTATCTCAATCGATTCAAAACAGCTAAACAAAAGAAGGAAATCTTCGCAAAGATGGCAGACGGCACGCTCGATCTCGTCATTGGTACTCACTCACTTCTCAACAAGGATGTAAAATTCAAAGATTTGGGTTTATTGATCATCGACGAAGAACAAAAATTTGGAGTTGCCGCCAAGGAAAAACTAAGAAATCTAAAAGTAAACGTAGATACACTTACACTTACCGCTACCCCGATACCTAGGACGTTGCAATTCTCCCTCATGGGATCTAGAGATCTGTCCATAATCCGTACCCCTCCACCAAATAGACAGCCGATTCATACCGAACGGAGAATATTCAATGATGACGTGGTGAGAGAATCTATATACTATGAAGTAAACAGAGGAGGGCAAGTATTCTTCGTACACAATCGTGTAAAAAGCCTCCCTGACATGGCTGCTATGATAAAGAAATTGTGCCCTGACATCACCGTACAAATCGCACATGGTCAGATGGATTCCAAACAGATGGAAGAGCGGCTAGTCTCATTTATCGCTGGTGAGTACGATGTCTTAATATGTACTAATATCATAGAGACAGGTCTTGATATCGCCAATGCGAATACGATCATCATCAATAATGCGCACCAATTCGGAATGAGTGACTTGCACCAACTGCGAGGACGGGTAGGTAGATCTAATCGTAAGGCGTACTGCTACCTCTTTGCTCCACCACTATCGGTATTAACTTCTGAAGCAAGAAAGCGACTCAAGACGCTAGAAGAATTTTCTGACTTAGGTAGCGGATTCCATATCGCTATGAGAGATCTCGATATCCGTGGTGCCGGCAATATGCTCGGTGGAGAACAAAGTGGATTCATAAGCGACATCGGGTATGATACATTTCAGAAGATACTAGAAGAGGCCGTCTTCGAACTCAAGGAAACAGAATTCAAGGAGGTATATAAAGATCAAGTTCAAACCGATAGAAACTACGTCAGGGATGTGGAAGTAGAGACGGATGTAGAGATGCTGATTCCTGATGATTATATCAATAATATCCAAGAACGACTACTACTATATACACAGCTCGACGGTATCAACAATGAAGAAGATTTGACCAAATTCATCGACGCGATGCGAGATAGATTCGGCCCTATCCCCAAACAAGTAAATGAATTATTTGACGGACTGAGAGTGCGATGGATATGCAAGAAACTCGGATTCGAGCGATTATCATTGAAGGGAAATAAACTGCGATGCTACTTCATCGGCAATCCACAGTCCTCTTACTTCGAGACAGAACAATTCCAAGCAATATTAAAATATGTATCCGTCGGCGGTCAGCTTAAAGGCTATTCTCTAAAGCAGTCTAGAAACTACCTACTGATGATAAAAGATGGCGTCAAAGGCTTGAAACAAGCGCGAGTGATGTTGCAGGATCTATTCAAAGAGGTACAGAAGTAAATGTCAAAGCCGTAAGTCTTGAATATCAATACAAATTCAGCATGAGGAGATTAATAATCTCTAACTAAAATTATCATCAGTAAAAGAAACTACATGGATGACTTATCTCTTTATATAAATACAACTTTCTCTACCCACAGTGACCGAATAGATTCCATTGGGCAACATTGAAATATCTATACTATTCCCATATTGAGCGTCTACATTTATGTTTCCATGTATATCCCTGACTATGATTGGTAATTTGATATCCCCTATCACTCTAAATACGCCATCTCCTGGATTATTAGTCAATCTCAAATCATCCTCTACCGTTAGCTCATCAGTATTTACAGCAATGCACAAATCTGCAATTTCGTCGTCTACATATACAGATTCGTGTTCGGCAGTATGACATATGAGTCGTGATACGATCTTATGATCCTCTATATCGAACACTAAGCCAGCATTACTTCCAGTAGTCGAAGACATGATAAATGGTATATCTTCTCCACACTCGGACACGATCATTTGATCTGTTTCTATTATAATCTCTCCTTCGACTATTGTCCTTGACTCTACTGTCAATTGAATAGCATCACCTTCATAATCTCTCAAAGTAAATCCATCACACAATCCTAGATAATAATCAAACACAATATCCTCTTCCTCTGTCAAGGGGTTGTATCTGTATATATTTTTGTTTAAAATTCCAGATCTATAATATTGTCCATTGACGTTGTGGTATTCCTTATTATTAAACATCTCAGAACCTGTAACTCCGTAGTCATAAGCTGACACCTCGCAAGTACTCGTTAAGACTTGTTGAATATTTTTGTCAAAGAATACGGATTCATATCCATTTTCGATATACTTCGATTCCAATACAGATAAGAAATTAGAGGCATATACGCGCTCTCCAGTAGATTCTCCCGCTAGAATCAAATAATCCCTCGGTATAGAATTTACTCCCAATGCTCCGAAAATATTGTCCGTCATGTATTGATTGAAGTACCATCGTTTTTCCCTTATTTTATTTCTTGCAATATTAGTTTCGTCGAAGTAATCATCATTGAGCAATATGATTTCTAGATTGTATAATTCTCGATAAACACTAATATCTTGGGAAAACACGTCATCTATCTGCTTCACACACGGCTGACACCAAAATGCTGAAAACAACACTAGATAATTCTTATCAGGATCTAATCGCTCGGTCAGTGGCACTACTCCCCCATCATAATCCTTCGTGTAGAAAGAAAAATCTATAGTCTGAGCACCAAGATTAGTCATACAAAACACCATCAGACAAATCAATCTTCCATTTTTTATATATCCATTCACTACCCTCATTCGAAGCTGATATTTAATGATTCTAGCAGTTCCTTATCGATTGCGCCTATTTTTATTTGCTTTGATTGTTGATATTCTATGATTGCTTGATAGTACGCTTTGCCGTAGATTTCATCTTCTTCATTTGCAAGTGATAGCTCTACCATTCTTCTTTTGATCGTTTCATGCATACATAGTAGATCTATGTTTTGTAAGTTGAGGTGCCCTTCGTCTTTTACGATATTTTCCGCAGTTTGGACGATTATTGTATCTACTTGTTCTTCGGATGCTATCGCTTCGAATACAGGAGGCTCATGTAACAGACTCCGAGTAATAGTCCCATATGATGCAGGGGTCTCTGTGACAGCTACTGTTGGAGGAGATACCAGTTTATAATATGCAATCGAATCGTAAGTATAGGTAATACAAGACTCATCTATGGTTTCCTTATTTGTAATTCTTGATACTTCCACAGTATCCATCTCCGCCTCCACCACAGTAGATATTGTCGAGGCAGGTGTTACTAATTTCAAATAATCTCTTTGTTTATAAGTTGCCGGCACTTCTATTTCTTGGTTGTAACAATAAACTCCAGCGCTGCTATAATCAGTAGGACATGGAAGGTAGGCATCTCCCAACTCAGGTACAGAAGTCGTACTGTCGAGTACCTCTGTATAATTAGCGCATCTTAGAAAATTGAGATGATAACAATCCTCTTTCATACTATCTATGACCAGGTTTGTCGTATAGATCTGCTTGAGACTATCAAGGTTTATTATTTCTCGTTTGAAATAGGTCGGACCATAATATGCATGCGCGTCCAAACTCAATTCGGTGACAGTGGCCAATTCAGCCTCTATGATTTGTAATTCCGAATATTCTTCTCGCGCTATAAAATTCATAGATTCCGTCTCTACTATCGCATCTTCGCAGTCACTCGACTCATGATAATAGTGATGGTAAGCAGTCTCAAACTCAGCGGGCACAATGATAAGCTTCGAATATGCATCCGAAACAAGTACCTGCTCTGTAACCGTCTCATATAATGCTTCCGATATAAGTGTAAAGTCTCCACTTATCTCGGACAGGCGAATATATTCGAATGATTGCGGACCAATCACTCCTTGCTCATAGAAAGTAGATGGCTGAAGAATATGCGTCACAGCATTCACAAATTCGTATAGATATGTTCTATTGATCAATACGAATTTGAACTTTCGACCATATTGATCAAATGATATATAATCTAATTTTTGGATGCCATTACTATTGATATCTTCATTGAGATCGAAAGCCAATATTTCTCCTGACACAGAAGCATAGAAATCATGAGCCAATGGAAAACTACACCCAAGGATTATATCCAGCTCGCCCCGGTTGTCAAAAAAATGCACCTCTAGCTCATCGACTTCTTGAGGACTTCCATCGATCATTAAGATTTGATCTAAGTATTCTAGTGTGGTCGTGGCGTTGAATATGTCAGGCGTCGTCTGTCCATCTAGTGCTATGGGTTTCCCATGAAAATCACAGATCTGAGCACCTAATGAAGTACAATCCAAGCTGCCCAATATCACGACAATATATTTTAGATATCTTTTAAATACACTCACATATTCAAGGTATTAAAAATAAAGCAAAATATAGATCAATGCTCTAGGATTAACGTTTGATTATTAATTTTCCAATAATTTCATGGCATTTATAATATCATTATTTTTTAGATCCATCATACATTTGAAATGCCCCTTCGGGCAGACTTCCTTCCCAATCTTGGAGCATGGGCTACAGTTTATATCTTTGTTTTCCATGTATAGACTGAGTATCTTATGGTTACTTCCATAGTACGGATACATACCCAATTCATAAGCTGTACTCCCCCAGAATACCATCATAGGAGTCTTAAAGGCTGCCGCCATATGCATGAGACCTGTATCGCCTGTGATTGTATATTTACTATGTGACACAAGAGCCGCGCTTTCATTTAGGGATACTAAGCCACATAGGTTCTTTACTTGTGGGAATCGAGATGCCAAGTCAGCTGCTAGGCCAGCCACATCAGCTCCGCCCAATAATAGACACTTCAACTCAGAATTTTGAATTATTATCTCCAGCTTTTCTATTGGAATCCTTTTTGTGTAATAGGTAGCACCTAGCACTATGGCAACATACTTCTCAGTGGGAATGAGGTTTGCTATATCATTATCAGTCCTACCATGATGATAGCATAATCCTTCGTCATCATTGACCACACCAATACTCGATAGACTCTCAAAATATCTATCTACGAGATGCTTATCAGGCAATGTATCCATCCTAGTATATATCCGCAACCACTTTTCGATATTGATCTTATCGAATGAGATTGACTTTGTTCTGAGACTCAGTTTCAGTCGTTGGGACCGCAGGTTCTTATGGAGATCAATTATGAGGTCATATTTCTCAGCTTTCAATTGAGGAAGCACTTCGGTGATTTCTTTATCTATAGTATAAATCTTATCGATGTGTGGATTATACTCTACAGTCGACTTATATTTTGACTTTGTGATAAAATGGACTTTACAACCTAATTGTTTTTTCACGCAGCGGACCACAGGACTAGTCAGCACGATATCGCCTATCGAACTGAATCTAACTATAAGTACTTTTTTATATTGAGAATCCATTTATTACTATCAAAAATGCCTGACTACAAATTGCAATCAGGCATAAATTTAATCATATTAATTTGTCAGTTGAAACCAACGTACATTTTACTCTTTTACGAACATCTCACTTGATACGCCTTGGTCGTTTCTAATATTCAAGATATAAGAACCGACCGTTAGTTTTGAAATATCTAGTGAAGTTTCCTTCTCTAATTTATCAACAGTCTTTACCAAGATAGATCTCCCCATTATATCAACGATTGAGATTTGTGTTTCACCAGCATTTTCGATAGTTGATTTGATAGTGATTGATTCGCCTGCAGGGTTTGGAAATACTGTGATATCACTTTCGTCGAGGATTACATCTTCGCTTGATGTGATATTTCTTTCACCATTGCCAAACCATACGCCCCACTTGATACCTGCAGACTCGAACCCTATCTGTATAGCTGCCGAGTTGGATTCTATCTTATTACTCATTAGTTCTGCACCTCCTATGACGCCTAGTCCTGTATTATCATTGATGGCATCAAATAAGACTTTATCATCGGCATTAGAATAGCTCGGATAGCCTGGTCTATCATTATCCACAAATATCTCTTCTGTCTCTTGTAATTCGATATTACTACCCAATACCTTAAACTCACCATCCTCCAAGAAATCAAAAGCGATAATGAAATCACTATTTTTTGAAAACGTTGGATTTCCGATATCTACCCCTTCTGGCAACTGAGAAAATAATTTTTGGATTTCATTACCATTAGTGAATGTTCCCGAATCAGTATTGAATACCTTGATGAATCCAATATCCCAATAATCAATCGGATTACCAAATGAGCTTTCGAGCTGATTATATGCATCGTACATCAGATAATCTCCAGTGAAATCAAACTCCAATGCATCGGCGTACAATACATCACCAGTACTCACCCCTTCAGTAAATGTAGGATTAAATAGAGTATAATCAATCCCCGACTCACTAATAAAATCATATACAAAAATCTGATCTTCTTGTACTTCTCGTAGTGCGGCCATCCTGAGCCCATCTTTAGAGAATACCGCATTTCTCCACTGTTCATTAGAGGTTATTACTCCTTCGAACTGAACCGTATTCGTCGACCAATCAATGAGAATATAGTACAGCTCTTTATCTTGGTTTACGAATATAATCTCTGATCCATCATCTGAGACACTAGGTACACTAGCTGGATCTTGAGTCGTCAATGGATTGAAAAGCGCATTCCCATTAGAATCTGTAAGAAAACTACCCTCTCCATTGGTTATATATAGTCCTTGCTGATCTGTAGTGGTAAAAAGAACAAGATCCTCTCCAGGATTAGCCTCTACATCAGTAGTTACTACAGTCCCATCCCCACTGAATATTTCTACCTCATCAAAGGCAGCTCTAGCCGCATTGGCTACACCTGCGCCATATAGGTCAGTAGCAGCTTGCACCACCGCGAGACGCGCATCTATGAACTGAGAAGACTTTGTCATATATTTGTCCAATGCTCTATAATATACTTTTTCAGCTCTTTCTTTTCCTACTCCACTAGAGGTGGCAAATTTAAAAAACGCCCAGTTCGGTATACCACTATTGATATGAACTCCACCATTATCCTGACTACCTGTGAATCTTTCGCTATATGTTCGTGGTTGCCAGCCAGCATTGAAGTTTCCCGTACTTGCTCCATTATGCGGATCTTGCAGACTTCTCAATGCGCCAGAAGGGAACGCCGAATTCTTCACTACATCTTCTCCAATCAACCAATCTTCTCTATCTATCATCGCTCCAAATATATCGGCGAACGACTCATTCAATGCACCGGACTCCCCTTGATATTCTAGATTTGCTGTACTCTGTATTACTCCATGTGACATCTCGTGCCCTGCCACATCTAGACCTCGTGCCAGTGATTCAAAAGCATTATCACCATTTCCATAAAACATCGCTATTCCATTCCAAAAAGCATTACCTAGAGAACTACCGTCTTCGTCTGCGATATTGATCAACCCTATCACATTTCCGCCCGTTCCATTTATAGACTCTCGGTCATGAATTTCTTTGAAATATTGATAAGCTTGACCACCATTATATTGAGCTGAGACACCCGTCTGTTTTCCTGAGAAATTTGAAGAATTAGAAACTACATGATCATATTCGAAGTCACTGTTTTGTGGGTTTGTATTGAATGCATCGATCGTCCATATTGTCCCCACGGGATCATTCGGAATACTAGAACTGGCATTGTCAAACATCGTTCTTGCAGCATCTATCATATAGAATCGATTACCTGACTCGTAAGTATTGATCTGTCTCGTAGCACCAAATAAATCCTGAGCAGTCGATATAGTAGGTCCATCAGGTGGAAGATTATCCGCGGTTGTCTCAGATACACTTAATTCCTTAGTTGTCTCATCATTACTTAATTTGTGACTACAATTTTCATGAGCTCCATGATTGTGTAATTTACACATATTCTCATGTTTTCTTATTACATCTCCAGTATGTGCATCTATGATATACTCCCACCTATCTATGATGCTCTTGTAGACGACCAATACATAGCATAGCCTACCATCATAAATCATCAGATCTCCTTTGATCTTCTCAAATCCGAATAGATTAAACTTATCATTTTTGACCTCCTTAATTCCGCCTAAATCCTCCACAGCTATCTCAGTAATCGATGTGAGATCTATACTCGGCTCTACTGATTCTAAAGTCGGTGTTTCAGAGTATCGACCGTTCAACCATTGTGATTTGCTGTTATTATGATAGATTACTTCTGAGCCGTATATAGGAACCCCTCTATGTACTTGTTGGTATTTGATATGTGTTATTCCCAGTTCATCCGTTTCTGATTTTATCTCTATAAATTCTTCAGCTGGGCTTGTGATAGACATTAGATCTTTAGCATTTTCCAGAAAATTTAGACCCATTCCTTCTCTAGTATCTGTACTCCTGAGACTGAGTTCTGGATGACCGCTTATCAGAATCGGGAGTTGATTTTGATCTCTATTAAGTACCGTAAGACCATTTTGCGCGGTGGGTACGAATTTCATACTTCTTGGGGTAAAGGTAGCTCTGGTTTCTTTCTTGTCAGTAACCATTTTTTTGAATGATGGCACCTCGATGATTGTTTCCGAAGCTCTCACACTACCATTTGGTGCGACTGTTTTCAGTTGTGCT
>CALLMH010000100.1 GCA_938007965.1 uncultured Saprospiraceae bacterium | reverse complement strand
ATTCCAAATTGATCACAATTAAATGCATCCTGATCTATGGAAAAGCTTTCGATTCCACATTCATCTGTTGCGTCAATATGTTCTAAATAGGAGTCCCCAATAACTGCTAATCCATCTTGGTTTATTTCTAGAGAAACATTTACACCAGAACATGAAATTGTAGGGGATAATTTATCCTCAATAATTACTGTAATTTCACATGTTGATGAATTATCACTGTCATCAGTTGCAGTGATTGTAATTTCATTAGTACCAATATCCGAGCAATTAAATACAAATTGAGATAAATCAAAACTTACATCATCATCACATTCATCCGTAGCACTAATAAGGGATAATATTATTTCTGTAACATTAATTGAACCTGATTGATCTAAAGAAATCTGTATAGTTTCATCAGTACAAGTAATAAAAGGTGCAACTTCATCCATTAAACACGGATCTCCACACACACCAAAATCAAGATCTCCAGTAACAGAATTTGAAGTGACTTCTATCGGATAACCATCAACCCCTTGTGATAGGTTTTGATTTCCTGATGGTACATGCTTTACAGTAAAAGAACCGACTCCTACATCGAAGAATGAATAATATCCAAAAGTATCAGTAGTTGTAGTCATCACCACTGTTCCATCAGAATCACATAGTTGAACTTCAATATCGGATAACGGTTCTTCGGAGCCTTCTACAAATGATCCATTACAGTCATCATCTTGGTATATCGTACCTGTAACGATTGTAAAAGGGGTACAACACCCATTTTCAATTAATCCAGCTCCAGAAACCGAAGCTTGGATTGCTAGACCCATCGTTGATTGACCATCATTTCTCAATCCAGCTCTAAGGCAATACGTTCCTGTATTGAGTGAATAAGAAGTATTGGAAGTATAAGGATCACCTGTAAAAGTGATGGTGCTTGCACTTCCTGTATAATTTATCAATTCTTCTATTAAGTTGCCCTCGGAATCGTACAGTCCAAGCGTTAGGAAATTATCAAAATATGCTGCAACATCAAGATTAACTTCGCTAGTAGGCTCACAAATACAGAAACATCTTTCAAAAACATATGGATCTGAGAATGTCTGATTGTTAAATGCACTTGGATAGGGAGAAATATATTGCGTTCCTGGCAGCTGTGCCCACACAGAGTTAGGGTTTAAAACATAAGATGGCCTTGGAAAAGAAACTCCATCATCTGGACTAGAGATCAATTGCCATCCGCCCTCATATTCTCCAATTGGAAGTTCACTATTATCATTAAAGTCTATTCCCGTATTGAGATTTACAAGATCTGCTGCACATTCGTCAGTGCAGTTTTCTGGAATTTCAAAAATTAAATCGCACACATAATTAGATTCTGCGTTGTTAAGATTAAAATTTTGAATAGTACCGTTAATATTGCTTGCAATATTTAATACTTCTGAGATATTAGAGTTGTCATTATTTCCAGCTCCTTCCTCGAAGTTAGCATATAGAAGAAGATCTGCAGAATTATCTATATTATAAAAAGCATTAGCTAATTCTGACTCATCCAAGGCTTGATTGAATAATTTAACATCATCTACACGACCCGCAAATTCAGCGGCTCCAGATAGACCTCCAGTCCAAGAACCAATGACAAAATTTGGCCCATAATCAGAAGTGTTGCTCTGTATGTATGCTTCTAATAAGTTAAAGTCAAGGTATATTCGCTTTTCATTTCCATCAGAAGTAAATGCGATGTGATGCCACTCATTATCACGTACATTATTAGGATATATTTCCTCTTTCCCTTCTGCCTGATCATAAAACCAAAGATTTCCTGAATCCGTTAGCCCCAGCTCTAGTCTAGTAGAAGCTCCAAATGAAATTACTCTATCTTCATTCCCACCATTCGGTGTATTATTAGCCTTGAACCAAGAACCAACTGTGAACTCGCCAATTACGGATAATCCTGAAAATGTGACTCTATCATCAATACCGTCGAAATCCATAACTGTATTTTGGCAAGAACTACTCCCACAATCTATTGTGATGATATAATTACAAACTGTGGTATTGCCAGCATCATCAGTAAAGCCAACTTCAAATTCAGTGACACTCCCACATGGATAATCCATTACATTCGTTAATCCTACGCCATTAGTAATGTCATTTCCATCACTGAAATTAACAGTCCCACAATTATCTGTAACATAGTCTGTAAATGTAATAGTACCTAAGCCAGTAAGATCATCTCCATTTATTGTGATATCAGAAATAGTGCAAGTAGGTGGTGTATTATCGACAGTACAATCTTCGATATAGCACAAATCACTTGTTGTTATATTCAAATTAACTGAATTAGAACCAACTAGTTGATCTTCTCCTGCACAAACTAAAATTTCAAATGTACCTCCTGTTTGTATAGGGTCGATAGTGGCTATATAATTGGACATTTGTGAATAAATGTTATCGTCATTGCCATCATAGATGCAATCTGGTAAATAATAGATATCAAAATAATCATCATTCCATTCCAAAGTATTATCGAGAGATACGACTATTCCTTGGCAAGTATAATTACTAGGTATTTCAAAGCTTACTATTTCACAATTTCCTACCGTATTGCATCCACAATTGGATTCAAAATTCACAGTTGCTTCTGCACTAGAGCTAAATCCATTTTGATCATCAATAAGGGTAACTGATTGAGTATTGCAATTAGCTAGATCTTGCGCGGTCACACTACAAATAGATATGATAAATAAGGTAAAGGATAGTAGATGTTTCATTTTCATGATGTTTTAGGTTTTTTAATTTTATGTATTAGAATATTATTTTAAGGTAGTTTCATCACTACATGTAAGTACATACATAAAGTGTTACTCTTCGATATTTAATTTTCGAGCTTCTTGAAGTAATTCTTTAAAAGCAAAAGCATTATCTAGTACAAATAGATTGCTCCTACCCTTAACGGACTGGATCTTGAGTGCCCTCAGATCCAGCCCATATACAGCTTCGTAGGACACTCTATCAATTTCTGAAAGAGTAAGATTTATCTTCAGATCAGAATCAGAGAAATCAGTCAACCGAAACTGAAGAGATGTTTCATCAAGGATGAGCTCGCCTTGGAGTTTATTCATACCATCCCACATGATTGCTTTTACTGTCAATGTCTCTTCTATTTGTTACAATAAAAGTAGGGGAGGGGGCTATAGAAAAGGAAGTGAATTTTTATATGGCAGGAAATAACTAGTAACTGGTATAAAGCCGATGAAGTGATTAATCTAACTGGATCGATAGATTTACAGTGGTGCCTGAGGAAGTATGATTGATGCTGAGACTATCAATGTTTTGATCTGACTGATTGATATAATTGAGTCTCTTACGAGTGATGTCCACGCCTACAGATTTGTGTCCTGATATATTGATTGGTGGTAAGCTGGAATCTCCATTGTCAGATACTTCAACATTTAACGTAGATCCATTTAAATTGAATTCTATTTCTATTTTACCGTTTTTGATTCCATTTCTCATTCCATGGATCACAGCATTCTCTACAAATGGCTGGATAAGCATTGGTGGAATCATGATATCATGTGGATCCTTATGAGATGGAAGAGTAATTTCATATTCGAAAGACTTATTAAGACGAAGTCTTTCTAGTTTAAGATAATTATGTAAGATACGATGTTCTTCTGCAAGAGAGATTTTAGATGATGTAGAAGCATTCAGATTTGAACGGATGAGCTGAGCGAAGCCACCAAGATACTCCATGGCTTGCTCCTTGTCGTTGTCCATGATGAATCCTTGAATGGAATTTAGACAATTGAAAATGAAATGGGGGTTCATTTGTGCTTGGAGGGCGGATTTTTCGAGATCTGAGATATTTCTCTGTATTTCATGTTGTTCTTGGAGTTTTTTGTTTTTATACTTAAAATATAAATATGCAGCTAAGAATACTCCTATAATTGAGATTAAAAAAAACCACCATTGCCTCCAGAAAGGGCCAGAAATTGCTATACTAACTGAAAGTGGAGCTGATTTGGTGAGGTCATGGCTGTAACCATAGATTTCTATTTCGTAGTTACCTTCTACTAGTCCTGGCAGGTCAATGGACTCACTAAATTCTTGTTGAATTGGTTGGTTATGAATTCCATCTATTTGATAAGTAAAATAGCCTAGTTGATTTGCTTTCCAGTTTGTGCTAAGAATATCTAGACTTAGTGGCATATCTTGGTAGGAATAATTGAATTTTATATTCCGTTCACTTCCAGATTGCTCGTAAGTGGCTGATTTTACATAGATAGAAGGCTTTTCTTTTAAAACTAATTCTTCAATTGGAATTGTGTTCAGGCCATTTTTATCTATAAAGTAGATATAGTCTTTAGACATAGCAAAGTTTAGAGCTTCTTGACCATCATTGATACGTCTGTATACTTCATCTTCTTCAATGTAGAATAAACCTTTAGATGTATTAATAATTTTCTTACCTTTTCCGATGTTTTCTATTTTGCCTACTCTTGCTCCAAGGATATCAATAATCTTGAACTCATAAGATCTAAGATCAATAAGACCGAGACCCTTACCTAGACCTAATGAAATTTCATTCTTAGTGGAGTCATAATTTATCGAATAGATATAGGATCCAGTTTCTATAGTATGCATCTTTTCCTTCTGATAGATTTCTACAAAATTATTCTTGGCCACTACTTCTAGATTGTGATCAAGTTTTTCATGCATTACTATTTCTGCATTCGATCGTATTTTCTTGTTCAGGACTAAAGCAGCATCAATTAATTCGTAAGACTTTGAATCGACTATAACTGAAAGTACATTATCGAAAGATGACATTTTGTTAATCGTATAGTTCTTGTCTGAGTGCAGTAATTTTGATTTTTCGGACAGTAGATCGTATTGCCATATTGAGTAATCATCAGCGTAGTAAACAGATTTATTGTCAATCAAAAGACTATTAAGGATTCCATCTAGATCAAGATTTTGGTTTGTTACTAAACGACCGTCTTTGAGAATGCTCAAATGATTAAATCTGTCTGAAAGTGCAACGATATTATCGTCAACGACTATTTTTTTCGACTTGAATTCTGGATTATCTTTTAAAGATAAATTGGCTCTAAGAAGGGACTTTGGAATAGATTGAACACCTTGATTCCTATGCGAGAGTAGAATGTCCCTTCCAGAGTCGAAAATTTCAACAGGTCTATTACTAAGAATCGGAAGTTGTTTGTCGTCTATTTGAAATTGGGCAGTAAAAGCCATTTCGTTTAGGTTAAATGCTAAAAGTCCATGATTGCTTGTAGTAATAAGTAAATGATCGTCAAATTCTAAGGAATAGGTAGAAATGAATTCTTTGCCTTTGAATTTGTGCAATTTCGAATTACAAGGATTAATCTTGTCAAGCTGCAACAATCCGATATTCGAACATAACCAAATACTGTTGTTAATTGCAATTGCATTAGATATGGATACTTGGCTATATACAGGACATTGCGAAAAGTCAATATCGCTTTTTGTCCAGTTACCATTGTTCCTCGAATAGATCTCAAGGGTGGAGGTCCAAGTAGAAGCAATGATTTTTTGTTGATTTCCTTGATTATAAACATGGAAATTTTGACCTTCAGTAGTTTCGTTGTGAAGTATAACTTTTGATCTTCCACTACTGATGTTATAGATATGAAGTTTATTTTCAGCTCTAATTAGTAGTTCATTTGACTCAATGTCATAATCTATGACCTTGATGTCACTCCGGAAAGTGTCTCGAGTATTTGATGGTTGAAAACAGTAAAATTTATTTTGATCATGACTGTAACTGCATAGATACTCATAGGTGCTTGTCCAAAGATTGCCATCTTTATCAGGATACAAAAAACTTTGAATCCATTCGCCCTTTAATCCACTAATTGAATCATTTGAACGGTAATGAAAAGTTTCATTACCGTTGTACCTATTCCATCCTCCTTGGCTACTAAGCCATAACTCATTGTCTACAGATTGAACAAAACTGTTGTAATTATTGTCAATCAAGACAGGATTTTGTGCGAACAATCCAATTTTGAATATTAGAATTATAAAAAAAAAGAAATATATACTAATTCTCATGTTAATGTCCTGATCCTCCAAAACCTGGGCTCCATCTAGGTGGACATGGCAATGTAAATATCACCTTTGTTTGTACTGGATAAGGTCCAGCTGGAAACCTATTTGTTGTATTTTCATCCTTACCTTCTAGCTTAATTGTAGGGAAAACTCCTTGTGCAAAATCTGGATAAATATTTGTAAAATCAAAAACAGATGTGGCATCATAATGTATGATTGACTGAGACAAGTAAATGACATCACAATCACTATCGATAGATTCTAACTGAGCTTTATCTAGAAAGAAAAATCTGTCATTGTCAGGGTCTGCATCATTCCAATTATCGACTTTAAATAAATCAACATAAGTACTATCGAAAATATCATCTAACTGTCCATAATTTAATGATTGGAGTGTAGAATCTACAAATGATGTGTCATTGGTTCCAATAGTCAACTCAATATCGTTTGAAGTTGATTCTAGTTGCCTAAAAACTAATTTGTTACTATTTTTAAAAGCAATTTTCCACCCCTTTCCTGTATAGCCATTAGCACTGAGTATTGTATTAAAAAAGCTTCTAGGAAGCTTAATGAAATGTGCAAATGAAGGTGGAATGCTAAATGATGTTATTTTTTTTAGTAAGTGTTGTTTCTTTCGATCAATTTTGTTTTTTTTCTTCCTCTGCTTTTTGATCTCCTTCTCCGTTATGGATTTACTTTTAAAATCTTTAATACTCATTTTTACTTCAATTGATTAATAAATTCTTGTTTTCTTCTTCTAGCTAATGGCAACAGTTTTCCATTTTTCAACTCTACACCGCCGCCATCTTGATTGATAATTTTCTTGACATATTTACAATTCACAGTATGACTTGCATGTATTCTATAGAATTGATGTTTAGGAAGTTTATCCTCGATATCTCCAAGTGTTTTGCTCACCATTAATTTTTCATCGTTGGATAGATGGACTATACAATATGATGAAGATGCTTCCAATCGGACTATCTCATCAATATCGCAAATCCTTATACCTTCAGAGGATGATAAAGAAAGTCGGTTCGTAGATATTCCATTTTCAATTATATCATTAAGCTTTTGAAATGATTTGTTTTCTTTTTCTCTTTCCAGGACTCTATTGACAGCGATTGAGACAGTCTTGGGTGTATAGGGTTTGAGAATATAATCCACCGCATCATACCTAAATGCCTTAAGAGCATATTGATCATATGCTGTGGTGAATATGATTTTGAATCGTTTAGTCTCAAACATTTCGATAAGATCAAAGCTCTGACCATCATCCAACTCTATATCTAGGAATACCAGATCAGGGTCAAGCGTTTGAATTAGTTGAAACCCTTCTTTGATACTTGTACCAATTGCCACTATATTTATTCCAGTACAATAGTCCTCCAATATCTTAGTCAAGAGCTTACTAGCCGACACCTCGTTTTCGATAATTATGGCATTCATTACTTGGGGTTTAATAAATTAAAGTTAATGAATAAAATTTTATTTGTCAAATAAAACTTATAACTGGTCGAAATGGAACAGCAAACGGCAATATGAAGAACAAAATAGGGAGAATCTTCTAATATTCCATAGATCACAAAACATCAGTAGTTCAATGATCAGAATCAGCAACGTAAAAATAGAGGCCATCTTATAGCCAGCAAGATGCGATCTCCTTTAAATGAATGTCATGCGACAATATAGCTGCAGTGGCAACAACCTACCCAAGATGGAATGATGATGTACTTGTAATATGAAATGTACAAAATCCGCTAGGTCAACAGACAAATGAATGATGTGTATGAGGAAGTTGCGTACTATCGGTGCAGCTTAAACCTATCTAGGTATCTATTTTTATGAGCGTGTCTACTTTTATTCATGAAAAAATCTTGAATTGGTCACCATGGGAAGAATTAGATTATTATATGAATAGTTATCAATGGTTTAAATTTTAGACTTAATCCTTAAGGCATCTTATAGAATGACCAAATTTTTTGGGGTAATTACTAATACCCAAACCAGAATTAAAATCATTCAGTTCTATAAACCAACTACGGTCTACAAGAAAATTGTGCTCCGTAACTGACCACATATGTAATTGCCGATGAAGCCAACGAGATTCAGTAGAGGTGATTTGTCCAGCTCCTTTACCTTGGAATCCATATGTGTCTATTCCTCCCTGACCCTGCCAATAGGTATTTCCAATAGTTTTCAAATGATGTCCAACAAGACTCGTGTTTGTAGGAGAAAGTGTATCTCTTAATTGGTAGGCTTCGGTTATATTTGGGACATGATATCCAACTGGACAAATATTCTTATTCGCATTCGAAGCCGTATCTACTGTAAACCAATTATAAAGTGCACCATACTCCGAAGCATAAGTGACAGAATCTTGATCATACCACATGTAGGATGGAATATTGTTATCACCATTGGACCAAAAATCTGCATAACTTGACGGGTTGTCAATAGGGGTGCCATCATTAAATGTAGTGCTACGTATACTTGGCTCTAACCATATTTGTCCTAGAATTTCAACTTCATTATAAACGTTACCATCACCATCTGTTATATAATTCGCTGCACTGATTCCTGGCACAATAAGATAATTACTGTCGCTTAAATAAAGGGTGTCTCCCATTGTAGATGCTGAGATGTTTTGTAATTCATTCGTTTCATCTTTATCATTATCATTACCTATTTCTTCCCACTCTGAACCATTATAAAACCAGAAAGAGTATGTAAATGGATCAAACATCAGTAGTCCCTCATCTGGATTTTGAATTGTTGTGTGGTTTGCTTTGGGTATTATTATACCATCAGAGGTGACTTGTAAATCACTTTGTGTATATCCACTCAGACCTATAAGACAAATAATTGAAATCAAAAATAATTTATTAATCATCATAATATAAATTTTCTTGTAATAGTGTAGTGTTAATACCTTCTGGGTTTAACTATCAAAGATCAAATCTATTTAATGAAGAAGAAATTGTTGTCAGTGAATTTGTTAGCGGTCGATAAATATTTCTAACTGGCAATGTTTAATTTTTATTTGCGCTTTATGTTACCGTATTAAAATATTACAGACTTTATCTACAACATAAGAGGAAAAGACTATTATCAATAATAATAAAAATGGAATCGACAACAATTGGAAAAATGAAAAAAATGCACCTCTGAGGGATTGCAACCACTTGCTATGTCAGACACACTGGTTATGGTAGTGTTTTCTGCCCAATTTACTGTTTGAATTTCGGAAAACCCATAAGTTGGACTTCCTCTCCATAGCGGACAGTAAGATAGATTATGCTGCATTAAGATAGTTTGTTTTTTCTCTATACACCATAAGAGGTATTCAAACTTAATTTTAAAACTACACTTAGGTAATACTATTTACCTTTATATCATATCAGTAGTTTCGTTCGTAATCGTCCGTTTTACCCTGACAAATTTCTCCATAAAACACAAAACCCCTGCAAATCAATGACTTGCAAGGGTTTCTTGTGACCAGACTGGGGCTCGAACCCAGGACCCACGCCTTAAAAGGGCGTTGCTCTACCAACTGAGCTATCTAGTCTTTGCTTTTATTAAGCGAGTGCAAATATACAAGTCCATTTTAAATAAAAAAGAAAGTACTGATAAATATTTATTCCTTTTACTACAATTTTATTTGTCAGGCATTTCATTATTCTGAATTGACCGATTTAGTCGATGTACGGTACTGAATTACGCCAAATGTTCCTTCAATTATTTTACCATTTAGCCAGTTTTCGGAATACATGACGGATGATTTTTTTTGCGTATTATTTAATTCTATCAAAATAAATGACAGCTATTTGTCAATCTGTGTCTTAAAATATAAAGTCTGTGACCTAACGATTCGTATTTGAGTCTCACGGTTGTAAAGGATTGATTTTTGAAATAGTTTTGTTTCAAGTTTCCGCCCCAATACCGACTAAGGTGGATATACTACATCTTAAAACAACTTAAATTTTTAAACGCAAAAGAATGAAAACATTAAAACTTTTAATCTTCGGAACGCTACTACTCTTTGTAGGTAGTTTATCTGCACAGGTTACAGGTGTCAATTACCAACTGAAGTATGATACAGTTGAGTGCCGATACGACGCCTTACTTATTATTAATGCAGGTAGTGCCACTTCAGTTAGTGAAAGGGTACAGTTCAACTCTCAATTCTCTGTAATAGCGCCAACGGGAACTACTGTTGCAGTAGCTGAGAATTTTATGCCTTTGTTAAACAACGCAGCATACACAGGTACGGAGCCGATCAATTGGCAGCTAGGTACATCTGTGGTAAATGATCCAGCACTTCCTGGCTATGATTTCCACAGTATTACACCTTTCATTGATCTTCAGACCTATCATTATAATAATCTGAATGCAGGAGATACGATCAAAATATTTAGTTTGACGACTTCTCCTATTACTGATTGTGGAGATGAGATCAGAATGTATATAAACGGATCAGATCCGACTTCTGCGGATTTAGCGGGAGGTACAGACTTCTCTAACGGATACACTCAAGGTAGTCCAAATCAATTATATGAAGGAAACTCTCTTGAGATTCATCCACCAGCACCAACATTATTATCACTTACTAATCAATGTGGAAATGGTATAGAGATCGACCTTACAGCATATACATCAGACTGTCAAGGACCTCTAACCTACGAATGGGAAGGACCTGACGGTTATTCTTCTACTACTGAAGATGTAGTTATTACTCCTGCTGTACCAGCAAACAATGGATTGTACTCAGTTACAATTACGGATGCATTTGGATGTACTACTCTAGCTTCTATAGACGCTACATCGAAGCCTAATGCAGGTGCCGATGAGGTAATGTGTGCAGGTGAGTGTATTACACTTTCTGGTACAGATCCGATCACAGGGACATGGGCTGCTCAAGCTGGTAATGCCGCTGGTGCAACATTAAACCCACTACCTGGAGGTCAAGTACAAGTTTGTATGTCTAATGCATCAAACTCTGCATTCGGAGATTTCAATTTTATATATTCTATCCCAGGATGTTCGGATACGATGTCTATCACAGTTAATCCTAAGCCATTAACATTGATCCAAGGACCAAATAACATTTGTGTATTTGATTCAGTAAGATTAGTAGCGAATGTGCCAGGAGGAACTTGGGCTTCTAACGATACTGATGTAGCTACTATAGATCCAAACACAGGATTCGCTACTGGCGTATCTCAAGGAACAGTAACATTTACTTATACTACAGCAGATGGATGTACTTCAGTATCACCAACACTGACTATTAATCCTCAACCAGTAGTAACCAATACAGGATCGGAAACAATATGTGTAGGTAACTTCACACAATTGACACCACAGTCTGGTGGTACATGGAATGAACTCAACGGGGCGATTGCTTCTGTAACTACAGGAGGTCTTGTAGAAGGTTTATCAGAGGGTACCGCAGGATTCCAATTTTTGGATGCGGTTTCAGGATGTTTGTCTGATACTATATTCGTAGAGGTGACTGCTGTACCAGTTGTCACTTTCGTAGGAAATGACAGCCTTTGTGTAGGCGGAATGACTCAGGTATCTCCTTCAGTAGGAGTTACATGGACATCAAGCAACACCAGCGTATTGACAATAGATAATCAAGGAAATATTACAGGAGTAGGAGTCGGTACTGCAACTGTACAAGTTACAGATTTAGCTTCTGGTTGTGTATCTGACGATTCACCAACTATATGGGTACTTGATGCTCCTGAAGTTGAAATCACGGGTGATACAGAAATATGTATCGGAGAATTCTCTCAAGCTACACCAAGCACAGGTGGTACATGGGTATCAAGTAATGATGCAATAGCGACCATTACTGATTCAGGTGTTATTACAGCTATAGGTTCTGGTCCAGTAGAATTTACTTTTACTGAAACTGCGACTGGTTGTGAATCTACTACAGAAACATTGATCGTAGAGACACCGCCTACAGTAAGTGTTGACTTTACTACTATATGTATCGGAGGGTCTGCGAATCTTGTGCCTGCAACAGGAGGTACTTGGACTGCACTAGAGGCTGATACTGCATCTGTTTCTGGATCAGTTGTGACTGGTCACATTAGCGGTACAGCTGGATTTATATTTACAAGCGCGTCTACGGGGTGTTTATCTGATACGATCTTCGTAACAGTTGAGCCTGGTACACCAGTAAGTGTAGCGGGTGATAATGAAATATGTATCGGAGAGACTACGACACTTGATTCTAACGGTGAGGCGGGTTCTTGGATAAGTTCTGATAATACGATAGCTACAGTGACGAATGCTGGTGTAGTAACTGGTGTCAATGCTGGTCAAGCTACATTCATATTCACAAGTAATGCTACGCTTTGTCAATCAGATCCTACACCTCCAGTTACAGTTTACCCAGCACCAATCTTATCGATTGATGATAGTAACTTGTGTATCGGTGAGACTACTTTTGCTAATTCTTCAGCATTCGGTGGTACTTGGTCATCAAGTGACGATTCAGTTGCAGAAATTAATTCATTCACTGGAGAGATTACAGCTATTTCTGACGGTAGTGCTACGTTCACTTATACTGATGGATTTACTGGATGTTCTACTCAGACGGGTATATTAGTTGTAAATCAAACTCCAGAAGTAAGTATTACTGGAGCAGCAGAAATATGTGAAGATGCTACGACTCAATTATCTCCTAGTACAGGTGGTATTTGGACATCAGCAGATACTGATATCGCGATTGTTGATAACAATGGTTTGGTGACAGGTGTCAGCGCAGGTACTGTAGAATTAGTATTTACAGAAACAACAACAGGATGTGCTTCAGATGCACTCGAAGTAACGATCATCGGAGCAACTCCAGTAACGGATCCAGCAGAAGATGAATTATGTATAGGAGAGACTACGACTGTAACGCCGACATCTGGTGGTACTTGGTCTTCAAGTGCTCCAGGAGTAGCGTCAATAACAAATGCAGGGGTGATTACAGCGATTTCAAATGGATCTGCAGTATTTACATTTGTAAGTGATAATGGATCTGCGCAATGTTCTTCTAACAGTACTTCTCCAGTAGTAGTAAATCCTGCACCAACGATCGTATTAGATGCGACAGAAATATGTGTAGGAGAAACTGCAACAGCAACTACATCTTCTCCTGGGCAATGGACATCAACAGTACCATCTGTAGCAACTATAGATCCTACTTCAGGAGTAATAACAGGTATAGCGCCTGGAACTACAACATTTACTTTCGTAGATGATGCGACAGGTTGTTCATCTCCAGAAACTGTAGACTTTACAGTAGGAGATCCAGCACCAGTAACAAGTGGAGCAGACCAGATATGTGTAGGAGAACAAACTAATGTATTCCCTACTACAGGAGGTACATGGACATCAAGTGATCCTTCAATAGCAACAGTAGATAATGATGGAACAGTAACTGGTGTATCGCCAGGTAGTGTAGTGTTCTACTATACAGAAGCAGGTGGATGTCAATCAGCACCTACTGACAGTACAGAAGTAACACCTGGTCCAGATACAGATATAGGATTAGATGATGAATTGTGTATTGGAGAGACGATCCAGATTCTACCTTCAGCAGGTGGTACATGGGTGTCAAGTGATACAGATGTAGCTACAATAACTGATGCTGGTCTCGTGACTGCAACCGGTCCTGGTGTAGCCAACTTCACATTTACTTCAAATACGACAGGATGTAGCTCACAGCCAACTGATCCAGTAACGGTGAATGGTCCAGCTACTACTATAATAACTGGTTCTGATGTGATATGTATCGGAGCTACAACTACAATGAGTCCTACTACTGGAGGTACTTGGATATCTAATAATACAGATGTAGCGACTATTGACCCAGCTACAGGTGTTGTAACAGGTGTTGGAGAAGGTCAAGCGACATTCGTATTCACACCAGATGATACAGGATGTCCATCTGATGATTCTGATCCAGTTAGTGTAAGTCCTGCTCCTACAGCAGAGCTTTTCGAATCTGATCTTTGTATTGGAGCGACTACAGTATTGTCACCTACTACAGGAGGTACATGGACATCAAGTGATCCTACGATTGCCTCAGTATTGGCAAATGGTGAGGTTACTGCACATGCTCCAGGTATCGTAACGTTTACATTTACAGAGACAGCGAGTGGTTGTGCATCAGCTGATGCTACAGAACCATTGACAATTACTGATTGTATCAATCCTGACTTCAATGCAACATTCGTAGACATACCAGTAGATGGTGATGTAAGTACAAATGATGGAACACCAGCAGGTACAACGTATGCTAATACAACACCGATATTGACAAGTAGCCCAGCCGGTTCTATCTTTACTCTATCAGTAAATCCTGACGGAACATACACATTCGTAACAGATATGATCGGTGTATATACTTGGGACGTACCAGTATGTATCCCGCCATTAGTTGCAGGATGTCAGACAGCAGAATTAGTAATCACAGTAGTTGATTTCTTAGATCCAGATAATAAGCCGATAGCGAATGTAGATATAGCATCTACAGATATCAATACTCCAGTATCACTAGTATCACTTGCAAATGATAAGTGTGTAGTAGTAGCAGGATGTGATTTAGATCCTAACATTACTATCATAAATCAACCAGCAAATGGTACTGTGTCAGTAGATCCTGTTACAGGAAATACAACTTATACTCCTAGCTTAGACTTCGTAGGTCATGATACTTTGAGATATGAAGTTTGTGTACTTGGAGAGCCGGGTAACTGTGCTCAAGCTGATCAGATCATCACAGTGTTATCTGATTCTGCACTGAACTCTACGCTTGCTGCGGATGACTTCAATAGTGGAGGACAGGATACACCGATCATGGGTAATGTATCTGATAATGATACAGATCCAGAAGGAGATAATCAAACAGTAACTGCGCAGACGACTACTGTACCAGGAGTTGGAACGCTGACACTAGCTGGTGATGGTAGTTACACATTTGTTCCAGATGAGACATTCTATGGACCTGTAGATTTCCCATATGTGACTTGTGATGACAATGCTGACCAAGCATGTGCTAGTGCAACATTACATTTACTAGTACTTAGAGATCTATATGTACAAGTTAGAGTTTATCTAGAAGGTGCATTTATCAATAACGGTAATGAAATCGGTAGTCACTTGAGACCATTGATGAGAGATGACTTGAGAAAGAGTTCATTCACAGCGGCTAGATATATCCCTGATACTGAGCCTTACTCAACATTGAGAGCTACTGCATTCGATGCTAATCCTCCTCAACACTGGGAGACAATTGGTGACTACGCAGCTGCAAATAATCCATTCTATAGATATGGATATGATGTTTCAAACCAAGATGAGAAATTCTTAACTGTTCCAAATCCAGCGGCAATATTCTCAGTAGAGGGTGAAGACGCAGTTGTGGATTGGGTATCAGTAGAACTGAGAAGTAAGGCTGATAATACATTGATGATTGCTCAAAGAGCTGGATTAGTTCAAAGAGATGGAGATGTAATGGACCTCAACGGAGAGTCTGGATTAAGATTCAAAGGATTAGAGGTAGATGACTACTACGTTGTGGTAAGACATAGAAACCACTTAGGAGCTATGACAGCTGCTCCTCAGACACCTGAGCAATTGGCTGAATTGATTGACTTCACTGTTCCTACAACTGGATTCTTTGATTTCGGTACAAGTAAGAACATATTTGATTACACAGGATTATCTCAGGCTCAATTGTCAGGTAGCCCGTCATCAAATAAGTCAGGATACTTAGCTCTATGGGGCGGTGATTTTGATGCGAATGGTCAAATCAAATTTACAAACCCGGATGATGATTTGAATAACTTACTCGGTAATGTATTTGGATATGAAATCGTACCTGGTCTAGAATATAACTTCTTCACCAACTTTGATTTCGCTTTTGGATACAATACAGGTGATTATGACTTAAATAGTAAGTCTAAATTCGATAATCCGAATGATGATAAGAATTACCTATTCGGTCAGTTGTTATTCTACCCATTGAATTCTGATTTCAGATCGAACTTTGATTTCTTTGTAGAGCAGATACCGGAGGCTATAACTCCTAAATAATCAACAATTTATGTGACCCAGAAGTGAGGTTTACCGTCTTTAAGATGGGTCACAATTTTAATTTATACCAAAAAAAATACTCGTGAAAAAGATACTAATTTTTACCGTTGCGCTTTTTATTAACCTAAACATGATTATGTCGCAGGTCGAAAGCGTAAACTACAAATTGCAATACAATAATGATTCTGGCTTATTTGACTGCTACCTAGTTGTGAATGAAGGTTCTGCTAAGAATACCAGAGATAGAGCTCAATTCAATGCTCAGATCACACTTGTAGCGCCAAAAGCAAGCAATGTATATATTACAGAGTCTTATATGCCATTAATTAATAATCAAGATAGTAGAAGTACCGTACCAGCAAATTGGGAAGTATCTAATGAAATCGAAAGTCCTAATCAATTAAAGGAAATGAGATTGGTAAGTATATTTCCAGAATTGCTACCAACCGCATTCTATAATGATATCAATACAGGTGACGAGATTAAGCTATTTAGCTTTAAAGTAACACCAATGGTTGACTGTGCAAAGGATATCAGGTTCTACAATAACAATCAAGATCCTGCATCTGTAGGAAAAGGAATGGGTGGATCTGATTTCAGAAATGGATTTACAATCGGTGGAGTAGATCAGAAGTATGCTGGAAACAGCGCTACAGTGTTCCCTAATAAGCCTGTGATTACAGATGTAGATTTCTCAATGAAGTCTCGCGTTAGTCTTGATGTCAAGATGGCACCGTTTGCAGGGTCTTCAATTCAAAAAGATCTTACGTATACAGTAGTAGCTCCAAATGGAAAAGTAGAAAGTTACAATGATTTTCTTGCGAGTGATATCAAAGATATCCAAAGAGGAGAATATACAGTTGTCGCTACGGATAATATCGGTTGTACAGCTGAGAAAAGATTCAATCCATACGGTACTTCTTCAGAACTTGAGTCTGAATTAGTTCCATCTGCAACCGCGTTTGATTCAGGAATATTTCCTAATCCAGCACAGAATGAATTTACACTTACGATGAATGGTGCAATCGGTACTAAAGTAACAGGTGATATCATCGATCTTGAAGGTAAAGTAGTTAAGAGTAATGTTGTTGATCTTTCTTTGACGAATAATGAAGAAATAATCAGTGTCAATACTAATCTAGTACCAGGTATGTACAGCTTATCACTTACTGTAAATAAATCAGAAGTGGTAAATCACAAATTATTAATAATTAAGTAATTTTATTTAGTTTATACACCTAAATGAAGTTTGAATAGTAGAGTAGTTTTTATAATTTTGTTTTAAGAAAGGGCGGCAGTTTTGTCGCCCTTTCTTTATTTGCATAGGTTCCTATTTATCAACAGTTCAGAAGTAAGGAGAACAATACAATGATGGTTTCAGTTTTTATCAAAAAAAAAATTGAAAGCCGACATCGCTAAAAATGCCTACGCGCGTTTGCTTCTTCGTAGCAAGCCACTCTTGGTCGAGAGGCTGAAAAGGGTTATTCAGAAGTAAGGACAATATTAAAATTATATCACCTACAAGGAGCATTAATTTGTGGCAGAGATTAAATCGACCTTAGCTGGCTTAGGTATTTGGATTTCATTTTGGCGTTAAGAACTTGCAACTATCTGAGCGTAAGCGAGTTTTGCAAGTTTAGTTAAAATGTGATCCCAATAGCGTTAAAAGTCAGGTAAAGTCTTGAGATAAGAGATGGCTTGTTTAGCAAACACTCGTTTTTTGTTTCGTTTTTGGGTCAAGCCAAAAATGAAAGCCCGAACGGCGAGTGGAAGTTAAGGTTGAAATTTATTAC
>CALLMH010000099.1 GCA_938007965.1 uncultured Saprospiraceae bacterium | reverse complement strand
TTATCTCAAGACTTTACCTGACTTTTAACGCTATTTGGATCACATTTTGACTAAACTTGCAAAACTCGCTTACGCTCAGACAGTTGCAAGCTCTTAACGCCAAAATGAAATCCAAATACCTAAGCCAGCTAAGGTCGATTTTATTTCTGCCACAAATTAATGCTCCTCGAAAGTGATATAATTTTAATATTGTCCTTACTTCTGAATATCCCTAAATTACGCCAAGCTCTTTACCTACTTTTGTAAATGCGGCTACGGCTTTTTCTAGATGTGCACGACTATGACCTGCAGAAATTTGTGTTCTGATCCTAGCTTTCTCTTTAGGTACTACAGGGTAGAAAAATCCAATTACATAAATACCTTCATCTAATAAACGATCTGCGAACTTTTGCGATAGGGGAGCATCATACAGCATTACGGGCACGATAGGGTGCGTACCAGGCACAATATCAAAACCTGCTTTTACCATTTCAGATCTGAAGAACGCCGTATTGTCTTCAAGTTTGTCCCTTAATAATGTATTTTCTTCTAATAGATCTATCACTTTGATACTCGCACCTACTATAGCGGGTGCTAATGTGTTGGAAAATAAATAAGGTCTCGATCTCTGACGAAGCATTTCTACTATCTCTCTGCTAGCGGCTGTAAATCCTCCCGAGGCACCACCGAGCGCCTTTCCAAAGGTACCTGTGATGATGTCGACCCTTCCATATGCGTCGCAGTGTTCTGCGCTGCCTCTACCAGTCTTGCCTGTAAATCCTGTAGCGTGACAATCATCTACCATCACGAGAGCTCCGTATTGATCAGCGAGATCACATATTTTATCTATCTGAGCTATGATTCCGTCCATAGAGAATACTCCGTCTGTAGCGATCAGGATTCGCCTTGCTCCAGTTTCTTTAGCTTCTTTGAGTTTCGCTTCGAGATCGGTCATGTCATTGTTGGCATATCTATATCTGCTGGCCTTGCACAATCTTATCCCATCGATGATAGAGGCATGATTGAGCTGGTCAGATATGATGGCATCTTCTTTGCCTAGTAGAGGCTCGAATAATCCTCCATTGGCATCAAAGGCAGCTGCATAAAGTATAGCATCTTCAGTACCTACGAATCTAGCTATCCTGCTTTCTAGTTCTTTGTGGATATCCTGAGTACCACAGATGAATCTCACAGAAGACATACCGAACCCATGTGTATCGATTGCATCTTTGGCGGCTTGTATCACACCAGGATCTGATGAAAGACCTAGGTAATTATTGGCGCAAAAATTCAATACTTCTGAGCCTGCCGTAGTATTGATAGCGGAAGACTGAGGTGTGGTAATAATACGCTCTTTTTTATATAATCCAGCTGCTTCTATGGCAGCTAACTCTTCTTTTAAACTTTTATCTATTATACTCATATTTTCTATTAGATTAGGAGACGTTCAGATCTTATGACCATGGGCCTCATTTTTATTATAATATTGGTTCTTTACATATATGGGCTCTTCCGCCATGAATTATACAACTACTTTTTGGAGCATATCGGAAACCATTTTTTCTAGATTGTACTTATGGTTCCAATTCCAATCTGATCTTGCATGGCTATCGTCTATACTTTCTGTCCAACTGGCCGCTATTTTTTGGCGAAAATCAGGTACGTAATTAACTTTGAAGTCAGGGATGTGGTTTTGGATTTCCGCAGTAATCTCGGCGGGTGTGAAGCTCATTGCCGCTAGATTATAGCTCGTCCTTATTTTGATGTCAGCTTCGTCAGCCTCCATGATTTCTGTAGTCGCTCTTATAGCATCTTCCATATACATCATCGGCAGACGAGTATCTGGTTCGAGGAAGCATGTATATTCTTCTCCTCGAAGGGCAGCATAGAATATCTCAACGGCATAATCGGTAGTGCCTCCACCTGGCAGACTTTGATATCCTATGATTCCAGGATACCTCAGTGATCTGATGTCCAATTTATATCTTTTGTAATAATAATTACTCCAGTTTTCACAGGTTGCTTTGCTCATGCCATACACGGTTTCGGGCATGAGTGGTACGTGCTGGGGTGTGTTGACTCTTGGTGTAGTCGTACCGAACACAGCGATGGTACTTGGGAGAAAAATTTTATCTATTTTTTTTTCTTCTGCTAGGCTAAACATGGTTAGGACACCATTCATGTTAATATTCCATGTTTTTTTAGGATTCCACTCGCCGTTGGCGGATAATATGGCAGCTAGATGGTAGATTTGAGTGATGTCATAGTCGTACATGATCTCTTTCATCCTATTCTTATTTAGGATATCTAGAAACTCAAATTTATCATCCGATCCTTCTATTTTGGTGATGTCTGTGGCTAGGACATTTTCTTTTCCATGTATCTCTTTAAGCCGCTTGGTAAGTACTTGACCTATTTGGCCATTGGCTCCCGTTACGAGTATCATTTTTTTTGACATTACTTTTTACATTTAGTTAGGTTTCCCAAAGTTATAATGTAAAAGTTTATAATCTAATTTTGATAAAGGTGATTTGTGTTTTGACAAAGAAAAACGAAATAAAATCATCGAAAGCTATTTATAAAATTCAACTTTACATGTCTGCATAGTTTTGGGTCATATTTTACACATATGCAAAGAGTAACTTTTTGATAAGTTATCGTCTATATTAATGTGGCTGCTTAATTGAGGAGCTAAAATTTTTCTTTAACCTAAAAATTATAAAATATGAATAAATTCGTTTGTTTTCTATGTACGTTATCTTTGCTATTTATCAGCCAATCATGTAATGTGAATAAAGGATTAGCTGGAATATCTCCAGAAAAAGCTTTGTCGGGTGTACAGGCTTTATTAGGCGGTGCTACGGGAAGTGCGGTAAAAGGATTTGCAGGCAATGCACTGAAAAACGAAGTCATGAAACAAGTAATGCCGAAGGGACTGTCCAACATTACTAATATATTAGGTGGTTCGAGTGAGGGCACACAAGCATTGGGTCTATTAAATAGTGCTATGAGTTCAGTAGTGCCGAATGTAGCTTCTCCTGTCCTAGTTGATGCCACTAAAGGAATTAATGCTTCGGATGCATTAGGATTACTAAAAGGTGGTGATACTGGTGCAACAGATTTTCTTAAAAAAGCTGCGGGACAGAAATTATCTTCAGCTTTATTACCGGCATTGACGGAAAAATTGACCCAGAATGGTGCGCTCAGTGCAATCACATCAGCTTTAGGTGGTCAGGCTTCTAGTTTACTAGGAAATGGAAAGCCTTCTTTAGCCGACATGGTTACCAATGGTGCAGTGGACGGATTATTCGGCATGATGGCTAATGCTGAAAAGGCGGAACGTGCCAATCCTACAGACCCAGTATTAAAAGAAATTTTTGGCAAATAATAATTGTCTCTTTGACTAGAAATAGAGGGGTGGGGCTTGCTCACCCTTTTTTTTTATCTTAGTTTTTCTTGATTTATAATCTGAGACATCGATGCTTTATGAAATGATAAGTAGCTCGCTAAATACTACTAATCACACTTCCAAAAACTCCACCATCTTATTCACGGCTCTGGTTCTGTGACTCATATTTAGCTTGATTTCATCAGGCAATTCAGCGAAAGTCTTATCATATCCTTCGGGGATGAATACCGGATCATAGCCGAAACCATCTTTTCCTGATTTTTCTTTTGCGATTCGGCCTCTCACTATCCCTTCGAATAGTACCTCCTGTCCGTCAATGATCAGCGCTATGACCGCTCTAAACTGCGCAGATCGATCCTCCTTACCTTTTAGATTTTCGAGAAGAAGGTCCATATTATCATGTGCATCTTTCTGATGTCCAGCGTACCTAGCAGTGATTACTCCAGGATCTCCACCGAGAACATCTACTTCTAGACCAGTATCTTCGGAGAATACATTGCTCTGTGTTCGCTCTACTACATATCTAGCTTTGATAAGTGCATTCGCCTCAAGCGTATCGCCGGTCTCTTCGATATCCTCTGTGATTCCGACATCCTTGAGATTTACTAATTTGAACTTGGAGTGGTCGATCACTTTTCCTACTTCCTCAAGCTTGTGAGCATTAGCCGTGGCGAATATGAGTTCCTTCTTCATGTGTGTATGCTTAGTTTTTCTGGTTTTTGTGAGTTCTTTATTTATGGAGTTTTGCCCTCTAGCGTGTTCACATAATCAAGAGAACCGAGTCTCATCATTACATTTACATTAGATGATTTGGCGATTTTGTGCTCAAATTTACAAAATATAGGTAGCGTCTCTACATCAAAAATTGATCTTTGTTTGAGTATTGATGGAGTTGGCAGATTTACCGAATTGGTCATACGGTCCAATGAAGAGGTAAGTGTAAATTTCCTACTCTTGTCCAAGTTTATCGTATTAAGAGTTTGGCTCACAGTAAGTGAATCTTGACTCCATAGACCTACGGATAGGAAGCTTAAGAAAACGATTGCTGTTAATTTCATGGTTGCTTCTTTTACTTAGATTAAATCTTTTTTTATTCATTAACTCATTGACAACTAATCGAAATAATAATTCACGAATTTGGCTGGTAATCCTCCATTCATCAAATTAAATACATCATTGATACCGAGATCTATCTCCTCAAGTGCTTCAAGATTCCCACTGAAAACCCATGGATCAGACCTTAAAAAGTCTTTGTAGAATTTATTACCCATATTTCTGTAAAACATATTGATATTGTCTTCTTTCAAACGCGTATCGTAAGGAGGATTCGTGATCACAGTCAATCCTTTTGGTGGGTATGTCTTGAAGAAGTCTTTTTTGATGACAGAAATCTTATCATCCAGCCCTGCTTCGATCAAGTTTTGTTGGGTTACTTTTACGCTTCTGAGTGATTTGTCTTGACCGTATATTTTGATATCCTTATCTATTCGTTTGTCGAGTTGCTCTTGATAAATTTCGTCATAGAGGTTCTTGTCAAATGACTTCCATCTCTTGAAGCCGAAGTGCCTATCTTTCTTCTGAGTCGGATGATTGAGAGCGAGCCTTGCAGCTTCTATAAGTATCGTGCCACTGCCGCACATAGGATCCATAAACGGCGTGTCACCATTCCATCTAGAGAGTAGGAGAAGACCAGCGGCGAGCACTTCATTGATAGGGGCATCTACAGTATTGGCCCTGTAGCCTCTCATGTGCAAAGATTCTGCAGAACTATCCAGAGATAATGTAGCGCGCGTATCCCTGATATGAATCGACAGTCTGTACGTGGGTTCTAGCACATTGACATTTGGTCTTTTGCCAAATTTCTCAACGAATCTATCCGCTATTGCATCTTTCGATTTTAGCGCTATATATTTCGAATGTGTAAATTTGTCCCCAGATGAAGTAGCGTCTATAGCAAATGTATCTTTCAAAGTCATGATGCTTTCCCATGGTATATTCTTTATCTGATCATACAATTGATCTTCATCGCGTACATTGAAGGTTTTCTTTATCACCAAGATTCGTAAGGCGGTACGCAGCATGATATTGGATCGGTAAAGACACGCTCGGTCACCTTCATACTGTACCGCTCGTTTCAGTACCTTGATCTCCGTACCTCCTACATCCGCAATCTCCTTCGCCAATATCTCTTCTAATCCCTCAAGTGTTTTTGCTAATATTTTCATTTTTAGTTTTTAGACTAATTCTTTAAGAGCGCTAGATTACTATTTTTTAGGCTTCTAGACTGTGTTATTGGATTAATTGACTGTTTTTATTTTTCGTTACGCAATGCTTGATTCAGACACGCATGTACTATACATGAAGTCAACAACTCTACCACTAAAAAACATCGATAAATTAAAACTCAACAATTCAAGGATATAATGGATAAAAATTACGTCTGTATCACACCCACGTTAAACTTCTCGATCGCTGCATTATTGGACATCTCTATTCCACGTGATATGACAGATCTAGTCTCTCTAGGATCTATGATGGCATCGACCCATAGTCTAGCGGCTGCATAGTAGGGTGTAGTCTGTTCGTCATATTTATTCTTTATCTTTTCGAAGAGTGCTGTTTCTGCATCTTTATCAGGTTCTTCTCCTTTACGTTTGAGAGAGGTGACTTGTATTTGTGTTAATACTTTTGCAGCTTGTGTTCCTCCCATTACCGCTATTTTTGCAGTTGGCCATGCTACGATTAGTCTCGGGTCATATGCCTTACCACACATGGCATAGTTACCTGCACCATAGCTGTTTCCCATTACTACTGTAAATTTTGGAACAGTACTGTTTGATACTGCATTGACCATCTTGGCGCCGTCTTTAATGATACCTCCATGCTCAGATCTACTTCCTACCATGAAACCTGTCACATCATGAAAAAATACCAGCGGGATCTTCTTCTGATTACAATTCATAATAAAACGAGAGGCTTTATCAGCTGAGTCACTGTATATGACGCCTCCAAATTGCATTTCACCTTTTGCATTTTTAGATACTAACCTTTGATTGGCAACAATGCCGACACTCCATCCATCGATCCGAGCATATGCGCAGGTTATAGTCTTGCCGTAATCCTCTTTGTAGAATGTCAATTTACCCTCGTCTACGATCCTTTTCAATATTTCAGTAGTATCATATGGCTTGGTTGCATTTTCTGGAAAGTAGCCTGCGATTTCTTTACCATCGTCCAAAGGCGGCTTACTTTTGATCCTGTCGATACCAGCTTTGGTTTCGTGACCCATTTTATCCACGAGATCTTTGATGGTGTCGAGACAGGTTGTATCATCTGGCATTTTGTAATCTGTCACACCCGATATTTCTGATTGGGTAGTAGCGCCACCGAGGGTTTCTTTGTCTACGGTCTCTCCGATGGCAGCTTTTACCAGATATGGTCCAGCGAGGAATATAGAGCCCGTACCTTCTACGATCAGTGCTTCATCTGACATGATCGGTAAGTATGCGCCTCCAGCAACACAACTGCCCATGATAGCTGATATCTGAGGGATGCCCATACTCGATATCTTAGCATTGTTTCTAAACATACGACCGAAGTGTTCTTTATCTGGGAAGATCTCATCTTGCATAGGTAGATACACACCTGCACTATCCACCAAGTAGATCAGTGGAAGTCTATTTTCCATAGCTATTTCCTGTGCACGTAAGTTTTTCTTTGATGTGATGGGAAACCATGCCCCAGCTTTTACAGTCGCATCATTGGCGATGATCATACATTGACGGCCTCTTACTCTTCCTATACCCGTAATCACTCCTCCTGCAGGACATCCTCCATGCTCCTTATACATCTCATATCCTGCGAACGCACCGATTTCTAAGAAGTCTTCCTCATCATCTAGAAGATAAGCCACTCTTTCTCTAGCGGTCATCTTACCTTTCTCGTGTTGTCTAGCTATTTTTTTCTCTCCACCGCCTTCGTATATTTTTTCTAGTCTTCGCTTTGCTTTAGAGGCTGCAAGATGCATTGCATCTAAGTTCTTGTTGAAATCTAAATCTATATCTGTCATGCGTTTCATTTGTTAGGTTGGCGAAGTTAATGATTTGAAAGTTGATCGACAATAGATTTGTTCTTATTTCATCGTCAATTTATTTGGCAGTGTGCACTAATATTTATTTTTATTAGTGGCCTAGTATCTTATTGTGTTATTAATAGCTTAGGATTTATTATACGAGGCATCTTGAGAAACGCAAAATGTATAAAACAAAATGCGAATTGGTGTAATACGTCTACAGAATTTTGAAACTTGAATAAGTGACTTCGATGAATCCCTGTGATCATATGTAATGTACTTGAAAAGTGCATTGAGAATTAGCAATGTGCTTTACATTTTGCTAGATGGTATTATTCTGATGATGATACTTTTATTATATTGTAGATATTAAGATCAAATTATTAAAAAAAAGCAAATTATGGTTACCAACAGAGACGACGATTATTTAATCTGCAAGCATTATTACAATCATATTAGTGATGTATCTTCAGAATATTCAGATTTTATAACATTTAAGCATAAAGAAAATTACTATTTCGCTTGGGTCAATGATGGAAAAGTTATTTTAAGAAGTGAAGCTTATCCGAGTAGAGATAAAATGGAAAGGGGAATCAAAGCTATTCTTAATAATAGAAAGATTTATGAGCGATACTCAATAGATTCTCAGCACGGAGTACACTTTTTAGTATTATGGGGTGGTGGAAATCATCAAAAACATACTGGAAATTTTGACAAGCACAATGAAATCGGACGTAGTTGTCCTGTAAAGTCGAAGGAAGATCTATATGCAATGATGGGCTTCATGGGTAAAGATTTTGCTAAAGGAGTATTCGGCCTAGGAGGAATTAGTACTTCTGCGAAAGCGGCTGGTGTGGCTGCTGCGACGACTGCCGCAGCATCATTGGCTAGTTCATCTAAGTCAGCGCAATCTAGTGTTTCGAAAGGAACGGCAAAAGCTACTCAGGTAAAAGCTGCTGTAGCCGGTAATAGTACAGCGAAAGCAGGTGCAGTATCTTCTGGTGGCGGATTCAAATGGTGGTATTTATTACCATTATTGTTGATTCCAATATTCTTTATGTGGAAAGGATGTGGAGGTGATGCCGCAAAAGCTGTAGCTCCTATCAAAACAGAAGTGTCTGCAAAGGCAAAAGCGGATGAGGCGGCAAAGTTAGCAGCTGCAGATGAAGCTAAACTAAAAGCTCAATCAGAAGCAAAAGCAAAAGCGGATGCAGTCGCTGCGAAACTAGAAGCTGAAGCAAAGGCAAAAGCTGCGAAAGCGAAAAAAGGATCTGGAGGTAGTGCAGGAAATAGCAGAAACTCAAACAATGTAAATTATAGAGGAAATAAGAATTCGGGCTTTTAAGCAATTGAATATTTAAATATAAAATGAGGCCACTCAATTACTTTGAGTGGTCTTTTTTATTTATCCTATTGACTTTTTCATACGGATATAGAAATATGAGGTTATTGTAAACTAACCAAGGCAAGGTTATCTCTAATAATAGCTACATCATGAATACATCATCTAGTGAATAGATAGGAATCCCCATGTATATGAAGATGAAAGATTATTAGATTGTGTTAGTATTCAAATGAAGATCTTAAATTCTTTGATGAAAACAATGAGTTCACTTCTGAATCAGGTACATACAAAGTTTGGATTGGAGGGCATTCAGCGACGGATGAGTTTTTGACCGTTGAAGTTGTTGATTAAGAAGATGTTCGGTTTCATAGAATTACATGTGTATTCTAAAATATAAATATGGACCGCCTAATAATTTAGGGTGGTCTTTTTTATTATTAAAGTGGTGGTTTAGTTATGGTCACTTTCAATAAAGCAAGAAGGAAAGTCTAAATTCAGAATAGTTGATTGCGCTTTTCTAGCTACCGATATTTTCTATAATCATTTTTTAATATTTATGGACAGATATATTGAACTTCAGTTGTTTCGGGGGATATAATTAGTTAAAAATGCTCTTCGGAGAAATATGTGTTAAATTATATGGATTGTAACAATATAATGATAGAAATACTTATTATTGATTTACCAATTGTTAAAAGCTAATTACAAAAGTTAATAATTAACCGAATTTTGATGTCATCTGTGTAACAGCCCCCTAAAGAATAAGACATAGTTACGAATAAATTTTTGTAATTATGAGCGTGAAAAAGACAGAAAAAGGAACAAAGAAGTTCACTATAGGGGAAAAGCTTTCAATTTTGAAAGAGGCAAAGTCAAATGGAGT
>CALLMH010000098.1 GCA_938007965.1 uncultured Saprospiraceae bacterium | reverse complement strand
ACCTACTACCTCTTGTGAGTCTCTATCCTCAATTTGGGTTATATCAATTTTTTCAAGCAATGTTTGTACTTGCTTATCAGATAATTTTGAGCCTTCGATCCTTGTGGATGATCCAATGCTTTGAATCGTTGCCAGAGTTTTCAGTTGGTTTAGACTTGTTTTCTCTCTTTGTTGAAATCTTGACCAATGAATTTCAAATTTTTCAACCTGTCTAAGAATCTCTAAGTCCTTCCAGCTTAACTCTATTGTAAAATTATAAATCTCTTTACTCATCACTCAAATATAATACAATTGAGCCAATGTGAGCCGTAGATTTGCAAATGTGAGCCGATTTTTTTCTTATCTGGAACATAACTTATATATACACAGAACTAAAACTACCCAAAATTCCACATATTTCTGCTATATCAACACTACTCTTCTCCTCACTCCATCCTATCCATATACCTATCCAGTGAACTCCGAGCTGCATTATCATTGGTACTTCCTACATAGATAAGGTTCTCAGTTATCTTCGATGGTGTGCCAAGGTATATTTTTATGTAAATCACTGGATATGCCATGCTTGCATTACTTTACACCTTTTCTACGCATCAAATTAGATGATGTTTTACAAATACTAATCGACAACAAAATTGGGCACTCGTGATACATAAACACACAATGAACAAAAACGCTTAGTGTATAGACCTATCGATCATTTACAACATCAGTCGTAACTTATCCGATCATAAGCCTGTCGAGAAAAAAAAGAAGAAACCATAAATCTCTATTAATGTACCGATAAGAGTTAGCACTACTACATCTACTATAGTGCTGTGATTTGTACTGCCAGATTTATGACGTAGAACAAACATTTTATTAAAATTCGAAAAACAACAAACGGAAATACACTCATTATTATTAATACATTTACACTGAGAGATCATAATTCATAAAATACCAATCATTTGTCAGGCGTATATATCCATATCCCATTTTGCAAACAGGCGTGCCACTATTGCAATTTTCACTTTTCAACCTCACTAAAATATAAGGATGACATGGTGGACGCTATCTGCCGAGAAATAAAGTTGAGAAAGGATTACTTGACAAATAAAAAACTGACGAGTATCTACTTTGGAGGTGGCACTCCTTCTCTATTATCTTATGAAAATCTAGAACAGATATTTGAAGCCTTAGCCAAAGAGTTCAATTGGTCCGAGTCTACTGAAATCACGCTAGAAGCCAATCCAGATGACCTCTCCATTGATAATCTGAAAATATTTAACGAATCGCCCATCAATAGATTGAGCGTAGGGATACAATCATTCGCGCAAGCTGATCTAGAATACATGAATCGTGCACATAATGCTCAGGAAGCGGAATATTGCATAAAAAATGCCCAGGATGTAGGCCTTACTAATATCTCTGCTGATCTGATATATGGAAGTCCAACGACCAGTGATCTCACATGGATTGATAATATAAAAAAGATGATTTCATATGATATACCACATATATCTGCGTATGCCCTTACGGTAGAAGAAGGAACAGCACTCCATCACTTCGTAAATACCGGCAAGATGAAACCTGTGGATGAATCTGTAGCGGCAAATCATTTTGAGGTGCTAATGAACCAATTATCAATCGCCGACTATGACCATTATGAAATATCTAACTTCGCTAAGAAAGATCACTACGCAGTCCACAATTCCAACTACTGGCTAGGAGTTCCATATTTGGGTTTAGGTCCTGCGGCACACTCATTTGACGGAGACAGTACTAGATCGTGGAACATCTCTCACAACCCCAATTACATCAAGTCTATACAAGAAGACAAACTCCCACTAGAAAGTGAAATACTATCTAAAACTGATGCATACAATGAGTTCATCCTGATCCGACTACGTACCATATGGGGTGTTGATATAAAAGATCTACAATCTAAATATTCAGATCAAGAAGATCATTTCTTGAAGAATATACAGCCTTATCTAACATCTGGTCATGTCAAACGATCAGATAATATCTATCGACTCACCAATAGTGGCAAACTGATCGGCGACAAGATATCTATGGAGTTATTTATAGAATAAAAGTAATCGGTTCTGGTGATGACATCTATTTCAATCTATATCCTCATCTCTAAACAAAAGGTATAGTCCTTACGTTTATCATGTCTACAAAAGAAAAACTAATGAGAATATCTGTCTTCCGAACTGCCCATTTCAATGCTGCCCATAGATTACATAATCCAAAATGGAGTGATGAAAAGAATCGTGAAATCTTCGGTCTATGTAACAATCCGCATTACCATGGCCACAACTATGATATGGAAGTGAAGCTGACTGGAGAATTAAACCCCGATACTGGATATCTTTACGATCTGAAAATCCTCAAAGACATCATCAAAGAGCAGATCGAAAATAGATTCGACCATAAAAATCTTAATCTTGAAACTGAGGAATTTAAAGATCTAAATCCTACAGCTGAAAATATGTGTTACGTCATCCACGGAATTCTAAGAGAGCACATAGAACCAGAATTTGATATTACTGTCAGATTATGGGAGACTGCAAGAAACTATGTGGAATACCCTGCGAGTTGATCCGGGACTACGTGTATATTACGCATATCCTCGCTACCTACTGCTTCTTCCTTATCAGCCCAGTCACTCCATAAAGATATACATAATCTTTCGTCATTCTAAACTTAGTGAAACCCTCTCCATCGATGGCTATTGGTTGTTTCTCGAAGCGGGTAATATGATACTGATAGAATGATCCATACTGTGAATAAAATATATAATCTCCAAATTTCTGGATGTAGTCTACATCTATTTCGGGCACTATCTTGAGGAATAGTCCAAAATTATCGAATAGGAGGATTCCCAATTCTTCATCGACCATCACTAATCTATTGTCTTTTTCTCGAATGATTTTTGGATTTACTGAGCCTAGATAAAAATCACTGAGTCTATTGCTGGTAAATAGTGCATTTCCAAGATTGTCAATTTTGACGAGCACCTGATTGATCGGATCAAATATCCAAATCTTATCGTCATTGGATCTTGCTATAGCGGTCACATCTAAGAAGGTCGTAGTCGATAAATCTAGCGTCTCGATCTCAGCTAAAGTATTATCAAGGATTAATATCCGATTGAAATCAGCTATAAAACAAAGAATTTTCTGCGGGTTGGTCGCATCTATACTTACGATATCTCCTATGGCTCCATTATTATATTCATATTTAAGTTCGAGGTCACTATCATACCGTAAGATCCTATTATCCGTAGTGAGGATGTATATATTTTGGAGATTATCTATTTCTACTTGATCGATCTTCTCGACGATATCCAACTGTGGAGATGTGGACGGCACTACGGTTTTGTTCTGAGTCGTCCCACAACTAGGAAGTATCAATACTAATAGCAAAAAACAAATCAGATTTCTATAGTTCATTTTACAATTTTAGTCCTATCAGGCATTTCAAAATACTCTAACGAAAACACCCCATCTTCTAGCACACCGTAACTCTGATATTCTACCCAATCACCTAGGCCTATATAAGTAGAAGCATCATTTCCAATAGAAACTTCTAATGGAAGATGTCTATGTCCAAAAATATAATAATCATGGTGAGCTATCGATTCTTTTCGTTCTGCATATCTTACCAGCATCTCCTTCTCTCTTCCATGAAACTGCGAATCGTCGCCTCCTGCAGTTCGAGAAGTGTGACTAAAAGCCCGCATAAGCCATAAACCAAAATTGGGGTGAAGTCTAGCATATGCCCATTGGCAGAATCGACTGCCGAATATCTTCTTGATAAATTTGTATCCATAATCCTTAGGACCTAGCCCATCTCCATGAGCTATAAATAATCTCCGCCCTTGTATCTCTCTGACCTGTGCCTCTCGAAAAACAGGAATATCAAATTCGGTCTCGAAGTAATCAAACATCCACATATCATGATTTCCCGTAAACATATAAATTTGAATACCGAGGTCTCGCATTACTCCAAGCTTACCTAGAAACCTAGAAAAACCCTTAGGAACTACAGATTTATACTCAAACCAATAATCAAATATATCGCCAACCAAATACAGCTCTGATGCCTCCTCCTGAATGCTTGACAACCATCTTACGACCTGTTGCTCACGCTCTCTACTAGTAAGCCTAGCATCCGCTCCTAGATGAAAATCTGATGCAAAAAATACCTTTTTTCCCACTCCACTCTTGTTTCGAAATTAATCTACGAATCGGTTGTCTACCGCCATTGTCTCTCCACAACTTTTGCAAGTTCTCATTTCTTCAGATCCATAGAATTCTTTGAATCTTGGGAGGAAATCTTTTTCTATATTTTTCAATTCAAAGTAGCTCTCATGCAATCGATTGTTACAGCTATCACAGAACCAGATAAGACCATCACGCTCTCCTTTGGTACGTTTCAGTTCTATGACCAAGCCTATAGAGCCCTCAGATCTCATGGGTGAGTGTGGCACTTTCGCCGGCAGTAAAAACATCTCGCCTTCATTGATCGGAATGTCTACAGATTTTCCATCTTCTTGGATGCGGACTACGATGCTCCCTTCTACTTGATAGAATAGTTCTTCGGTCTCATTATAATGATAATCTTTCCTCGCATTTGGTCCAGCTACAATCATCACGATATAGTCTCCAGCCTCTTTGTATAGATTTCTATTACCTACAGGTGGTTTCAATTCGTGTCTGTTTTCATCAATCCACTTCTGAAGGTTAAACGGTCGAGCAATCCCCATGATAAAGTTGTTATTTGATTAAGATCTAAAGTTAGGAAAAAATCAGAATTTAGAGAGGTGAGATTTTAAAGAATGGGTATTTATCTCATACTTGTGCCCCAATTCTACTTTACTAGCTACTCAATAGATATGGCAACCTGAATTATTACCCTTAAGCAACAACTACGCTTAATTGACCGTTACATACTTAGTGTAGTATGAAAGGACTACAGACTATCGATAGGTTGATCATTCTATAATATTGTTATCTCATCTTCGTTAAATCAGACCAAAAGAGCGATAGAAAAAAGGCAGAAAATCTTGAAAATTCGTGTTTAATGTATAAAATAACAGTCATTAATGCTTCCTTTGCACAAAATTTTAGAATTGACCACCTGACTTTGCAGTATTAATTTTCACTAATAGATATTAGATTCGTTATCAATATCTCGTGTTTTTTAATGATAATTCTCATACCAGTAGCATTTAAATCTAATACGATCAAAATAAAAATGAAGCCAAAAATTGTCATCCTGAATATAATTCTAGCTCTAATATTGGTGCCTGGTCTCCTATTGGCCCAAGAAACAGTATCATCGGAGCGGGTTGTATTAGATAAAGACTCTATCGTATGGGACAATTCGATTCTGCCAGTTGCCTTTTACCTTCCTGAGACCAGCTTTGCTGCAGGAGCAACTGGTATATTATCATTCAAAAAATCTTCACAGGACAAAGAAGAAAGACCCTCTCAGCTTCTATTTGCAGCAATCTATACGCTCAAAAATCAACTAGAGTTTCTTGGTTCTTTTGAGTTTTATGCAGATAAGAGAAAACATCGTTTCAAAGGTGAGTTTGGTTATTATATCTACTCGTATAATTATTTTGGTATCGGTCCAGACTCTAGAGCTGAAGATTTAGAAAAGTACGAATTGAATTTTCCAAGGTTCAATTTAAGCTATTCGAGAAAAGTGATTGGGTTACTTAATCTTGGGGTTGGGTATAGAATGGACAACTTTAATATTACAAAAAGAAAAGAAAATGGTCTCCTAGATACAAATAGGCCAATCGGATGGGATGGAGGCTTTAAGTCCAATTACGAACTTAATTTATTTGTAGATACTCGTGATAATATAAATGCTCCTTATAGGGGATTCTATGGCGAAGTCGTATACCAAGGCAGCATGCAATGGTTTTTCTCAGATTATGACTATCAAAAATTGGACGTTGATTTACGATATTTTACCCCATTCGCAAATGATTGGACACTAGGTCATCAATTGTGGATCACTCATGCTACCTCTGGTGCACCTTTCTACGAGATTGGACACATATCCACTGCCAGACGAGCACGTGGATTCGACGATAGAAGATTCCTAGCTTATAAGATGGCTACTTTTCAATCAGAGTTAAGGTTTCCTATTCTAGGCAAACTTAGAGGCAGTGCTTTTTATACTTATAATGTCATGCCAGACAGTTGGTCTTCACCATTGGATGATAGAGAATACTATAGTTATGGTCTAGGATTGAGATATTATTTAATAGAGGAATCTAGAGCTGGTCTAAGATTCGACATTGCAAGAGGTGATGGCAAGTACAATTTCTACCTAACATTCAACGAAGCATTCTAAGATCTTACGTAGGGTTATTCAGAAGTAAGGAAAAATATTAAATTTATATCACTTACAAGGAACAATAATTTGTAGCAGAAATTAAATTGACCTTAGCTGGCTTAGGTATTTGGATTTCATTTTGGTGTTAAGAACTTGCAACTGTCTGAGCGTAAGCGAGTTTTGCAAGTTTAGTCAAAATGTGGTCCCCAATAGCGTTAAAAGTCAGGTAAAGTCTTGAGATAAGAGATGGCTTGTTTAGCAAACACTCGTTTTTTATTTCGTTTTTGGGTCAAGCCAAAAATGAAAGCCCGAACGGCGAGTGGAAGTTTAGGTTGAAATTTATTACCTCATATTTACGTAAAATCTAGCGTAAACGGGGTATTCATTCAGCATTAAGCGGAGTGAAGGGCTATATAAACAAGGATATCCAGATCTACTGAATATCCCTATGCAACAATAATAATATCAAAAAAAGAGCTGCACCCGCCCAAGGATACAGCTCTTCAAAAACTAAAACAATCAAAACTAATCGTACTTCAAGGTTGTGATTCTGAGATCACAACTTATTATTTCACTTTGACAAACCGCTCTACCGACTGATCTCCTTCCGAGTCAGTAATCTTGAGATAGTAGGTGCCTGTTGATATATTTTCAATATTCAATGGGATGATATTATTCCCTTCTTGAGCATTGTGTATCATCGTCATAGTCTGTCTTCCGAGGATATCTATCACTTCGATTTGTAGAGCTTGTGTATGATCGAGGTTCATCCTTATATTGATCATATTGCTAGCGGGATTTGGTGCTAGTGATACTTCGTCCATTTCATCTGACTCAGTTATTCCAGCTACACCATTCAATTGTTTGATTTTAATTTCTCCGCTCACCAAATTGTTTGTGCCTAGACCCGTCACTGTTACTGCATCTATGTAAATTCTATCCGCATTGGCACTCGCATCACATTGAAATCTAAATTTCGCATTCGACACCATATCATATTCACTACTTAGAATAGGTACCGTAGCGACGTAAAATGAATTATTCTGAAAGCTTGAACCACTGGTAAATTCAGCTACTGTCTGCCATGTATTACCATCGAAATATCTTAGCCAGAAGTCTTCACCATTCTCCATACTGTTAGGAAAGAAATAGAAATTAACCTCCACACCTGAATACTCAGATAGATCATAAGCAGATGATGTCATAGATGAAGGGATGCCAGAATTATCCCTTATTCTGATAGAGCGATTTCCTTCAAAAGATCTGCTTCCATTGTACCTATAGCAATCAGAACCGCCATCCTGCCATCCGTCCCATCCAGATTCGAAATAATGAGCAAATACTATCTCATCTTCGTCCTCTCCATCATCACAAGCTTCACAATCAGAACCACCACAGTCGATACCTGTCTCATTACCGTTTTGGATGCCATCATTACACGTTGGAGGCACTACACATGGATCACAATCTGTACCACCACAGTCGATGCCTGTCTCATTACCGTTTTGGATGCCATCATTACACGTTGGAGGCACTACACATGGATCACAATCTGTACCACCACAGTCGACGCCTGTCTCACTACCGTTTTGGATGCCATCATTACACGTTGGAGGTACTACACATGGATCACAATCAGAACCACCACAGTCGATGCCTGTCTCACTACCGTTTTGGATGCCATCATTACACGTTGGTTCCGGATTCGATCCAGCGCAGAAGTTTACCGTTTCTGTACTATTGAATTGTCCTCCTGACACCACGGATTGTCCACCGATTGATATATCGTATGATCCTTGACCATAACTACAACAGATACCATCTCCATAGGTGTCATTGATTGTAAAGTCATAACATCCATCTACTAGACAAAAGACATTTGTTATCGTCTGCCCCTGTGATGAGTATGGTCCTCCCTCATATAATACAGCACCAGACTCATTTGTAACAGTCCACGTTGTCTCTCCTGGATAATTATCTGTCAATATCGTTAGAGTGGCTTCTGTATCGTTGCACACTGTTGGGCAGTCAGGACAAGTTCCCCCGCAATCTATACCAGTTTCATTTCCATTTTGGATACCATCAGAGCAAGTGGACGCTCCATCATCACAAGCCTGCGTACATGAGGCATTAGCGACTTTACTACGTATGAGATTTCCTGGTTGTGTACCAAACCCTAAGTTCAGATTGATACCTACACTTGTAAGGTGACAGTAACTCATCACAGTTCCTCCACCAGATGGATTTCCAGGGTCTCCGCATCCACCTTCTGTCGTATAACATCCATCGATGGCGGTATTATTACCGTTCCAGGCACATGCATGGGTATGCTGAGAACCAAACAAATGCCCAAACTCGTGCGTCATCACCATCACAGACCAAGAGTATGTCGGTACATTTTGATAGGTAGGATTAATACTGCTAAAACTCTTACTATAATCAGGATTTGAACTACAAAGTCCATTTACATATGCAATACCGCCGCTCGCTTTGTACGAGATCAATTGCGCTAGATCACCATCAAATACTCCAGTGTTTGCCAAGAATGCATTCAACATACCACTAGATGAAGTGGAGTTATATGGACTCGGTTGTGTCCATATGACCAATGGAGATAAGACTACATTGATTTGTTCATTAGCGTACATCGTAGCGACTTGATTGAATAGGCCCGTTGTAAAATTTGTAACCGACGTCACATTGCTTCCTTTGTCCAAGTAGATATCATGATCTACTTCTATGTATATTCTCACACAATCAGAAAGCGCTCTACTGTCATCATCTCCGCTGAGCTCTGAGTCTGTATATTCTATGTCAGATTCTGGCGTATCACAGCCAAATCCCAACTTATCCTTCAAGTCCGAATCCTCGTATAATATGTGATTATCTGAATCTTTGATTTTCCCCAACACTAGATTAGGTTGCCCTTGTTCCGAGATAAATCCCATCACTTCATCCTCGAAAACAGATATAGCTACTACACTTCTTGAGTTACCTTTTATGATGCCTCTGAAATGTTTTCCGTGATTTACTTTTACGGATTTGTTGTCTGGTTTTGTGGTTATATATGGTACAGTAGAAAAGATATCTACCTCTACCAATTCCAACTTAAAATCAGACCTAGTGGATGAGGGGATATTTAGTTCAAGTAATTCTAACGGTTGCTCTTTGAGAAAATCTGAAACCTTACGATAATCGATGTTCAGAATTTCATAATGCTCTACTTCTTGCGGTACTTGAATATTTCTCTCGGAGTTGAGAGAGAAGAAATCTAATTTCTTTATTTTCCTTTGTTTTTTAGCCTTTTCTATTAGATCTTTTGGCTTGTAGCTTTCAGCTTGTGAAGATAATTGGCAGCACGTCATTGCTCCGATGAGCATCATCATAAATATTCGTATCATGTTCTTTGGTATTAAATGAAAAATTTTATTTCAAGAAATACTCATTGATCCATTTTTAACAAATATGGATTTACTTGGGATTAATCTATACAACGAGCAATTAATATTTTGCTCAAATGCGTTGCAAACTTTGCTCTTATTTCGCTAAACACAAAATATAAATTATTATTATTTGAAAAATGGATAATTACACCAATTACTATTCAGGGTATACCCCGAAGCAAATACTCGAAACGAAATAAGGAATCCTCTATTTAAATATAATAAAATCAGTTGACAAAGTGATCTAGAGATATTCCCAGGCATAAAATATCATTTATTCGCTAGACTATTACAGGTTTATTTCTGAAAAGATTATCCCTTTTTAATGATTTAATCGTAAAAATGATGGAATATTTTCAAGCATATCATTTCGCTCGCCACTAGCGACCATCGACTTTAAAATCATCACACTATTGTATTGCGCTCCTTTCTTCTTAACTATCCTGATTTAAAATCTAAAACAAATAAAAAATGCCTTCAATAATTAAATTGAAGACATTAAATATGATTTTAATAGTGGGAAATGCTGGGTTTTATCTTTTGTAAGGATCAGTAAATCTTGTATCGATAGCTATTGTCTCATCTGTCAGTGTTTTTAGATATGCGACTAGTGCTGCTTTGTCTTCTTGAGTAAGATTCAAATTTCTAGGAGAACCATCATCATTTTTTAATTCATCTGATAGATTATCGTGTGCCATTACTCCTTCGCTGTAGTGATCTACTACATCTTCCAATGTTTCGAATCTTCCATCATGCATATAAGGCCCCGTAAGTTCGATATTTCTCAAAAACGGTATTTTGAACACGCCGAATAATTCTTCCTTGTTTAGTCTACCGCCTACACCCTTGTCAGCATAATCCATTTGTAATCCATTGTTACCAGTAGTCTTAACAGTAAAATTATGTTTATCGGTATGGCATGATGCACAACTGTTATTATACAATTGCTTACCTCTATTTTCTTCTTCGGTAAAATTATAAAAATTTCTTTCTACTGAAAATTGTGAAGAATGCTCTAATCCTTCATCAAACTTCGAGTGTACAGAGGAGATTGCATCTACGAATGATGAAATTGCTTCCGACACTCTCTCTACATCTACATTGGCATCTCCGAATGCCTTTTCGAATAGTATAGGATAGTATGGCTTTTCTCCGATTCTCGCTATGATTTCATCATCGGTGATATTCATTTCATTTTCATTTCTGAATGCATTTTTCACTTGTTGATCTAGGCTAGATGCGCTATCGTCCCATGAAAATTTTGATCCAGATAATGTCGGATCTATTGGATTGTAAGATATTTTAAAACTCAATGTTGTCGCCAAAGCTAATGAGTTTCTTGTAGTAACTTTATCTCCAACCCCATCGCTAAATCGGCTATCATCACTAAATGCTCTAGATGGATTATGACAAGATCCACAACTCACATTTTTATCCAACGATAGTGTGTTATCATAAAACAAAACTCTACCTAGCGTCGCTCGATTATTATTCGCCTGCGTTTCTGCAAGTGATACTATATTCACCTTAGGGTAGGTCTTACCCAACGGCAAAAAATGTTCTCCAAGTTTCAACTCATAATCATTGACAACTTGGGGAAGGTTCAAATCCGATGACAACAAATCATATTCTTCATCAGAATAATCATCTAAGTTTCTTTCTTTTGAGCAAGAAACTAGAATTATTGATACGAGAAATAAAATAGATAAAACATTTATCTTTTTCATACATTTATTTTTATTAGACTATTAACTGCATATTGGTCGGACGTCAGAAATATTAGTTTCTATAGTCTTCAATATTTAGCCAAATATAATTGTAGGCGATCATACACTATCGCCATAAATCAAATATGAATCGTAAATGAAAATAATGATCATGGTGTAAAAATCCTATGAATCATTTCAGAAATTGATAGCCGAACCAACTTCTCAATTATTTGGAAGCAAGCTATTTTTTCAACTGTAAAGTACTATTACGCGCCTATTTCCCATTAATCTAACGACAATGTACTGTTTTTTCCAAATATTGAAAAGGAATGACAAATAAAAGTCAAAATAGACCTTCGATTATTAAAATTTCGAAGGTCCATATCCTATTTGATCAATTGCCTCTCAACATCTGAATGGCACGACCAGGAGTGTAGGGCGCATCTGCGCTTTCTAATTTTTCTTCTAATGCTGGAATATCCACTGTTGCTATCTTCATCAGCACATCTAGTATAGGTCCAAATTCCTCTTTCGCAATAGCGAAACTAGATTTATGCGTTTCAGTTACATCAGAGGTAGAGTGTTTTTGTTCGTAAGATATCCATCCCATCCTACCCGCTGGAGATGGAGGAGCACCTATATCTAATTTTGATTTTATATTATCACCGTACAGGAGCGTATTCGCCGCTTGGATTTTATCCTCTATTTCTGATATATCATACATTAGTTCGGGCATCGGCAGTTCTACTAATTTGATCGCTTCTTTCATGTGATTCAACTTATTGTTCATCTCTCCGATCAGTTTGCCCGCTCCTGAGATAGATCGATTGAGTTCGTCCACATCACGTTGGAATTTCGCCTTCGCTACTGGATCTTTAGCTGGCATTACTCTTTCATCTAATTGCTTCACCATAAATGAAACAGACTCCCCCACATCTGTGAATACACCGTCCACATACTTAGTCATCTGTACTGTATACTTCCCTGGAGGGACGAGTGTACCTTCTGATTTTCCAGCCCATGGATTATAGAATGAAGATTTTCTTAGATTAATCGGATCTTTATGCGCATACCTGAGATCCCACTTCAGCCTATTGACTCCCACACTCATCGATTGCATCATCTTTCTCACTATCTGCCCTTCACTATCTGTTATTGTAAACAGGAGTTGTGGTTTTTTCTCTTCTCTTTCTGCTTTTAATTCTTCGTACGTCGGATATTTAGAATCAGTACCTGTTTTTAGAGCTTCGATTTGCTTATCTTGACGTATACTTTTTATGGTTTCGACTTTATCCTTGATGAAATAGGTTATCATCGCTACTGGACCTAGGTCCTCTGCCGAATAGTGACTATCTCCTAGCATCGCCTTCCCTGGCAATCCTAAAGGTGTAGACTCTTCGTAGGATAATGCATCTCGGACAGGAAACAAATATCCTTCTTTGCTCAATTCGGTAGAACTGATATTTCTCAATGTAGAATAATCATCCAATACGTAGAATCCTCTGCCGAATGTTCCTAATACCAAATCGTTTTCTCTTTTCTGTATGGCAATATCTCTTACCGCTATCGTCGGCACACCACTCTTTAGCTGCTTCCATTTATAGCCGGCATCATTTGAGAAAAACACTCCGAACTCGGTCCCACAGAACAGTAAATCCTTATTCACATGATCTTCTTCGATCGCATAGGTACTTCCTTTCTTTGGCAATGTGCTTCCTATATTTTTCCAAGATCTTCCTTTGTCAGTAGACTTAAAAAGGTAAGGTTTGAAATCTCCATTTTTATGATTATTGAATGCTGCGTAGATTACATTAGCGTCATGCTGCGAACAGTAGACGGCATTCACATAAGTATTGGTCGGGACACCATTGATTCTATCTATCTCAGTCCATGCAGCACCACCATCAGTCGTGATTTGTATCAACCCATCGTCCGTACCTACTACAAGAAGATTCTCATCTATCGCTGATTCGCTAAACGCTACGATGGTCCCATATGGAGAAGTCGATGCATTTTTCATTACGGCATCCATTGACTGTATTCTTCCCATTACTTTGAGCTCATTCCTATTAAGTTGCCTTGTGAGATCCTCGCTGATTACCTCCCAGCTATTACCATAATCATCAGATCTGAATAGTTTGTTCGCTGCGAAATACAATCGTCCCGTCTTATGTGGACTCACGGCCAATGGAGCATCCCAATTCCATCTATAGGCGTTTTCATCTTTTCTTTCTTTGGGTTGGATTCCTACTTCCTCACCACTCAATTTATCATATCTTACAAGTACGCCATACTGAGACTGGGCGTAGACGATGTTGGTATTTTCAGGGTCTACTTGAGACTCAAATCCGTCACCCCCATGCGTAAAGAACCAATCTGCATTCGTAATACCATGATTGGTAATCGTCCTAGAAGGTCCTCCCATACTTGAGTTATCTTGAGTACCACCATATATATTGTAGAATGGTAGATCATTATCAACCGCCACTTTATAGAACTGTGTCACAGGCAGATTGGGCTTATAATCCCATGTTTTCGCAGCATCGAATGTCTCATACAATCCTCCATCACAACCTACTAACCAATGATCTCCATCTCTAGGATCAATCCACATGCAGTGATTATCGACATGCTTGGTCACTTCCCCTACTCCTGAGAATGACTTACCACCATCCGTACTGACTTGCATCCATGTATTCATGGCGTATAATTTTTCAGGATCAGTAAGGTCGCAGTATATTTCTTGGTAGTAGTTACCACTGGACTTATAGCTTCCTCTTTTATCCCAATTCATACCTCCATCTGTAGTTCGGAATGTACCACCTTTTCCATTCGAGGCTTCTACCACCGCATATATGTAGTCAGGATTAGCGGGTGAGATTGCGAGACCTATCCGACCCATAGACTTTGGAAGCCCTTTATTGATCTTAGTCCAGCTTACGCCGCCATCTATAGACTTATGCATTCCAGAACCAGGACCTCCACCTACATAAGTAAATACGTGTCTTCTTCTTTGCTGAGAAGCTGCATACAAGACATTTGGATTTCGAGGATCCATGATGATGTCACTTACTCCCGTATGCTTATCTATCGTCAATGACTCCACCCAATTTTTACCACCATCAGTAGATTTATACACTCCTCTTTCTCCACCATCGCTCCATAATGGACCCATAGATGCAGCATACACAATATTAGAATTGGTAGGATCTACTATGATTTTGGCAATATGCTCTGAGGTTTTGAGGCCTACATTTTTCCATGTTTTTCCTCTATCTTCTGATTTATAGATACCGTCACCATATGACACACTTCGTTGATTATTATTCTCTCCTGAGCCTACCCATATGATATTATCATTACTAGGATCTATGGTTACACAACCAGTAGAGTAAGAAGCTTGACTGTCGAATATAGGAGTGTAAGTCGTGCCTGCATTCACAGTCTTCCAAACTCCACCCGCAGCTACTGCCACATAATATTCGAATGGATTATTAGGGGTCACAGCGATATCAGCAATACGACCCGAAGCTATGGCTGGACCAATGTTTCTGAACTTTAGCCCAGAAAGAGAAAGTTTGTCTATAGCAGGTTCTGACTTTCCTTTCTTCTGTGCTTGCGATTTGGATGATATCACGAGTACCATACTCATGACTAGGATGAACTTTAAGAACTTCATTTGTTAGGATTTTTTATTTTGGACTAAACTTAGGGAATAAAAGATTTAAAATTCAAATTAATTAAGGTGAATTCAATTTTCAGAGAGATCTCTTAGTTTTGTTTCAGTGTGTAGGGTTCATTTCACAATGTCTTTTTCGATGAATCACAAGATTATAGACTACAAATCTATACATTGGATAAATGGATTTTTAACCCCCTCAATCTACCAAAAAAAGTGCGTTACCAAATAACATCAATCCATTGTCCCAGAAACCTCTAAACAAAGGATTATCGACCATATAAATAATCGACCCGCCACCTTTTTCTTCTATCGCAAATGATACGGTCTCCTCGAATTTTGGTTTTAGACGCGCTCCGATAAATCCGTAGTGTGCATAATCTTTGGGCACTGTAACTACATTCCATGCTCCTTGAAGTAGACTATATCGTTGTCGTGAAGTCTTCAGACTATGGTATGTATCTCCAAGGCCGAATGATAATGGATGTGAAGTATCCAAATTATTTCTGATGATCGCTCCTGGCACACTGTTACTTATCCCATGTCTTTCTTGATCATGATAAGAATCTTTTCTAGCATCAAGTTTTTTGGCTTCTCTATGTTTCTTGGCGGCTTCTTTTTCTTCATCTGTTGCGTATGTCGCTAGTGCGTAGCCATCTTTCTCTACGAAGTTGCCCAATGCTCCTGACATGGCTATCACCTTGCCTCCTTGATTTATAAATGAGGTAATACTTTTCATCTCATCTTTAGAAAAACTATAGTATCCATCGGGCAAGATTAATGTATTAAAATCACTCAAATTAGCTCTGCCCATATCCTGCTTATCCACTATAGACAGAGGATAACCAATCACTTCGTCGAAGTAATGCCACACCTGACCTACTGCATTTGGTCCTGTCCCTCTGCCAGAAAGTAAAAGTGCTTTCGGCTGTTTCAATCTTGCGAACGCTGCACCTCCAAGATCACCACCTTCACTAGAAAAACCAGTCGGCAAACACATACATCCAGAACATCCATCAGCAATAGCTGATAATTCTTGTGCCAAGTTTTTGACATGATTATTATCTCCTCTTATGATCACAATCGATCCTTTCTTCACCACACCAGTATCAAACTTGACATCTTTATTAGCCATTCTTACGTTGATTCCTTTTCCATATAACTTAGATAGCATCATTGCACTATTCACACTTTGCCATGGGATTACATAAGCATATGATAGCGATCTAGGATCCTCATTAGCAAAGCACGACGTTGTCTTTACTCCTGATTTCTCCGCCTTCCTCATGCTCGTATAAGAATCCATTCCATACGCTTGGACTCCATATGCATGAGGTAATGACCATGCTGTAATATCGTAAGTCACACTATCACTCAGTATAGGTTCAGGTTCCATAAGTACTTGAAGTAGCGTTCCATTTGGCTGATTGGCATTGATTATAATATCTCCCTCGGCAGATCTGAATGAAGTCTTTTTACCTTGTAGATAGTCGTATCCATTAATCGATTGACCGTCAGCGGATCGGTAGTATTTGATATTATTTTTATCTAATAATTCTGCTAATCTATCTGCTTTGGCGGACGCTTTGATGACGTAAGATTTATATGATCCTTTTGGTGAATTCACAGCATCAGAAAAATACTTCACAAAGTTATCACTCAATCTAGTCGCTTGTTTGGAAGCTTCTTCTAATGTAGATAGTGCAGTCTGAGTATGATGATCGATTCTGTCTTGTATCGTCAATGTATCACCGTTCGATAGAGCGATAGCCCTCCCAGACATACCGTGTCCAGCTTGCTCATGTGTCATACCAATAGCACCATTAAATAAGGGCCAGGTATCACCATATGAAGGATAAAAAAGATCAAATATCTCTCTAGTAAAATACAGCCATCCTTCCTTATCAAAGTACTTCGCATGATTCTTACCTATATCCACTTGCATATCTCTCTGGAAGTCAGTAATATGCTTGTGATAAGGCTCGGCAGCGGGTGCGAAATAATAACCATCATCATAACCCATCTCATGAAAATCTACATGAATATGTGGCATCCATTTCGCATATTGCTTTACTCGTTGCTGACTTTCTACCTGTGTCTGCCAAGCCCAATCTCTATTCAGGTCAAATAGGTAATGATTGACCCTACCTCCTGGCCATGGTTCCATGTGTTCTCTATCCGTATGGCCTGGGTGAGTTATCTTTCCACTTATTCCTCTTACCCACTGTGTATATCTATTGTATCCATCAGGATTGACACTCGGATCGAAAATCACTACAGAGTTTTCTAGCCATCCTCCCGTCATTTGATTATCAGGATTAGCCAACTGGTAGATCACATTCATAGAACTTTCGCTACCACCAGCTTCATTTCCATGCACTCCAAAGGACAACCATACTACAGCAAAATCTTTCCCTATGGCTTCTGCAGTTCCGTTTCCTAGGCCTATTTTATTCAAGTGATTATTTTGGATCGCGCCAATATTACTTTGGTTCTCTTTTGTAGTAATCGTTGCCAGCAATAATGGTCTATCTTCATTCGTCTGACCATACTCGATCAATGTAACTCTATCCGAATTCTCAGCTACATGATTTATATAATCAGCCACTAGGTAATGTGGCGTAAATTGCTTCCCATATTCCGTACGTAGATATTCTTGAGGCGACTTTAGTCCTTGTGCATTGATGGATATCGACAGACAGATTAGGACTGTGAAAGAGAATAGTATTCTTTTCATAATGGTGGTATTTTTTGTTGTTGGAGCCGTAAAATAAGAAAGATATATTTAATGAGGCCTAGGAATTGATTATAGGTGATTAAATTGCTTTTAAGCGTTTATCGGATTTTGAGATAAAATATTTCTGTGTGTTTCACCTGGCAAAATTAAATACACTGGAATTTTAATCCCTAATTCAGTCAATTGCTTTCTTACCTCAAATAAAATTTCCTCTTTTGAGTACCGACTAGAAAAGTGATTTAGAATCAAACAATTAATACTAATCTCTTTTGCCATTCGTAAGACTTCATCTAGAGACGAATGCTTATTATGCCGATGAGCTACATTCGAGTTATCAATATCACCTAGAAAAGTGGACTCGTGTATTAAAATTTCAGATTTGTCCCATTTTTCATAACTGTCTACAGGGGTATCCCCTGAAAAACTTATAATATTGGTGCTTACAATTTCAGTCAAAAAGTCGCTCCCCTTATCAATTGCGATCTGCCTTATCTTATCCTTGTCAAGGTTTTTAAATGCGGGCTTAAGTTTACTTTTTATTTCGAATAATTTGTAACTAAGACTTTTGTCTACATCTTTTGGAGACAGAATATGATTATTCCTCATCGCCACGACCTCGAAGCCCTTTTTGATTGGTATGCGTTCGCCATCGGCAATTCCTATCCACTTAGAGCCATTTACATGTGGATCAAATCTTGAGAGAAAACTTTGCATTGCTTGAAAAGAACCCGAATCTTTGGGATAGTGTATAATTGGAAAGCCTTCTCGTGAGTTAAGTTGTATGAACTGGGGCAATCCATTCAAATGATCACGATCTGGATGAGTAATGAAGACGTGTTTTATTTTTCTTGATTTTTGCATTAGGTTTGACGTAATCCCATCTCCAGCATCTATCAATAAATTTAGTTCTTCAACATTTATCCAAGTCGAAAATAGTGCTGTAGAATACGCCGTAATATTGTATGGATTGTTTTTGTCCATTCTAGCTATTAATCATATGTGCAGCCACATTTGGAAATCGTTGAAAAATCTCTTTTTTAAATCCTTCATCGATTGGCAATTTAGATATCGCCTCAGCCATGCATTCTAACCAAGCATGAGCGGCATCGTGGTCTATCTTATGTGGCATATGTCGCATTCTCATCCGAGGATGTCCGTAGGTCTCCGCATACCTTGGAGGTCCTCCGAAGAACTGGGATAAAAACATAAACTGTTTGCTTTTTACTGTCTTTATATCTGTCTGGAATAGATGTGCTATCCGTGAATCTTCCATTACTTCCCCGTAAAAATTATCTACAAGAAGATGTAAATGTTCGTCGCCTAATCGATCGTATATAGAGGTCAAAATTATGAATTTGGTTAATTAGGTTAGATAAAATCTACATCGGGTGCGTAGTTATATGTCATAAGCAATCTAAGTGCTTTCTCTATCGGATAGTCTTCGAATATTACTCTATATAGCATCGTCGTAATCGGCAGTTGCAGTTTTTCTTTTTTGGCTAACAGGTAGATTATTTTTAATGCATTGACACCTTCTACAACTTCTCCGATTGATTTGATAATCTGCTCTGATGTTCCTCCTTCTGATGCTAGTTTTTTGCCAAAGGTATAGTTCCTAGAGCTTTCGCTGGTCGCAGTAGCAATCAGATCACCTATCCCTGCTGTCCCCAAGAAGGACTTGCTATCTGCACCCATAGATTTCCCAAACTGGATCATCTCTCGTAATCCTCTGGTGATAAGTGCAGCTTGCATATTTTTGCCCAATTCGAGCCCTCCAAGAATTCCAGACCCTATGGCTATTATATTTTTAAATACTCCAGCGAGTTCGGCCCCTTTCAAGTCATAACTCCCAAATACAGAGAACTTATTGCTACTCAATATCTGCTGTCCGATTCTTATTACTTCTTTGAATTCTGATGCAATCACAGTTGCCGCTGGCTGCCCCGCTAATATCTCTTTTGCAAGATTTGGCCCTGACATGCACCCGATACGTATCACAGTAGTCTCGTCCATAATTACCTCAGACATACTGAATACATCCTTTCTCACGAATGCTTCATTGGCCATCCGTTTTTCTGAGATGGTCGAGACATCTAGGCCTTTAGTACAGTGAATCATTATGTGCTCAGGCCCTACATGCGGAGCGATAGCTTTCATCACAGCTCTAAAACTTGATGAGGGTATGGCAGGCATGATGACTTCACATTGTTCTGATATATAGGCGAGATCATTGACCGCAGTGATTTTTCCTAAAGTATCAATCCCCATATAATGCTGACGTTCATTAATCGCTTCCATGACAGAATCCCGTCGTGTAAACATCAATACATTGACATTCTCCATCAACAACTTGGCTATAGTAACTCCAAAACTACCTGATCCTATGACTCCTACCGTTTTATCCATTGAGAAGCAAAATTACTAATTTAACACTGAGTAAAGAATTAAACCTAAATTTTGAATTAGAAAATCTATTCCCTCTTGTCATAGTTTCAAATTACATCGCATTGCTTGATTTTTATCCTTTACCGTAGTAGTAGACTATACCTTACGTAATCCTAATAAGGGTCGACATCGATTTTCACACCGACTGACTTGTATCCGTCTGATGTTCTGAGCATAGCTTTTTGATGCAGTACGTGAGACTTGGCTACGTTTATCGCTTTTGCTTTCTTTTCTATTTTTATGGTAATATTCTGACGGTAGTAACCTTTTGTCCTTGGGATACTGGGTTCGGCAGGGCCGATGACTCGATTACCGAGGATCTTCTTGAGCTCCATAACCATATATCGAGCTGCATCTGCTACTACTTGCGGTTTTTTGTGTTTGAGCTGTATATTGATCATTCGGAAGTATGGAGGATAGACGAATCTCTGTCTCTCCTGTGATTCTCGCCGGAATAGTCGTTGGTAATTACTGTTCACAATCTCATGTATCACGGGATGATCTGGATGATAAGTTTGTATGATTACTTTCCCTTGTTTTTTTCTTCGGCCCGCTCTTCCTGCCACTTGAGTCAGCAATTGATATCCTCTCTCTCCCGCTCGGAAATCAGAAAACATCAATGTAGAATCAGCATTAATCACTCCTACCACTGCGATATTATCAAAATCTAGCCCCTTGGTAATCATCTGTGTACCTACGAGGATATCTATCTCTCTACTACCGAAATCTTCGAGGATCTTTTCATACGAATTCTTCTTACGTACGGTGTCATAGTCCATACGTTTGATTTTAGCTTCGGGAAAGATCTTCGATATCTCATCTTCTATTTTTTCTGTTCCAAATCCTACCTCTTCTAATCCATCGCTGCCACAATCAGGGCAGGCATGCGGATTCTTATTGCGGAAACCACAGATATGACATCTTAGTTCATCGAAGAATTTATGATAAGTCAGTGTGATATCACAGTTGGCACATTCGCCTTTCCATCCACATGTATTGCAGGTCAGCTGTGGAGAGTATCCTCGCCTATTTTGGAAGAGGAGAATCTGCTCTTTATTCAATAACGCTGTTCTAATTGTCTCTATAAGGTGGTGGGTGAAAAATCCATTGACCAGACCCCTCTTCTTGGCTACACCTATATCTACGACTTCGATCTCCGGCATGGATACACCGCCATGACGCTGATTCATCTCAATCAGTCCATACTTCCCTTCTACAGCATTGAGGTAGCTCTCCATACTTGGCGTGGCTGATCCTAGGATTACATTTGCACCTAACTTCATAGCTAGAAAAACTGCCGCATCTCTAGCATTATATCTTGGATTAGGGTCAGATTGCTTGTATGACGGATCATGCTCTTCATCTACTATAATAAGCCCAAGATTGGGAAACGGTAAAAATAGACTAGACCGAGCACCAAGAATGATTTTCTTACCAATAAGCGCATCTTTCCATAGTTCTACCCGCTCATGGTTATTCATCCTACTGTGAAATATACCTACATCTTCGCCAAATATATGCTTCAACCTAGATACTATCTGTGTGGTCAGTGCGATCTCAGGAAGTAGATATAAGACTTGCTTACCCGCGGCTATAGTCTCCTGGATTAGATCCATAAATACTCGCGTCTTTCCACTACCCGTAACTCCATGTAGAAGTGCGATCTTATTCTGTGCGAAGAATCCCTTGATCAGTTCTAAGGCCCTTACTTGTTCTTCTGATAGATCAGGAAGTTCTCCGTCAGCCTCCTCATAGATCAATCGACTGACCTCTTTATCATATAATTCTATGATGTCTTTTTTCTCCAGTGCTCTGAGTACGCTGATGGCGACTCCGCTCATTTCATATACAGATGATCTGGGTACTTCTGTAGCACCTCTTGATAGACTCACAAAAGCCAATAAAGCATTCGTCTGATGATCTGATTTTTTGATCTTATCGAATGCCTCTGAAAGTCTTGATTTATCTTCTTCGTAGTATGTGGTGAGCGCCATAAATCCTACCTTTTTAGGTTTATACTTAGCGACCAATTCTTCTTTTAATTTTACTACTCTCTTATCCAATAAAGATCGGATGAGGGGATACACGGTTTTCTTTTCAAGGATATCTTTCACCTCTTCTATAGTGAGTACATTTCGTATGGTCAATGCCTCCGCGACGAGGTACTCCGAATCAGTAAGGTCGGACATATCATCATCGAAGTCATCGTGGATGAGCAGCTTGGTCTCACTGCTCAACCGAAGCCCACCCGGTAATGCTACATGCATCACTTCACCGATCGTACAGCCGTAATAATTGGCCATCCAAGTCCAGAATTCATATTGATAGTAATGAATAATAGGTTCGTCATCTATAACAGAGACCACACTTTTTGTTTTGTATTGAAGTGCGAGATTTTGCTCGACTTTTATGATTAGTGCAGAGTACAGCTTATTCTTCAGGGGTACTTCTATACGCTTGCCAAATTCTACTTCGGAGATCAATTCATCAGGAACGAGATAGGTATACGTCTTAGGTATTGCGAGAGGCAATATGGCGGTGACGTACGTTGTATTTTGCTGCTGTTCCATTATGAATATATAATAAGAGTACAAATAAAGGATAAAGAATCGGTATTGGTTCTAAAGAATTAATCAAATACTATTCATAGACTAGAAAATGGCAAATAAGAATCCGAATATATCAAAACTAAAACTATATTGCAATTGATGAATGCTAGCATCGAAACCTTAATTTTCAACTATTCTAATAATAAATGATTGAAGACAAAAGGTACAAATAGTACAATATTATTAATCAAGAGACTTAAAATCATAAAGTTAATTCCTATGCAAAGAGTAGTAATAAGACCAGATAATCCAGATACAAGAGATATAAAAATGATCGCCGAAAAGATGAACAAGGGTGATGTAATCATATTCCCAACGGATACGGTATATGCGATGGGGTGCATCATGACCAAAAAGTCAAGTATCGAACGAATCATCAAGATATCAGGTAAAAAAGAAAAACAAGCAAAACTTTCTCTTATCTGTAAGGATATCAAGACGGTCGCTGATTTTACACTACCCTATTCTAATCATATTTTCAAATCGATGAAGCGGTACCTTCCAGGGCCATATACTTTCATCCTCAATGCGAATAACTTCGTCACCAAATATTTCAAAAACAATAAAAAAGAAATAGGAATCCGTATCCCAAATAACAAGATCGTATTAGAACTCATGGAATATCTTGATGCGCCGATCATAAGCACCTCTCTCAATAATGAAGACGTATCAGAATATTTCATTGATCCCGAAAAAATAGAAGATACTTACGAGCATCAAGTTGATTATCTGATTGATGGTGGATTAGGCGAAGCAGTAGGCTCCACTGTCTTGGATTGCACCTCAGGAGATATAGAAGTGATGAGACTTGGAAAAGGTCCTGTAGATTAAATAATAGTTTTTGAAGACGTCGATTTTCAAAGGTTTCTTACCCTTCTGATTCCATTATACGATCAAGATGCTATAAGCTCAATCGTAAAATAGAAACCTATCCTCTAAAAATAAAAAGAGAGTACATAGTCACTTGACTATGTTACTCTCTTTTTATTCAAAATATTATTTTCAGCGATTCAGCATAGTTGTCGATACTTCTTCATTGAAGGATGTAGACCAAAGCATAACACGACTACATAGATAATATTTTCACTTCCACACGCTGATTTTTCTTCCTTGCAGATGCTGATTTTGATTCGGTAAGAGGCTCTCTTTTACCGTATCCTTTATAAGTTACTCTTTCTTCAGCGATACCTTGTTCTATGACATATTCCGCAACACTTTTTGCTCTGGAAGTGGATAATTTATCACAATATTCATGTGGAGGTATCGTATTCGTATGCCCACCTATTTCAATTTTTACTGATGGATGCTTCACTAAGAAATCATATACTTCATCTAGGATTTCGAAATTCTCAGAACGAAGATTCGTACTATCTGCATCGAAACTAAGTTCGTTGATCCTAAGTGCTTGTCCGATATTCACCTTCGCTATATCGAGTTCTGGGATATATTTTTCCTTTTTGACATCTACTTGAATCTGTTCTTTACAGCCATTTTCATCCGATACTGTGACCGTGTATCTTCCCGGCGATGCCTTCTCTAGTTTAGCTCCTTGGGCACCATTGGACCACTTGTAAGATAGATTTCCTGAGCCTCCTTCTGCGATCACTTCAGCATATCCATCCTTCTTATTGTATCCTGTCACTCTCTTCACTTCTCCTAATTTTACAGAGATTGCATCGGGATCGGACAAGGTCACTTCTGACACATACAGAGACCCATATCTATCCGTTACGGTAACAGAATATGATCCAGCTCCAATATTAGATGGAGTCGGCCCTTTCATCGTGGATTTACTCCATTCATATTTATAAGGTTTAGCACCGCCTGAGACTGATACTTTTAACTTAGCATCTTCGGCGCCATTACAAGCTACATCTTTAGTGACTAATATAGCTGCAGACAATTGTTCTTGAGCTATATCGTCGAACAGTATTCTGAATAATCCAGCACTTTCAGTTCCAATCCAGATATTATTATTTTTATCGCACGCTAGGCTGGTACATTTCTGACTGAGCAGCTTTAGATCTTCTCCGTACTTTTCTATCTCTTCATTATAAGGATTGTACCTAATCAATGTTTCTGACGCCATGTATAATCGTCCTTTGGAATCGATGACGAAATCGTTGATCGCACCACGGTATAGATCTTCATTAAGTCCAACGTCATATTTTCTATTAAATGGATCAATCAGAAACATATCACCTTGAGTCACCATCCATTGTCCCTCTTTATTACTTCGGGAATTGAGCACATTGTATTTTTTATCTTCTATCTCCCAGTCATCGCCTTCTATTTTCAAATATCCCTTTTCAGTTCCAGCCCATATTACTTTGTTGTCGTCTACCTTCACATGGTTGATCACATTCGACTTCAGTTTGCTATTATCAGAAGTGTAATGCTTCACATTACCACTACTCAGTATATATGCATACAGTCCGTTATTAGTTGCCAGGTATATTCTTCCCTTAGCGTAGGCAATATCTACAATAGTCACTTCAGGATTATCGATTGGGACCTTTTTCCCCTCGCCTACTATATACAGATTATTATTTCCAGCCGCATACAGCTTATTGTCTTTTCCAGCTATTGCACATGTTACATTGGTATCGTCCAAGTATTGCATCGGTGGATCATTAGGATTACTGATGACCAGTAGCATATTCGACGTAGACACGATTACTCGATTATTTTTGTCTATTTCTATATCATTTATCGACATATCATTATTGTCTAGATGATATCTAGTAATTGTTGCTTTTTCTTCCTTGGTGGAATCTACCTCCGTCTGTGCATCCGCCCCCAGAAAACACGATAAGATAAATAAACACGAGATTATAGTTCTCAAAGTTAAATTGTTTAATTCTGTTAAATAACGACTCTTTAGGTCAACTTTGTATATAAACCAACCGTAAATTAGTACCCCTAAGTTGCAAGATACTGAATTAAAGTATTCATAAAGTCAAAATCCAAGTCTTTGATATTTGATTAGTAAATAAATCATCTATTTTTGCCTTAGATACTTACAAAATAGAGACATATGAGAAACTTCATCACAGTATTATGCACATTCGTTTTCTTATCCATATCTGCAAATGATATGCTCCCAATTAAAAAAGTAGTCGACACTGATACCTCAGTAATCCTTTGGAAAGGAAAGAAAGTCACTGGCAGTCACGAGGGAACAATAAAAATCAAAGAAGGAAATTTACTATTCGAAGAAGGGAAGTTATTTGGAGGTTCGTTTATCGTGGATATGACTAGTATAGTATGCACTGACCTGCAAGGCAAATCCTCAAAAAAGCTTCAAGGTCATCTCATGTCCAATGATTTCTTTTCGGTTCCCAATCACCCGACGGCTTCGTTGCTCATCTCCTCTGTAAGGGAAAAAAAAGCTGCCAATAGTTATACAGTCTCCGCAGATCTTACCATAAAAGGAATTACAAAGTCGATTGATTTTGATGCTACCGTCACAGCAAATAGAGCCGCCTCTAACATCATCATCGACAGAACTGATTTCGATATCAGATATGGCTCAGGCGCATTCTTTGACAACCTAGGAGACCGGATGATCTATGATGAATTTGAATTGGACTTGGACTTAAGATTTTAGATTTTAGATTTTAGATTTTAAACTACTTATTACTTTTAGGACTACCTGTCAGTTTGAATTTGTAAGTATTGTCAAACTAAAACCACCAACCAAATTATACACCGTAATATTTACTTTTTTTTATTTAAAATAAATATGCGATAAATACCCAACACATATTTGGCATGCTCCGTTTTTACACTTAATATTACTACCATTAAGAGACTTAAAAATTATTTCGTTTGAATCAATTAACCAATTATTCATGAAATTAATAAACCAAATTTAAGTCACGAAATTATATCATTTACAAAATCCTTACAATGAAAACTACAATCATTGCTCTTTTTAGTGGTACACTTCAGATAATAATTAGTGGTACACTTTGATGATAATATGCAGTTGCCAGTCAAGGTAGAAGATAGCAGTTATGCTTTGCTCTTGGACTTCATCGGCTACTTGCAAAAAGAGGAGAAATCTACTCACCAGATCAATAGAAGCTTACAGACTATCAGCCATTATTATCAGTTCAAAGAATTACCAAATATAGTTCTGACCACCAGAATAAAAGGAACAGTAAGTAAAGCCAATATCAAACCACTAACAGACGAAGAACTCACCAAAACCTATAAAGTCTTTGAATCCAAATCAACTAACTATTTTAAAGAGAGTGACAAACTTATCTTAGGCTTAATGATATATCAAGGCTTAGAAATGGACAATACTTGGCCGGATTTAGAAGAGTGTTGAGTGCAGAGCGATATCGAAAAGCTAACCTTACAGACTTAAAGGAGCAGATCAAGAAACATCGTCCGTTGAATTAATGGAACTTATAGGTTACATTTGTGTTTTATGAATAGAGTACTTGAAGTATATAAAGAATATTTTTGGGAGTTCTTCAATGAGCTGCCTAAAGAGGTGCAAGAGAAGATAGACTATGTGTTTGAAATCATTATGTCAGTTGATCGACTACCTAAGAAGTTCTTTAAGCATGCAGATGAAGGTATCTATGAAATACGAATAGAAAGAGACAGTAACATCTATCGAATATTTAGCTTTTTTGATGATGGAAAATTGGTAATATTACTTCATGGCTTCCAGAAGAAGAGTCAAAAACTGCCAGCGAAAGAAATCAAAAGAGCTAAGAAACTTAGAAAAATGTATTACGATGACAAAGAAAAATCCTAAGACAATAAATGATTATTTAGATGGTAAGTATGGCGAAAGTGGCACAGAAAGTAGAAGTGAATTTAAGCAAAAGGCACAAGCTTATATGGTTGCTGAATTGGTTAAAGGTGCTCGTAAGAAAGCAAAATTGACACAAGAAGAATTAGCTCAGAAAGTGCATTTAAAGAGACCACATATATCAAGGATCGAAAGAGCAGAAACAGATGTTAGAATCTCCACTTTACATAAGATTGCACAAGGGTTAGGCGGTAATCTTACAATTAGCTTCGACGTATAAAAAAGAGCTGTATGTTCCTTCGTCACATGAATTTATAGTTCTTCACCCTTCTGCTAAAGCTTCACCCAGTTTTTAAAGGTATCATTTGACTCTCATCCAAGATGTCGAACCTGGCATCACTCGCTCTATCCGAGGAGAATCAGTGGAGTTTAAGGGGAATGTATATTACATAGGAACTCAACCTGGTCAATCTGGCAATCAACTATTAAAGTATGATGCGCTGCTAGGCACTGTTTACAGTGTATCTGATGTTCTTAATTCTAGTCAGCCATTTTTCTATAGTGCAAGCTAATTCTGATTGGATTATTGAAGCAAACGTATGGGGATTAATTGGACTAGATCAGCTTGTATCTAAAACTAAAGAATTCAAAATCGTAGAATAATACACACCTAATAAATAAACAAAGGCCTGAAGAGAATAACTTCCCTTCGGGCTTTTCTATGCACTTTTATTAATCCCCCACAAAACTAAAACAGACCCTTCCCAAAGCAATAGGAAGAGCCCGTTTTCAAAGCGAAAAACCAAATACTTAATCTAAATGCTTATCGTGATCTCATTGACTTTTATTATTTAAATGAGTCATTGACTCGGTTTTATACATATAATTAACCTTTCTTTATTACAGCTTGATCCTGTATCATATTCTTTCACTAATTATGGTCAGCATAGCGAAATAGTCCTTAGATATCAGGACTACAAGACCAGACTATTCTTTATACTATCTACTTACACGTAGTCTTCAATTAAGCTAAGTTCATCATATTTCTGATCAGAATCTTGTTTGGCTTTCGCGCACTAAAGTGGATCAAATCATCCTTCTTTAGTTCTCCAAGCACTCTAGCTACCGTCTGTCGACTCGTGTCAGTGAGATATGCAATTTCTTTGTGCGACATTCCGTGATTGATCAGAATTTCTTGCAGACCGATTTTTATTCCACGTAGTTCTCCCGTTCTCTTGATGAAGTCCATGATTCTTATTTTGGCCTTCTTGAAAACGAAAGATTGCATTCTTTCTTCTAATAATTGCAAACGATGAAGTATTACACCCATGACGTCATTCGCAAATTCGCCGTTTTCTTCTACCATCGTGCGGAACGTGTCTACAGGAATCTTGATGACTGATGTATTCGTCATTGTTTTAGCGAATTCTTTGCGGTGTCCTTCACCTACGAATATATTTTCCCCGAAAAGCGAATTCTCGTACACCACATCTTTTATTAATATCTTACCACACGCGGCATTAATACCTAATTTGACACTGCCCTTCTGTACTAGATAGACGAAGTGGCTATCATCGCCCGGCTCATAGATATTATTGTTCTTGTCAAACCGCTTAAGCTGAGCTAATTTTGTCATTTCCTCTAGTTCTTTTTCTGAGAGTGACTTGAGTATATCGAATTCTCTTAGCATTAGGAATATTGATGAGTTGATCATAATATTAAGTTTAAGTATTTGGTAATTTCTATTTGCTTAAGGTAGGTTGCTTTGTATATAAGATGATTGATAAAACGGATACCCCTACTTTAAGCGAAGAAAAAAATGAAATTTATCATCGTTATATACTAATATAACAAAAAAAAATAATCATAATTGTTTAATTTTCAACTACTTATGTTTAAAATAATAAAACACTCTTCACGATTGCGAACAATAGAGTAATAAAAAATAAAGCAATAAGGAAAATCTAGATTGGCTACATTCATTTTAAAAGGAAAGAAAACGACATCGGAATATGCTTTCATTTCAATTCAGAAACTTACCTCTTACTGATAATAACTTAAGATCCAAAAAATGATTTTCTAGATGACTAAAATCTTTGTCAATAGTGATTAATGTAGCACCCAAGGTGGAGGCGGTTGCAGCGATCCAAAGATCATTTTTACCCATAAATGTTGGATCACTGTCTGACTCAATAGACGCATGTAAGCCTTGACTGTAGGCATCAACTTCGGCATATCGATCAATAATGTCTGCGGATATAGCTACTACTTTGCATTTCGACAACAAATCTTGGAGTTGATTCTTTTTATTTGTATCCCATTCGCATCGCACCGCCAATGATTCTAATTCTCCAAGCGTTACGATAGATATCAGCGCTGTGTTACGAGTATCAAATGGTGATAGTTCTTTTTCTATCCTCGCATAGACGGATTTGGCTTTCAGATAGTGAAATATCGCCGATGTATCTAAGAAGAACTTCATCAATCAGATGTCGTTTTGATCTTGTCGAATTCCATCCCCCGTGCTTTGCATGACTTGATGACTTCAGGTAGCACATACTTTAACTTATCAATCGCTTTTATAGAATCATGGAATACAATGATCGACCCCTCCTTCACGTTCTTTTTCACATTATCGAGACATTTCTTCGCAGATATATTCGAGTCAAAATCGCCGCTCAACACATCCCACATAATGATATCATAATCCTCTTCCAATTCCTTGGACAAAGAAGGCGACAACTTACCATAAGGAGGTCTAAACAACCTAGAGTCTATTACGCTTTTTGCCTTATTGACATTTGAGAGGTAGGTTTTTTTATCCGTTTTCCATGCATTCAGATGATTATATGTATGATTCCCTATTGAGTGACCTTCGTCTATTATTCTCTGATATATATCTGGATAACGGCTCACATTTTCTCCTACACAGAAGAAGGTGGCTTTGACATCTTCCTCTCTCAATAAATCTAAAACCCACGGCGTAGCTTCTGGCACAGGACCATCATCGAAAGTCAGAAAAACCTTTTTTGTATTGACGATTCGCCAAACAAGTTTTTTAAAAAGCCACTGAGCGAAGAGCGGGGTTTTTACGAGGTACATTTACAGCAGCTGATTTTGAGTATGGTCAATGTATTCTATAATAATGTCGTCTCTAGATAATCGTACTTATCTGGATAATCCGTGTTGAAGTGTAGACCACGGCTTTCATTTCTGAATTGGGCCGCTTTTGACACTAAGTATCCGATGGTAATCAGATTTCTCAATTCGCAGATCTGAGGCGACACTACAGAATCGGCGTACAGTATTTCAGTTTCATTGTAGAGTAGCCATAATCTATCCATGGCACGTTTGAGTCTTACCTCTGTCCGAACGATACCTACGTATGCACTCATTATTTCCTTGAGTTCTTTTTGACTTTGTGTCATCAATACGAGCTCTTTCGGTTCGGTGGTTCCTTTAGCATTCCAGTCAGGTATACCTTCTTGGAGCACTGTGGCATCTATATTTTTCGCTATTTCTATGGAGATATTATTACCATATACGAGACCTTCCAGTAGCGAATTAGAAGCCAATCTATTTGCCCCATGCAATCCCGAACAAGTACACTCGCCCGCAGAATATAGATTCTTGATAGATGTGTTGCCCATCTTATCCACCAACACCCCGCCACATACATAGTGACATGCAGGCACTACGGGTATGAAGTCTTTCATAGGATCGATCCCTATACTCATACATTTATCATATATAGTCGGGAAGTGATTATAGAATGCTTCCTTGTCGATATGTGTACAGTCGAGAAGGACGAAATCATCCCCTCTCTCTTTCATCTCCTTGTCGATAGCTCTTGCGACGATATCTCTTGGAGCTAGAGAAAGACGTTCGTCATATTTCTGCATAAACTCTTTTCCATCAGTAGTTTTCAAGATAGCTCCAAAGCCTCTTACGGCTTCAGATACCAAAAATGCAGGATTCTCCCCAGCTGGGTTGTAGAGTGATGTAGGATGAAATTGGATAAACTCCATATTCGCCAATCTGCCTTTTGCTCGATAGACCATAGCCATCCCATCACCAGAAGCGATGACTGGATTGGTCGTACTTTTATATATCTGACCCGCTCCACCAGTACATAGTACAGTCTGTCTGGCCAAGAATGTTTCTATTTCTTTTGATTCTTTGTTTAATGCATATGCTCCATAGCATTCTATATCTTTACTAAGTCTGGTCTTATTGCGCCCGAGGTGGTGCTGAGTGATCAGATCTAGCGCAAAATAATGTTGAAGAAATGTGATATTATCGAATGTTTTCACTTTGGCGACAAGACTTCTCTGTATCTCCCATCCTGTGAGATCTTTATAATGCAATATTCTATTTTCAGAATGTCCTCCTTCCATACCTAGATCGTAGGTTCCTTTCTTACCTTTATCAAATCTAGTGCCCCATTCTATGATTTCTTGCACCATTTTAGGACCTTCTTCGATCACCATTGCTACCACTTCTTCATCACAGAGTCCATCCCCAGCATCTAGTGTATCTTCGATGTGTTTCTTGAAGTTATCTTGTTGATGATTCCATACGGCTGCGACTCCACCTTGTGCATACCTGGTATTACTCTCGCCCTCATGTGTCTTGGTCAGTACTGTGATCTTGAGATCTGGCCGTTTCTCTGCCATCTTGATCGCAAATGTGAGCCCAGCTACTCCTGCACCTATGACAAGTATATCTGATTTATTTTTCAATGTATTTTTTATTTTATTCTACAGATTCAAATATAGAAGTTTTATTCGAGGTAGCTGAATGCTATATTACAAAATGTACTCTTCTAAAATAGAAAGCCTCCATATTTTTAGAAAAACCAATTTGGTAGATGATTGAATTCAGTTGGTGAGTTGACAGATTCTACTTTAATGCTGACAGTTATAGATAATTAAATTTTGTGCTAAATCTTATTAAGAGTGCTTTTCTATGTTTAGTTTTTCGGATTTGTATAATTCCATAGGTTAATGAGATAGAGCGATTTAGAATATCAAATGGTCCGAACGATTTAGAGAAAATCTAGATCGGGATTGAAAATCAAATAAAACAACGACGGCTCGAATCACACTTCTTTTTCATGTGGCTAAATGGTTTGCTAAGTTTCTAATAAAGCTAAGTATCTTTACAAAATGAAAATTCTCCTTTTAGAATCTTTTTATGGTGTCAGTCACAAACAGTGGGTCGATGGACTTATTGATAATTCGTCTCATGAAGTGGACTTATTGCAGATGGCGGGTAGACATTGGAAGTGGAGAATGGAGCACTCAGCGATTCACTTTAGCAATAAAATTATAAGCTTACAGACAGAATACGATTTGATCCTCTCCTCATCGTTTACGAATATAGCTGCATTCCGAGGTTTATTGATTGCGAAGGGAGACACTGATGCTTGGTATAATCAGGTGCCGATCCATGTATTCTTTCACGAAAACCAGATAACTTATCCGTGGTCAGAAGAGGACCCTGACATAATACTCAAGAGAGACAATCACTATGGATGGATCAACTATCTATCATGCTTAGCGGCGGACAAAGTGATATTCAACTCTGCATATCACAGAGACGATTTACTAGGGATATTGCCGACTTTTCTAGATCAGTTTCCAGATGAGACACCGATGGAAGAGATAGAAAAAATAAGAAAAAAGTCTCATGTACTCTCTATCGGAGTGAATATGAAACCACTTCTAGTACTTAATCAAATAGAAAATACTGTCCCAGTCATCATATGGAATCACAGATGGGAATATGACAAGAACCCTAAAGATTTTTTCGAGGCTCTATTTCAGTTGGATGAAGAAGGATTAGCATTTGAAGTCATAGTAGCTGGCGAAAAATACAAAAGGTCACCCAAGGTATTTGAAGAGGCAAAGAAGCGACTTGGAGCTAAAATAATCCACTTCGGATATGCCAAATCAAGATCAGATTATTTAAATCTATTGGCGAAAGCTGATATCATGTTAGTGACGAGTAATCAAGATTTTTTCGGGATATCATCAGTAGAGGGAATCGCAGCAGGCTGTTATCCTCTTTTGCCTAACCGACTCGCTTTCCCGGAGCATTTAGATCTGCCGAAATATCAAGATTGCTATTACACTAGTGTGTCAGAATTACTAGACAAACTCAGAAAAGTCATAAAAAATCACCCAAACCAAACAGAAGATATACGGAAACAGGTGTCAAAATATGACTGGACCAATCAAATTGATGTTTATGATGAGTTCTTTCGTATGCATTGATTAAGGTTTTGATTTGAAGCATTTTCTGTGATCGCGAGAACTTGTTAAACTTAGCTTAATGCGAGCCATCTGACACCTCTTCGCATCCCAATTCTTCGTTGTTATGACTGATGAGAAGCATATCCAAGTATATAAAACTGCGACAATGACACAATCCTCGGGTTCTAAGTCCCTATTTATAGTCATTTATACACTTGAATATCAAAAAAATACTAATTTTGCACCCCTATGAAAAAAAGCGTTTTAATTATATTTATTTCTGTTGTGTTATTTGCTTGTAAATCCGAATTCGAATCGGTCAGAACGAGTAATAATCCTGAATTGATATATCAAAAAGCCTTAGAGTTTTATGAGGAAGAAGAATGGCTCAAAGCTCAGACTTTACTTGAGTTATCTATTCCTAACTATAGAGGTAAATCAGAAGCGGAAGAGTTGTTCTTGAAGTTTGCATACACGCACTACTACAACAATGAATTTATATTGGCGGCACACTACTTCCGTAATTTTTCTACTACATTTTACAATAGTGACAAAAGAGAAGAAGCTGAATATATGTCCGCTTATTCAAACTACAGATTATCTCCAAATCCGAAACTAGATCAGACATATACTGAAAAAGCAATCGAAGGACTACAAACATTCATCAACACGCACCCAAGAAGCGAAAGAGTAGAAGAGTGCAATGCATTGATTGACGAGATGAGAAGGAAGCTAGAGATCAAAGCTTTCCAAGAAGGGCAACTGTACTACAATATCGGACAATATGAATCTGCAGTGAGATCATTTACCAACATGTTAAATCAATATCCTGATGCAGAAGAAGCAGAAAGGGTAAGGTATTTGATGATAAAAGCTACGTACCAATTCGCCAAAAAGAGTATTTATGACAAAAAAGAGGAACGATACGAGAATACTGTAGCGTTATATAATAAGTTCGTAAAAAAACATCCGACTTCTGAATATAGTAAGGAAGTCGCTGATATATACAATAACACAGTTGAAGAACTACAAAAACTTAAAGCATGAGTGATATCAAAAGTAAAGTACAGTCAATAGATCCAAATGTAGAAGCAAGAGATGTAAAAAGTATCGCAGCTACTACGGGTAATATATACGAAGTACTCAACATCATAGGAAAAAGAGCTACCTCTCTATCTCAAGACATCAAAATAGAATTACACTCTAAGTTGGATGAATTCGCGACAACAACAGATGCGATTGAAGAAATCCATGAGAACAAAGAGCAGATCGAGATCTCTAAGTTTTATGAAAGACTCCCTAATCCTGCTATCATCGCATTCACAGAATATATGAATGGAGAACTAGAGCACAGATTAAGAGACGAGAAGTAATAACAATCAGATCGCGTTGATCTTAGTATACTTGGTTCAGTATTTGATACTTAATCAGTGATAGAATAAGATCAAAATATAATCATAAAACGAATATCTGTATATGAGCGGTAGCCTAGCATCGAAAAAGATAATACTGTGTATCACAGGTTCGATTGCTGCGTATAAGGCCGCTTTCTTAACCAGATTATTGATAAAAGCACAAGCCGAAGTTAGAGTTATCATGACTCCTTCGGCTTGTGCATTTATATCTCCTCTCACAATGTCTACCCTATCCAAGCATGATGTCCATACAGAAGTATCTGACGGAAATAGCTGGAACAATCATGTAGAATTGGGATTATGGGCAGACGCCATGGTCATAGCCCCCTGCACGGCTACCACACTCGGTAAAATGGCAAATGGCATCGCTGACACAATGCTAGTAGCAACATATCTATCCGCTAAATGCCCTGTATACATCGCTCCTGCTATGGATCTAGATATGTGGATACATCCTTCTACAAAAGCTAATCTAGCGAAACTAGAATCTTATGGTAACGGAATAATCCCCGTAGGGAATGGAGAGCTAGCCAGTGGTCTGAGTGGAGAAGGTCGTATGGCAGAACCCGAAGATATCGTTACTTATCTAACTGCCAAACTGGCCAGTCGACAAGATCTCAAAGGTAAGAAGGTAATCATCACTGCAGGACCAACGCACGAGGCGTTAGACCCAGTACGATTTATAGGAAATAGAAGCTCCGGGAAAATGGGAATAGCCATCGCCGAAGAATGTGCAAATCGAGGAGCCACGGTCGAGCTCATATTAGGTCCATCAAAACTATCAACCCAACATCACAATATCAATGTGCATCATGTAATCTCCGCTGAAGATATGTACAATGCTACCGTATCAAAATATAAAGACAGTGACGTCGCAGTGATGGCTGCCGCTGTAGCCGATTATACACCGCAATCTATCTCTGATATTAAGATAAAAAAGAAAGAAGGAGATCTAAATATCCCGCTCAAAAGAACTAAAGACATCGCAGGTCATCTAGGATCTGTCAAAGAAAATCAGATACTAGTAGGGTTTGCATTAGAAACAAATGACGAAATATTTAATGCAAATCGTAAACTGCAAAAGAAAAACCTTGATTTTATCGTTCTAAACTCATTGAATGATAAAGGTGCGGGATTTCAACATGATACGAATAAGATAAGGATAATAAAGTCAGCTGAAGACATTCAGGAATATCCTCTGAAAAGCAAAACAGCTGTAGCCGTAGATATCGTAAATGAAATCTCAAAACTATTGAAAAATAAATAATGAGAAATATAATCAGATTGAGCATATTTTGCTTTTTAATATTATTTGGAAGTTCTATTTCAGCTCAAGAATTCGAACTAGAAATAAAAGTAGGAGCACCAGGGTTGTCTCTAACAAATGAGGACATCTTAGGAGCTCTCGAAAAACAACTGTACGAGTTCTACAATAATAATTCGTGGACGGATGACTCGTTTCAAGATCACGAAAGAATCAGAGGAACTATCCAACTTACGATTCAAGAAGAACTAGGCCCGACGAGTTTCAAAGGTCAGATGGTAATCCAAACTGCAAGACCAGTATTCAACTCGAATACGAGTACTCCAATTATGAAGTACGTGGACAAAAATATAACATTCGCATATGATGGATTACAGAATATAAGAATATCTACTGACGGATACGTAGATAATTTTTCCTCGATATTGAGTTTTTATGCCTACTATATGTTAGGTATGGATTATGATACATTTGCTCCTTTGGGTGGAGACCAATACTTTGATAGAGCATTTGGCTTATACAACAGTCTTCCGGCTAGTGTCCAAAGAGGAGACAATGGATGGACTCAAGATGATAAGAGACAGCAGAATCGATACTTCCTAATAGAAAATATACGGTCACCGAAATTCCGTAGGATGCGAGATGCTGCATACAACTATCATAGAAAAGGAATGGATAAGATGTATGACGACTTCACAGAAGCAAGAGCTGTCATCCTTGAAGCCATCACAGATGTGGGACGTGTCAATAAAGAAATAAACAATACGATATTACCGCAGATGTTTGCCGATACTAAGCGACTAGAAATCATAGAGATATTCATCGCGGCGGATGCTGATCAAAAAACAAAAATAAGAAGTATAATGCTAAGCATAGACCCTTCTCAAACTATTGCCTACAAAGGGCTCAGATAAATCAGTATCCATTGAAAATCAAAAATATAGCCATATTTGCCTCGGGATCTGGCTCCAATGCACGTAAGATACTGGAGTACTTCGAGGACAGATCTGACATACAAGTTTCTATCATTATTACCAACAGAAAGAATGCGGGTGTATTATCGCACGCAAAAGAGTTCGACGTCCCAACCTTGAAAATAGATAGATCATATTTTTATGACAATGAATGCATATTAGATGTGCTCAAAGCTGAGAAAATAGACTTAATTGTATTGGCTGGATTCTTATGGCTTGTACCCGCATACCTCGTCGCATCATATCCCAATAAAATATTGAATATACACCCAGCGCTCCTTCCAAAATATGGTGGCAAAGGAATGTATGGTCACCACGTACATGAAGCGGTAAAAGAAAATAATGAATCTGAATCTGGAATAACGATTCATTATGTCAATGAAGAATTTGATGAAGGTGGACATATCTTCCAAGCTAGTTGCGAATTATCAATCGATGATTCTCCTCAAGATATCGCTTCTAAAGTTCTCGAATTAGAACACAACCATTATGCAGAAGTGATTGATCGTGTATTGAATGAGCTTTAATTTTTCAATTTTGCTAAGATAATAATGTCTGTTCCATTATTATCCACTCCATAGTCATACGGCTGAATTACAGATGTCACTATTTCAAATCCAAATTCATTAAGAGCTTGTTCTACATAGTTGACTTCATGGTAGTTTATATACATTTGCACTCCATCCGAAGGACCAACATACCCAGAATCAGAATCACTTCCCTGCATTGTACTTATATAAAGGACTCCCTCATCATTTAATATGCTAGCTGAGTCCTGAATAAAATCTACAACCTCAACTTTGGATAAGTAGGGAAAAATAAAACTGGCCAATATCCCATCATATTTCTTGTCGATAGATTTAATAGCTTTCGCATCAAGAAGTAAAGTAGTCGCAGAGGGTACATTGACTTTCGTTAACTCCAGCATTTTACTAGATAAATCAGTACTAGTAATTATAGCACTCGGCAATCTACCCACTATATATTTAGCTACATTACCTGGCCCACAAGCTACATCGAGAATAGAAGCTTCATCCGAAGATAATGCCTCACAGAATAAAGACAGATGCTCTGAGTAAGAAGAGACATCCATATATTTATCTTGATACCTTTCTGCTGCATCATCAAATATTTTGACAGTTTCTTTCGTCCTTTTATCCATGGAGTAAAGTTATGACTAATTTCTTAGCTATCTTGGCAACTTAAAATCTTCTGCACCATATGCAATTAAAATTCCTCTCAGTTTTAGTCTTATTTCTGATATTGTCATTATCCGTAAGTGCTCAATATTTTCAGCAAAATGTCGTCTACGATATCAATGCTAGTCTAGATAGTAATCACACTATCATAGCAACTACAGATATAACCTACACTAATAATTCACAAGAAACTCTCGATACATTTTTTGTCCACCTATGGGCCAATGCCTTCTCCGATAAGCTGTCTGCCTACAGCGAGCAATCAATAAGGACGGGACAATTAGACTACTATTTCGCCAACGACGACGAGTTGGGCGGGTACAGAAATCTCACCATTGCTATCGGACCTAAGAAAATGGATCTCTACAGTTGGAAAAACAATAAAGATGTTGTCTATTTTACACTTCCAAAATCACTGAAACCTAGTGATCAGATCACTATAAATACATCGTATGAGCTAAATCTTCCGAGAAACTTCAGTCGACTGGGATGGAAAACGTATGATGACTACCTGATGTATTGGCACCCTACCCCAGCGGTATATGACCAATCGGGCTGGCATCCTATGCCGTATCTTTCGATGGGCGAATTCTACACAGAAGTGGCAGATTACAATATATCCTTAGAAACCAACTCCAAGCATATACTATCTAGTGTCCCCCATTCTATACCGGTGTCAAATAACAGATACGAATTCGAAGCAAAAGGAATCATCGATTTTGCCATAGTCACGAGTAAAAATAAAAAAGTCTATCATCACAAGATTCCTAGAGAATATGGAGATATAGAACTCCATGTTATGACTAAGTATCCAGAAAGAGATTCTTCTATTTATAATTATGTGGCGCAAGCATTAGAATACTTCGAGAATACGATAGGCGCATTTCCATATGAATCATTGTCGATAATGGACAAAGGACCTACTTCTAGAAGTGGTATGGAGTATCCTGGATTGGTTACCGTAAGTGGAGACGATGATGAACTGAGCAACCTAAGGTATTATGTAGTGCACGAGATGTTGCACCAATACTTCTATAGTGCATTGGCCTTCAATCAGAGAGACTATGCCTGGCTGGACGAAGGACTGACTACGTACTATCAACAGAGATACTACAAAGAGATATTGGGAATCGATCATTACAGTAAAACCAATGAAATATTATTAAACAAAGGGCAACAACCATTTCTCCATAACCTTGCAAGAGGACAAGCATGCAGACACTATCATGCACCGATATCTATGGATGTCAATGATATCGATTCCGTAAACTATGGATTAAATGCTTATGAAATACCCGCTCGAATGTATGCCCACTTATCGGAATACTTGGGCAAAAGCATCTTCGATCAGGCGATGCAGAGATTCTATACGGATTGGTCAGGTAAGCACCCACAGCCGAATGATCTACGGCGCGTATTAGAGCAAACATCAGAAAAAGATCTCTCTTGGTTTTTTGATGAACTAGTCCAAAAAGACTGGTCTTATGATTATGAAATCAAAAAAGAATCTGATGGGAGGTTTGTAGTACATCATATCTCAGGATCTTCACCACCCTATCAAGTAACTCTGAAAACTATAGACGGACATGAGAAATCGATATGGATAGATGGACACACGGAAGCTTACACCATCGAAGACTACAATCCGGAATACAAATGGACTTCGGCGATCATTGACGAAGATGGGCTCTCTATGGATATCAACAGAAGTAATAACTATAGTGGAACAAAAAGGCCGATCAAGTTTATCCCCCTAGGAAAAATAGATGACCCTCGATATAGACAATTGTACTTCACTCCCACATTATCCTATAATACTTCTGATGGAGGTCAGATCGGATTAGCGTTATATAATTCGACATTTCCAACTAAAAAACTAAAGTGGGCATTATCTCCTGCATATGGATTCACGTCTGGAAAGCCTGTCGGAGAAGGCTGGTTGAGTTATGATCATTATCTGAAGAATCCTAAACTGAGGAAACTCCAATATAAGCTGAATGCAAAAACATACTCTTACCGCTATAGTGAAGGATTGGATAAATCGCTCAGATACGCAAGAATCAGTCCTCAAGCATCACTACATTTCCATCATGATACGAAGGATCACAAGTATAGTAAGGTCTATATCAAGCCTATATTTCTTAATGAAGAATACTTTGACTTCGTAGATGAGCAAGCTTTTGTAGCAAATAGAAATAGAGCTATTTTTAGGCTTGGGTATGAGTATTATGATTTTTGGGAGTTAGGTCCATCAGATTTCAAAGTATTTTTAGAATATCAAGCCTATACCAATATCATCGGCGAACAGCATAACTACTCAAAGATAAATGCGACCTATAACAAATCATTTAAGTATAAACCTTACCAATCGATAGACTTTAGACTGTGGGCGAGTTATTTCATGACAAATACGCAGAGAGAATCCGCTAATTATGGTGGTGACATTACCTCTGGTTCTTCTGCACTAATCCACCAAGGATTCAATGATTATGCATATGATGACTACTTCTTCAATAGGGCGAATCAAGAGGTAAGACTAGACAATCAAATAAGCTACGGCGGTGGCGGATTCAAAACCCCGCTCGGAAGTCAATATAATCTTGGACAGACTAATGATTTAGCATTTGCACTAAATGTAAAATCAGATCTTCCTGTGCAAATGCCGAGATTTTTTCCATTGAAGTTATTCTTAGATGTTGGTTATTTCACATCGAAACCTACACAAGCACAACCATTAAGAGGACAAACACTATATAGCGGTGGAGCAATGTTAGAATTTGGAGAAGGTGTGTTTTCGATCTATGTACCATTGTTCAACAGTCAAGCTATAAATGATATATATGACACTGAAGGAATCGGACTACTTGGAAAGATCAGTTTCAAACTAGACCTTATCAGGTTCAACCCATGGGATATAGCAGAAGATTATAGCTTTTGATTTTAATAATAAATTAAGTTTAAAAGACTCTAGATCTACAAAAGATAGATTCTAGTTTTTTAATTTTGTACAATAAAAAAGATCATGAAGAATATACAACAGACCATAGAAGCCGCTTGGGAAAATAGAGAAATGCTCAAAGATACTGAGGTCCAATCCCAAATCCGAGCCGTAATCGAAGAGCTTGATAAAGGAAGACTAAGAGTAGCGGAGCCCGATGGAGATAGTTGGAAAGTCAATGACTGGGTTAAAAAAGCAGTTGTTTTGTATTTTCCAATCCAAAAAATGGAGACCATCGAGGTAGGTCCGTTCGAATTCCATGATAAGATTCCACTCAAAAAGGATTATGCAACTCAAGGTGTCAGAGTAGTCCCTCATGCAATAGCCAGGCATGGTTCCTACTTAGAGTCTGGTGTCATCATGATGCCTAGTTATGTCAATATTGGCGCATGGGTAGGATCTGGGACTATGGTAGACACATGGGCCACAGTCGGATCGTGTGCACAAGTCGGAAAGAATGTCCATCTATCAGGCGGCGTAGGTCTCGGAGGCGTATTAGAACCTCTACAAGCTACCCCTACCATCATAGAGGACAATTGTTTTATAGGATCTAGATGCATCATCGTAGAAGGTGTAAGGGTGAGAAAAGAATGTGTCATTGGGGCCGGAGTAACCATCACTCAATCTACTCATATCATAGATGTAACTGGATCAGAACCCGTAACCTATAAAGGTGAAGTTCCTGAGCGATCAGTGGTCATCCCGGGCAGCTATACTAAGGAATTCTCCGCTGGTTCGTTCAATGTAAACTGTGCCTTGATCATAGGAAAGAGAAAGCCAAGTACCGATAAAAAAGTGAGCCTAAATGATGCGCTTCGAGAGTATGATGTTGCGGTATAAGTAAGACCGTATCGATTAATATAAAAGCTCAAAAGATTTATTAATAGGGATGTTCAGTATTTCTGGATATCTCTATTTTTTTGTTTATAACGTGGTATAGGTAAATATCAGATATAAACAATATTTTTAGCGTATCACTTTATTGCGAAATACAGCTCTTGAATTTCCGCTATAGGATACCATGCAAGATAAGAAACTACTGACTTATTCATAAAGTGTAATGGAAGCGAGCCACTTTTGAAATGCGCCGGAAAATCACTGTAGGTTAGTTTTATTCCTTCCTTCAAATATTGATCTTCTGTCTGATATTTTTTTGCCCCTAGACCTGATATATATTCCGTACCTCCGACTTTATTTATGATTTCTATATTCGCCTCTGCTTTATGTTTTTTTATGTCTAGATCATTAGAATAGATCCACTTGCGATCTAAGCCAAGCATAGAAGCCACATGTAGAATGATATCAATACTGAAAGCCGAAAACGAGTCACCATCTCGTCCGTCCTTAAAAAACATGTCCAATATAGACTCCAACTGAAAATAATACGGCGCCTTACTATATGTTTGGTGGATTTGGGCTTTTATCCTTTGTTGCCATTTAGAATCAGGAAGCAACTTGAGTTTTGAGATATCATCGAAGTCAGAATGCTTCTGTAGAGGCACGATCAGATACTTATCTTCGTCTGTCTTACGGGGTTTATGTATTTTGACTCGACGTATGAACGATCTCTTTGTATATTCTGCATCATCGAAGAAGACGAATGAATCACACTGACCTATCTTATAGAAGTAGCCCATCCAAGGAAGAAAATTAGGTTGATGTATGGCTACTTTCAATATGAATGTTATTATTTTTATGATACAAAGATTGCAAAATTATAAGAAACTCTATTCTATTTTGGATCTATGTTATTCTGAGCGGATAATAAAACTCATCTGGCTAAAAAAACACCGTCTTGTGAGTATCCTGCGTGAGATAGCTGTTTCAAGTTTCAATAGCTATGAAGCTAAAAATTTTCTAACATAATCTGAGATCACAATCAATAAACTGTAGGTATGCTAAGGCTACTTGACTCATTAGAAGCTCCTTACCTCTTATCTATCTGATCGGCTCTTCTTTGGTATTGTCCGAAATAGTCCGCTAAGTTGTTGAATGCGTATAATACTAAGAATATTGCCATACCAGGAAACACAGCCAACCACCAAGCTTTTGGGGTCTTCCTAGCTCCTGCCAAAATTTTCCCCCAGCTTACTTCTTCTACAGGCATCCCTATACCTAAAAATGACAATGACGACTCTAATAAAATAACCCCACCAAAAGAAAAAGCGATAATCACAAAGATTGATGGCATGGCATTAGGCAGAATATGGTAGAATAATAATCTGAAATCAGATACCCCACCAGATTTTGCACTCATGATATAATCTTCTCCTTTGACGTGCAAAGTCTCCGCTCTCGCATGTCTGGCAATAGTCATCCAATATAGAACTGCAATAATTATAGAGACGGTATATATCGACTGCGATGAAAAAATAGCCGCTAAAGAAAGAATTATGAAAAGCCCCGGTAATCCTTCTCTCAACTCAAATAACCGCTGCATAATAATGTCTAATGGGACACCATATTTCTTAATTGGTAACATCTCAAGTAATCTATCTATTAGGATACATATCCCCAAAACACCTAAAAATGGAAAGATACTATATATCGTAAATCCGTCCGAAATCATAGATATAAGATAGTAAGCTCCTACTAGAAACGCCAGCCCAATTACAATTTGCTGAACAATATTTTTTTTAAATCCGCTATCTCCATAGTAACCGATCACTAGCCCCACAGAAAGACCTACTACCAGTGAGATAATCATACTCACCATAGCAACTACAAATGCGACTCTAGCGCCGTGAATCATACCCGCTAATAAATCTCTGCCCAAGTAATCTGTACCCAATAAATAGAAAGCACCATCCTCAGTGGTAAAAGGTGGCAATAAGCCATTTTCTGGTCGCAATCCATCAAACGCTAATCCAAAATATGATTCTAATATAGGAGCAGCAACTGCCGTCAGTATCCAAACCAGTAGAATCAAGATCGAAAATCTCATACCTCTATGAATATTGGCTATCTTCCATATGTGTTTGATTGTGCTTATCATCCTAATTTTATTTTAGGATTTATCCAAGCGATCAATATATCGGCCAAGAGAAAAATAACTACCGTAAATATTGATACAATCATTATTATTGGAATTACAATCGCCCAATCCGCTGACTTAATGCTATCGTACATCAATCTTCCAACCCCTGGAATATTGAATATCACCTCTATAATAAGTGACGAGCCTAGTGCTCCTGGTATGACTCCTGCAAATAGGGTAATCGTAGGTATCATAGAGTTAGGTATCAAATGTTGTAATAATATCCGTCGTTTTGGTATTCCCTTACTACGAGCTGTCTTTATGTAGTCTTTATTATTTTCTTCTATGATACTAGCTCTTATCAACCTTGATAGATACGCTACATCAGGAAGTACGATTACCAAAACAGGCAAGATCAGTTTGTCCCAAGAGTCATACATCATCTCAAACAAACCTGTCATCTTAGGCCAGAAACCAACAATCGGGAATATATCAGTCCATGCTCCGTACTCAGCCGTGGTAAAAAATATAATCATCAGCGTAGCCAGCCAAAATTTAGGTATACTGTAGAATATGAATAGCACTCCATTGGACCATCTGTCAAATCGAGAACCTTGATTGACCCCGTTATACACTCCTAATATCAAAGAAATAATACCTGCAAAAAACAAACTAATGACGACCAACATTAAAGTCCACTTCATACTATTCCACACCTTGCTAAATACGGGTTGAGCATCAATCAACGATACTCCGTAATCACCCTTCACAAATCCCGAAGCCCACCGATGATATTGATTATCAATCCCATGCAAAGTAAATACTGGATAGTGCCATCGAACCTTTGACTCCTCCATCTCCATAGCGATACTCTTAATTTCGGTCTTGGTCTGAAGATCTAAGCTTGCCAATTGTGGCACATCCAACCTGTCTAGAATTTCGCTAGGATTTTGGCATAGGTATAGATTGCGTTTCTCTATAGCTTCTAATTTGGATATGATAGAAATCAGTCTTTGGATATCTTCACTATCGCATTTTGATTTTGATAATTCGGCGGCAAAACGTTTCTCATGGATATTCCCTTCAAAATTATGAATCCAAGCTTGATAGTTACTTTGTATAGAAAAATAGAAAGTAGGAAGATTCATCCCTAGTTCATCGAATTTCGCTTCATAGATCTCGAGAAAATCTTCTTTAGATTCGTCAATCCCTTGCAACGTTAGTAGCGTTTCTACCGAGTCTGAAGGAACACTATTCTTCAAATAAAAAGCCAAGCAAGACACCAAAAATAGTGTAGGAATAAATAAGAGAATACGTTTGACTATGTATCTAAGCACGAAAACAATTTTGCTATGCGCAATTTAATAGAAAAGATTGGAAACTTGACAAAGAGCTTGTTATAGTGTTCTGACAAAACGAACTTTGCATAAAGAAACAAGCTATAGATATTCATAAATACCTGTTGCCAAAATAGCCAAATTGATCTGATTTCAAAATTACTGAATTTCTGAGCAGTTGAATAGTTGAACTTATTTTAGTCTTCCCCTTTATGAAAACTTGATAAAATTTTAGCACTAAAGGCATCCAAAACATCAAATTATAATCTTTGGCATAAGATTTGAAAAATATGTAATATGTATCTGTATTGATAACTGCCATTTTAGCAATATCAAGAGATCAATTCCATTTTATTTTCAAAACACTTATAATACGAAAATCAAGTATTTATGCTCAAGTATCTTACCTTATTATTATGTTCGTTATTCAGCTTGTTCGTCTCAGAAAACCCAATCGACGTAGCCGCTAATCAATACGTAGAAAAATATAAAGATCTCGCCGTGATAGAAATGCATCGTAGCGGCATACCCGCGAGCATCACACTAGCCCAGGCACTTCACGAATCTGGAGTTGGTGGCAGTGACTTAGCCCTCTTTGCTAATAATCACTTCGGTATAAAATGCAAATCTTACTGGAAAGGTCAAACGTATAATCACAAAGATGATGACTATGATGCTAATGGCAACTTGATCAAATCTTGTTTTAGATCTTATGAAACTGTGATAGATTCCTATGTAGACCATAGTAACTTTTTGACCCAGTCCGCCCACTATTCTGATTTATTCAGCTATGATAAAACGGATTATAAAAGATGGGCATTTGGTCTTAAAAACTGCGGTTACGCTACAGATCCTCAATATGCATTCAAATTAATAGATAAAATAGAAAAATATCAACTGTATCAATACGATTCATATAAGAATCCGATGATTTCGGAATAAGTAAAAGGATCAATTTTTCAAAATTGAATAAAGGTGTGAAACGTAATGTTTCATGCCTTTTTGTATTTGTAGGGATATACCAAAATATCCCTTTTTCACTAGACTATGACAGCCTTACTTCTGAGAAGATTCCCCCTTTACTTATGATCAAATCGTAAATCAAATAAAAAAGCCCATTAGCTTTGTAGCTAACGGGCTTTTATATTTTTATAAGAAAGTATTTCTTACTTCACTTTATTTACGATTGCAGTAAATACCTCAGGATGGTTCATCGCCATATCTGCGAGTACTTTTCTGTTCAAGTCGATATCAGCTTTGTTTAATGCATGAATGAATGTACTATAATTCATACCGTGCATTCTTGTCGCCGCATTTATTCTAGCGATCCAAAGTCTTCTGAAAGTTCTTTTCTTATTTCTTCTATCTCTGTACGAGTATGACATCGCTTTTTCGACAGCATTTTTCGCTACAGTGTAGACTTTACTTCTAGCTCCGAAATAACCTCTCGCCGCTTTTAGTATTTTTTTTCTTCTTTTTCTAGATGCTACTGCATTTGTTGATCTAGGCATAATTTTGTGTTTTTAGTACAATGAAGGGATCATATTGTGATACTTTTCCTTCATCCTCGTTAAAAAAAATAATCGTTGGAAATTGGATATTACTTACAAAGTAATCTTTTGATTCTAGCTTCATCCGCTTGAGCAACAAGTGTAGAACCTCCAAGCCTATTTTTCTGCTTTTTAGTTTTGTTTCTCATCATGTGTGATGTATAAGCTTGAAATCTTTTCACCTTTCCTGATCCAGTTATTTTGAATCTTTTCTTTGCACTTGAGTGCGTTTTCATTTTAGGCATAATCTCAAATTTTTAAATTGGAGTGCAAAGATACCAATATTATTACTAGTTGCCAAATGAAACTAGTGCTTTGTTGTTTTATTTGGCACACGAGAGGCTAATTCTCAAAAGATGTGCTGTGTTGATGGATCTCCAACTTCAATTCTGCATAGTAGGCTTCAATTCTTGAGTGTGCCAATCCGTCGACTAATAAAATGACAGTTAGCATTGCAATGGTTGTGATACTGATTGCTCTCCAAGTTGGTGTATTGGCAAACAGAATCAACGATGAGCGATGATAATTAAAATTGGTATTACTTTAAACACAACTGAATATTCCCTTAAAGTACTTTCTGTACGTTCGATTTCGGATTGGTAGAAAGTAGAAGTATTAGTATTAAATTCTTTTTCAAATTGTTTGACCCTTTGAATGTTCGTGTAGTTAAGATCGACACCAATCATCAAAAGTAATATGCCTGCCACTAAGGTTGGAATAATATAAGCTTTTGCTAAATCCGTCTTTCCTAATTGCCAAAACCCTATACTTGCCATTAAAAATCCAATTGCAAATAAGATGAAAAACGTGTTGCAAATACTTCAGCTTTTGCCCATTCTGTAGCTAATTATAGTAATTCCATTGTTTAATTTTGTTTATATTTTTCTCTGTATTCAGTTGGACTTATGCCTTCTTTCTTTTTGAATAATTTTGAAAAATAGGGTGGATATTCAAACCCTAATGCATAAGCTACTTCTGATATGCTTTTATATGGTTGCAATAGTACATTTTTCGCCTTATCTATTAGGTGTAAGTGCAAGTGTTCGGTTGAAGTTTTACCTGTTTCTTTTTTTAGAGTGTCGCTTAAATAGCGTTGCGAAATCGACAGTTTATTTGCGATTTGCTCTATACTTGGAATGCCTTCTTCTTGCAGTAGTCCTGATTCAAAATATTCCGTTAGATACTGATTGAATCGCTCTAATAGATTGTTTGATATATCTTTTCTGTTTAAAAATTGCCTTTCGTAGAATCTATTGGCATATTTTAACAAGGTGTGCAAGTGCGAAATGATAATTTCTCTACTAAAAGAATCTTGGTTATTTTGATACTCAATTTCAATATTTTCAACAATATTCTCTATCTGTTTTTCCTCTTTTGGTGAAAGATGCAACGCTTCATTTATTGAATAGGAAAAGAAACTGTATTTTTTAATTTGCTGAGCCAATTCTGTTCCTTTCAAAAAATCTTCGTGGAAGTTTATTGAAAACCCTTTTTGTTCGAATACTAGACTATTGTCCCATTGCAAAACTTGTCTCGGAGAAATGAAAATTAAAGCTCCATTCGCGAAGTCGTATTTTGTTCTTCCATAGTTTAAATTACCTTCTACATTTTTTTTTAAACTAATGGAATAGCAATCATTTGTGATTGGTGGCGAGCTTTCTCTCGGACAAGGTAGATAACCATCTCCTTTCGAATTGAACACGCTCAACATTGGATGCTCTGGTCTTGGCAACCCCAAATAGTATAAATAAGATGATAATGTTTTAAAATGTAGCATAATAAAAATTTAGATTTCCCATTTTACACCTGTCTCTTTTTCTGAGACTTCCCATAGCTTTTTTGCTACTGTTTTTTCTTTAGCGTGCGGCTCTATTTTATGCGCTCCAACTGGACCTACCCAATAACTTCTTCCCGTTGGCCCATAAAAACCGCTTTGATCTAAATTTGGTTCTGTTGCACACATTAATTGTGGATAAGCACCTTTCTCCGCCGACTGTGTTAATGGTGATAATTTCATCAGGTTAAAGATTAGTTTCATCATAAAACTACCACTCGTATTTATTAAGTTGGTTCTGGACGAACCAGGATGACAGGCATAGGCTTTCACAGATGTTTTACCAGCTTCTTGCAACCTATCTTGCAATTCGTATATTGACATTATCTGTGCGAGTTTACTTTGGCTATAAGCTTTATTAGGGGTGTAGTCTTTATCCCAATTTAAGTCATCAAAATTGATCGTTTTGATGCCCATATCGTAACCCATACTTCCTACTGTCACAATTCGTCCTTTGGATTTTTCAATGAGCGGAAATAACAAAGCTTGCAATGTCCAATTTCCATAGTGATTTGTTCCCATTTGACTTTCCCAACCGTCTACAGTTAGCGTCTGTTTTGGTACTTGCGCGATCGCTGCATTACAAATAAGTGCATTTATTTTTGGAACTGTTTGCAATACTTCTTCAGCAGCTTGTTTTACAGATGCTTGTTTGGATAAGTCCATTTGAATGTTAATTACTGCAATATCTTTACCCAATTCTTGTTTCAACCTTGAGATGGTATCTTCCGCTTTTTTAGGATTTCTATTAAGCATTATCACTTTTGCACCTTTTGAAAGCAGAATTTTTGCAGCTTCATATCCTGTTCCACTAGTGGTACCTGTTACCACAAATACTTTTCCGGTCAAATTTCCGATTCGATCAGGTGTCCAACCTTTTTCGCCAAATTGATTTGCTTCCATTTCAGTCTGTTTTTGTATTAAATATTATAAGATAAAGGTCGGAAGAATGTAGGTTAAACTTCTTATACAGATTTTCGAATTCCGTATACTTTTTGGTGTGAGTGACTAGCGTCTCGTGTACACAGCGTGATCAGCCTTTGTGAGGCATGAATGTCATATATAATTTTGTAGGTTAGCTTTTCTTAGTCAATTTTTAAAAATCCTTTTGCAAATCTTATTCCTAATTCTCTTTGTCCTTCTGAATCATGAAAAACAACATCTTGAAATGCGCCTATGAAATCTTATTTCCCTTTATCAATTTTACTTTTCATGTTTTGTGCATTGAGGATAGAGGAGGCTTTATTTTTAATTGTAAAAAGTGTAAATTCCTCATTGGATTCAAATCCAAATCCATAAATAGTATCGCCCCTCATAGGCTGTGTGATTCGTACCGCTTTATTGGTATGTAATTTGGATTTATCTTCGTCCCAGATCAGTTCTGTACTCGTGAGTGTTTCTTTTTTCCTATTGTAGAACTTAGCATTTCCTTGTGCGACTACTTCATTAGACTTATCATATCTAATCGCACGATCAGCTTCTAGCCAGCTATATACCTGACCATTACTACCTAAGAACTCTACAAATATTCCATCAGGAAACTCATCTCTCGGGTTAGTTCGTGTGAGGTGCCTTATCATTCTGTCAGCGGTAATTCTTACTTTGACATCCGCAGAATCGCTGTAAAGAATCCGCACAAATGCAGCTTCCTCCTGTTTGAATATCTCAGTATCGGTAATCGCGTTGACCTCGGCTATGTCCGTAGAGCATCCGACTATAAATAATCCCACTACCAATAAAACTACATACTTCATCTACCTGATTACAGTAATATCTCCAGAATAATTTAGCACTACATTATTACCATCTAGATCTCTATCAATAAACCTTATCGCAGCTATCCAAGCGTATACACCAGGATTGACATTTTTACCATTGAATGTCCCATCCCAACCATCTTGTCGACTATTCAGCTCTGGCATACCATCATACATGAGATTGCCCCATCTATCGTATACTTTCAAGCTTTCAATCCGATCAATCGCGGGCCCACCAGAGATATTGAAGAAGTCATTTACATTGTCTTCATTGGGCGAGAATATATTCGGCCAGAAAACAGGACGGACTACATTGATCAGAAACTGCACATCGTCGGAGGAAGTGCAGCCGTTCTCATCCGTGACAGTGAGTGTATATGTCGTAGCTCCAAGTGGGAAGACTTCCGGCGTCAAGCACTCGGTACAATTTACAAATGAATCCAAAGGGCTCCATGAAATATTAGTAATATCAAAATCCGAAAATACGCTACCATCAATGATACCTGTGGATCCAAGATCTACCGTCATATCAGGCCCTGCATCAGCTACGGTCTGCGTCGGTTGGAATATAGGAACAAGTGTCGTATCTCTACATCCTTTGATATCCACAATAAAAAGCTCATAATCACCCGCTGGTAAATCTAAGAATCTTGGATTGGGTTGAAAATTAATACCATCTAAAGAATAAGAATATTCTGGACTCCCTGAGAAGCCCTCTGCGAAAATCTCCCCATCTTCATCTCCAAAACAGTCTACATCTGTAGCTAATCCATCCACTCCGAGTGTAGATGTATCTTGGCAACAAGGTTCTACGAA
>CALLMH010000097.1 GCA_938007965.1 uncultured Saprospiraceae bacterium | reverse complement strand
ATCTCTTATCTCAAGACTTTACCTGACTTTTAACGCTATTGGGATCACATTTTGACTAAACTTGCAAAACTCGCTTACGCTCAGACAGTTGCAAGTTCTTAACGCCAAAATGAAATCCAAATACCTAAGCCAGCTAAGGTCAATTTAATCTCTGCCACAAATTAATGCTCCTTGTAAGTAATATAATTTTATTATTGTCCTTACTTCTGAATAACCCTTATTATATGGATGTCATTATCTAAGTCAAGGTGATTTGGTAGCTGCCATTTATTTTGATGTGCTACTGTGGTCTCTCGGAAACTAAATTAATTATATTTCATCTAGATTACCACATACTTGATGGTATCAGTATATCAAATTAACGCTCAACCGATGTATCTTTTGAAATGAAATATCTGTCAGTATTTGAAAATAGTCTGATAAATACCAATCTTCGCACTTCATAACAAAATAGATCATAATGGGTAGGAAGCAAAAGAAGAAGATGGTGTACGATGTACCTGTAGTTGATGTGGCGGATAGAGGTAAATCTGTAGCGAAGGATGCAGACGGGAAGGTCTATTTTATAGATAAAGCTGTACCTGGAGATGTAGTCGATATTTTGGTTCTGAAGAAGAAGAAATCATTCTTCCAAGGCATAGTGAAAGAATACAAAAAGCTATCAGAAGATCGTGTGGAAGCCAGGTGTGAGCACTTCGGAGTCTGTGGAGGTTGCAAATGGCAACATCTAGATTATAAGGCTCAGTTAGGATTCAAATCGAATACTGTCGTCAATGCAATGACGCGAATCGGCAAGCTAGATGCATCATTGATAGATCCGATAAAAGGAGCGGATCAAATATTCAACTATAGGAACAAATTGGAGTATTCTTTCTCAAGCAAACGATGGCTCACTGATGCAGAAGTGGCTACAGATGAAAAAATCGAACAGTCCCCAGCACTAGGATTTCATGCCCCGGGCGCATTTGATAAAGTCGTAGATGTGAATAAGTGTCACCTTCAGGATGATCTGAGTAATGAGATCAGGAATTTCACCAGAACGTATACCAAAGAGCATGGTATGGAGTACTACGATGCACGAGCACATACAGGATTGATGAGGAATATGGTAGTACGAAATACTTCACTCGGTCATTGGATGATCATCATGTCATTCGCTAAGGAAGATGATAGAATCATGCCATTTCTAGAAGTGTTGAAAGACAAATTCCCTCAGATATCATCACTACATTATGTTATTAATAAAAAGCTGAACGATACGATTCTAGATCAGGATATCATCTTATATCATGGCGAACCATTCATCATAGAGCAACTTGGTGATATAAAATATAAGATTGGACCTAAGTCATTCTTCCAGACGAATACTGCACAGGCTAATGTATTGTTCGAGACAGTTGTCGACTTCGCAGAACTAAAAGGAGATGAAAATATATATGACCTATACACAGGATTAGGAAGTATAGCACTATACGTAAGTAAATCTGCCAGTCATGTAACTGGAATCGAAGAAGTAGAAGCCGCAATCATAGACGCAAAAGAGAATGCTAGACTGAATGGAATAGAAAATACGACGTTCTATGCAGGTGATGTGAAGGATATACTTACCGATGATTTTAGCACCAAACATGGACATCCTGATCTCGTAATCACCGATCCGCCAAGAGTGGGTATGCATAAAGATGTGATAGAGACTCTGCTAAAACTCAAAGCACCCAAAGTGCTATACGTGAGTTGTAATCCTGCGACACAAGCGAGAGACTTAGAATTACTATCTGCAAAATATGAGACCGTAAGGATGCAGCCGGTAGATATGTTCCCACATACTCACCATATAGAGAATGTAGCGCTGTTGGTTCTAAAATAAAAAATCAAAAAAATTACTTCCATTTTTTGCTACCCAAGAATCTTAGGTATATATTTACAAATATGAACAAGAAACTACTTAGAGGTAGTCTAGAAACTATAGTCATAAAATTACTCTCCGACAATCAAGAGATGTATGGCTATGAAATCACACAAAAAGTCAAAGAACTGACGGATGATGATTTTAAGATTACTGAAGGAGCACTCTACCCTACGCTGCATAAGCTAGAGGGAAAAGGTATTCTCGAATGCAGTACGCGTAGCATAGGCAATAGATTTCGGAAGTACTATTCGTTGACCGAGGCAGGTCAGTCCGAGTTGGTCATCATGCTGCAAGACATGGAAGACTACATAAAGAATATGCAATTAATCCTCAATCCTAGATTATCATGAATGAGCAATTATCAAAAAACGAGGTCGAAATGCTTTTCAAATTTGTGAAGAGTAAATATGTGCATTATATTGACGTACAACATGAGATAGTGGATCATCTGGCATCATCTATTGAAGAAATGAAAGCCAAAAACCCTTCTGTAAGTTTTGAAACGGCACTGCGACAGGTATATAGTAATTTTCCGATAACAGGTTTTGCCAGTTTAGTAGCAGAGAAACAGACATCACTTACTAGGTACTGGACGAAGCGTTTTTGGGGCTATATGTTGAGTTACATGCGGCTGCCCAAAATAATTATAGCTGGGTTGTTAGTATATATATTTCAATTAATTCTAAGTAATGGGCTTTCTATCACTCCCAGCCAATTATATATCGTCTTAGTCATCGCGGCGTTTTGTAGTGTAGGATATAGATATAAGTATGGGTTCGAATTCAATAAAGATTTCAGAGATAAGTATCTTGTTACTAGTACCTATCTTGCATTTTACGCTGGTATTTTTTCTATGAATTTCTACTTTCCATTGAATATGGCGTTAGTGTCAGCGCCAGAAACAGTAGTCTTCGATCCGGTGCAGAGTTGGTTATTTGCGATATATATTGTAGTCTGTTTGCTATGGATTCATGGATCCACCTTTATTTTTCCTAAGATGCTTAAACAAGAATTAGAGGAGAAGTATAGTCATCTTAATATCAAAATAGCGTAACCCATGACCAATCAACTAACCAAAGAAGAAGTGGATATGCTATTCTCATTTGTGGAGGATAAAAACGTAAGATATAAAGACGTGCAATTCGAAATCGTGGATCATCTAGCCACGGCGATAGAAGAAGAACAAGCTACAGATCCCAAATTAAGCTTCCATAATGCTCTACAACGAGTGTATGGGAAATTTCCAATTACTGGATTTGCCATGATGATTCTCGCCAAAGAAGAGGAACTGAGTAAGTATTGGAGGCGGCGATTTTTTAGGGCTTTTTTGGATTGTTTTACGTATCCAAAAGTGGCATTTACATTATTGGTAAGTACTTTTATATTTTTCATGTTAGATTATGGGAATACCGATTCTGTAAGATTTCTGGATTATATCAAATTAGGCAGCCTTATAGCTACTTCTGTTTTCATCTGTACCAAAAGTTTCGTGATGAATGAGGGACACGAAAACTACCTATTTACAAAAACGTATGTAAAGATTCTTTTTTTTGTATTTGCAATAATATTCTACGCTAGGATAGATTTGCTTTTTTATGAAGCGGCTCCTATGCATGAAGTTGATTTGAGTGGTGTACAATGTTTGATTTTGACAATCTTCTACAGCGTAGCATATTACTTAATATATGCTTTTGGATTTGCATTTCCAGAGATACTTAAGCAAGAAATTTATAACAAGTATAACTATCTTGGTATCAAAATTTAGAATGACGAGCGATAGAAATCCACTAAAGTCAATATAATCTCAGCCAGTAACTGAATAAAGCTCATAAATGCATTAAAGCATTCTTACTTTTTATACGACGTGATTAGATTTTAGATCTTTGAAGAACTCTAAAGTCAGAAATTTAGATTCGAATCCTTTTACATAACTCAAATTTTGAATCCTCTTTAAGTCACTAGGGTTTTTAGAACTAGATACTATATAAATGTCGGGCCTAAATTTAAGATCTAGATTTGTAAATTCATCGATGAAATCGTATCCTGATTTTTTCGGCATATTCAAATCCATAAAAATGTATTTCGGACAAAAATGTTTTTTAGCCTCGCATCCACTAAGTAATCCAATAGCTTCATCAACACTGTAGCTATTGACAATTTTTTCCATATCATAATTTGCCATTTCCATCATGGCATTATGATATATATGTGCAGCTTCATCATCATCAATAAGTAATATAAATGGTGTCATAAATACTGTTTTTAAGTTATGTGTCAATAATAAAGTAAGTCTAAAAACCTTTCAATATTTTTTTTCTCTTGACAGAATCTGTAGCGACAGCGCTCTCATTCAATCAAGATTGTCGTAATAGTAATTTTGGGATCTATCGATAATGTCTTGGTGTCATTCAAATACTAAATATAACAATAAAACCAATCTAAATAACAACACAAAGTTATATTACGTAGATATAAGACTTCTTGATAAAGGCATTACAAAATGACTACATTAAATAGCAATATTTAAACAAATACAATAAATTTCTACCCTAAATTAATGAGTTATTATAAAATATATTAAATTCATGTTGTGGGATAAAACAGTACGATAAAGATTCACATCAAATAAACTTAAAATACTTCTTTTTACAATTTGAATGTCGATAAATTATCAGTGGTTGGATTGTTTAACAAAAAACAATAAGTTATTAACCTAAACATAGAAAATACTCCAAATATTAAATTACCTAAAATACTTATCATAGATGACAGTGTCCATGATAGACTATTGTATACTGAAATATTAGGTACTGAAAATTACATAATTGAGCAAATTGAAGGTGGAGAATATCTGTCTGATCATCTTAAGGAATCTATACCAGAGGTTATATTATTAGATTGGCAAATGCCCAAAATGGGTGGTGTCGATGTGCTCAGATTTCTAAAGAAGAATCGGAAGTATAAGCATATACCTATTATTGTAATCACTGGGCAGAAGAAAGAAACTATTCTACAGGATGCCTTCGAATATGGTAGTGTCGATTTCATAGAAAAACCGATATACAGCATAGAACTCAATGCTAGAGTCCAAAATGTACTTGAGCTTGAAGAATCAACAAAAACACATCGAGAACAAGGATTACAACTCGAAAAACTAAATAATATACTCTCAAATCAAAGAGATGCAATAGTCCAGGCTAACAATCTAAAAATAGAGAAACTGCATTTCGAAAAGGAAGAACTAAATAAAAAAATAATAGAGCTCCAAGACAAAATTGAAGATCAAAATACGCTTTTCATCAAGTATAACAATCAAATGAAGTCTACTAGAGAAGCACTAAAAAAGATCATCAGTAAAAAAGGCGGATTTAGTACTGATCAAGAAAAAACTTTAAAAAATCAAATCAGATCAATTGATAATTGCTTAGACCAGAGCCCTAAGACTTCATTTAAAAATTCGAGATCACAAGAACTAATAAAAAAACTGCTTAATATTAATCCAAAATTGACGCCTTTAGATTTGGATCACTGCTATTTCATATTAAACAATATGTCTAATCATGAGATCGCTGAAACTATGCATATCGAAGTAAAAAGCTTACAAACAAAACGACATAGACTCAAACAAAAATTAAAATTAGAAAAAGGGACATCTCTTTTAGACTTCCTAAATAAGCTTAGGTAAGCGGAATCCGCAAGAAAGGTCTCCGAAGCAGTTTATCAATAGCTTATATTATATGATCGACGTGAAAATTGAACATCACTGTTGTACCTTCTTCTATTTGAGATTTAATAAACATGGTTGCACCGTGTTTGGACATGACTGATTGGCATAAATTCAATCCTATTCCTGTCCCCTGTACATCAGGATCTAACTGACCAAACATCTTAAAGACTTTATCTAAGTATTCTGTGGCTATTCCTATCCCATTATCTATGATTTCTATCTTAGTGCCGTCTTTGGAAACAGCAAGCACGATCTTTATTTTCAATTCTCTTTCTGTACTTTTGAATTTCATACAATTGTCAATAATCGCTAACAATGCGATCCGCAGCAATGATTTGTCTAGTAATACATTTATCTTCTGGTTGTTATTGGTTTCTAACGTACATTGTTTTTTATCAAAATCAAATTCAGAAATTAGTAACGAAATAAACTCATAGAGATCAAATTCTTCCTTGACTAAAGCTGTAGATTCTACTTCTATAAATCTTAAGAAATCATCAACCAATAGAGTCATTGTCTGAGAATTTTTCTGGATTATATCTAAATAATTAAGATCGCGTTCAGAAATTTGACCAGATATCTTACTGTGCAATAGATTAGAAAAACTTTGAATGGTACGCAATGGAGCTTTGAGATCATGCGACAGATCATGCATATTATTTGAAATTTGATATCGGCTTTGGTGATATTGCGATTGTGAGATCTTATTCTTGCCGTCATTATCATTTTGCATAAGCTGTGTGTTTTTTAAATACAATCTAAGAAAAGTAAATAAGTCATATGAAGATAATGAAAAATTTCGCTTGCTTATTTATTCATTTTGTGCTCGCGTGTGAGCGTGTATTTTTGCACCTCAAATATGTATTGAGCATTTGAGAAAATCACTATACATACTACACGATAGAAAGATCATGAAAATACAAAGGCCCTAAAAAAAGAATGGCCTCTGCCAGATACGACAGAAGCACAATCTTAAAACACCTTTTCTTTGGTTCCTGTACGCTAATACAGTTGTTTTAATAAAAAAGAATGGCCCCACCACTATTGGCGGAAGCACATTCTTAAAACACCCTTTTCTTTGGATCTTGTACGCCGATACAATCGTTTTAAAAAAGAATGGCCCCACCACTGTTGGCGGAAGCACATTCTTAAAACACCCTTTTCTTTGGATTCTTGTACGCCGATACAATCGTTTTAAAAAAAGAATGGCCCCACCACTGTTGGTGGAAGCACATTCTTAAAACACCCTTTTCTTTGGATCTTGTATGTCGATACAATCGTTTTAAAAAAGAATGGCTCCACCACTGTTGGCAGGAGCACATTCTTTAAAACACCCTTATCTTTAGGTCTCAAGTATGTAAAAATCGAGATCCTTATTTTATATTTCAAATTTTGTATTAGTATAAAAACAGTAGTGAATAAAAGATCAATCATATTGTGTTCCATCTTTTTGACACACATATCTAGTTAGAATACTTTCTGTGAAATAACATCTGTATGTTACTAATTAATCACAATGCAAATATAGGCAAGATGCATATGGCACACATCAAAAAATACATTACCAAAGCGCTACATGAGTATTACATAAAATGAACAAACTGTTAAAATATGGGTATTCTAAGTCTATTTAATTCAGTACTGGCGCACTTAATACAGTTTATCACCTAATTTTTAGTTTGTGTTCTTTTGCTACTTTAAGTTGGTTCTCGAAACGTAAGTGTGAATCGATGTGAAAAATTTTTTGTGTAGATCGTATTAAAATTGAACTTGGAACTCATGTTGACACGGTAGTAGACTTATGTCCATATTATTGAGCAAAGAAAATGTGATATAGAAATCAGAAGTAATCATAAAATGATCTAAGATGAGGACCTACTATTATAGTATACACGCCTCAGTATTATGAGAAGGTGTCAACCCAATGTAAAATGAAGTCATCACCTTTACATTCTACGAGAAATTTGTAATTATATCATCGTGAGCAGATGCTTGGCTTTATTATCAGTCCCTTTATGGAGTACAAATAGATAGGAATAAAAAAATGGTGTCAGAATTACCAGTCCCGACACCATTTTATATCAAGATTACCAGTCCTGATGTTGTTGTTTATAATTTATACCAAAAAATTATAGTACAAATATAGGTACACTTACCACTAGAAACACTAAAAAGTACTGTACCATAATTGTACACGTGTACTACATATCGTATACATAGTAGAATCAGCTAAAGAAAATTTATCTGATAACGCATGGATATTCGAAGATCTCCTTAATGAAAATCGTAATTGCTTATTCAGAAGTTATATTATGTTCTTAAATTGTACCTCGAAGAGATACTTGTATAGATAGGAATAAAAAAATGGTGTCAGAATTACCAGTCCCGACACCATTTTATATCAGGATTACCAGTCCTGATGTTGTTGTTTATAATTTATACCAAAAAATTATAGTGCAAATATAGGTACACTTCAGAGTAGAGCCACTAAAAAGTACTGTACTAAAATTGTACACTGGTATTACATATTATATACAGGGAGAAAAACGTTTTCACTGAAAATTGCTAAGACGCACTATGGATATATATAAAAGGAAATCTTATTGGAATATTGCCCTTGCTTTTTTTGGGCTATTGATATTGATCATTACGATGGTGTATTCCAATTTTTTAGCTCAGAAACTAAAAGAGAGAGAGGAAGAAAATGTAAAAGTATATGTCCAAGCCGTAAAAGAGCAGCTCGAATTTCAAAATCAATTAGAACATCAAATAAAAGTACAAAGCGGATTAGAATATCAGCTAAATCAACTAGAGACAGAGAAAGAATCCATAAAAGACTCTATCAAAGCTCTAGTACTAAGCTCAAGTATACTTAATCAAGATGTGGGCGTAGTTTCTGAGATTATTCAAGGAAATCGAATGCCCGTTATTTGGGAAGATGAGATAGGTAGATTGGATGGCTATAATCTTGGTGCCGAACTTGATCAGAATGAAGAATACTTGAAAACACAGAAGAATAAATTTATAAAATCTGGTAAAAACCCATTGATTGGATCCGGCTCAATCTCTAAAGTATACTATTTTAATACGAGTCTAGTAAGCTATATCAATTATTTCCCATACATCCAATTGCTACTTGTAGGTTCATTTATCTTGTTGGGCTATTTCTTCCTAGTAGGGTCCAAACGCAGCGAGCAAAATCGAGTATGGGCAGGAATGGCCAAAGAAACAGCTCACCAATTAGGTACACCAATATCAGCGATCATCGGATGGATAGAACATCTCAAACTTACTGATCCATCAGAAGAGCAACTGGAAATAGTAGAAGAATTACGCAGTGATGTCAATAGATTGGAATTAGTCGCAGACCGATTTTCTAAGATAGGTGCGGAACCCGTATTGACGAAAATAAATATCTACAATGAAATGGATGAATGCAAGCAATATATGGAGCGTCGAGCGCCTAGGAAAGTCTCTTTTAATTATCCGCATCCGACAGAAGGAAGTCTATTTGTAAATATAAATAAGCACTTATTTGACTGGGTAATCGAAAATCTAATCCGCAACTCTCTCGATGCTATGGATGGCAAAGGAGAATTATCCGCTACAATCTATGAGGACGGAGATTACATCAATATAGACATGACAGATACGGGGAAAGGAATCCCTTCAGGTAAGCAGAGTACTATATTCCGACCAGGATTTACAACTAAGCAACGTGGATGGGGGCTCGGTCTCTCATTAGCTAAACGAATCATAGAAAACTATCACTCTGGAAAAATATTTGTGAAAAATTCTAAGCCAGGAGTAGGGACAACTTTTACCGTGAGATTACCAAAGGCATAGTATTATTGCCTGATCCGTTAGAATTTGAATCTGCAGCACTTTAGGTTGGGCATTATTTTATCTCAAAAGAAAATAACATTCCGATCTTAATTCTTGAAGTGGTTGTAGAATATGAAATTAATTCCACTGAAAGCCAATGAAATACCATATTTCAGCTTTTTTCTATGACTTAAAACTATAAGTTCTTCATTAGCGACGACTATGAATCCAGAAAACAGCTTCATATTGAATATCAAATACTTACAAATCATTTCGACAATAGTTTTTAATTCACTTCATTCTTACCCAAAGAAAAACCAAAACAAATCTTTCCTATTTCAAAAACATCTTAACTTTACAGCTTCGTACCATTAGGTACTAATAATCTAGACATTCAAATCAAAGGTGAATATTAATACATGAAGACATCATTAAGCTGGTTAAGAAGATACATAGATATAGACCTGAGCATCGACGATCTATCTGAAGTGCTGACTACCATAGGACTAGAAGTAGAGGGAGTAGATGAGGTAGAGATGATCCAAGGTGGTCTCAAAGGCGTAGTCGTAGGCGAAGTCAAAACTTGTGCTAAGCATCCTGATGCTGACAAACTCAATGTAACTACGGTAAATATCGGCGGGGAGGAAGATCTGCAAATCGTATGTGGAGCTCCTAACTGTGCAGCGGGTGAGAAGGTATTGGTAGCTACACTTGGCACCACTCTATATAATACTGAACAACCATGGAAGATCAAAAAAGGAAAGATTAGAGGTCAACTTTCTGAGGGTATGCTATGTGCGGAGGATGAGCTAGGTCTGGGAGCTGGGCACGATGGCATTCTATTGTTACCTAAAGATACTAAAGTAGGAACTCCTGCAGCCGAATATTTCAATATAGAAAGTGATACTGTATTTGATATCGGACTTACACCAAATAGATCTGACGCTACTTCTCATCTAGGAGTGGCGAAGGACTTGTGTGCGTACCTCAAGATAAATAATAGTTACAATGGAGACGTCAAGGAGCCAGATGTTAGTGGGTTTTCTGTAGACTATAGCAGCTATCCGATAGAAGTAGAAGTGGAGGATAAATTGGCTTGTCCAAGGTACTCGGGTGTTACTCTTACTAATGTGAAAGTAGGTACTAGTCCAGAATGGATGCAAAATTATTTGAAAGCAATCGGAGTAAGACCCATCAGTAATATAGTAGATATCACGAATTTCGTGCTTCACGAATTGGGCCAGCCACTACATGCCTTCGATGCAGATAAGATTACAGGAAAAAAAATAATAGTAAAAAAAGCAAACGCTGGCGATAAGTTCATGAGTCTCGACGAGCAAGAAAGAACTCTAGATGCAGAAGACCTTATGATCTGTGATGGAGATGGCAATGGGATGTGTATTGCTGGGGTATTTGGAGGACTGGATAGTGGGGTCACTGATACCACTACCAATATATTCCTAGAGTCCGCTCACTTTGAAGCTGGAGATATCAGACGTACCAGTACTCGTCACCTCCTCAGAACAGATGCTGCCAAAGTGTATGAAAAAGGAAGTGATCCTAATATTACAATCACCGCTCTAAAACGAGCAGCGCTTCTTATGGTAGAATACGCAGGAGCTTCTATATCTAGCGAAATAGTAGATGTATATCCTACCGTCATAAAACCAAAGGAAATAACACTCAGTTACGAAAAGGTAAATAGACTGATCGGTACTACCATCACTCCTGATGAAATTCATAATATCCTCAGAGCGATGGATATGGAGATTACATCACTAAATGATGGTCAGATAAGGGTGCATGTACCTACGAATAAGGCGGACGTGCTCAGAGACGTAGATTTGATAGAGGAGATATTGAGGATCTATGGATTCAATAAGATACCAATGCCTACAAAAGTGAGTAGTACGCTTGCTTTCAGTGAGTTTCCTAGTAAAAGAAAAATAAAAGAAACGATAGCCGATTATCTTTCTGCGCAAGGCTTTAATGAAATGATGGGCCTTTCTCTCATAGAATCTAAAAATTATAGAGAAGTCTTGCCGATCGATGATAGTGAATTGGTATATATCAATAATACATCTAATATACACCTCGACATCATGCGTCCTGAGATGATGGTAAGTGGTCTTCTATCAGTCGTCCATAATCATAATCGTCAGCAGCAGAACGTGGCACTTTACGAATATGGTAAGTCCTATCGCAAAGACGGAGATGACTTCGCAGAGACAGAATACTTAACCGTATTTCTATCAGGAAAGAGAAGAGCCGAAAGCTGGAGGCACGACTTTAAGACCGCTATGGATTTCTTCGATCTGAAGAAGACAGTCAACTCTGCACTAGGAAGACTCGGGATTGATAGTTATCAAGTTTCAGAATCAGAAGATGATAGATTTGTATATGGACTCAAATATCATAGAGGCCCATCTACATTAGTAGAGTTCGGTGAAGTGGATAGTGAGATCTTATCAAAATTAGGAATAAAATCAAAAGTATTCTACGCTGAGATCCCTGTGAAAGCATTAGTAAAAGCTGCCAAGGGAGTCAAAAACACAGTAAAAGTCATCAGTAAGTACCCTTCCATGAGAAGAGATCTAGCGCTAGTAGTGGACAAATCTGTAAAGTTCTCTGAGATTCAAAAGATAGCAACAAAGGTGGATAAAAAACTCCTCCAAGACATCAACTTATTCGATGTATATACGAACGAAGACCAAATCGGCAAAGGCAAAAAATCGTATGCAGTAAGTTATCTCTTCGAAGATGTGACGAAAACACTAAATGACAAAGAAGTAGATAAAGTAATGAAGAAGATGATCGGAAGTTACGAACACCAATTAGGTGCTGAAATCAGGCAATAGTTTATTAATCTGTAGTCGTTAAAGGATGTAATTTCGTTTGTCGTTTTTCAAATTTATAAAATTTGTGTCGTCAGCGTTATATTTAAATTTGGTAAATCAAACAGGTCAAGCGATTTGGCAAAAATCTATATTGAGCATTAATTATAGAAGACGAAATCGTAAAAAGCGGCTTTATTAAGTAAAAAGTGACACATGAAAATATTTTGCATAGGTCGTAATTATGCTGACCACGCCAAGGAACTCAATAATCCGATTCCAAAAAGTCCGCTCATATTCATGAAGCCTACTACCGCTTTGTTGATTAAGAATAGACATTTTTTCTATCCCGAGCTGTCAAAAGATATTCACTACGAGGGAGAAGTAGTGCTGAAAATTGGTAAAAACGGAAGACACGTACAACCAGAATTTGCACTATCGTATATCAATGGTATCGGATTTGGACTAGACTTTACAGCGAGAGATCTACAACAAAGATGTAAGGAGAATGGACATCCGTGGGAGATAGCGAAAGGATTCGATCACTCTGCACCGATATCTGAGTTTTTATCTTTTGAAGGGATAGATCCTGATAATATCAATATTGTCACCAAGCTAAATGGGAATATAGTCCAAGATGGAAATACTAAGGATCTAATATTTTCATTTCAAGATATCATAGTGTACTTATCTCAATATTTTACTCTTCAACAGGGAGATTACATATACACAGGCACTCCGGCGGGAGTCGGCCCTATTACAGTCGGAGATCGGCTAGAAGGCTATATCAATGGACAGAAATTACTGAAGTGTGAAATCATGTAATGGTGAGGCTTTAAAATAACATAACATAGCATCTCTCTATAACTGACTATAAATAAAGAAGAGCTTCCAACTTTTTGGAGGCTCTTCTTTGAATGCAATAGTCAATCCCAATGAGTATTTACAAGTTATATATCTGTAGAAAGAGTCAAAACTCTTTTATTATCTTATCTCTTACAATTCGCAGGGAGGGCAACTTATTCTTTCGATCCAAATGTCAATCGGTCTTAAGATGTTTAAGAAGTTATGTTGCCTTCTCCCCACTAATTGTCAATTCCGTATCGTAGACATCCTATCAAAAATATCGTACATACTTTATAGAAAAACTAACTAAACCCAACATCACTTAATGAAGCTATCTTTTTGTATTGAAGCTTTGTATTACGGCTTCTAGTTTTTATTTTCCTTACTATCAATCTTTATCAATAATTATAATACAAATATGGAGGCATTTCGCTTTGTCACTATCATTGTTAACACCCATTTTGTACTTTAAGGGTATTCCCCTATTATATTAGGAGAAATCACTATACCTTAGCCTTTGTATTGGAAGTGCTTCATGAGATAGCTTTTGGTATTATCAGTCCCCTTGATAAATTATAAGATGTACACTACATACTCAGGTGTATTTTAGTTTTCTGTAGTTCTGTACAGGACATTTTATTGGAAATAGAATTTGATAGAAAATAAGTTGTTGGCAATAATTGTTAACTCTTGAAAAATAAGAAATATGATAAATGTATTATTAGCGGATGATCATACTATGTTTGTAGATGGTATTGACTCTATCCTGAAAGCGGAGGCAGACATCACGGTAGTGGGAAAAGTATATACAGGACCCGAGGTCATAGATTTTGTAAAACAAAATGAAGTGAATCTTATCTTACTAGATGTCAATCTCCCAGGAATGAATGGAATAGAAGTGTGCAAAGCACTGAAAGAATTTAATAATACAACCAAGATACTCGCCATATCTATGTTCAATGAAGAGAGTTTCGTAACAGAAATTCTCAATAACGGTGCAGAAGGATACATCCTCAAGAATACAGGTAGAGAAGAATTACTCAAAGCGCTGCGAACCGTGGTAGGAGGAAAGTCGTATTTTAGTGATGATGTTACTCAGACCATCATGAAAGGTCTCATGAAACAGCGTCGAGCATCAAAACAACGAGAAGGCTTCTTCCCAAAGATCTCTAGAAGAGAAAAAGAAGTACTTCGACTTATCATACAAGAACACACGACACAAGAAATCGCAAATAAATTATTCATCAGTCTCAAAACAGTAGAGTCGCATCGAAGTAGCCTACTCAATAAGATGAACGCGAGAAATACTGCAGGACTTGTAAGGATTGCCCTAGAGAATAACTTGTTAGATTAGATAAGATGAACTTCATCTCGGGACATTCTATAATCCTTATGCTTGTAATTTCTTACTAGCATAATCATCAGCTGTGATTACCAACTTACATCTTCTTCACTTACGTCTGATTCTGGAATAGAATCATCCTCTGAGGACGAAGACTCTATTTTTACTTCATTTTTCTTGATCTGCTCCTGCTCTTTTTCCCACTCTTCATGTCTTCTCTCATATTGAGCGTAGTCGTAATCGGGCATTAATTCCGTTTTGACATGATTTATCGCATCATTCAATCCATTTTGAAATCTGTTGAAATCTTCTTTATAGACAAAAATCTTATGTCGCTCTACTCCTTCACCATGAAACTTCTTAGTACTCTCTGTAAGCGTCACATAATAATCATCTCCTTTTGTTTTTCTAACATCAAAAAAATATGTTCTTCGCTTTCCCGCCTTAACCTTTGAAGTGTATACACTTTCCATGTTATAATTTCCTTCCTTACTCACAGTACAATATTTAATTAAAGATGAATTTTATACATAAATGTAATCAATCTTTACAAAGTGATAAATCTTTTAACAATTATATCTAAATAATATTGGTCAAAAAATTGTAATTCGGGTTATTCGTACATAAAGACTAACCTTATCTTATAACAGTTTTTTTCTCACTACTTCTGAAATGACTACCCTATTTATTGATATATTTTAGTCTAAAAAAAGAACTGTTGATTAACAATATTGTCAAGGCACTCACCACTTCCGGCTTTCAATCCACTAACTAGCGGACTGCGCTCACGATTTTCTACAGTACATTGTAAGTATTACTACACTCACATATCGATGAAGGCTCAGAATTATTGATCTATTGGATCGGAACTAGTGGCTATTAATTTTGTAGTCTTCATTCTATCTTCTAAGTACTGCCTTCTTTCATTGATTGTTCCATTGATGTATTTCTCTATCATAAGGCTAGCAATAGGGGCTGCGATGGCACCACCGAACCCAGCATTTTCTACATATACCGCTATCGCTATCTTGGGATTCTCCCTCGGTGCAAAAGCAAAAAATACAGAGTGATCGACACCTGCGTTTTCTGATGTTCCTGTCTTTCCGCATAATTCTATATCAGTAATGTAAGCCAGTTTTCCTGTACCCAATGTCGTCACCTTAGCCATCCCATCTATGACAGGTTCATAATATTCTTGAGATATTCTCACTTTCTTTTTTGTAGTATACCAAGGCTTCAATGTAAATTCATCTTTCACAAAAGTTTTTACCAGGTGCGGAGGGTAATAGTAGCCACGATTGGCTAAGATTGCCGCCAAATTGGCCATCTGCAATGTCGTCAATTCTAATTCTCCTTGGCCGATTCCCAATGAAAGTACATAAGTAGACCTCCATCCATTATAGACACTGCTATACATCCGATCATAGACTTCCGACCTTGGTAAAAATCCCTTTCCTTCAGTGTGATAATCAATTCCAAGCTTATCCCCAAGACCGAAATCTTCTAAGTAAGAAATCAAGGTGTCGAGGCCCTTCCCCGGAGTAGAATATCCGTAGCTATCGATGAACTCTCTCAAAGTCTGATAATAATAAGTATTACAAGAATGCTGTAGCGCTATCGAGACATTATATGGTGTGGGGTGTTGGTGGCACTTCTGTTTGTATAGGCCTTTGCTGTCTACCTCATATACACCGTCACAATATATCGTACGGTTTGGGGTGAGGATCCCTTTCTCCATCGCAACCAATGAAAATATGGTCTTGAATATAGATCCAGGTGGATACTTTGCCATTACTGACCTGTCAAATAATGGTCTATAAAGTGTATCTAGATTCAACGAGTCATATGACACACCTCTATTCCTATCAAGATTCAATAGGTTTGGATTATATGTCGGAGAACTCATCATCGCCAGTACTTCCCCCGTACTCGGTTCTATGGCTACCACAGACCCCATCTTGCCTTGCATCAATTCTTCACCATATGCCTGCAGATCCAAATCTAACGTGCTGATAATATCCGAGCCAGATACAGCTGAAGAATCGAGTCTACCGTTTTCAAATGATTCTACATTTCTTCCTAGATTATCCTTTAGTACATAACCGACTCCCTTTTCTCCTTTGAGCGCATATTCGTATGTACGCTCTAGACCTGATTTGCCTATATAATCACCATTTCTATAATCATCACTTTTTTCTTGTACATCTTTTTTGGTTACCTCTCCTAGAAAGCCTAGAGCATGTGCCATATTACTATGTGGATAATTCCTAATATTCCGTTCTATAGGATAGAATCCAGGATACTTATGAAGATGCTCCTGAAATACTGAAAATTGCTCTGGTCGTACCTTTGACAAGAATGTAAAGGGTATAGCTTTATGATATTGTGGACTACTCCAATTCTTATTTATATTTTTTATGAATGCAGATTTATCTATTCCTAAAAGAGTACATAGTTCCGAAGTGTCTATTACATCAGGAACATTATTGTAGATAACTTCTATATCATAGATTGTAGAATTACTAACCAGTAACTTATTATTCCTGTCAAAAATCAAACCTCTTGAAGGGTATTTTATTGACTTATCTAGAGTCGTCCGTCTTGCCTGCTCTTGGTATTTACTATCAAATATCTGTAGTTGGGCTGATTTCGCAACTAAAAAAAACGAGCAAATCGCTACAAATATTAATATGACTTTAGCTTTATCTTCCAATCTGTTTACCTCTTTGGTCTAAATATAAGTAATATCAACATCACTATTATAAATGAGGCGATGAAGCTAAATATTGTATTGAGAAATATTTCAAAAAAGAATACAAATGAAAATGCCTCTACACTAAAATACCAAAACAAATGCAACCCTAATAATATACTTGCAAAGGTCATAAACCAGCCCAAGCCCATGACCTCCATATTAGGACTATCATTGGTATTGTACCCCTCATATGGTTCTATAAAGTCTAAAAGTATACCACGTATATACCCAACGAATACTCCCGCACTTGCGTGTATCCCAGGACTATCATAAAAGAAGTCAACAAATAACCCTATTAGAAAACCTAAAAATATAACCAATGGTCGGGGCGTCTTTATAGGCAATAGAATAATAAACAAAGGGTATACTATGAAATGGATAAATGCAAAATCACCCCAATTGAAAGCTATCCTCTTAAACACTAAAACCTGTCCAATCGCTAAAACTAAAAACCGTATCGCGTTTATGACTACTATACTATTGTTCATCTTCGAGATTTTCTAGTTGAAGTTGTTGAGCGGCTAGATTATTCTTTATTATATACGCTCGTTTTTCATTCGGTACATTGTTGAATAACTTGACTTTCAAATTAAAATTACTTGACCCTCGATCTGTCTTTATATCCGCTATTGTTCCGACTTCTATATTAGCTGGAAAGATAGTAGAATATCCATTCGTAATGACCGTGTCCCCTACTTCTACGTCGACATGCTTAGGGATGGATTCTAGCGTCATGAAATTAGGATCCATATCATCCCATATTAGATTTCCAGGATAAGCATAAGGTTTTACAGTACAGCTGATTCTCGTCTGACTATTGAGCACTGAGATTACATGAGAAAAATCTTCACTGACGTTTCTCACGATTCCAAGTATACCTTTCTTAGAAAGAACACCCATATCCTTCTCTACCCCTTGTTTTGCACCTATATCTAGTGTCAGGTGATTGTTTCTTAAGTTGTATGTATTTCTGATTATTTTGGCTGGCAGCAATTCGTAATTTAAAGTTGAATCGGAGATAATAACTTCACTTGTTCTAAAATTAATAAAGCGCTCCATCAACTCAGCATTATGCCTCGCTAGACTATCATTTACTTCTTGTAGAGAAAGATAGTTTTGCCATTTACTCGTCCGAGCATCTAGTTTATTGGCATAAAAATTTGAAGAATTTATGAAAATAGATCGCTGAGTCTTATTAAAATTAATAATAAGAAAAAAACTAAAAACCGTAAAAAACAAAAATGTAATATGGGTTCCAAATCTTGCAAAAAGAAGAAGTATGTTTTGCATGCTTAGTTTGGAGTTTTACTCAATTAGAAGATCAACATTCTATATTCTAAGCAAATATAATCTAAAGCTTTAATAAAAAAAGACACAAAATGGTAAGAACTTCAAATTTACCAATATCCAGCCTTTTGGAATGTCCATTTAAGTTTGTCGAATCTCGATTTTTTTTAATTCGCTTGTTCAAAGCCACTAAGCTATTTTAGAAAATCAAACAGTAGAGGCGAGTTAGCAAAAATCTAAATTGGTGGCACCAATTATGAAATCTATCAATAATGATATCGTGAGATGCACCTTGTTTTAGATACTTCTTCGGTCAATTAGAAATGAGTATCTATGACTATTTTTCAAAGCCAATCCTGTTCCTCTTACTACGGCTCTCAGTGGATCTTCGGCTACGTGTACTTTTAGTTTCGTCTTGCTTGCGATTCTAGGAGCCAATCCTCTCAAAAGTGCTCCTCCGCCAGTCAAGTAGATTCCAGTCTTATAAATGTCCGCAGCTAATTCTGGTGGCGTATCTTCTAGCGCTTTCAGTACAGCCTCTTCGATCTTAGTGATTGATTTGTCTAGCGCTTCCGCCACTTCTGTATGATTGGTAAATACCTGCTTCGGTATTCCTGTGAGCATATCTCTACCGTTCACTGCAAATTTTTCTGGTGGATTAGGCAGATCTACTGTAGCACTTCCTACGTGTATCTTGATCTGTTCGGCAGTACGCTCACCTATGAGAAGATTGTGCTTACGCTTTAGATAATCAATAATATCCATGGTGAACTCGTCTCCCGCAGTTCGTATTGACTGATCTGTAACGATACCAGACAGGGCGATTACAGCGATCTCTGTTGTCCCTCCTCCTATATCGATGATCATATTACCTACAGGCTCCTCTACGTCTAGACCTATTCCTAGTGCTGCAGCCATCGGCTCATGTATCAGGTATGTCTCTTTGCTATCTACATGGTCTGCAGAATCAAATACAGCTCTCTTCTCTACTTCCGTGATTCCCGAGGGGATACAGATTACCATTTTCAGGTGGGAGAAAAACCTTCTTTTCTCTCCAATAAGAGATATCAATCCTTGTATGAGACTCTCTGCAGCTTGGAAATCAGCAATCACACCATCCTTTAGCGGTCTGATCGTTTTTATGTTCTCGTGTGTTTTTTCGTGCATCTGCATAGCCCTATTACCCACAGCTATCACTTCATTTGTCCTTCTGTTGATCGCTACGATCGAGGGTTCATCTACGACTACTTCGTCTCCTTGTATAATCAGAGTGTTTGCCGTACCTAAATCCACAGCTAGCTCTTGCTTAAAAAACCCAAATAAATTCATCTATACTTTATATTTTCATCGAGAATTATTCCTCACCATCCATTTCCTAGAAGGCATCCTATTCTACACACATCACTTATTCAATCCACAATTCTATTTATAAGTTTCATAAATCACAAATATCGCTATATATCCCGAAATAATGTCAACTTATAACATGTATCATTCTTATACAGATCAAAAATAGAACCAAAATGATTTTGATCCTTAAATTCGCAACAAAGAAGTAAAGGATTTTCCATTCACCACTAAGGGTTTCCTACTATTATTTCTACCATATTCTCCCGGATGAAATATTTTTGTGCCAACTTTTGTAAATCTTCAGCTGTGATCGAGTGGATTCTAGACATCAACTTTTGATAGAAATCAACTTCTAGATTATTCAGAGCAATTACCTTTGCTATTCCAGCTACTTTGAATGGACCATCTACCATATTCAAAAAATTACCGCTCAAGTAGTTTTTAACCATATCCAGTTCTTCTGATCCGACTTTTTCATGCTTTAGGATCTCTAGTTCTTCATATATACCTTCTAATGTAGCTGGCAAGTATTCATTGCCTACTTCCGTACTCACATTAAAATATCCATCATATATCATCATGTCAATACTTGAGTATATATTATATGTATATCCTTTTTCCTCTCGGAGCGATGACATAAGTCGACTGCCAAAATAACCCCCTAAGATCGTATTCAGTACAAACATATCTTGGAAGTCCGCATGACTTCTTTTGAATAACCTGCAACCTATCTTTACGGCTGATTGTAGATTATCCTCTGCTTTGATACGCTTCGAATGATTCTTAGAAATATTCACACTCGGGTTCTCGTAGTCAAGTTTTACTTTTTTCTCTGACTGATTTCCAAACATTTTTTTCACCGAAGATCTTATTTCTTCGGTTATCTTTCCGCTGAGGATAATGATACAGTTGTCTGTGCCATAAGTCGTCTCATAATATTCCAGCAACTTGTCTCGCGTCAGACTATTGTATATTTCATCAGTACTATTGTATCCATACACATGATCCTCTCCATACAGTTTTTCGGTGATAGCTTTATAAGCGACCAATTCGCTCTTTGCTTTTTCCACCTTTAGTTTTTGGATAGAATTTTTAGTGTACTTTCCCAATTCCTCTTCAGGAAATGTAGGATGATAAAGCACTTCCTCTAGGATGGGCAATATCTTATGAAAGTACCTATTGAGCGTAAATATCTTAACATATGAATAGTCCAAACTTGCACCAGAACTGATATTCGCACCATAGAAATCAACTTCTTCCGCTAATTCTGACCCTGTATATGATTTTGTTCCTTCTTTCAGTAGTCTTGCCACGGCTCTTGACACTCCTTTGTGTGCTTCATTTACACGTCCTCCGCGAAACAGCACTTCCAATTGGACTAGGTTCTGGGTTCCCATATTCACTTCTAATAACTCCATGCCATTCGGTAAGATTTCTCTTGTGATGGGTGGAATTCTCAGCTCTGTGATCTTCTTTATTTCTGGACCATTTCTACGGTCTACACTCATACCTATTTCCGTTTTCGACTACGAAATGTAAATATACATTCATTAAGATTATAATTACTCTAAAATCAGAAAGGGATTGCATTTTATTTATGCTGACCTTACTACAGAATCGCTGATTTCTTAGAATCGCCAAAATGTTTTACGACCTTTACTATTCATAATATATAATTAACTCACTCTTACTTCATGCCTATATATTAAGTCAGGTTATTTACCAAGATTCATCATATATTACCTGATATTGATCTAAAAATCAAAAAACTAAGTCTATTCCTGTCATCCTAAATCGTTAATCAATGGATTACACCACAAAAAATGATAATTTAGCACCTCGAAACAGTAAAATAATATGTATCCAGACCTCTCCTACTTACTACATGACCTTATAGGCACCGATGTTGATAATTGGGCTTCTATATTCAAAACATTCGGCCTTATGTTGGCTTGTGCATTTCTCGCTTGCGCATGGTATGTAAAAGCCGAACTAAAACGAAAAGAAGAAGAAGGCCTTCTTATGGCTACCACCAAAACCATCGAAACCAAAGGAGGTATTGAGTACAAAGAAATAGTCTATAACAGTATTGTATTCGGGCTTTTAGGTCTTAAGATACCTTATATCTATGCCAACTTTGCGGAGTTTCAGCAAGATCCTGCATCAGTATTGATTTCTGGAAAAGGAAACTGGCTTATCGGAATTTTATTATTTGTAGCAATGTTCGGTTATAGCTACTACGTCCAGAAGAAGGAAGATAGAAAAGCTGGAAAGCAAACAGTAGTTGTGCATCCGCACGAAAGAACTGGCGATATCATCATCACAGCGGCAATCTCTGGAGTCGTAGGTGCAAAGGTATTTTCTATCTTAGAAAACTTGGAAGCGTTCTTTGCAGATCCTATAGGCCAGCTTATTTCAGGCAGTGGGTTGACCATCTATGGTGGATTGATCTTCGGTTCCATAAGTGTATTCTACCTCGTACGAAAGATTGGCATCAAGCCAGTACATATGCTAGACATTGGAGGGCCAGGTATTTTACTCGGATATGCAGTGGGTCGTATGGGGTGTCAGCTATCAGGAGATGGGGATTGGGGTATTGTAGCCGCGGCTATTCCCGATTGGTGGTTTCTCCCAGAGTGGCTTTGGTCATACACATTTCCCAATAATGTAAACAATGCCGGTGGTCTAATTGCGGGCTGTGACCCTGAAGCTTACAGAAGTGTCGTAGGAAGTGTGTCTATAGAGCAGAGATGCCAAACAGCTTGTGGAATGAGATACTGCCACGAATTGAAAGAAGGTGTCTACCCAACATCTATCTATGAGATTCTGATGACTTTCACAGGTCTAGGACTACTATGGATCTGGAGAAGAAAAATAAAAATAGGAGGTATGGTATTCGCCCTATACCTTATATTTAATGGTGTCGAGAGATTCTTCATAGAAACGATCAGAGTCAACGAACGCTATGACTACTTTGGCCTCAATTGGTCTCAGGCTCAATTTATATCGGTAGGTTTTGTCATAGCTGGAATACTCAGCGTACTGTATCTATGGAAATATGGGACCAGATACGATGTGAAGACCTTAGAAAATGAAGCCAAATAGAAATCAATAGATCTATTTCTAATAATCTAGAAAACAGAATCAATGAATAAAGTTGTAAAAAACGCACTAGAAGGAATCGCAGGATTGACAGATGGAATGACGCTCATGGTAGGCGGATTTGGTCTTTGTGGTATTCCTGAGAACTGTATCTCTGCACTCGTAGAACTAGGAGCTAAAAATCTCACATGCATATCTAATAATGCAGGAGTGGATGATTTTGGCCTTGGTCTACTACTACAGCAGAAACAGATAAAGAAAATGATATCTTCTTATGTAGGTGAAAATGATGAATTCGAACGTCAGATGTTGAGCGGAGAACTAGAAGTAGACCTTATCCCTCAAGGATCTCTAGCTGAGCGATGCAGAGCGGGTGGAGCGGGAATCCCTGCATTTTTTACTCCAGCAGGTTATGGTACAGAAGTGGCCATCGGCAAAGAAGTCAGATACTTCGACGGCAAACCGCATATCTTAGAATCAGCGCTACATGCAGATTATGCATTGATCAAAGCATGGAAAGGAGATAGATTCGGTAATCTCATATTCAAAGGTACAGCCAGAAATTTCAATCCAGTAATGGCTATGGCAGGTAAAATTACAGTAGTAGAAGTAGAACATCTAGTAGAACCTGAAGAACTAGACCCAAATACGATACATATCCCAGGAGTCTTCGTACAGCGAATATTCCAAGGAAGTGACTATGAAAAAAGAATCGAACAAAGAACTGTAAGAGAGAAAGTATAAGTGTCAACACCAATTGACAAATAAAACGTGCCACGAAATCCAAAAACGCTTATAAACAAAAAATAAAACCATGCTAGATAGAAACGGAATCGCGCAAAGAATAGCACAAGAATTACAAGATGGTTGGTATGTCAATCTTGGTATCGGCATCCCTACTTTAGTAGCTAACTATATCCCACAAGGCATATCAGTAGAATTCCAATCGGAGAATGGATTGCTCGGCATGGGCCCATTTCCATATGACGGAGAAGAAGATGCTGACCTTATCAATGCAGGTAAGCAGACTGTGACGATGCTGCCGGGTGGAAGTATATTCGATTCCGCTATGAGCTTCGCTATGATCCGTGGTAAGCATGTGCAACTTACTGTACTCGGTGCCATGGAAGTATCCGATCAAGGCGATATCGCTAACTGGAAGATCCCAGGTAAAATGGTAAAAGGAATGGGTGGAGCGATGGACCTCGTAGCATCTGCCGATAACATCATAGTAGCCATGTCCCACACCAATAGAAAAGGACAGTCAAAACTACTCAGACAATGCTCACTGCCACTCACCGGAGTAAAGTGCGTCAAAAAAATAGTAACCAATATGGCAGTGCTGGATGTAACTCCTGATGGATTTAAGTTATTGGAGCGAGCACCCGGTGTATCGGTAGATGATATTAAAAATGCTACGGAAGGTAGGTTGATTATAGAAGGAGATGTCCCAGAGATGAAGTTGTAGATTACTTTTTGTTATTTTTTCAGATATCTATACCTTCTGCCATAAGTTTTGACACCACTAACTCAATTTAAATTAGACCAATTTCAAATTAATAATTCTGATTAACCCTACAGGCATTTAGTGCTCAGTATTGGATTATACGATCCTTCCTTCTCAAGTCATTTAGCCTTACAGAAGCATTCCCATCATTAATTAGTTGATCCTGCAACAAAGAAAATCCTCATGAGAATCCCTCAATATTATTCTACATAATCTACAGAACTCAGAATTCTTTCATTTAATAAAAGATGAAGTTTTTAGCCATGACTTTGTTGGGTTTCCGCCTCCCTTATTATTCCCAAATGCAATCCCTCAATAATCATTGAGGTTCGTTTCAAATAATATCATTGAGCCTTAAGATTGGTGAGCTGTTTGGTTGTCTACTCATTTTAAATTGTAGCACATTTTCCATTTCAAATATTTAAATGTATAGGATTTGACACTACCATAGTCAAATGGATATATCACATATAATGGGCACAATCATTGAAATTAAGCTTGCAAACAACAAGCCCTTGAAGTTGCTTAACCTCTTACATTAAGAATGGATTATTTCTATATGAACTGGTCTAAGCAATGATATTTTTAACTCTTAAAAAATATTATGAAACCAACAGGACACTTTATCAACTGTAAACAAAAGCTACTTTTATTTTTCTTATCAATATTATTTAGCGTTTCACTAAATGCACAAGTTAAAATAAGCAGAAATTCAACGACTACTGACTCAACAGCAATGTTGCAGGTAGAATCACTTAATGGCAACAAATTTCATATTAATGTCAATGATGGAAAAGTAGGTATAAATACTACGGACCCGATGACCACACTTGATGTCAATGGTGGTTTCAGAATCAGGTCAATGAGCAACGGGGAACTGACTGACAGCCTTCTTACCATAAGTAGCGATGGAATAGTAAAGATGATATCTGTAGACAAACTTATGGCCTCATTTTTCGCAGCACAAACAGATAACCAGGCAATCAGCTTAGAAGGGAATATTCTTACGCTCGAAAACGGAGGGACTGTCAATTTATCTGCATTTTTAGATAATACCGATGATCAGGCGATCAGCCTAGATGGTAATATCATCACACTCGAAGATGGTGGAACGGTGGACTTATCTCCATTCCTTGACAATACTGATGATCAGGCCATCACACTTGACGGGAATACTTTGATGCTCGAGAATGGCGGAACAATTGACCTTTCTCCCTTCATGGATGATACAGATACGGATGATCAAGCGATCAGTCTCGATGGTAACATCATCACATTAGAAGATGGTGGAACGGTAGATTTATCTGCGTTCATGGATAATACTGATGATCAAGCGATAACTTTAGATGGTAACACTTTGATCCTTGAGAACGGCGGAACTATAGACCTTTCTCCTTTCATGGATGATACAGATACCGATGATCAAGCGATCAGCCTAGACGGTAACATCATCACATTAGAAGATGGTGGAACGGTAGATTTATCTGCTTTCATGGATAATACTGACGATCAAGAAATAACTTTAGATGGGAATATTTTGATGCTCGAAAACGGCGGAACAATCGATCTTTCTCCTTTCATGGATGACACAGATACCGATGATCAGGCAATCAGCCTAGACGGTAACATCATCACATTAGAATATGGGGGAACGGTAGATTTATCTGCATTCCTTGACAATACTGACGATCAAGAGATAACTTTAGATGGTAACACTTTGATCCTCGAAAATGGCGGAACTATCGACCTTTCTCCTTTCATGGATAATACAGATACTGATGATCAAGAGATTAGCCTTGATGGTAGTAATTTGAGTCTTGAGAACGGCGGATCTGTTGATCTTTCATCATTTTTTAATTCGGGTCCAGAAATTTATGCCGCGGGTAGACATGGAGGAAATGAACTGTCAGGAACAGCTTCATCATCAGAATTTAATTCAACCTTAACCAGAGTAAGTCAAGGCATATTCGATGTATCTTTTCCAAATATTGGAACTGATAATTATATAATCCAGCTTACCCCTGAAGATTGCGGTGGAAATTGTCCGGACAACGGTAATTCTGGTTATGATGATCCAACTGTTAGCTATATTGCTTCTACAATTTCAAACACTGGATTTAGAATTAGAGCTGGTGACAGTGACAATGGTAATACCAATTTAGATTTAGCCGATATTGGATTTATGTTTACAGTAATAAAATTACCTGGAGGCACATCAAATAATAATACAAATGATAATTCTACTGGCAACTTGGCTACTCCTACTGGGACACTAACGGATGAGTTTAACCTTAATGAACTGAATGACGAGAATGTATCTTCTCCATGGCAGCTTGGTTTTTTAAGCCCCAGCTATAGTGGAAGTTTCAATTATGAAATATTATTAGATGACGTTCCTTATACACTAAACAATATAAATCTAGGAGATCATACAGTTATAGAAAATGATAATGGAGACGGTACTTTTGATTATTTATTTACAAGTACAAGTCCTATCCAAGGGTATTATCAGTATAGACAAATAAGTGCAGATCCTCCAGCACCTACACCTTCAGGATCTGCTGGGAGTGGGTCAAGTTGTGACTGTGTATCATACTATCTTATTCCATAAAAACTTTACACTTTTGCAGTGTAATTATTAAATGCTGATTTTAAAAATATAGCCTAGGAAAATCAATATTCCTAGGCTATATCTTTTTAGGACAACTTGTATAAGCTTATATGTATTCCTTATGCAACAGTATTTAAAAGATATGAAGATCATAGTTGATCGTATCACATGTGCTGATGATGATTACAATACACCTTTTAGAGAAAAACCCTTAACGGCTTTAAAAGAAATGATAAAATCCTACAAAGGATATTCTAGCTTTAAAGACTTCAGAAAAAAAACTCCACTTCTCAAACAAATTGATAGAAAAAGCAACAAAGATTTCCCCTGCTATGGTGTTGCAGCTATCAGAACAAATTGTCTATTAATTAAAAAAGCGTGGGAAAATGGGCTGATTGAATTAAAGGACTGTGGCGAAGAATAGAAAATACAATAAATAGATTATGATCAACCAAACCCGATATAAAATGAAAAATATAACCATTTACATATTACTCCTTTGCTCAAGCCTATCAATCTTGGCACAGAATGCTCCTAATTGGACATCCGCCGATGCATGCATAGATGCATATACTGGAAGTATAACTATAGAGTTTGATCATGATATGGTTGAGTTTCCGCTTCCTTATGAAGCTTCTTATTATAACAGCACTACAGGTGATTATGAAGAGATTATTATCACTTCTTCACCATTTACTGTAAGTGCTCTATCTCCAGGGGAGTATGAGTTGGAGGTATTTATTTCGGAT
>CALLMH010000096.1 GCA_938007965.1 uncultured Saprospiraceae bacterium | reverse complement strand
CTGGTACTATATAAAGTTGCTACAACAAGTTAAATTGGCCTCAGTCAGTGTAGTTCGGAATATCCCTAACTAAGCCTAATTAGGGCTATTCAATAGATCTGAATATCCTTATTTATATAGCCCTTCATTCCGCTTACTGCTGAATGAATACCCCGTTTACGCTTGATTTTACGTAAATAAGAGATAATAAATTTCTACCTAAACTTCCACTCGCCGTTCGGGCTTTCATTTTTGGCTTGACCCAAAAACGAAAAAAAAACGAGTGTTTGCTAAACAAGCCATCTCTTATATCAAGACTTTACCTGACTTTTAACGCTATTAGGATCACATTTTGACTAAACTTGCAAAACTCGCTTACGCTCAGACAGTTGCAAGTTCTTAACGCTAAAATGAAATCCAAATACCTAAGCCAGCTAAGGTCGATTTAATTTCTGCCACAAATTAATGCTTCTTGTAAGTTATACAATTTTATTATTGTCCTTACTTCTGAATAACCCTAATTAATCCCTTTCCTGATCAAAATGAAAACCAAAATCAATCCCGTATATCCTACAAAAAACGGGATTATATAATTTTCTAAATGCAATACCAACATGATACCCATAATGAGTAGCTGAAACCCGAGCCCAAACGATGAAACAGCTGTCATGAACCACTTGGGGAAGTTATTTGCAGATGTAGCTTTCATGTCTAGATAGTAGATAGCTTTGTCAAAAGTGATATACAACATATTATACGTCCAGAAAAACCAGTTGACTGCCGATTGTGTTTCTCCTGGCATTGCCGTGGGAGCGTGGTCTTCGAATACTCGGCTAGTAGTGTCTCCATTGACCATGTTTCTAAGGATTACGTAGTAGTAATTGTATAATGTCCCCTGTAGCTGTATGCCTATAAATGCGAATATGAGCATCATAAATGATCCACTAGTAATGTGCCAGATGGTAAGTAGAAACAAAAAATTTAAAATAATATCTGCAATAGAATCGAAGTATCGGCCTACATATGAAGGCGTGTTTTTTATCCTCGCGAGTTCTCCATCCGCTGCATCCAATATAGACTTGAGCACGAGGAATACTGCTGCCCATATGAAGTAACCTTCTAGTATGCAATATATAGCTATCAATCCCGATATGATGAACCCAATGGTAACGTGTATGGGAGTGAGAGAGGTCTCTTTGATAGAGTTAGCTATGAATCTTGCCGCGGGTCTGCCATAATCTGATAGATCAAGGAATTTATACTCCTTAGGTAATTTTGACATTGTATTTATTAGATGTTGAGCCCTGAGCGTAGTGCGGGCAATATATTCTTAGCTTATATAAGCTCTACAAAACCTTCGTCATAACATCATAAAGAGCTAAGAGTTCAGAGTGTAGATTTGAAATGAGAGAAGCCACACAAACTCAATTGCATGGCCTCTCTATATTTTTAGTTGTATAGATATTATCTTACACTGACTTTTATGCTTTTACTGCCTAACTCACTTTGGACATTGACAATATATGTACCAAAAGTTAAATCATGCGCCTCAACAGTTATTTGATTGTCACCTTCATTGATGTCTAGTTGTTTTTTAGTAGTAATCGTTCTTCCATTTATATCGAATAAGGTCACAGTAGCATCTGACATTATTTTATCAGAGGTAATATTTAGGTTTACTTGACCCGCTCCTAGGTGAAATGCTGCTATAGATACATTCTCTAAGAGATTACTAGTTGATGTAGACCCTGATATAGGTTGTTTATTGAGATTGAATGGAGTCAAGCTATCTCCAACTCTCGCCCATAGTATCGTCACTACAGAATACCCGTCAGCATAGTCAGGAATATTTGTTTCTCCAGAAAAGTCTAGTTCTCCTTCTACGAAAAACTCTTGATCAGCCAGCACAGAACCATTAACGATGTTTTCACCGAAGTGATTGTCGCCGTTAAATGAGTGCATTAATACATTCTTATGTTCTGCATTGTTTCCTTGAGATTGTTGGAATGCTACCAATTGGTCGTCCACTAGATAGGACGCTAACCAGTATTCCCCTCCGTCTTGATCAGCCTCTAGATCTACTAAGAATCTTACTTTGGCAGTATTAGTGATCTTGGTGCCATCAAAGACAGCCGAAGATCCCACTCCAGCAAATGCAGGGAATGACGATAAGTCTTGTAAGTATTGATTGAGTTCATCTCTCCTAGAACTGATATTGCCACCTGTGACATTCCAATTGTCGTTATTTACAAAGAATACAGGCTGTCCTCCCGAAGCGGGCATATTGTTGATAATCGCTGTGGATGTCGGTGTTGCTAAACCTCCACTGAAATGAGAACTCCATACAACTGTTGGCTTATCTTGCTGATCAGCAATTATGTTATTCTTGAATGTCCATCCCCATTGACCACAAAAAGTACACCAATCGGCTGTCTTTTTAGTTACTAAGTACCATTGATCTGTACTGATCTCCTGAGCATTCATTGATAGTGTACCTGTGATAAGGCAAGCAAGTAAAAGTAATTTTTTCATTATGTAATCTTTTTTGAATTATTATTAGCGCAAAATGAAGTATTTATAAATTACGCTTTTAGATAATATATATATAAGCAAAGGTAATGTTCTTTGTACAATTTTCTGGTCTTAATTCTTAAGAATCTTGTCGCACGGATAACGATTTAAGCTATAAAGTCCCATTATTGAAGTTGTAGATAGTTGCAGTGACCACTTTTCCGACTGCACGAAGTGTATTTTTATCTATGATGTCCATATTGTCTTGATGCGTATGATGATAGTGACCGAAGCCTTCTCTATCATTCAGGTTGGACATATTTATAATGTCTAACATTGGTATTCTTCTATATTTAATGACATTGACATGGTCGTCCATGACTGGTCCTGGTTCAAAATCAATAAAGTAATTCGAGAATGACATCCGCTCCGCTAGTTTCCATATTTTATTGACATATGTTCCAGCATACTGCAGAGAAGTTTGCTCTTTGCCAAATTCTGCATTTTTAGCTCCTACTAGATCTAGTAATATTCCAAATTCGGCTTTGTAGTTCGCTACGTGGGGTTTTTTCGCCCAGTATTCAGAGCCAAGACACCATCCTTCGCCATCTAGGCCGTTGTCTTCAGCATCAAATAGGATGAAATCTACTCCTATGTCTATACCATTTTCTTTTATCAATCGAGCAATTTCTAATAAAACACCTACACCAGATCCGCCATCATCAGCACCTAATATTGGCTTGTCTTGCATTTCTGGGTTTTCATCTTTTTCAGCTATTTTTCGAGTATCGAAATGGGCAGCCAATAGGATTCTCTTTTTCTTATCGGGATTTATAATTCCTATAATGTTCGTGGCGTCTACTCCTTTCTCATCTAGGAAGTCCACTTTGAAGTCTTGAGTGATGACTTTATCTGTAAGTTTTGTAAGTTCCGCGGTCAGATATTTTATCAAGTCCTTGTGTGCTTGTGTGCCAGGATACCTATGACCAAAACTTACTTGCTTTTCGATGTTTTGATATGCTTTCTCTTGATCAAATTTTGGAACCTTCCTTCTAGTCGTTTTTTCTATAGATTCGGTCTTATTCGCTTTGGAACTATCCGTCTTACAGCCCACAGAGAATACTGCAATCAATACTATAAATATGGCTTGTTGAATACATCGAAACATAGAAATGTGTTTGTTGATTTTTTGAGTTAGATACTTATTATCAATGCTTTATTTTAATGTCCACCCAGTTCCATCTGCTCCATCTTTCAGCACGATATTGAGTTCATTCATCTTATCTCGGATGGTATCTGAGGTAGTCCAGTCTTTATTTTCTCGAGCACTTTGTCTGATATCGATTATTAGATCCATGAGTCCGTCTACCATAGTAGCCCCACTGCCCGTTTCTAAGTCGTTTTTGAGTGCTAATATATTGTTCAAGAAATCGTCAAATGCTTCTTTTAGTGCTAACAAAGTTGTTTTGCTTACGGTATTGATCTCTATTTTTCCATCTACGAAGCTATTGATCATAGGCACTAATGCGAACAGTTGAGAAAGTGCCTTTGGAGTATTGAAATCATCATCCATATCTGCGTAAGCGGCATTGATCAAATCAAATATATTTTTATTTATTTCAGGTTCATCAGAGAGACCCTTAGTTTCTAATTTCTTGAGATGCTTATAGGCTTCCATTAGTCGCTTATAGCCTTTCTCTGCGGCTAGTAATCCATCGTCCGTTAGGTCTAATGTCGATCTATAGTGGGACTGTAGCATGAAGAACTTCACCACCATCGGGCTATAACCCTTCGATACATGATGACTGTCTCCAGTGAATAATTCTTCGGGAGAGATTGTATTTCCATCACTTTTACTCATCTTCTTACCGTTCATGAGTAGCATATTGGTATGGAGCCAGTAATTAGCGGGTTTACATCCGCAAGAGCCCATATTTTGTGCTACTTCATTTTCGTGATGAGGGAATTTTAAGTCATTGCCACCCCCGTGGATGTCGAACTGTTTTCCGAGGTATTTTGTACTCATAGCACTACACTCTAAGTGCCAACCAGGAAATCCTACAGACCAAGGAGACTCCCACTTCATCAAGTGATCATCAGCGGCTTTCATCCATATAGCGAAGTCAGAAGGGTTTCTTTTTTCGCTCTGATTCTTAAGATTATCTCTTGTTTCAGTCAGTAGATCTTCTAATATTCTTCCGGATAATTTACCGTATTCTCCAGTTTCATTTGAGAATTTGACGGTATCGAAGTACACAGAACCGTTTTGCACATAACCATAACCATTATCAATTATCGACTGTACCATTTCTATCTGCTCGATGATATGACCAGTTGCTCTTGGTTCTATAGAAGGTTTTAGCGTATTGAATACATCCATCATAGCATGAAATCCATTGCTATACTTTTGAGCGACTTCCATTGGTTCTAAGTTCTGCATCCTAGCTCCTTTGCTCATTCGATCTTCTCCATCGTCTAGCAGATGGCCCACATCAGTAATATTTCTTACGTATCTGACCTTGTAGCCGCTTGCGAGAAGGTATCTGTATATGATGTCAAAACTTACGAAAGTTCTACAGTTTCCTAGGTGTACATCGCTGTATACCGTTGGTCCACAGACGTACATACCTATAAATCCATCTTGAATAGGTTTGAATTCTTCTTTCTGTCGTGTAAGGCTATTGTACAGTTGTAACTTTCGTTCCATGTTATCTCTCTTTGTGCGGCTTAATTAGAATTAAGATACAAAAGTAGTGATAAAGTTCTTTTCTGAGCGATGAGAAGTGTTATAGTTTTGTTTAAATATCGGATAGATATATTTATCTTAACCTATCCATACTTTTCACAAGTTTAGTATCCTTACTGATGTACTTGTTCGCTAGTATCGTTGTGATCAGGCCGATTATCGGTAGGTACATCGCTATTCCATCATTTATTTCTACTCCTTTGGATAATCCCGTAGGCTCATTATACATCAATAAAAATGCGACCAATGGCAGTAAAATGCATAGTACAATCACGAAGTATCCCATTCTGATTTGCAGTGACCTATTCCTAAATAAAAATATACTGATCAAAGCTACAGCCCCGCCCAGTATGGTCAATACGAGTAGCACAGGATTGTCGGACACATTGTATATCGTATCGCTCAGAAAACCTGGGGACGGCTTATCACTGGTAGCGAAATTGAATACAAATTGTAAGAAAAATGTGATGCTCGCTAGAAGTAAGAATACACTTTGGATTCGTTGAATCATGATCGTTATTTTTTTACAAACATAATGGTTTTTGTTCTACTCACCATATAAAATTAATAGTAATAAGTTGGAATAATTATCTTTACGGTTCTATTAGAATAATCAAATATTTAGAATATTGATTTCAAATCAATTGATGGAATACAAATTAAGTTGGTGGGAAGATGAATACCTCCTCAAAGATGTAGACTATACGATCTTAGGTGCGGGTATAGTCGGATTGAGTACAGCAATAGAATTGAAACTCATAGCACCCCAAGCCAAGGTATTAATCATTGATAAAAAGACCTATCCAGTCGGTGCCAGCACTAAGAATGCGGGCTTCGCATGTTTTGGTTCTATAAGCGAAATATTGGATGATATTGAGACTTTTGGGGAGGATCTGTGTCATAGATTGATCGCCATGCGGTGGAGAGGGTTGGAGATATTACGGAGTCGAGTTTCTGCTCAAGCTATGGATTATCAAGGACGGCCTGGAATAGAAATTTTTCCCAAAGATGAGGAAGCACTTTACCATTCTAAAATTCCAAATATCAATGATCAAATCGAATACATACTTGGCGAAAAACAGTGCTTCAGTATTAGAGAAGGTAGATATGGAAATGAAACTGTAAATAGGCTGGAAGGATGTCTGAATCCTCAAAAAATGATGGCGCATTTAGAGCTCGAAGCGCGGAAGCTAGGGGTTATCTTTTTACAAGGTGTAGAAGTCTCTAAAATCTTGGAATCAAACAGTGAATTGATAACAAACTTTGGATCTATTTTCTATAATAAATTGATTGTCTGTACGAATGGATTCACTAAGCGTATTCTGGGTGAAGTAGATGTGCAATCTGCACGCAATCAGGTCATAGTGACTTCTCCAATAAAAGGATTCTCTCTTGATGGATGTTATCATATGAATAAAGGTTACGTCTATTTTAGGGAGCTAGGTTCACGACTGATATTAGGTGGTGGCAGACACTTAGCATTAGAAGAAGAAATAACAGATGAATTAGATAATACGAGCAAGATTATTTCATATCTTACCACCCTTGCCGAAACAAAAATATTGGCAGGCGAAAACATAAAAATAGAAAAGATGTGGAGCGGAATCTTAGGCGTAGGAAAAGATAAGATGCCTCTTGTGAAGAAGGTAAATGATAATGTATTTATCGCTGTGCGAATGGGAGGAATGGGAGTCGCCATCGGCAGCTATGTAGGAAGAGTTATGGCATCTATTTTATTGGAAAATGACAACAGAGATCTACAACTATTCGTTAGAAGTTGATATATGAATATGATCCGAAATTATATATTGATTCTTATTTGTTTTTGTGTCGTTACAGATGCTCTATGTCAGGAGATCGAAAAAAGTAAATCTCAGGTGACCGAAGAGACTGATGCAGTAACCCTCGTAGCTGAGAAAGATACTTTAAAGAAGTCGTTGCTAAGGATCGTCAGTGCTGATAATCAAGTTTTTGACACAAGAAATGATCAAGAACTATACATATCAAATGGGAATGTAAGAATCACGCACGACAGTGTGTTTATGTTCTGTGATACAGCCGTACTGGTCAATCGTGTCAATCTCGAAGCAAAGGGAAATGTTTCTATTATAAAAAACGATACCATAAGAATCTTCGCGGATTCATTACTTTATCAGAGTGATTCGATGATGGCTTACTTCGTTGGTAATGTAGTGCTCGAGGATGGTGATCAGAAGTTATTTACCTCTTTTCTTCAGTATGATTTAGAGAGAGATTGGGCCATATATACAGATACCGCTCTTCTGATTGCTGACAATATGGAAATCAAAAGCAAGAGAGGGATTTTTCATCTCGACGAAAATTACGTCAATTTCTACGAGAAAGTAACCATCGAAGGAGACGATTTTGATTTGTTGTCAGACTCCTTGCGATACTATACAGAGCTAAAGAGGGCCGTATTTTTGTCTCCTACTTTGATTAATCAAGGGAGCAAGCGAATCTATTCCGAAGGCGGATATTATGATATCGATGATAGAGAGTCTGAGTTCTTCGGCAATGCTCAGATCGTCGACGATGATCAAACCTCGCCCGCGGACACAATTAGGAATCGTGAGACTGATAATTTTACCGAGCTGATAGGAAATGCACAGTTTAAATCAAAGGAAGAAGAGGGTAGAGCCGATAGAATAATAAGTAAAACCAATGAAGATAAAATAGATCTGATAGGCAATGCATATTTTGAAAATGCAGACAATAAAGTAACGGGTGAGAGAATCAATTTTAACGATAAGACGAATGATGTGCTCGTCTCAGGACGTAGTATTCTGAATAGTCCACCGATGATAATCATAGCGGATGATTTAGACTATCGTAAGGAGTCTGGATTGGCCTTTGCAGATGGGAATGTTATATGGAAGGACACTTCTGCAAATTATGAGATTGTGTGTGATCATGCTCGCTATATCGACTCTACTGACTATATGAAAGCTTACAACGATATGGGCAAACCTGTGCTCAAAAATGAGGTGGGTGAGGGAGATACATTATTGTTGAGCGGAGACACTTTGATCTCGTATACGATTATTACTGACATGGATACACTCGGGATAGATACGAGCCGGTATTTTCAAGCTTTTGCCAATGTAGAACTCATAAATTCTGAAATGCAAGGCGTCAGTGATTCACTAAGTTATAATGGGCAGGATAGTATATTTACTCTATATGGTTCACCAGTCATGTGGGCAGATTCTAGTCAATATAGTGGAGATACAATCGTCATGACAATGGCAGAAAATAAGATTGAAAAAGTCAATTTAAAACAGAATGCTATGATTTTATCCACATCAGATTTTTTGTTTTTTGATCAAGTGAAAGGGAGTATCATAGATGCATATTTTACGGAGGGTGATATAGATAAGATGAAGGTAAATGGAGGTTCGGAATCTGTGTATTATATGAAGGACGAAGACGATTATTATACTGGTGTAAATGAAACGATATGTTCTAATATGATCTTCTTATTTGAAGACGGAGAATTACGACAAACCAGATATTATAAAGAGCCCATCAGCAAACTGACTCCTATGGACATGGCTAATCATGAGTCGATAAAGCTTGATGGATTTAATTGGCAGATTGATCGTAGACCCTTAACATTGAGCGATTTGTTTAATTAGAAGTTAGTTGGATATTCATTTTTTAACAGTTAAATATTTTACCCTGATTTGAAATTATGAAATGTAGATATTTTTATACAGCAATGTTTAGTTTAATAGCTCTGGTCATATTCGCACAGGAGAATTCAGAGATTTCAGCAGATCTATACTTCAATGAGGGCAATAAAGCTTATAGTGATGGAAACTATGGCGATGCTGTCTTTCATTATGAGCGAGCATTATTGATCGAGCCCAACTCCGAAGATATCAATGTCAATCTCAAACTTGCTGTTGAGAATTTAGAAACGGATATTGTCGAGTTAGATCCTTTCTTCTTGTCAGAATGGTGGCAGGGACTTGTTGATACTTTTCTTCCTGGTACGTGGAAGCTGGTTTCTATCTTGTTGTTGATTTTATTATTATTTATCGCTTATTTATACCTATTTAAGTCTCTATTGAAGAAGGAGCAGACATATGCATTGGGAGGAATAATTTTTATTTGTTGTTTAGTAAGTATTTTAGCTGGATACAATCGATCAACAAATATTTACAATAGCGAATATGGAATA
>CALLMH010000095.1 GCA_938007965.1 uncultured Saprospiraceae bacterium | reverse complement strand
TGTAATTTTGTACAAAATGGATTACAATTACCTGCAAGTGCAGGCTCGGCTAATCTCCCACTCTTTCCTAGATTTAGAGTAGATGAAGAGGATAAGTGTGACAGCACTATAACTTCGATATTTGGAGATGCAGTGTTTTTTCGTAAAGATTTAAAGGTGTATCCTAGTCCATCAGATGGTCGATATATTGTGGAGATACCAGAAAGTTTCTCAAACGGAACGATGGCAGTATTGAATCCGGAAGGGCAAGTGATTTATCAAAAAGACATCGTAAATAACACTCTAAAAATAGATGTAAATATTACTAACTATCCAAGTGGCTTATACTTTATAGAGCTATATCCAAATAATAACAGAGATAGAATATTTTGGAGTAAACAAGTGATGAAGCGATAAAGGAATACTCTTGACAATCGAGTAGACGGCCTCGACTAGAGTTACTAGCCGAGGTGCGCCTCTCACACCACCGTACATACGGGTCTCGTATACGGCGGTTCATAAAACAGCTATCACCTTTCTTTCATCTCCTATCGAATTTTTTATAATAGGGATTAGCGTAATACCCTTTTAAGGACAGAAAGATCTTGCAAAAGGTATAGAACAATCAATATTAAAAAGGCAGAAATCAAGTAATATAAAATCACTGAATTATCTAGTACAAAAAGCGAAGATAGCTTTTATACATCTGGTAAAGGCTTGATGACTCATCGGTATATTATGATCAATTATGAAATTAAGAAACTCAGTTCTCCCACAAACTATCCTTATATTCGCACTCACAGAATATTTAATATTACTAAAGATGACCCCATGAGGCTAGATGAATATTCAGTATAGTTTCTGGTTGATAGTTGGTGGTCTTATTTTATTAGCTTCTTTCGAAAGAAAATACTCATACAACAAAAAGAATATCAACCACAAATCGTTGATAGTAACTGAAAAAATAAATACATGAAAAAATACTTATTTCTATTACTCAGCATATGCTCTGTAATGGCGTGTAGCGACAGCAAAACAACTCCGACAGACCAATCCAAATCTAAGATTAATAACACGACAAAAATGATCCCCGCTTCTGGAGAATTTAATCATGGCGAATTGACTTTCTCATATACGTACGATGAATCTGAGGACACAACAGAAATTACCATCAAAGGAAAAAGTGAAGCATCTTACTCCTCTGCTGGAAAAGTCCAAAAATACTTTTTCTCAGACTTGAATGCGGATGAAAAAGATGAATCATTTATAGTACTAAAAACAGCAAAAGGTCATTCTTTGATCAAGGCATTCTATATAGCGGATGGTGCTCCGATAGAAATCTTCTTAGACCAAGTTGCCTATGCACCAGACAATGCGAAAAAAAAATACACAGGTCAATACGGGCAGCTAATAGAAAAACTCGAAGTCAAAACACCTGATAATAAGGTCATAAAAAAAGAAGTAAGATATAATCTCATAGCAGGAGAAGCGGGCTACTCACTCAAGCCTCAAGGGTGGACAAGAGAACAACTCAAAACCAAACGCGGACAATACAAAACTGGAATCTATGGAAAAGAAAAATACTATAACAAACTGTACGTCAATGAAAGCGAAACTGGCGAATGGATCGTAGATATCAAAGTAAAAGACAGTAAGACAGAAAAGAACGTCTGTGAATTCCAAGCGATAGGAGAATTTATCGACAGAGACCTTTTGGTACCTCTAAATCCAGCCAATGCAAAACTAGATGGCGTATTGATAATAAGATTCGTAGATCAAACTACAATCGTATATACACAAGACAAAAAAGACTTCGCCCAGATGGCCGACTTTTGTAACAATAAAGGAAACCTAGCAGGTAACTACTCAAAATTAAATATTCTATATGGAGAATAAGACAATCGTAATCATGGGAAGCTCTAATCCTATGGGAGACACCTACGATATATGCAGTGCTATCGTAAAGAAAACAGGCTTCAAATTTCAAGATCTTATGGAATTGGTGATAATGCCTTATGACTACGAATATGAAAACAGCGATGATGATTTTATCGGTTTCATGAGACATGTGGTAAAAGATTATGATCACATCATACTCGCGAGTCCAATATATTGGTACACTATAAGTGGCACTATGAAAAATTTCATTGACCGATTCACTGATTTACTGACGAAAGAAAAAGCTACAGGACGAGCACTTCGAGGAAAGTCTCTTCAATTGATCAGTGTAAGTAAATCAGATAATTGTCCCGAAGAATTTGCAATGCCCATAGAAAGAACAGCGAATTACCTGGCTATGGAATGGAAAGGTCATACACACTTCCCTATCGATGAAAAAGAAATATGTGAAAGGAGATTAGAATCATTTTAATATTCTTATTACTCGACATATTCTTTTCTATGAACGAGCGCTAGTGTATAATCATCAAGTTCTAAATAGCCATGGTCATAGCAAAACTTGTATACCCTACCCGCCTTCGTCTCATACACATTGGTATAGTATGCAAATTTAAATCCCGCAGTCAGTAGCTTCTCTCTCCGGACTTTGGCCTTGCCACTCGGATTGAACTCAGCTAGGATTCTCCGATTGCCTCGGAGTATCCTATTGATCTTAGTCATGAAATTATTGGCATCTCGATTTAATATATTATTGAATGCCGTACGACAATCATCACAACAAAATTTCTTATCCGATCGCCCTCTGACTGGATCTCCGCATTGAATACATTTTTTGACAACGGTATTTTTCATATTTGTAATCTTTGGATTATACGCTAAAACATAAAAGCGTGCTATAAACTCAATATAGCACGCTTTTGTTGATCTTGGAAGTATTTGACTAGGAAGTATATCCGTGATTAGCCTAAATTATTGAACACAGCTTGCACATCATCATCTTCTTCTAACTTATCGATTAGCTTTTCTATATCTACCATTTGCTCATCTGTAAAATCCACGGGACTCGTTGGGAGTCTTTGAAGATCAGATTTAGCAACTTCTATTTCCATTTTTTCTAGCGCAGTAGACATATTACCAAACTCAGTATAATCTGCATAGGCGTACACTGTATCTTCGTCTATTTCTACACTTTCGAGGCCATAATCTATCATTTCCAACTCGAATTCATCAGGATCGAATCCTTCAGGTTTTGTAAATTCGAATACCGCCTTTCTGTTAAACATATAGTCTAGTGACCCCGTAGGTACTAGCGACCCTCCAGTCTTATTGAAGTATGATTTCACATTGGCTACAGTCCGCGTTGTATTATCCGTTGCACACTCTACTACGATCAATACTCCATGAGGCCCCTTACCTTCGTACACTACTTCTTGGAAGTCTTCTGCATCTTTTCCAGTTGCTCTTTTGATCGCCGCTTCGATGTTAGATTTAGGCATGTTCTGGGCTTTCGCATTCTGTATCGCCACTCTCAATGCTGCATTCATATCAGGATCGGGCCCTCCCTCTTTTGCAGCCATCTGTACTGCCTTTGCCAATTTTGGAAATATTCGTGACATATTCCCCCATCTCTTCATCTTTGCCGCCTTACGATATTCAAATGCTCTTCCCATTTTATATGTTTCTTTTTTATTGTTATTTATTGACTTGATGTCCCTATCTGCAAAAGTAATAAATTATTTTTTTGAACTAAACTAATGATTCCCTAGAGCAATCGACACATCTGGGTCAATTACTTTTTGATAGAAAAATCACAATCTCCTCCGTTTCTATCCATAAGTACAGTATTCGTGGACTATAGGATCGGTGGATAACTTAAAGGGATATACTCCATATTATTGAGTAAAAGCGTAGCTGATCAAATTGGCTCCCATCCTTAAGGCTTTGATCCTTACGTCTTCGGGATCTTTATGCACCTCTTGATCTTCCCATCCGTCACCTAGATCAGATTCGAAACTATAGAAGCACACTACCCTTCCTTCATGGATGATACCGAACCCTTGTGATGGCTTGCTGTCATGCTTATGAATCTTTGGGAGACCATTGTCAAAGTTGTACTTCTGATGATACACTGGATGCTGAAATGGTAATTCTACAAAATCGTTCTCTGGGAATACCTTCTTCATCGCCAGTCTGACGAAGTCATTCATACCATAATTATCGTCTATATGAAGAAATCCCCCAGCGATGAGATAGTTTCTTAGGTTATCAGCTTCAGCATCAGAAAACACAACATTCCCATGACCTGTCATATGTACAAACGGATGGTTGAATAATTCGGCACTGCCTACATCCACAGTCGCATATTCTAGGTCGAAGTTGGTATTTATAAACTTGTTACTAAAAGCGGCCAGATTGATGAGTGCTGTGGGATTAGCATACCAATCTCCTCCTCCGTTATACTTGAGCAAGGCGAGTTGTAGACTAGATTTCTCATAGTCCATCATAGTGAAAGAGTATAAACCCAACACAAATATCAATGATGCTATTTTATATAATTTCATTCTTTAGTTCTATTACTTACTGTTATAAATTTAATAGGTGACAAGCTATCAGACCTGCAGTCTCTGTTCGTAGTCTTGACTTACCTAACGATACTTCTTGCCATTTGTTGGATGCAGCCAATGAAACTTCATCTTCCGTAAAGTCACCCTCTGGACCGATTAGGACGACTGCATCTGATCCGCTGCTATATAACTTCTGCAGTGCTGATTCTGGTTCCATACAATGTGCAATATATTTATGAGCTCCCGCCAAATCTTCATCATATGAGAAAAATTCCTTCAAGGACATTAACGGATGTAGTGTAGGTTTGAATAGATTTTTGGACTGCTTCATAGCGGCAATGATCCTTTTTTCAAGTCTTGCAGGTTTTATTATTTTTCTTTCTGATCTAGCACTTAGAAATGGATATACATCTGTAATCCCTATTTCTGTAGCCTTCTCTAGGAACCATTCGAATCTATCAATATTCTTCGTAGGTGATATGGCTATACCGATCTTATGTGGAGTCTCTTGTCTTTCTATCTCTGTGAGCGAGACGATCTCTACTATCTTCTTTGAGATCAATCCGATAGTACCTGAATACAGAACACCTTGACCATTAGTAACGAAGACCTTATCCCCTATTTTCTTACGCAGTACTTTTGCACAGTGCTGACATTCGTCGTCGATAAGCTTTGCGACTCCATCTCTAATCTCTTGACTATAAAAAATGATCATAAGACAAATATAATAATTTGAGTGGTTTAGGTTTATAAGGTCAGTTTATACTAAGTGGGCCTATAATCATAAATCAGATTAGTGCCCCTGGTTTCTTATTGCAAATTTTCATTTTTAATCCATCACCGATCACATCACATACCGTTCAAAAAGATCAACTAGTACTGCCTCTGGATCATCAGATAGTCCTGGATGCGTCTTAGAACTCTGTATGATAGTGCTACGGCAAGCTACCAACCAACGAAACCGGAGTGACAATTCGAACTCAGCTATCTTACCACCTTTGGGGCTGCCATCACAGATCAATTCCCATGCAGCTAGATATTTCTGGATCATATCTACATCCGTATCTTTGGAGAATGCTAGAATCCGCTCCTCGTCTACCTTATACTTGATGCCGAGAAATTTTTTCCTTTTAGAAAATAAGATGACGCCCACATTGATGAACTCTTCTCTCTCGACTTTTGGGACCAGTCGGATTACTGCATACTCATATGTCTCTCTACCTTGCATCTTCCGCTTCTTTCACTAGTAATTCAATGTTGTCCAACTTAGTAGATAATATCTCCACATACGCTTCTCGCATTTGCATAGGCGTCAGAGATGTAGATTGATCTATCAACCAGTCTTCTGGAATCAAGGATACGACCTCGGTTATGAGATCTTTGGAAATAGACTGTTTTATTATTGCTGCAGCTTCCTCTAATTTTTCTGCTCTTGCCAGTAGGACGTGATCTTTGATCATTGGGAATGTACTACTAATATATCTCTCCCACGTATTCCAATTATGATGAAAATACAAGCTTGCACCATGGTCGATCAACCACAGCTCTTTATTCCAATTGAGGAGATTGGTGTTCTTTACAGTCCTATCGATGTTCATAATCATACTATCGAGCAGTACTACTTTTGATGCAGAGAGCGAATCCGCTTCAGATACAAGAGGATCGTAAGTAATCGCTCCTGAAAGAAAATGCAATCCAAGATTTAGACCTACACTAAACTTAAGTAAGTCCTGGATCTCTTCATCGGGCTCTGTCTTACTAAACGAATCGTCGAGATTCATAAATACTAGCTCAGGCATATTAAGACCAATTGATTTGGCCAGTAGACCTCCTATAAGTTCTGCCATCAGTGCTTTAGTTCCTTGACCGGCACCTCTGAATTTCAATACATATAGAAGATCATCATCTGCCTTGACTATAGCGGGCAGTGATCCACCTTCTCTAAGTGGCTGGATATACTGCACAACATCCACTGTACGCAGTTCTATTTTCTTCATTCATCACGTTTTAATAGTATGAGCGTTTTCACTCATACTTGTATACAGGTTTAAGTTATATTATTGTAATCTAGATCACAATAATATGATCATTTCAAGTGCCTAAACCTCTTCCCTCGAATAATCAAAACATCAAGGTAACAAGAACTTATAAATTCAACATCTATATGCAATCAAAAACAAGTAATAACAAGCTGAAACAAAAAAGCACTCAGTCAAATCAATGACTGAGTGCCTACATATACACATAGTAGTATCATCTACTCGACTATGACCTTTTTAGTGAGCGTACCTGATTTAGAAGTAATATTCATCAAATACATGCCTGTCGGCAAATCTAAATCTGTCTTTACGTTTGGTTTTATATTATTCATAATGCCCACTCTTCTACCATCCATGCTTAGGACACTTATATCTACTGTTCCTAGTTCTTCTGGAAAAGAGATCATGAAGTATCCATTTGTAGCAGGGTTTGGAGAGAGTATAAAATCAGCATCAGATACGTCGTTGGTATTACTTACACCCTCTAGTACTAGCTGTACTGATCCATCTTGATCTAGTGATACTTGAGCGACTCTCGTTTGACCATCTTTAGTTGCTGTTATCTTATGCACACCTTTGAATGCTCTGATAGTAGCGAATCCATCATCATCACTTTGTACCGTCTCGTTCGTCCACCACTCATTGAATACCTTATCTATGAATACCTGGCCGGCTGGCTTAAGCGTCCAATCTTCAGCAAACATTGGTGCATTATCTTTCCAGTGATTTCCATCCCAAAATCCCCACATAATGAAAGCATTCACAGCTTCATGACTAAAAACCATCGTCAAGAAATCATTTAAGTATTTTCCAGCATCCTCATCATTTACAAGTTCGTTGACGTCATATTCTGTGATTTTGATCGGCACATTATACGTAGCATAAAATTCATCAAATACCTCTTGAAGTTTATATATAGATGTAGGGTTACTTCCGATATGACACTGAAACCCGATACCATCCATCGGCTGACTACTTTCATTTATTTCTGTAAGGAATGTCTTATATCTATTAATCACATTGGTTCCTGATCCACCTCCTGATAGTACTACATACTCATTCATGTAGAGTTTGAGTTCTGGATCCAACTCTCGTATGCGCTCGAATATTTCTTGATAAAGCTCTCTTCCTGTTTCAAAATTCGGATCATCTTTGAATGCAAATTCTAAATCTCTATTGACAGTGATCTCATTTAAAACATCCCATTCTCTTATGATATCTTTTAATACAGGATGATTTATCATAGTCTGAATTCTCTCTTCTATTCTCTGTCTGATATACGCAAGATCATTTTGATTCTGCTGTATGTCTTCCGGTAGATTATTGAAACCTGGCCATATAAGTGTATGTCCTCTCATCGTCACACCATTATTGTGAAGATACTCTATGGCATTCACAGTTTGGGTTGGGGTGCCGATCCATTCTTCTTCCCATCCATCCCACTTTACGGCATTCTCTGTCACACCTACATTGAATCCATGTCCTTTACCATCCAAATTGCCTACTTTCTCTACGTAGGTAGCATCAAAACAGTTGTTACCAGGAAATCGACAAGTAACAAATGCTGATCCAAAACCAAATAAGTGTTCTTCCATCTCCACATTAATTTCTACTCCCTCGATACCGTCACCATTTTCATTGACTACTCTTACAGAAAGATCTGATTTTCTTAGTTCTTCAATCCTAGCCGCAGCGGGTTCTCTCCAATCTGCATCAGGACTACTTCCACCATAAAATCCATTTTCGAAACTAGATGGCAAATCAAAAAGATCATAATTATCTTTATAATTAAGCATTGTAAATCCAGCAATATCAAAATTTTGAGCAATAGATCCTAGATGAAAACCAATAGACATCCGATTAGCTGAATAGTCTTTCGTGGCTTCGAATGCCATAAAATATCGTGTCCAATCAGGAGTCAATCCAAAAGAAAAGTAAAATTCCTTATCGAAATTATTGGCATCCTCTGCAAAAAAGAATAACTCAGATGATGGGCTATTTCTCTTAGCCCAAAAGGCAAGAACGACAATATCTCCCTCTTCGACAGCTACTTTGTTTCTAGTATTATATCCTGTATCCCATTGATTATTTAGTGCATTGGGCACGTTAAGCGTAGATATTTTTGAAAAACCTAAATTAGATGCATCTGTAACAGATGATGACGAGTTACCATATATTGACATACTTGAGATCACACCTTGTTCAGTATCAGCTATTGAAAACTCAGGGTTCTCTACCTCGTAATTTTCATTTAGATATTGTACAAGATCTAAATGATATGCATCCTGACTGATTCCCATTTGTAGGAAACAACTCAATAATAATATAAAAGTAATCCTCATAATTCATTCTTAAATTTCACAAAAAAAATCAGAGTCTCCATGGCAATTCATGGAGACTCTGTATCAACATTAAATTATCTATTATAGTTTTACGATCTTCTGATTATAAGCTGGTTTTCCATCAATCGTCACACCTAATATGTACATACCCGAAGCAAGATTCTCAATAGAGATTCTGCTTGAGTTGTTGCCGTTTATTGCATTCCCTAGATTAAATGTAGAAAGAACTCTTCCTTGTAGATCTGTTATTGTAGCATTTAATCTACCAGATACCTTTGTCGCTAGTTCTAAGTACAGCTCTCCATTAGTAGGGTTCGGATATAGTTTTCCAGATTCTGCAAGGTCAATATCTACGACATTTACCAATAATGGCTCACCAAACGAAATCCAATCTAAATCAAATTCACCGTCGAAAGCACCTTCACCAGGTTTCAAATAGAAATTTATCCCTCCTATCCTCTTAGCATCTACTTGACATGGTCCAGCATCACAGCCTGTACCTCCAAATCCACCATCTGTATAGTTTCCTGCAAAGTTATATTCAATTACTGAATACTCAGTACCTACAGTATTCACTACACCAGGATTAGATGTGTGAAGATTCATATTATCAACAAGATCAATTCTCAGTGCTGTTTGATCTACAGTAGATCTAGCTCTGATGAATAGTTTATTATCATTGGCCTCAGCATTTACGATGATGCTATCTCCATTTTCTACAATTCCATATGAGAATGGAGCAAAAGCACCAGACGTACCATCTCCTGTAATTTTCAAGATTGATCCGTCACCTGACACTACTATCCCGTCTTGTCCTGAGACATTAGCTAGATCACCTTCGAACTCATCAGCATAATCATCTACTCCCAATGGTCCTCCTGTATCAATGATTGGTTCGAGTGGCTCAAGAATAGAGAACCAGTCTATAGTAGTCGTACCAGCATACCCACCATTATTTGGATCAATATATACTAAGAAATTAACCACAGATTCTCCATCAACAGGACATGGCCCCATAGAACAAGAAGTTCCACCATATCCACCATCGTTATATGTACCTGTATAATCAAATTCTAATATGGAATACTCTTCTGTCATACTTCTTATGGTAGCTGGCTCTGTAGTAGCAAATCCACCCTCATCTACTAGATCGATTCTTAATGGTGCCGCAACAGATGATTTTACTTTCAAGTATAATTTATTATTAGACGTTAGGTCGATTATGACTGGATTCCCAGAAGCATCAAGTGGAGAATACTCGAAAGCTGTAAAAGGTCCCGCTGTACCATCACCTTCTATCGTTAGTTCTGTACCTGTCTCACTTACAGTAAATCCTCCTGCATCAGACCAATTGTCTCTATTTTCATCATCAAAATGATCATCAAATTTTGGAACATCCTCCCCCATTGGAGCACCGAACGATATGTAATCAATAGTAATGTCACCCTCAAAACCACCATCCACTGGATTCGGGTATAATAGTATAGTGTTGATTGCCTCCGCATTCAATGGACAAGGGCCAACTTCACAACCCGTACCACCAAATCCAGCATCGATATATGCAGCAGAAAAATCAAATTCTAATACACTGTAATCTTCTTCTAGTAATCTTGTAAATGAAGGTTGAGTTGTAACAAAACCAGATGTATCTACTAAATCTACTCTTAGCAGAGTATTTGGAGTATTTGATTTTACTTTTACAAATACTTTATTGTTATTCGTAGCATCAACGATTATATTGTCACCTTGATCATGTGTAGATACAGCCAGTGCTGTAAATGGTCCATCCACTCCTGCACCTGTTATTGTCAATTCTGAATTTTCGATACCTATATCAAATGCACCTACAGTATTCACTTGTCCAAAATCCTGGCTGAAGTGATCGCCATACTCTAGAGTATTTGCACTAGGATCTACCGCTTCTAGAGGAGTCCCTACTGATATATAATCTATTTCTACTTGGCCTACAAAACCTTCGACACCTGGATTGATGAATATAATCATATTCTCAATTCTATCTGCATCAAGATCACAAGGACCAACTTCACATCCCGTACCTCCGAATGCTAAATCTTGATAAGATCCTGCATAGTTGTATTCGTAGGTCGTCCATTCATCTGATATTAACTTAGTGATACTACCCGCTGTAGAGGCGAAACCATTGATATCTTGGATATCTACTCTCACCGTTGTGCCTGGCACGTCAGTTCTCATTCTGAAGTATAATTTATCATTTCCATCAGCAAGTGAAACGTCCGTAGTGTCTAATGTAGATGTATTATAAAAGAGCATATTTACATTGTTCCACATCGGATTAGTACCATCACCTACGATATTCCATTGTCCATTTTCTATAACATTGGTGTATCCTTCGAGAGCACTCATGTAGTTGAAACTAACTACATCATCAAATTGATCTTGAAATACATCAGACATAGGACCTACTGCTGGAATCGAACCTACTGATAAAAAGTCAATCTTTACCGTACCCGCCCATGATCCAATACCTGGATTCACGAAGAAGTTCAATTCCACTATCCTAGTACCATCAACAGAACAAGGTCCCGTTTCGCACGCTGTACCTCCAAATCCACCATCTGTCAAGTTACCAGCATAATTGAATTCGAATACTGTGTAGTCATTTACCAATGTTCTTACAACTCCTGGAACAGTAGATACAAATCCGTCCGCATCCTTCACATCCATTCTCAATGAAGTACCCAGGTTACTTGCTTTTGCTCTCACAAAAATTGCATTGTTACCCGTAATGTCTAACACAAGTGGGGCACCAGTTTCGTCTTGAAAAGCGTATCCAAAAGGATCAAATGGTCCACCTGTTCCGTCTCCATTTATGGTCCATTCTCCATCCATTTCTGAAGATGTAAATCCTGTTCCAGCATAAAAAGTGTTGTTTTCAACACCATCATCGAAATTGTCAATGAAGATCTGTCCATACGATAGACTGGATTGAACCACTAATAAAATAAGTAAAATTTTTTTCATAGTAAAAGTGTTTTAATATTTAGTATTTAATAATAAGTAGTTTTGTTTTTTCTATTTTTTTATCTGTTCGCAGTTTTTATTTTTTTGAGATATAGTCTCCCATCGTAGTTCCTAAGATCAATATCTTGATAATTACTATTTAATTAATTTGTACAAACTTAAGGTTATCTACATTTACTTCGAGGGTTTGATTAGTCGACAGTTCATTCCATAGATGAAGTTTCACCGCCCTGATTTTTTGTGGATCAACAGTAAATCCATCAAGATCCTTAAATCTATTTAATGGAATACTTAGTTTCTGCCATCCATCTTTATCTAGATGTATCGTTTGAGTAAAATCATTTGGAGATCCATCTCTTTCAGCGAGTACGATAATCAAATGCGTTTTATCTCTACCATTACTATTTACATCTACCTCTAGGAATGTATTATTGATATCACTCTCTATAGGAAATACATCAAACACATCCGCGTCCCATGAGTGATTCTCTGCCCCTCCTACCCATATAGTTCCAGGATCTGTCCCTGATATTTTGAGGAAGTTGTCGTTAATTGGTTCTGGGTTTGTATTTTGAATAGCGTTAAAAGCATTCTGCTCTACATTTCCATAGAATATCCATTTATTGGTCTCGGCGCGTAATCCGTTACCATCAAAATCATTGATCAATATATCCGTCGTAGAAAAGAAAACTTCACTGGTAAATGAATTACCACCATTTGCTTTCACTTTGATCCTACCTTGTTCTACACCCGGTGGTACTTCTATAGCTAGACTATCTGGATCTGCATATATTATCTTACCAGGAATACTGTCAAAAAATAAAATTTCTAATGGCTCGAAAAAATTCTTTCCCAGTATGGTAACAATTTCCCCTTCATTAGCTGATTTTGGAGAAAAGCTACTTACTTCTGGAGCTTTTAATGTTACACGAAATGGAAAAGATGTTTCCCCTCCTTCTGTACCAATTTTGACCATATTCTCGCCCAATACTGCATTGGGTGGAACTCTGAATAATAATGCTTTATCTGTTCCAAATGATGGATTAAAATTCGCAGGAACATCATTATCGAAATTGATATATGTTACTGTTTCGAAGTCCATCCCTTCGACTGTGATTAGCGTTTCTTCTGGTCCAAAATCTGGAGAAAAAACAGTTACTGATGGAGGTGCTGGATTGCCGCATCCTGCTAGCAAAATGATGCTCGAAATCATCGTCCACCCTAAAAATCTGTAAATTATATTTGTGTTGTTCGTTTTCATTATTAGTATCCTGGATTTTGAGTTAGATTCTTATTTACTGCCAATTCCTCAGAAGGAATCGGGAAGAGAACATGATAATCCTGCATTCCTTTTCCATGCAATTGCATTATTTCTCTGACTTTACCCGTTCTTAATAGGTCAAACCACCTGTGACCTTCAAATGCAAATTCTAATCTTCTTTCTGCGAATACATCATCGGTAGTTATTGACCCCAACTCAGCCAAGCCAGCACGTCTTCTGATAGAGTTAAATGATTCTACGACATCTGGAGTGACAGATATACCTCCACCATTTCGACAAGCCGCTTCTGCTAATGTAAGAAGGACATCAGCATATCTTATCACATGAACATTTTGCGGACTCGTAAGGTAGCACACATCTGGCCCACCACCTATGACATATTTCTTGATGCTTATTCCACCTCTTGCGGCTCCTGATGGCGGATATGTGTATCCCTTACCAGGGTTTATTTCTGGATATTCGTCCGCTGGAGTCATGATTGTCTGACGAGTTCTAAGATCTTCATCTGTAAATATATCTTTGATTGTCGTCCCTGGATTATCTATCACTGGAGATGTAGGTATATGGGACCCCCATCCATCAGCATTGCCTGTAATTCCTTGTCCCCACGGGGCAAAAAATGACTGCAATGCATTACCTGTACCTATAGGACCACAGCCAACGTATTGTATTTGGAATACCGCTTCAGCATTATTATCACTTTTATCTTTCAACCAATTATCCGCGAAGTCGGGCATGAGCTGATATTGCCCTGATGCAATTATCTCTCTACACAATTCCATACTTTCTTCGAATCTTTCTACCGTTAGATACACTTTAGCCAATAATGCTTTGGCAGCTCCTATCGTAGCACGACCAGCATCTGCTGATGATCGTTCAGCTGGTAGCGTAGCTATTGCATTTTGTAAATCATTGATAATAAATTCATAGACCTCATCAACAGGATCTCTTGATACAGATACATCAGAGTCAATAGTAGGTACTTCTCTTACGATCGGTACGTCTCCATATATACGTACAAGGTCAAAATATGCGAATGCCCTCATGAATTCTGCTTCGCCTATGATGGATGCTTTCGCCGCTGCATCCATATCTATTTGCGGTACATTACCCAACACCTGATTTGCATATGCAACCAATCGGTAATGCTCCGTCCAAAATTCTGCATTAGGGATATTGTCAGCATTCACCGTGAAGTTGTCTATCGGTGAAAAATCTGGATCGTTTCCTCCTGCTGTACCGTTATCTGAAGGTATTTCTGTAATCATCCAAGATTTTCCATACCAATTGATCCCTTGTGGGACAGAATACATAGACTTCGCTGCAAGTTCTGCATCGTTAGCTGTATTATAAAAACTTGCCTGAGTTATCTGATCTAGAGGTTGTCTATCCAAAAAATCTTCACATCCAGTCAAAACCACAAATCCTGCAGCAATCAGACAAAATGAAATTATTTTATTTATGTTTTTCATATGTTTATTATGTTTAGACTATTATGGTTTTAAAAATTAAGATTAAGTCCAAAAGTGACCGATCTAGCCACTGGGAATCTTCCATTATCGACTCCATTAATGAGCGGATTCTGATTGAAAGATCCAATCTCTGGATCATATCCTGAGTATTCTGTCCAAGTAAACAGATTTTGTCCACTTACGTATATTCTAAGATTACTGACCCCATATTTTTCTAGGGTACTTCTAGGCATTGTATATCCTAGAGCCGCGTTTTGTATTCTGATAAAACTCCCGTCTTCTACGAATCGGCTTGATACCCTTCTATTTGCGTTTGGATCATTTCCGTTGGCTCTTGGCTCAGTTCCGGTAGGGTTGGTCGGTGTCCATCTATCTATAATATCTACTGATTGATTGACCCATGCCCCAGTACCTGCCAGGTCTCTTCGTAGTAGATTATACACCTCGTTACCAAAGACACCTCTTGCAAAAATATTAAAATCGAAATTTCCAAAAGTTACGTCATTGATTAAGTTTAGTGTGAAGTCAGGATTAGGATTTCCTATAAATGTTTGATCCGCTTCATTGATAACTCCATCTTCGTTTAGATCTTGAAACTGGATGTCTCCAGCTCTAGTCCCCGTCTCTTGAAATGCGGCTGCTGCAACCTCTTCTTGATTTTCGAATACTCCCAAGGCTACATATCCGAAATACTGTCCGATAGGTAATCCCTCTACAGTTCTAGTAATCGGTACTCTCTGAATTATACCAGGCAGTGCACCTGTGGAGCCGAGATCTACTACTTCATTTCTATTGACTGATAGATTGGCCGATGTTTTCCAATTAACTTTTCCCGTCAAATTTTGAGTATTGACAGTAAGTTCTACACCATAATTTCTCATCTCTCCGATATTTACAAAAGGTGCATTAAACCCACCGGCTGTGGCTGGTAGTATGGCTGGCAAGAGCATATCACGCGATTGTTTGTTGTATATATCCAATACAAATTCTAGTCTGTTATCAAATAATCCAAGATCTATTCCTCCATTAAACTGTACAGAACTTTCCCATTTCACATTAGGGTTTGCAATATTATCTCCAGCAAATCCTGTGGTCAATTGATTACCTACAACTACATTCTGAGCTCGAAGTAATTGAGCAAATGAATACAGTCCAATTTCTTGATTACCTACCGCACCATACCCAAGTCTGAATTTAAGATTATAAAGATTATCGATATCTTTTAAGAATCCTTCGTTAGAGGCTCTCCATGCAAATGCCAATGAAGGAAACAACCCAAACTTATTATTATCTCCAAATCTAGAAGATCCATCAGATCTGAGTGTTGCAGTTACTAGATATCGTTCATCATACCCGTAGTTTGCTCTTCCGAAGTACGAAAGTAGAGACCAATGACCCGCTCCTCCAGAATTTTGTTGTGTAGAAGCATCTCCAAGAGATAGCTGCTGTAGTTCATTATTAGGCAGATTTTCTCTTTCTGCATTTAACCATTCATAAGTTCCTTTTTGCGCCTCAAATCCTGCTAGGAATGTTAACTTCTGTTTGTCTGTTACCTGCTTATCAAATGTCAATAAATGCTTGTTGATCCAGTACAGAGAGTTGTTACTGTTTCGTCTTACTTTAGAATTTCTTTGTTGGTTGTCTCTATCAAAGGATGGCCAAAACGTATTGTGATTAGTATACAATATATCAGTAGCGAACTCTAATCTGTATTTTAACCAGTCCGTAATTTGATAATCTGTAAAGACACTTCCTAGTATTCTATTTTTGCTATTTACATCTGAGATTTCTATAGCATTAGCCAGTGGATTATTAAATTGCAGAACAATATTCTCTCCACTTGGTGGTGTTCCAAAATCTCCAGTCAGTGTTCTTTCGGGCACGAATGGCGGTGTAAGAAGTGCTGTGTATATGACCCCATTGCTATTATCATTGAAAACTATATTCTCCTTTGTTCTAGCTGTCATAATATTCATACCTATCTTGACCTTATCATTATAGGAATGTGACACATTTAGTTTTGCTGAATATCTTCTGAAATCAGATCCTTGGACAATTCCATCTTTCTGATGCATTCCACCTGTAAGTGAAAACCATGTTTTCTCGCTTCCTCCAGTCAATGAGAATTGATGATTATACATCAAAGCTTCTCTGAAGATTACATCTTGCCAGTTGGTTCCTTCGCCAAGTAGCTCTTTATTTTGAAATTCTTCGAGATCTCCCTGTCCAGTATCTTCTAAGTAATCAGCATAATCTCTGAGTCCCATTACAGGTATATCCTTGTAGAGTTGTTGTACTCCTACATACGTTTCATAAGAAGCTGTTTGCTGACCAGCTTTTCCTCTTTTGGTAGTGATGAGAACTACTCCATTAGCCGCTCTCGCTCCGTAGATGGCAGTTGCGGATGCATCTTTTAATATTTCTATTGACTCTATATCATTAGGATTTATTGTTGTCAATGCATTACTAAATTGTCCTCCCCCATCTTGATCGAATGTAGAAGATGTACCTGCATTATCATTTACAATAGGAATCCCATCAATCACATATAATGGCTCAGAGGTCAATGTAGATCCTGTACCTCTAATTTTTATGGACATTGCCCCACCTGGAGACCCACTATTCTGAGTAACATATACTCCCGCAGATCTTCCTTGAATCGCCTGCTCTAGTCCTGTTGATGGCAATTGTTTCAGCTCTTTGGTGCCGATACTAGAGACTGATCCAGTCAAATCACTCTTTCTCTGAGAACCATAACCTACAACTACGACTTCGTCAATCATGTTTTCTTGACGAGGAAGAAGAATCTCAACAAGACCTCCGCCACTGATCGTAACTTTCTTGTCTAAGTAGCCGATGTAACTGATCAATACGACCGAACCCTCTTCTAGAGATAGGTCAAATCTACCATCCAAATCAGTAGTTGTACCTACTTTGGTTGCGATGTCGATCACATTGGCACCTATTAATGGCTGTCTATCTACTCCATCTAATACTACTCCCTCGAACTTTATCTTCGCATCTGAGAAGTCCGAACTAGATTTTGTTTTCTGAGTATCACCAGTAGAAGTATTTAAGGCAGGCTTAAGATTATTCTCTTCATTATTTGCAATTGCGACTGAGTTAAAAACCAGCACAGTAAACACAACTAGTGTGAATAGAATTGGTGCTTTTAGTATATTTTTTGCTGTCTTAGGCATTGTATTTATTTTATGTTCTTTTGACTATTGTAAAGTTAAGTTAAAATATAGCAGACGATACTTTTGTAATTACTACATCTTTACATCTTAGCGATTTTATCATACGTCAACACTACACCAATAATTATTGGGCTAATAAATAAAAACGTAACACAATAACGAGCGACGCACGACAAACGCCCCAATAATTATTGAATATAATACATAAACGACCAATAAAGAAAAATAACACACACAACACTCGTAGAAAAAATAAATCATAATGTACACACGACAAAACTATAGCTACACCATGAAAATGCAGGGTTGATATTGAATAAATCGTACAAGGTATTTTGGCTACGAATTAAATTATATATCGTGTTTCTTCATTGCCCTGCTGAATTTCTCAATGTTATTATTTAAAATAACTAAACTCTCAATTTATTCTAATCAATAATGGAATGCATGTCTACATATTTTACTGACTCTACCCCATCGATCATTATAATTTCCCATTCGAGGTCATATAGTTCCTCGGGATATGACTTGCCATTGGCTTTTTTCATTCCGCCCAACTTATCCCACTTATCTACATACATCATGATATCAAAACAGGATTCTTCATTTCTAAAATTGACATTGATATAGATATCATCACACCGATCTGCGAAGTAATTAAAAAAGTACCGATACTCCTCTGACTTTTTCGTGCTCAGTATAGATATTAATTCTTGATGACTTTTTGCTTTTAGCTTACTCGCTTCTACTGATTTACATTCTGGCTTTGGAGAGAAATAATGCTCTGGCAATCCGCAAGCACTTAGAAATATCAGAAGAAAAGTAATAAATAAGAGGTTGTTTATCCGCATGATTTTTATCTGATGATTTGGAAATGTTTTTATCGAATAAGCGATACACATTTCAATCCTTAAGCATAGGCGTTTTCATAATAAGGTCGACCCAATATAATCAACTCTAAATGAATAGAAACGGTGTCAACTACTTCTATTATTACATATCGACTACAAGAGTTTGAAATAATGCTTGCTTTTCTGTATTTTTGAATGTGAAATTAGTCTTGAGTTATCACTAAAACAATAGGTATGGCGTACAAAAAATCATTGAATACACTAACAATAATTCTCACTACATGTGTAATCATGCACGCGCAAGATACGCCTGCTGGTAGCGGTGGAGTGGGCACGGGTATGCCGATGGCCATTTTCCCAAATCACTTGATAGGTCAGCAATTCCTTGACGATGCATTCAATGGGAAATATACAGCTAAGGAGAAATACTTTGATATAGAAGGTAACCCATTCTTATCAGAAGAGCCGATCATAGGCAGTTTGGTGATGAATGATGGTAAAAAGATGGATAACATTCCTCTTCAATTAGATCTATTTGCAAATGAGATCATAGCCACCACGGCAAAAGGGGACATCATATTCTTAAATAAAAAACACTTCCAGGAGATTATATTACCTATTGATGGGAAAGATGTGTCATTCAGAAAAATCAACGAGGAGAACCCTGATCAGTTCTATGAAATATTGTTTATCAATCGTGATTTGATTTTCTTCAAGGAGATGTATGTGACGCGAAAAGAATCAATGACAAATGGTATCAATAAGAGTCCTGCAGAGTTTACACATAGAAAAAAGTACTTCATCAAATATCCAAACGGCATTATCAAAAAAGTAAAATTGAAAAAGAAACAGATGTTTAAGGGCTTCGATACGGAGGATGTAGAAGCTATGAAAAAGTACGTAAAAGACAACAAACTCAAATTGAAAACTGAGTATGATTATGCTGAAGTTTTCGAAGCTATATTGAAACATTAAGTACACTTTATTTCGAATCCTACATATCCATTCTCAAGCTGAGGAATTTTTAGTTTGGCTGGGTTGAACATCTCATTTTGACCTGTTTCAAAATAACTAATGATATGATCGGCATGAATGGGACACATTTTTTTTAATTGATATCCGATAAGCAGTAAATGCCTTCTTTATGCGGAAGTGCTAAATAAATCCGAACTATGGCAATGTGGGAAATAGACTCATTACTGACGAGAAGTATCAGAGTGATCGAAGAATCAGAACTGGAAAGTAATGTGAAAAGACACATCGTCTGGAACCTAGAACGTCTACCTGAAGTATATGGATTCGATGCCGGCGGATTCGATAAGAGTGAGACGGACAGTACATACGAGTATCGAGAGATAGATCCGTTTGAGTTGGGCCTATTCGTATCTGACGAAGCCAAACTCCTCGAAGCAAAAGGATTAGTATATGACTGGTCCGCCTTTCTACTGAATTATAGTGATGGATATTTCTCAAAAGTGGATAGGGAACAAAAAATAGAAGCCTTAAGAGAGCTAAAATCCATCTTATCAAAAATGGATTTTTCAAACTACCAACCAATACATCCATCTCTAACCATATATCCCGCTGGGCACAAATCTTTCAGTGAGACACAGAATAATCTCATCAAATGGTTTATCTCTGATGAGATATAATTTTGATAGTTAATAAGGGATATCGGTAAATACTGAATATCCTTATTCGATTACAGTTATTCTAACTACTTCTGAAAAGATTATCCTGCTTATTGGTCTTTTAGCCTAAAAACGGTGCTATTGTCTATCTATATTAGGGATATTCAGTAGATCTGAATATCCTTATTTATATAGCCCTTCACTCCGCTTACTGCTGAATGAATACACCGTTTATGCTTGATTTTACGTAAATATGAGGTAATAAATTTCAACTTAAACTTCCACTCGCCGTTCGGGCTTTCATTTTTGGCTTGACCCAAAA
>CALLMH010000094.1 GCA_938007965.1 uncultured Saprospiraceae bacterium | reverse complement strand
GCGGAAAGTCTAAGAAGTGTATCAATATGTAATCGAATAAGAGGGGCTGCAGCTATGAAATTTTGCTGCCTGATAAGAGAGGTGTAGTCGAATATTATTGAAAGGGATCGATTGAATATAGCATGAATGAAAATGTCGAAGTGATAAATGTTTTTATTATCAGCGTTTATGATAAGTTGAGCTACTTCCAAATGAGTATCATAGTGGATAGACAAACTTAAAAGTGCTAATTGGGAATCAGCCAATGATATTAAAGAAACTTATAGTTCTGCAGACCTAAAAGGAACAGTATCAAAAATTCTCAATTATCAAACAGGACTTTCTAAAGAAACTATCAGAAAACTTTCAAAAAGATTCAAGCTCCATCAAGAAGCTTTCAACAGACCATACAGGCTAAAGGACCCGATAAACAGAAAGTATAAAAATGCTGCTCTGATGAATACACAAAAGAAAATAGGAGTAGCAGTGTGAATGGTGACTCTGCATAACAAGCTGTGACTACATCATAGGCTATCGCCTATGCTGGGTGCAGCCGAACCGTCCATAGCAATATCAATAATATTGAAATTTTGTTAAGTGATGGATTCTAATTTATAACGCTATCAATCTTCTCTTTCATCTTTTCAAATGTACTGTAACCAGAGGCGACTAAGTGCGTTTTTCCTTTGTGCTCAATAAGTATCGTTGGAAATGACCTCACTCCTATCTGCTGAGATTTCTGAAAGTGTTTTTGAGTGGCATTTTTTATCGCTATAGAGTCAAATTTACTTTTGAAGAGCTCAAAATCAATGTTAACTTTTGCGCATACGTCTTTGTAAAATTCTACTTGTTTAGGATCTCTGTTTTCTAAATAAAAACCTATTTGAACTTCTTTAAAAAATGAGAGTGCCTTATCTGGATCAATGGCCTGTACAGTCACGACAGACCTGCAGGCAGGCTCGGTATCATAATCAAATGATTTCCAATTCAATAAATCAAATTTGAAGGGTTGGCCAGATCGCATGCCTACATCTTCCCAATGATGCTTCAGAAAATCTTTGAATTGTGTATTCCATTCTTCGCCACCTCCAGCTCTTAGTCCTCCCATGATGATCTCTACATCGAGACTTCTATCATAATGAGCTGTAAGTTGTGCCAATTCTTCCGCAATACCATAGCACCAGGAGCACATAGGGTCGCCTACATAAATTAATTTAGGTTGCTGTTCAGTTATATTCATCATTGTGCTCAGTAAGATTAGGATTTGGTATTTTATCATCATGCTATTAAGCTTTCTATTGGCAGATTTAACTATACTTTAAAACGAACACTACAACACCAAATAGTATTAATGAGTTTAATAATCAACGTTTTTGAAATGGGAAATCGAATTAATATTGAAATAAAATAAAACTAAATCAGCATGAAAATTGGAAACTTATTAATAGGTATAGGCTTACTTATTCTCGGAGGTGTAGCAGGCATTTGGTTCAATACCTCACAAAATAAATCAATAGTATCTGAGCAACTGGCTCTTAGGACCTCTTATGATACACCACCTCAAACAAGACCTCAGAATACAAGCAGTAATAAGCGAAAGGTCGATCCTGTGACGACGGTGATCAATACAGAGGAAGCGACTATCAGATTATTCGAAGAGACGGCACCTTCTGTCTGCTACATCAATACATCAAAAGTAACACAAAGTAGATGGAATAGAAATGTACAAGAAATTCCCGCTGGAACGGGTTCTGGTTTCATATGGGATGCTGATGGAAGTATCGTGACTAATTATCACGTGATAAAAGGAGCGAGTCGAGTTACAGTTACGCTGTCTGATATGAGTAGCTGGGATGCAGATATAGTAGGAGTAGAGCCTAATAAAGACTTAGCCGTACTAAGGATTAAGGCACCATCTACTATATTGACACCTATCAAAGTAGGCAATTCCAGTGTCCTGAAAGTTGGACAGTCAGTATTCGCTATTGGCAATCCATTCGGTTTGGATCAGACATTGACTACAGGGATTATAAGCGCATTAGGTAGGGAAATAGAGTCTATCACTGGTCGCCCTATCAAAGACGTCATTCAAACAGATGCAGCAATAAATCCTGGCAACTCTGGCGGACCATTATTAGACAGTAGTGGCAGACTAATTGGGGTCAATACAATGATATATAGTCCATCAGGAGCCAGTGCAGGGATCGGATTCTCAATCCCAGTCGATGAAGTGAATTGGGTAGTGAGCGATCTAGTGAAATATGGGGAAATAAGAAAGCCAATCATAGGTATCACACTAGTATCTTCGCAGTATACTCAGCAAGCAGGACTCGTAGGTTCTCTTATCCTTGATGTGTCTGAATCTAGCCCAGCTCAGTTAGCAGGATTACGACCGACCACTAGAAACAAAAGAGGGGAGATAGAATTAGGCGATATAATCACGGGTATCAACGATGATAGCATAACCTCAAATAATGATCTATTCTCTATTCTCGAAAAGTACAGTCCAGGAGATGTTATCACCATATCATATAATCGAGCGGGTAAGTCGAAGGCACTAGAGTTGACACTTGGCAGCTCCATAGATATCTAGGTTCTGTGATCTGCGAACATCATAAAAGCTCCATCCCGACCATTCTTGATAATGGATGTTCATGGATTAAGATTATCCTTGTTGCCAATGGTTTTTCTCTTTTAAAAAAGATGCTATTTCTAATTAATATTAGCGGGCTCTTGCCGTATTCTAGCTATACTTAGGATAGTTCAGAAATAAGGAATTCAATACAATTATGTGATGATATGGCTATAAGTGGATAGTCGCTAATGACCGCTAGATAGGTATATGGAAAAGATGAAGAAAGAAGAAAAGTAGTGTTGCAATAGAAGAAATATTTGGAAGTTTTGTAGTTTTAGGGTTTATTCATTTGAGTTACTTTTCAAAAAAAACAAAATGAAATTAAATTGGAAATCCGAAAATTTACTGGGAGAATATACTGACTTTCTTAGAATAGCATTTAATAAAAAATTCTGGAATGGTGGTAGTTATAGTGGTGAACGAATCTATTGGAACAACGCAAATAAAGCAAAAAAACAGATAGAGGAATTTCATAATCCTGGTATATATATTTGGGGATATGGTATAACTCCAAAATACATAGGCAAAGCTGAAAAGCAAACGCTCGCTAAACGGTTTAGTAGGTATGCTTATGGATCAAAAGCCCAATACAGAATAACAGAATTATATTGGAATCATCTACTACAAGGAGGAAGTAAAAAAATAATTGATGACTTGATTGTTGAACATTCTATGTCTCCTAAAAATCATAGAACAAGGTGTAGTCAAGCAATAAAGTTTGCAGAAGAGATGACTGATAATGCTTGGTTTCTATTTATACCATTAAATGAGTCAGAGGTAGATGAAGCGGAAGATAAACTTATCTTATGTGGGAATTTATACAATAAGCGGAATGGTTTACAAGCTTTAATGAATAAAATGAAAACGAAAAAATCCGCAAAATAGATATGCTATTTAACACGCTTTGACCATGATAGCGCCTCATAATGTTGGCACGACGGGTACTGCTG
>CALLMH010000093.1 GCA_938007965.1 uncultured Saprospiraceae bacterium | reverse complement strand
TTGGATAAGATGTCTGTCTCTATGACTATGAATGGTGCAGTAATTCCTATTCTAGCTTTTTTTATTGTAGCTGCCGAAGAGCAAGGCGTTGATAAAAAATTATTATCGGGAACCATTCAGAATGATATTCTCAAAGAGTTTATGGTGCGGAATACATACATATATCCACCTGCGCCATCTATGATAATCATCTCAGATATATTCGAATATACCGCCAAATATATGCCAAGATATAATAGTATAAGTATCTCTGGTTATCATATGCACGAGGCTGGTGCACCTGCAGATATAGAATTAGCTTATACATTAGCGGATGGAATGGAGTACATAGAAGCTGGTCTAAAAGCTGGATTAGAAGTAGATCAATTTGTGCCAAGATTTTCATTTTTTTGGGGAATCGGTATGAACTTCTACATGGAGATAGCTAAGATGAGAGCGGGACGATTATTATGGTCAGAAATAGTGAGCGGTTACAATCCTAAAAATCCGAAGTCAAAAGCATTACGGACGCATTGTCAAACGAGCGGATATTCTCTTTCTGCACAAGATGTATTTAATAACGTAACGCGTACTTGTGTAGAAGCATTATCCGCAGCTTTTGGTGGGACCCAATCATTACATACCAATTCACTCGATGAAGCTCTAGCTTTACCTACTGACTTCTCAGCTAAGATAGCTAGGGAAACACAAAAGTATCTTCAAAAAGAGTCCGGAATTACAGCAGGAATAGATCCACTAGGAGGATCGAATTATATCGAATATCTTACAGAGCAATTGGTAAATAGAGCCAAGGTTCATCTCAAAGAAATCGAATCATACGGAGGTATGGCTAAAGCTATAGAAAAGGGAATTCCTAAAATGAGAATCGAAGAAGCCGCTGCGAAAAAACAAGCGCGAATTGATAGTTATCAGGAATATGTGGTCGGTGTGAATGTATTCCAAACCGATAAGGAAGCCAATATAGATATACTCGAGGTAGATAATAAAGCCGTCAGGGAAAGTCAAATAAACAGAATAAATACTGTCAAATCAAAGAGGAATGATAAGATGGTATTAGAATCACTCGATAATATTAGAATTGCCGCTAAATCTGGTGAAGGTAATTTGTTAGAGCTTGCGGTAGAAGCAGCTCGTCATCGTGCTACATTAGGAGAGATATCTAGTGCAATGGAAGAATCATTCGGTAGGTTTGTAGCTGATAATCCGACGATATCTGGAGTATATTCTAAAGCAATAACCATGGACAAGAAATTTGCAGATGCCCGAAAATTATCAGATAAGTTTGCTGATCTTGAAGGTAGGAGACCTAGAATAATGATAGCTAAGTTGGGTCAAGATGGACATGACCGGGGAGCAAAGGTGATAGCTACCAGTTTCGCGGATATAGGATTTGATGTAGATATCGGTCCATTATTCCAAACGCCACAAGAGGCTGTAAAACAAGCTGTAGAAAATGACGTACATATATTAGGTATATCTTCTTTGGCAGCAGGTCATAAAACGTTAGTGCCCGAGGCTATAAAACACCTCAATGATATAGGTAGGGAAGATATCATGGTGATTGTTGGTGGTGTAGTTCCACCAGCGGATTACCAATTTTTATTTGATCAAGGGGTAGCAGCTGTATTTGGTCCAGGTACTATAATTTCAGAAGCGGCTTCTGAAATCCTTAATATTATGATAGGCATTAGAGAATAATAGTTACACTTATTTTAGTAGTATGACGCGTTTTGTGATGGTTTTATTTTCTAGATAAACAGCTACTGAGTATACTCCATTGACCAATTCATCTAGTTGTATCCTTGTAGACTTATCAGATGGGACCACAGTTTTGATGATCATACCATTGGATGATAGTATACTTATTTTATCTGCGATTACATCTGTATCTATATTTATGTATTGTGTACTAGGATTTGGGTATACCTTGACTTCGATTTCGTCTACTGACAATGGATCATCACTACATGAATATGATTTACTGTATTGTGTAATTAATCTAACTATGCAGTCATTTAGCTTTTCTACTTCATAATCTGAAACGACGGGTGTCAAGTGAGCTTCTCCTATACCGCTATCATCTGTTATGAATACATAGGTACCATTTGTCATTATAGCTATAAACTTCATAAGGAATTCGGTCTCTCTTCCTATTCCACTTGCTGTAATTGGTATTATTTTTATACCTTTTGCTGATGCGGTCTTTATCTGTGATCTTATTTTGATCATTGTTTTCTCATCTTCGTGTGGTGGTGCATCTAGTATAAGAAAGACAATTTTCAATGCTTCTTCATCCCAATTAAGATTTAATGTTTGTTCTAATGCTGAATCTACGGCTTCTGGTTCATCACCACCTCCATTAGCATTTTGGGACTTGACGAAATCTATGATATCATCTGAATCTCGTGAGAGGGAAGAGATGCGTGTAATGTAATCATCTTCCATATCGCGATAGAAAACGGATCCTGTTCTATACTCTATCTCTTCATTAGTTTCTTGTATACGGTCGATAACATCTAGTAATTCAGATTTCAGAAACTGTATCTCATCATTCATGGAGCTGGTAGCATCTACTGTAAATACGATATCCATCTTGATTGGTGCCTTACATTCTTGATCGATGATAATTGTATTACTACCTTGATCGATTGTTTTTGGATTGATTACTTTTTCATTATTTGCTAGTATGCGATACTCTTTACTGTGTTCATTGCTTGTAAAAGGCTCAGCCCATAATTCTGCTTTGCCAGCATTATCGGTTATAGCGGTCCATATTGTATTATCGTTTTCGTTTTTTAGTGTCACGATTATATTCGGAATTACATTATTATCTTCATTGATTACAAGTACACTATATCTTTGGGTTGGGTATATTTCAAATCTATTGGTCATAATGCTGTAATCTTCATCTTCTAATAATGCGATCCATTTTTCCCAGTTGTGAAGATCATTCCACTCTCCAGCAGTGAGTTGGCCGCTTGATGGAAGTTCAGTTTTTGAATATTTGAACTTATCAATGGAATATGATGATATTTCATTTTTCAAATGAAATCTGCCTTCTGATAATATAGACGAGTTAGAGATACCTGCTAATCCTACTCCATTCCAATCTTCAATGGTTGGAATAATTTCATCTACATCATATTTCTCATATAGATCCTTTGTCCGCTCCATTGTAAAATCCAAAATCGTTGGGTCCTCAGATTTAATTACGACCTCGTCATATCTATTTGATAGATATTCAATACAACTCAGTTCTATTCTATAAATACCTGTATGTATTTTAGAGAACAAGTATTGACCATTAATATCTGTTTCTGTTCTCATGATAAGAGTATCATTATCGTAGATGGCAATGGAGGCAAAAATAATTGGTTTGTCACTTCTATTATCTGTGACCTTACCCCGCACGCTTGTTTGTGATATTCCAGAAAAACTAAAAAAAAGAAATATGGCCGTAAAAAGTTGATAAAAAGTAGATTTCATATGCATTTATTTTAGCGTAGAACTGTACTACACCCAAGGTAGAGACGAATATCTTCTGCAAAATGCACAAAATTCTTGTTAAATTTTATTTATTATGAGTTAATTAGCTGAAAATCAATGAGATGTAATCAAAACTTACTTTTTTGTTTAGCTAAAATTTTGTAGGATTCTCAGAGAGATTTCAGACCTTAATACTATAAATGACTAATATTTCAACTTATAGATTTATATATTTACATATACTCGTGTATACACGTTTATTATTCTACTACTTATTTTATTCATTTTACTTTTGGGTTTTTAGTTGATTTACTAACCCATCATTGTAGTATCATCTTTATTAAGTTTCTTTGTAGACTCGATAAGATGGAGCATAATATATATTCTATGAAAGAAACATTATATAAAGTACTTAAGTCAACTTTCGGTTATGATACTTTTCGTCACCCACAAGAAGAAATCATTACTGATGTACTAGAAGGAAATGACGCTTTGGTAATAATGCCAACGGGAGGAGGAAAATCTATCTGCTATCAAATCCCTGCACTTGTATCTGATGGTCTTACCTTAGTAGTGTCTCCGCTTATAGCATTGATGAATGATCAAGTGATCAACTTACAAGAATTAGGAGTGAATGCGGCTACTATCCATAGTAATGTTCCTCAAGATCAAATGCAACAGATAGAAGAAAACCTAAATTCTGGAAAAACTAAGTTACTCTATCTCTCACCAGAAAAAATTAATAGTGAACTGACGCAGCGATATTTGAGTACACTTAATGTCGGCCTGATAGCCATTGACGAAGCCCATTGTGTATCAGTATGGGGCAATGATTTTCGACCGGAGTATACTCAATTGGCTAAATTGAGAACCGTGTTCCCAGATTCCTCTTTTCTTGCTTTGACGGCGACTGCAGACACTGCTACACAAGAAGATATATGTAATCAATTGAATCTAAAGAATCCTAAGAAGTACCTGAGTTCTTTCGAGCGGAAAAATATTACAACTTATTCTCACTCTGCACAGAAAAGGCTAGATCAGATTGCGCACATTCTGCGGGAGCATACTGAAGACGCCGGGATCATCTATTGCCTCAGTAGAAAAGATACGGAGAAGGTAGCGTCTAAGCTCAATATGATGGGCCTCAATGCGAAACACTATCATGCAGGTATGGATGCCGAGGATCGGTATAGAGTTCAGAGAGAATTCCAGAGTGATGAGATCAATATTATTTGTGCTACAGTAGCATTCGGTATGGGTATTGATAAACCCAATATAAGGTTCGTCATACATTATAGTATGCCTAAGAATATGGAGGCGTATTATCAGGAGATTGGCAGAGCGGGTAGAGACGGTGAGGACTCAGTGGCACATTTATTTGCCAGTTGGGGTGATTTCTTGATGTTGAAGCGGTTTATCGATGGTAGTGAAGGTAATCAAGAGTTCAAAAGAATTCAGTATGAAAAACTGGAACGTATGTGGGAATTTGCTTCTACTACAGATTGTAGAACCAATGGTATCCTTTCTTATTTTGGTGAATATCGGACAGACGGATGCGGGCACTGCGATAACTGCCTAAATCCTCCAGAGAAAAAGGACGGATCTATCAATGCTCAGAAAGCATTATCAGCAATATACAGATGTGGGCAATCTATCGGGATAGAGACTGTGATTGATGTATTGCGGGGTTCTTATAAAGCGGAAATCAGAAATAGGGGTTTCGATCAGATAAAAACGTACGGGGCGGGAAGAGATATTGATAGATTAACCTGGAAGAACTATATAATACAAATGATCAATAAAGGAATAATCGGCGTAGACTACACCAAAGGATCATGCCTTACGTGGACTCCATTATCCACAGCGGTATTGAAGGGAGAGAAAAAGATCAAACTAGCTGACTTCGTTCCGAGTGAAAAGAAAGTGAAAGTAAAAAAAGTATCGTCATCCAACATTATTGTAGACGATTCGCTATTTGGTAGATTGAAAGTATGGAGATTAGAACAGGCAAGGCAAAAAAGCGTCCCTCCTTATGTGATCTTCAAAAATAGCGTACTAGAAGAAATATCTAGTGTAAAACCAACAAATGACATGGAACTTTTACAGATTAACGGTATAGGAGATGCAAAGTTGAGACAATACGGAGCGGATATATTGAGGATCGTCGGAGAGTAGATTGAAGTCCATCATATAGACCGATTGGTTGATCTATTTGACTTTTTATTCAATGTCTGCAGCCGTGATTTATGCCCAGTATGTACTTATTGACCACGTCTATTTCTACGGCAGTTTCTGCACCTAAGAAATCAGTGATCATTTCGTTTTTCATATTTTGTTCTGCGTATTCAGTAATTTCCTGACTGATAGGCTGATATGACCAGTGCCATTTCTCCTCATTGTACCCATCAGGTCTTTGAGGTCCTTTCTGAGTGTAAGGCTGACAAAAACCATAGGTGCTTCCATTCTTCACAAGCCAATCGTACAATTTTTTTCCTTCGCCTTTTTCGAAATATTCGTTATTAAATGCATTCAGATCAATATCAGTACCCCAGTGATGCCTACTGGTTCCAGGCATCGAGCTATATTCTAGTATTTTCAATGCTTTGTTGACCGGCTCAGATATATCTTTCGATACGTCGGTGCCATCAGAGAGTTTGGTAGCACCAGTCCATTTCCGTTCCCAGATGCCTTTTTGATAGTTAAAATTTCGTGCTGCAGATCTAATTTGAAATTTGATTCCCTCTTTTGCAGCTTCACTGTACATTTTTTCAAACGAAGCGTAGGCATCAGCTCTCATGTACATTCCTTCTCGATCTGCATATTTTAGTGGAATCGCTACAAAATCTAAGTGCGTCTTGGGATCGAACCTCCCCATACAGTAGTCGATATCGAGATTTTTCATTTTTGTTGGTTCAATAGAGTTAGATAATTTAGGTTTTTCAATATTTTTTACCGTTGCTGCAATTTTAGTGATCTCTTTATCTTTTCGATTGAGATTACAAGAAGTTATAAGAGTAATTGTTATAATAAGGTATAGAAATCGAGAAACCATAAAAGTGCTATTTGTTGTTTATTTCACTGCAAAGTTAATGTAACTAATTAACTCTTTAGGATCTGTATTCTTAGGACTATTTCCATAGGTCTCGAACGGTGCATATCCTTTTTTGATTTTAATTTCTTTATTCTGATGCATGTTATACATAGTAGACCATGCATTTCCAATATGATGATATGGTCCCTTATGTTCTAGTGTGTATAATTTTGTCGCTGGTAGATTTCCAGTTATATATTCTTTGTGAGCATTAGCCGGTATATTTTCGAATGGTACACCTGCTGTATAATCTACTATCCCCTTTACGAAGTCAAATTTGTGAAATTGGTTAAATGCACCGGCAGTATTTGAGGTATCACAAGACATAGCATAGCTTATTAGCTTAGTAAAGTCTTCTTCCATAAGTTTTGGCATATCTGCTATACTACAAGTTCGCCTTATTCCTAGATAAGTACATCCTGGGTATTGACTTTCTCCTTTCCAGTCGAGCTTCGAATGTATCTGTCCATCCTCTACAAAATCCTTGAGGAGATTAAGACCTCTTTCATAATCATTACCTATGAAGGAGACCATTTTATTTTTCATCCAAAACATAAACCACGGTAACTTGCTATCCATATGCCAAGCTACTTCGGTACCACCGTTTTTGGCAGTGGTGGTGAATCTGACTTTTGCTTCTGACTTCCATGGTTTTAGAAATGTAAGATCGTAGTCTACGGATTGGTTACTTACTTCATTTGTAATTTTCATGTGTCCTTCGCCTGTTCTTTTTCCTGACCAAGAATAAGACTTATCGTCAGTTGATACATCTACTTTGGCATCAGGATCCATGATCAACCATGGAGACCATCTTTTCCAAGTAGACATTCGATTGATTGTTTGATATACTTTATCCAATGGCGCATTGATCTGCTTTCGCTTGATGATATTTATTTGAGGCATAGTAAGATGTTTAGTTAGCTATTTATCAAAAGTATTAAATTTTTTAATTCAATCTGCTATTTTATGTTTCTGGGTTAATATTGTGTTAATGGACACCTATCGAAAACGATATCATTATTTCGATCGTTTTTAGATAATCAAATGAAAACTAGAGGAACAATGAAAAATTTACTTTCACTTATTTTGGCTGGTATAGTCGGTGGTATTACCGTGATAGGGGTCACTCAGATCATGCCGAAAGAAGAATTAGTGGTCTATAATCAATCTCCGCAAGCTACTCTAGTGGGCCACCAATTAGGCACAGAATCAGTAGCTGAGCCATTTGACTTTGTAAAAGCAAGCGAACATGCGACAGAGGTAGTAGTACATATAATGGCGGAGGAAAGTCTTGCGTCGGCAAGGAAGAGACAAGAAGAAAGTAGACGATCAAGAAGAAGTCCATTTGATGATTTTTTTGGAGGCGATTTTTTTGGCAATGATTTTTTTGGACAAGATTACTTTAGAGGCCATGGCCAAAAAAATGGTTCGGGGTCAGGTGTGATTTTCTCAAAGGATGGATATATTGTCACGAATAATCATGTTGTTGGATTTGCTGATAATATATTGGTAACCCTGCAGGACGGACGAGAGGTAAAAGCCACCAAGATAGGAACAGACCCATCTACTGACCTCGCTGTGATCAAGATTAATGTAGAGACTAATCTACCAACTTTGGATTTTGCAGATAGTGATGATGTGAAAGTTGGAGAATGGGTATTGGCCGTAGGGAATCCGTTTAGTTATCTTACATCTACGGTCACAGCCGGCATTATCAGTGCCAAAGGAAGAGACCTAGATATCATAAGTGAGGACAAGTCGATAGAGGAGTTTCTACAGACTGACGCAGTCGTCAATCCCGGGAATAGCGGAGGCGCTTTGGTAAGTAAAGAGGGAAAGTTACTCGGTATTAATACAGCGATAGCTACCCCGACAGGAGTATATGCAGGGTATTCGTTTGCTATACCGTCCAATCTTGTAAAGAGAGTAGTATTCGATATTATTGAGAATGGTGATATCGAAAGAGTAAGTCTCGGAGTACTGGGGTACGATGTGGATCAAAGTGTCGTGGAGGAATTTGGAATTTTTTCCGATTACGGATTTTATGTAGATAGCATGGAAAGAAAGAGTATAGCCCAACTATCTGGTATGTTACCAGGTGACGTAATCATAGAAGTAGACAATAAAAAAGTAGAGAAGTTCGAAGATATCGTAGAGCAAATGAAATATAATAAAGCGGGAGATACCGTGAAGATTAAAGTGAAAAGAAAGAAAGAAGAAAAGGTCATAACAGTCAAATTAAGAAAAGGATTGTAATGATTTAAGAATAATGTCGAGACTGAAAAAGTCACCTTAGCGTCATACATAAAATAAATGTATCTCAGCTAATGACCTATATGGTTTGACTTACGTTATATAAGAAAGTTGGTTTTTCGTTTTGTTTTGATGACACCAGTTCCGTTTGGAGCTGGTGTTTTTTTTATGTATATTTCGATTATGAATCGATCACTTACATATCTCCATAAGCTGTACATAATATGCTTTGTTCTTTATGGTCTCACATTTTCGTTGATGATGTTGGCTATTAATTATGATTCTATAACTCCTTATTCTTTTCTCTTTTATTTTGTTTTCTATGGTGTTATTATGTCTTTCTTCGTGATACAACTAGAAAAGATGACGCTGCGCAAAGAAGGTATAAATACATTTGATAAAATAACAATGGATCCCAATCAAAAACGTACGGTCACTGTTTCACTTACTAGAGAAGAGTTCTATACATTTTGGGAATCCTCGAAAGATTATAAAATATGTAAGACCCATAAAGACGGTAGCATAGATATACATAAGCGAAGGTACACGACAGAATTCATAGAAAAAATAAATGTATCGTACGAGGAGGGCTCTAATCCTGCAATGATTCTTGTAAGCAAGCCCAAAAGGTGGCTTCATAATAATCTTGCCCTTATTCATCGGACAATAAGTGGTCTAGAGCATTATATCAGAGCGAAAATATAGTATACCTAAGACCTTAATTTTGGAAAAAATTATGATTAAGAAAAAACGGTTTTTTATTGAGTTTGTAATTTATGGATTACCCTTTTCTCTTTTGATGTGGGTTATGAACCAAGACAAATTTAGTATCGGTAGGTTTTTCTTCCATTTTATATTTTATGGTGGTGTTATGGCTTTGCTGATGGGATACTTAGAGAAGAGGCGACTACGAAAAGAAGGACTTAATCTTGGTAAAGAAACGAAATTAGAAGATGTAGATAATAGGGTCTGATTACGTTATAGATGTCCGTAAGTAACGAATATCCTTGTTCCATAACAGTTAATCTAACTACTTCTGAAAAGATTATCCTCCCTATTGGTCTTTTATTCCAAAAACGGTGCTAGTGTTTATCAATATTAAAGCTGAGCACCAAACTCACTTCCTTCGTAAGCTGAAGTGACGCGCGTTTGCTTTGCAAGCCATTCTTACACAAACAGAGTTCTGTTTTTAACGAAAATTAGTCTCCGAAAAACCACACTGACTAAGGCCAATATAACTTTTTGCAACAACTTTATAAAATACTAGAATTCAGAAAGCACCTTACTTCTAAACATCAAAAAAGGGCTATTCGAAATCAAATAGCCCTTTTAAATATCAATTAATTACTTTGAAATTACCCTTTACCTCCATCAAGGAAATCTTGGTATTCTCTAAGTTTATCAAATTCTCCATCAGCGGCTAGTTCTGCCTGCTTTGGCCATGTAGTAGGATCTCCTAGTGCGAATCTTGAACCCGCAGCGGTAAGCATAGCTTTGATAGCTGTAGCTTGCGTATTTGCTAATTCTCTCCAAGTTTTAATACCATTAGAGTGTAGCAGTTTTTCTGTAGCTGGGCCTATACCCTCTATTGCTTTTAAGTCATCTTGTTTGAATCCCTTAATAGCGCCTGTTTTTATGAGGTATTTTTCCAATTTAGAATCCGTCATACTGGCAGCATTATCTTTACCAGCATCAAGTTTTTTCTGAAGATCGATCATTCCATCCCAATCATTTTTTGAAGCATAACTGGCTTGTTGTGCCCATGTGGTAGGATCTATGATTTTGTATTTATCTCCATATTTACCGAGGATAGCCCGTAGAGAATCAGGAGTTTGGTTTGCAAGCTCTGTGTGCGTATTGACTCCATTTTCTTTTAGTACACTTTCCATTTTCGGACCTATACCTTCTACTATTTGTAGATTGTCAGACTTTATACCTGCGTATATAGATTTCTTACTACTAGTTGGTGGAGTGCCAGCTTTTTCTTCACTACTTCCTGTATTACTAGCTATTCCAGAAGCGGCACTTCCTCCAGCAAATGATGAAGCTACACTTCCTAGCTTTACATCTTTGTCTGTATCTGAGTTAGAACCCTTGTCCTCCACTATTTTATTTACTTTAGGTGCGGCACTAGCTTTTCTCTTTTCTGACTCAGCTGCTGCTTTGAGAGATTTCATTTCAGATTCGATTTCACGCATTCTTCCTTTGGTTATGGAGAGGTCTCCTTCTAGCTCGGATCTTTTGGCACTACATTTTGCAAGATCGTCTTGTAATCCTTTAATCCTACCGTTTAGACCCTTTATTTTGCCCTCATATTCTGCGACCATATTGCTATACTTACTTCTCCAGTATAACCATGTTAGCAGTACACCTAGTAGTAAAGGTAGAAGCCAAAGCAACCAAAACAAGTCGCATATTGATACTAATGTTATCATCTTATATATATTTTAAATTGTTATTTAATGATTTGGAGTTCTGTCCTTCTATTGGCAGCGCTCTTTTTATTATTGATATATGGACCGTCAGCTGGCACGGTTTCCCCTTTTGACTCAGCTATTATTTTAGAAGCCTTCACTCCTCTACTCATGAGGTACTGCTTTACGATGTTGGCTCTGCGCTGTCCCAATGCGAGATTTGATTCTGAAGAACTCATACTATCCGTATGTCCAGTCAGTTTTACTCTTTCGCCAGATTTTTTTACTCGTTCTGCTACATCATTGAGATATGCCTCTACTTCAGCATCTTTCAACTTATTGGTTGAGTTAAATGGAAAATAGATCAAGGTACGATCATCTACTTCTTTAATTGCTGCAGTATTTTTAAGATTCTTGAACGATGCACTTTTGAATAAGTCCGTTTTGTCGTTTTCAGCTGCATTTGTCAATTGACCGCGAAGTTCTATTTGGTCATCATTAAGTGGCGGCTTAAATAATTTGGCGATCTCTTCGGCCCGAGCAATACCCAAGTTATCGAAGTTATCAGGTTTGACTTCATCTGCGCGATAAAGACCAGTAATTTGTAATTTCTCTCCCTCTTTTAAGTTTGAGAGAATCGCTTGTCTTCTGGCTTCCCATCCTTCTCCTGTTATTGCTTCTGGTTTGTTCCAATTGAATAATAGTGGACCTGCTATTTTTTTAGCAGTGGAGACCATCTTTGTGGCATTGTCGTCTTTTTTATCGTCGATCAATGCTTTGGAATCGTCATTACCACAATTATACTTGGTGTCGAAACACGGTTTGATAAAGTAGCCAAGCACAAGCCATAAAATTAACGCTAATATTGAAAATATCAATCTCATAAGCTATGGTGTTGGTTTTGATTAAATAATAAATTTTGAAAGGATAAAATACTGATTTTTCCGTTTTTTACCATGGTTTTGACGGACTTTAACCAAATTTGGTCACCTAAATGAGGAAGAATAGTTTAACTAAGAACAATAATTCTGTATTTCAATATGGTATTAGTGTAAAAAATACGATAACTAATCTTTGCAACACATTGATATTAAGACAATTGTAGAATTACCTTTGGACTTTTCTATTACTTTTAATAAATACGCAATGAATAGGATAATTACGCTTGACGAATTTATAATTCGCGGTCAAAACACGTATAATGATGCTACAGGGAACTTTACTAGGCTTCTAAGAGACATAGGAATAGCTGCAAAAATCGTTAATAGAGAAGTCAATAAAGCGGGATTGGTCAATATTCTTGGCGTAGCTGGATCAGGTAATGCGAGTGGAGATGATGTACAGAAACTAGATATTTTTACGAATCAAGTCTTTATTGATTGTCTCAATAATGGGGGAGAGTGTTGCGGAATAGCATCTGAGGAATTAGACGAGTTTATCAGGTTAGATCCAGTAAATAATAGAGAGGCTGAGTATATCGTCGTCATGGATCCATTAGACGGATCTTCGAATATTGATGTAAATGTTTCGGTCGGTACTATCTTCGGTATTTATAAAAGAAAGAGTAGTGCATCTGGTCCATGTGATATCGATGATTTCTTGCAAAAAGGGACAGAACTTGTAGCGGCTGGTTACGTATTATATGGTACGTCTACCATTTTAGTTTATTCTACAGGTGATGGGGTTAATGGATTTACTCTTGATCCAAGTATCGGAGAATTTTGTCTTTCTCACCCAAATATGAAAATACCTAGTTCTGGTAATTATTACTCTGTCAATCAAGGGTATTATCTTAAGTTTGACTTAGAGATGAGAAGGTACATAGATCATTGTTCTGATTCTAATCTAAGGCTGAGATATATCGGCAGTATGGTTTCTGATGTGCATAGGATTATGTTCCAAGGAGGAATATTTTTGTACCCGAATACTAGAAAGTATGCAGACGGTAAGCTCAGGCTATTGTATGAATGTAATCCTATGAGTTATATTATCGAACAAGCCGGAGGAAAAGCCATCAATACTAAATTAGAAAGAATTTTGGACCTAGAGGTACACGATATCCATCAACGATCCACAATAGTAATCGGTAGTCCCGATATGGTGGAGGAAATGAAAAAATTTGTCAATAGATATGGAGCGGTAGATATTTGACTTTTTCATTATTTTCCATTTTTAAACGGTAGGTTTTATTTTCTTAATGGTGAGTATTTATTTGTTAACTGTATAAGGTTTGTAAAATATAATTATTCGAACAATTGTAATTAGCCAAGATAAATATGGTGAGTATGAGAATGCTTAATATATAAATGACTTCTTTTTTTATATTTGTATCTTTCGAACCATTAACATTTCCCCAAATGTCAATTACTATACTCATCATTGAAGACGATTTGGTCATAGCTCATGGCCTAAAAGAAAACCTCCAGGATGTAGGCTATAGAGATGTATGTATTGCAGACAATGCAGCTGAAGCCATACAATTAGCTAGCACGATAAATCCAGACTTGTTTATCGTAGACATAATTTTGGAGTCTAGCTCTATGAATGGTGTCGAACTGGTGCATTTTTTGCAAAAAGGTTATGATAAACCATTCATTTTTTTGACATCTATGGATGATAAGAAAACGAAACTTTTGGCAAAGGCAACCAATCCAGCGGCATATCTTATAAAACCAATCCCTAATGGGCAATTAGATATCACTATTGATTTGGCATTGAGTAATCATTATAGACTAAAAAAATCACTTGAAGGAGTTAACAAAGGATTTATCAATGGAAAGGATAGAATCTTTGTAAAATCAAATAATCGGTATCATCGTGTCAATTTGGATGAAATAGTATATTTAGAGGCAAATAGTGCATACTGTAAAATTCACACCAATACAAAAAGTCATCTGATTTCTCAATCTCTCAAAAAAGTAATGGAGAGCATAGCATTAAGTGATATTTTCAGAACGCATAAAACGTATGCCGTTAGTGAAAAGCATATCACATCTTTTGATCAAAGCTCCATTTATTTAAATTTCAGGTCAGAAATCAAATCTATTCCAATTAGTAGAAGCAACCGTGAAGGTGTAATGGATCGTTTGGAAAGATTATAATTGACGTTAATTAAAGGCAGTTTTATGAAGAACCAATTTGCAATATTGATTTTAATATTTGTGGCGTTTCTTGACACGACATTAGTTAATGGACAATTATCTTTTGAAAATTTCAATGATAGTATTGAAACCTATGAATGGTCAAATGAGCAACGAGCATTTAATTTTGCGACTCAAGCTTATGAGCTGTCAATTGATCAAAATGATCAATGCAACGCTATAAAGTATAAAGGGATAATGGCGGGATTTGATACGTTTTATGAATTGGATTCCTCTATTAATATTCTCTCAAGATGTCTTGAAGACCTAAAAGAAAGCTCTTGTCCCAATATTATCAGATTAAACATCTTGCAAAACCTCGCAGTAATCAATCGATATGCTGGTAACTATGAAGACGCTTTAGCGAATTGTGAGCTAATACTAAAAGAATTTGGAAAGGTAAAAAAAGCTAGATTTCGAGCTTTGAATGCTATGGGAGCTATTTATTCTTTTCAAGGAGAAGTTGATAAAGCTACGATTACATTTTTAGAAGCCTTTGATATTGCTAATGAGCTAGAAAGCAGTAATAGGTCGGTGCTTCTTAATAATATATGCACTGTTTATAATGATAATGGATTTCCTCAAAAGGCAAAAGAGTACTGTATGAGATCTCGAAGATTGGCCCTGAAAGATGATTTCATGTACGCTTATGGACTCTCTACAAATACGTTGGCTTGTATATACAATGACCTCAATAAGAGAGATTCGGCACGGATATTCATAGCGGAAGCATTGAAAATAGAACTACCATTAGCTGCAAGACACTATTCATATCTTGAATTAGGTCGTATAGAAGAAAATGATAATAATTATGAACTAAGTTCTAAGTCATATAAAAAAGCTGTTGATATAGCTGTCCAGCTCGGATATCCATTCGAAGAAGCTTTTGCTAGATCGAACTTATCAAATGTAATGATATACCAAAAGAACTATCAAGAAGCTGTTATTGAGTCTGAAAAATCTATAAAAATCTATAATGGATTAGAAAGCACCCCACAAGAATTAGTTGATGTATATGAGCGGTACATTGCAGCTTTAGCAGGTGCGGAACAGAAAATTCCATTAAGTATTATTGACAAATATACTTACCTCACAGATACGGTATTTTCTGAAAATAAAAAGGCGCTTCTTGTCGAGATCGAGGAGAAGTATCAAAATGAAAAGCTTAAAGCGGATAAAGTGCAGGCTGATTTGAAACTTAACCAACAAAAGTATACAATTTTAGCAGGTGGAATGCTCCTTTTGATGCTTGGAATATTTTCTTACCTTTTATTCAGACAATCGCAAAAGAGACTAAATCTAGCTCTAGATTTAGAGAAAAGTAAAGACCATATTACTCTCCTCAATCAAGAACTGAATCACCGAGTCAAAAACAACCTTGCTTTTATAACTACTCTTATGCAAATGCAATCCAGAAGAGCTACACAATTAGAAACTAAAGAATTGCTCAAGGATAGTGAAAACAGACTATTGGCGCTCTCGAAAGTTCATAGAAATCTCAAACAAGGAGACAACTCATCCATCAGAATCGAACAATATCTTTCTGATATCATGGATAATCTTCAAAGTGCATTTCAATCAGATTATAAAAAGATGACTTTAGACAAAGACATCAAAAATCTAGAAATAGATGCAGAATCTACCATGCGAATCGGCCTCATCATCAATGAACTCATCACTAACAGTATGAAGCATATAGACAAACCGGAAGTAAACATCAAGATATCTCTAAATCAATCGGATAACGATAAGATTACTTTGAGGTACCAAGACAATGGATCTGGTATCGAAAGGTTGTTGAATAGCAACAAATCAAAAGATAGTATGGGCCTTCACTTGATAGATATCCTAAGAAAACAGCTGAGAGGGAAGGTAGATATAGTGTTGGTGTAAAGTTGAATTATCATCATGGTAATATAAGACCCAAATAACAACAAAATCAAAAGAGTTTTATGATAAGTAGGTATAAGTTTTTAGTGTTCCTGTATTTGGCACCACTTGTACTTCCAGGACAATCAAATTTTGATAGTTTAAGGAATGTTATTGCTTCGGAATCTTCCGATTCGATAAAGATGAATGCTGCATATGCTATTAGTAGAGACATTTGCCACACTATACCAGATAGTGGTATTGCCTACGGATGGAAAGCATACGAATACGCTAAAAATGCAGGTGTCAAAACTGGAGAAGCTTCTGCGTACAGTCAAATTGCATATTCTTATAATAAAAAGGAGCTTATAGATTCGGCACTTTTATACTGGAATAAGAGTGTAGATATATATAAGGATTTAGGGAAAGATTTCTTGGCGGCATATATCATGACAAATTCAGGATCTACCCTTTCATATTTTGGCAGATATGATGAGGCAGAAAAGATCTTACTTGATGCAAAAGATATAATGGTAAAACTAGATAGCCAGCGTCATATTGTAAATATTTGGAATAATCTGGGGCTGACCTTTGACCTCAAAGGAGATTATGATAAAGGCTATGCATATTATATGAAAGCTTATGAGACAGGACAATCCTTTGACGATATTAATGGAATGGCAACATCGCTCAATAATATGAGTGTTATGTATTATTATAAGGGTGATTATCGAAAATCATTACAATATGGGAAACGTGCACTCAAATTATGGTCCGAAGAAAAATACTTAAGTAGTCGAAGCAAAGCTGTCAAGAATATGGCCGTAAGTTTTGAGTTTTTGGGACAGTTAGATTCGGCGGTGATCATGCACGAAAAAGCCATTACAATGGATACTAAATTAACAAATGATTTTGGTCTCGCAAAAACCTATAACAACCTAGGGTGTCTGTATGGTGATCTAGGTAATCTAGAATTGGGTCTTGAATATTTAAATAAAGCTCTTGAGATAAAATCAAAATTTAACATCCGAGAAGGAATAGGAACCACATACAACTATCTAGGATATATACATACTAAGAAGGGTTTATTTGCAAAAGCAAAAAACTATCTAGATCAAGGAAAAAGAATAGCCATTGCTAATTCTAATCCAGAAGATATGAAAGACAATCTGTCTTTTTTTGAAGAATACTATACAGCAAACTTAAATTATAAATCTGCGTTAGCAGCCAGTAAAGAATATCAATTACTGAAAGATTCTCTTTTCAACGTAGAAACAGAAACAAAGATTGAAGAACTCAATATCAAATATGAAACGGCAAAAAAAGACGCAGAGAATGCCAAATTAGAATTAGAAAATGAAAAAGGTAGAAGTACGATAACAAAGCAAAAAAATACAATATTTGGTGGTGCACTTGCCCTTGTTTTATTAGGGTTGTTACTCAATCAACTGCGTAGACAACGAAACAAACTCAAAATATCTAATGATAACTTAATTACACAAAAAGAAACTATTGTCCTCCTCAATCAAGAACTGAATCACCGAGTCAAAAACAACCTTGCATTCATAACTACACTCATGCAGATGCAATCCAGAAGAGCTACACAACAAGAAACCAAAGAACTTCTCAAAGATAGCGAAAACAGACTACTGGCGCTCTTGAAAGTTCATGGAAACCTCAAACAGGGAGACAGTACATCCATCAGAATCGGACAGTACCTTTCTGATATCATAGATAATCTTCAAAGTGCATTCCAGTCTGACCATAAAAAAATGATTCTACATAAGGAAATTAAAAATCTAGAAATAGATGCGGAATCTGCTATGCGCATCGGCCTCATTACTAACGAACTGATCACCAATAGCATGAAGCACGTAGACAAACCAGTAGTAAAAGTCAAAATATCACTCGACCAATCACTCGACGAAACAATCATTCTACGATACGAAGACAATGGATCCGGAATCGAACGACATCTCAATAGTGAAAAATCCAAAGAAAGTATGGGGCTTCTTCTAATAGATATCCTCCGAAAACAGCTCAAAGGGAAGATAGACGTGGTGTTGGTGTAAGACGAAAAGTACGTTCACAAAGAAATACCTAC
>CALLMH010000092.1 GCA_938007965.1 uncultured Saprospiraceae bacterium | reverse complement strand
GTTCTGATTTTTGACTTGATACTTCGAGGTACCTCTGGCGCACCCATGCTCGAGTGATCAGCGATATGTATGTAGGTAAGTCCTAGACGATTCAATTGTGTTGCCAGGTACTCGAAGGTCTCCTCTACGCCTTCAAAACTTGATTCCATTTCATTCATTGCGCCGTACGGGGAGATTCTGATTCCAGTATTTTGCCCACCGATCTCAGCGACGACTTCTTTAGCTACTTCCACGGCAAATCTCGTTCTATTCTCTATCGAACCTCCGTAATTATCTTCCCTTTTGTTCGATGAAGGATTGATAAATTGATCTATCAAATATCCGTTGGCTGCATGTATTTCTACGCCGTCGAATCCCGCTTTGATCGCATTAGCTGCGGCTTGTCTATATTCTTTTATTGTGTTGGCAATCTCTTCAGCATTCATGGCTTTGGGTGCCGGGATGGGTAATTCTCCTTTACCATCGACATACATTTTCGTATTCTCGAGTGGTACTGCTGACGGTGCTATCACTCTACCTCCATCTGGTACATTATCGGGGTGAGAAACTCTACCGCAGTGCATCAGTTGTACATATATTTTACCTCCCATCTCATGGACTTGGCTGGTTACTTTCTTCCATCCATTGATCTGTTCGTCATCGTATATTCCTGGAATTCGTGCGTAGCCTAGACCATTTTTTGATGGTGCAGTTCCCTCAGTTATAAGTAGCCCCGCCCCCGCTCGTTGGCTATAGTAAGTGGCCATTATATCATTAGGAATATTTTTCTCCGCTCTACATCTTGTCAGCGGTGCCATCACCATTCTATTGGCTAGCGGAGATTCTCCGAGTTGAAAATTTGAAAATAATTTATATTCTATTGATGCTTTCATTTTTATATTTTTGATTTTTTTAGAGTGCTTCGTACACACGCTTTACGTATAATATTAAATCTGATTTTAGGTTGTATTCCTGCACCTGCCTTTCTTTATAACTTGATAAATAATAATCTTCGAGAATTGCTCACTTTTTTAGGTGTCGCACTGATGAAAAAAGCCCACACATAAACAGTACGGGCTCTATCTCTATTGATAGCTTTTAAATCCCACAGTTCGTAACTGAGAGATAATCAATCCGATTTATAGATCTCACTATTTATCCAGTACAGTAGGATTTACTACGTCAATTTTACCGCTCTGGTAGTCATTGATAAATTTGTTTCGTCGTATTCTGCTTCGTGCATTTGACGACTCATACTTGAACGAAACGAAAGATGATGTTGCATCTAAAATTATTACTCTTACTCCTCTTGCTGTCATCTTTTTGAATTTTGGTTAAACTTTATATTCCTACACAGATCTTTCTGACCATAATTAAGGAACAAGATTATATCTCTGTCACTATGTTCTCTTTCAGATTTGAATGGTGATCATTCAATTTGCTTCTTCGATCTTTCACCTGTCGTTTCACAGCGTTGTATGCCATGTTGAATGCTCTCATTGCTGATTCATCAGTATTCTCTGCGAACAAATCTGCTCCGGGAACACGCACTCTAATCTGTGCCAACATATCTTCATGACCTTTTCCATCGTCATCCTTGAAATACACATTGATCTGTGTCATTCTAGACTCATATTTTTGGAGGTCATTCATCTTATCCTGCATGATTTTGCGATCATCATCTGATATTGTAAATGGCGCTTCTATTGTCGTCGATATCATATAATTTATATTTTTGATTTAAAATTCATGGGGTACATTGTCTCATAATTGTAGAAAGCTTTTACGATTACCCTTGGATTGACACTCGTTTGGTCATTTAATATTGCGTCTTGAGAGACAGTGCACCTAATCCAAATGGATCAAGCCGATTACCAATGAGAAATCAACTTAATAGCTCGTAACTCCCATATTTGTAACCTTCTTACTATACCATAGAGGTTATTGTTCGAAAGATGTACTAAATAACAGGCTATGCACATATCATTTGGTGGCATATCTATCTATTGGCTAGAACAATACAATAGGTACTTTTTACATCAAGAAGATCTAAGGATTTATCAAATTTAGATTTACAGTATAAATTCAAGGAATAATAAAAAATGATTATGAAATACACTTTAAGCACTCAAGGCACTTATTGTGGGAATTATATAGTATATTGCCGAAGCACCAATTCACTCAGCTCCTACTTCAACAATTTAATCGGAGAGAATGAGCCATAAAATAGATGATAGCAGAAAACAGTTCTCATCGGGTACACAAGAAAAAGGAGATCATAAAGGTGACGTTGCATCAACGAAAAAAGTAAATTACAGCAAAAAATTGTTTGTATTCGACTTCGATATGCGATTCCTTGATGATGTAATGGAAAAATTAAATAAATTGGTCTTTGATAAATTTTCTTGAATAAGGTCCAAAGTCAATATCAAATACTTCCCCAATCGCATATACTCAGTCAGGCACCGCAGCCAATCTTATATGGATATGTTATGGTTTATATTTTTCTGTTTCGTTACCAATGTTGCTCTATTCCTTCTTACTGACAATCTTACCGACATTTTTCTCAACTTCTCTATCAGCCTTGATGCAGGTCTGCCACTACTAAGTAATGTTCTTTTTTTATATCTCATGATTTGTATTTTTTATAATTAACAATGATTCTATTAATCAATCCATTATTTACTTCTGTGTCAATTGGAACGTTACAGACACTGGTAGGTGATCAGATCCTATATCCTCTAATGTTCTGAAATCAATAACTTTCATTTGTGGAGTACAAAAAACGTGATCGAGCGGAATCTGAAGCGGCGATGATGTAGGAAATGTAGAAAAGAAACCCCTTCCAACTCTTACATCTTTCATGCCCGTCACTTTCTTAAATATCCGCGAAACTCTGCTCCAAGCAACATCATTAAGGTCACCAACGAGGAGTTTGTGCTCAGATTCTGACAATGACGTCAAATAGTTGGTCACAGATTTTATTTCTTTATCCTTTGGAGCCGAAGTCAATACCTCTCCATATACTGGAGGTTCTGGATGAATACCTATAATCCTTAATTTGTGATTATTAATCTTCAATAAAACTTCAGTTGATGGAATCGACTCTTTGACAAGGTGATTAATATCCGCCTCTAGTGGTGCCAACTTACTCATCATGATGATGCCGTAAGTGTCTTCTCTGACCTCTTTTACTTCATAAGGATATAAGGATCTTAGTTCTTGGATACCTTTATCCCACTCGTCATTAATCTCTAACAATAAAACTACATCCGCGTCTTCTCTAAGAATTGTCTTTACCTCTTTCTTATAATTATCATTATGCTGATACACATTATGTATATATAGCTTTACCGTATCTCCACTCCTAGATCCAGCATCCTTTACACTTTTCGGATATAGAACTGAGTATGGTACTATCGACCTCAGACATACGAACACAGAAAGCGGAAGCAGAATACACAGAGATATTTTTATAAGTGAAAACGGAAGAAAAACGATGGAAAGAATCAACATAAGTATATTCAAAAATAAATACACCAATCTGAATGCGGACTGCCCTCTTACGATCCAATTTTTACTGTTGCTGAATGGTAAAAGCGTTCCCGCGACAGATAATATAGATACTGTAATTAATGCTATTTCCATTTTTGTTACTACATTTCTGAGTATTGCTTTTGATATTTATTGATTCTTTCGAAATGTACGATTAAACTATACTTCCGAGAATTCCCCCCGCGATACTTACTACTGCAGCAAGTCCTAGTGCCCACCAAAAATTTTTCACCTCAAATCCTGGCAAAAACCAATCCGCAACTTGGATCAAAATCGCATTTAGAAACCATGTAAAAATCCCTAATGATAGAATGCCTAGAGTTACTATTTTCAGTATTGTCCCAAGCGTAAAATCTAAGAAACCTACCATCAACGCTACGATGATGCATTGAAAGAAACTTTTCATTTTTACTCCAGATAGTAACATCCCGCCAATATAAAATGACGCCCCGCCTACGAGAATATTAAGTATTGTTTCCATGTTGGATTTAGTAATTAATTGAGTCCGAACTTGGACAATGTGTTATCTATAATGTTTGAGGTGATTTTTTCTGTGCTGATCCTATCAGATGCCAGTTGCTCTGTAAAATACTCAGTATACACAGAAGGTGTTATATCTTCTATAACCCCACCTTCTTGGAAGTGCTTATTATACACTTCGCCTGTGATCGTAGTGACGAATCCAGATATCGAAGCTTTCACTAGCGAATCTCCTAGCAACTTATTGAGACTAGAATCGCTGGTCAGAGAAATGACCGCCTCAGAAATCAATTTGGACAATATTGCCGAAATACTTGATGAGATGATCAGTTTATTTTGATTATCTACATTTATTCCATGCAGCTTTGCTAATTTCTGTACCATGGTCACCTGTATGTACGTCACCGCCGCTACATCGAATAATGGTACTGGAATCGCTGCAAGAGAAGAGGCTTTTCCAACCGCTTTAAGTATAATTTCATTGGACTCATCGTATAATGAGCTCATCTTTTTTGCTTCAGATAAAGCTGTCATATCAGTTTCCATAAATTTTTATTTTTCTTACTCCATAATAGTGTGTAGTGTTCGTTTCCACACAATTATTTTATGTATACTGACTTGACATTTACGAATTCTCGAATACCATAATAGCTTAATTCTCTACCCACCCCGCTGGTCTTAATACCACCGAAAGGTAATCTTGGATCAGACTTCACATATTGATTTACAAAACAGCATCCCGCTTCTAATTCATCTTTTGCTATACGCTCTCCTCGCTCTAAATCTTTTGTAAATACACAAGCTCCGAGTCCAAAATCAGTATCGTTGGCAATCCTGATGGCGTCATCCTCATCGGTTGCCATGATGACAGAAGCTACAGGACCAAATATCTCGTCTTCATATGCTGGCATACCTGGCTGTACATTGGTCAATATTGTAGGTGGATAGTATGCCCCATCACCATCGGGTATCTGACCTCCAATCAACACTTCTGCACCGTTCTTTATGCTATCTAGGACTTGGTTGTGCACCTCATCCCTTAGGTCGTGTCTCGCCATGGGACCTAGATCTACATCTTCCATAGGGTCACCCATTTTTGCAGATTTCATCTTGGCGGCAAACAGTGCCAAAAACTCATCATATACCTTTTCGACTACGATGAATCGCTTAGCTCCTATACAACTCTGCCCAGCATTAAGTAGCCTGGATGTCTTGCACTGTTCTGCTGCATGCTCTAAGTCTGCATCATGAAGCACTAAATAGGGATCGCTACCTCCGAGTTCTAGGACAGTATGTTTTATATATTTACTTGCGGCAGAAGCTACAGCCGACCCAGCAGGCCCACTACCAGTAAGGGTCGCAGCTTTCACTTTTTTATTTTTCAAGATGGACTCTACCCCACTACTGTCCATTAATAACGTAGTGAATGCAAACTCAGGAAAACCCGCATCTCTGAATACTTCCTCGATATAAAGTGCAGATTGAGGAACATTGGATGCATGCTTTAGTAGACATACATTTCCTGCCATGAGGGCCGGTGCAGCGAATCTGAATACCTGCCACATCGGATAGTTCCATGGCATCACGGCTAATACTATACCGATGGGTCTGTAAGAGATCATACTCTTAGATGCATCAGTATCCACTATCTCATCCGCTAAGAACTTCTCAGCATTTTCAGCATAATACCGGCATACCCAAGCGCATTTCTCAACTTCAGCGACGGCAGATTTGTAGGTTTTACCCATTTCTAGCGTCATCGTTTCTGCATATTTGGCTTTTCTCTCTTCCAGTATATTGGCAGCATTCTTCATCATGAACGACCGTTCATCGAATTGACTTTTTCTATAATTCTGGTAGGTCTGATCTGCTTTATCTATGATGAAATCAACTTCCTCCCGAGTATGCTTTGTAAATAACGATAATTCTTTATCAGTGGCTGGATTTACAGTTTGAATTTTTTCCATTATTGATAGATTAGATATTTGCTTTTATAATAATTAAAATTGCGATCATTAAGAATAATCAAAATAATCGACCAGCTCCTCTGTCAGTTGATCATTTACCTCTGTGGTAATTGGGATTTCAATGAGACACAGTTCATTTGTTTTGATAGCATTTCCTAATATGTTTTTCAAATCAGAGACGCTCTTAGGTTCATATCCTTTGATATCAAAGCTTTCAGCCAATTTTACGAAGTTAGGATTACCCAACTTAGTTCCATAGGATTTACCCTCACTCATATTTTGTTTCCATTCTATAAGGCCATAGTTATTATCGTTCAATACTATGAAAATGCATCCTATACCGAGTCGTTTTGCAGTTTCGAGCTCTTGGATATTCATCATAGCACCTCCATCTCCCATGATACAGACCACGGGGCGGTCAGAGTCTAACAACTTAGCCGCAATACCACCTGGTAAAGATATACCCATGGTAGCCAACCCATTGGATATGATACAGCCATTGGGTACGTAAGTTTTAAAATTTCGTGCAATCCACATTTTATGACTCCCCACATCGCTTATCACTAAACCCGAATCAGGGAGTATTTCTCTTACCACATTGATCACACCTGGAGTGTTATATTCTGTAGCATCATCTGCAAGCGTATACGACTCGATAGATTCGAATATATTGTCTCTACATGGAATAAACCAATCTTCATAAGCGTCTCGAACGATACGATCTGTCATGCCGTGGATACTATCAGCTAGATCTCCTATCAACTCTACTTCAGGAACATAATGTGTGTGTACCTCGGCTGGATCAAAGTCTATATGAATGATCTTCTTATCATTGTCTGTATTCCAATTTTCAGGATCGTACTCTGCGATATCATATCCTATACTGATCACTAGATCTGATTTGTCGAATGCTTCTATAACATAATCTTTGAATCCTAATCCAACTGCTCCAAGCGAAGTTCGTTCTCTATCCGATATGGCTCCCTTCCCCATGAAAGTACTTACCACAGGGATGTTATATTTTTTTGAAAATTTTAATAAAGCTTTACTACTTCGATTTCTGATCGCGCCGTTTCCCGCTAATATTAATGGACGATTTGCTTTTTCGATGAGAGCTATCGTAGCATCTAGCGCAATATTATTAGGCGAGGGTCTTCTTACTTTTGTTCTCTTGAGGGGTACGAGCCGTTTTTCTACTTCTAAGCCAGCAATATCTTCTGGCAGTTCTATATGAGTTGCTCCAGGTTTTTCGGCTTCTGCGATTTTGAATGCTTTCCGCACTATCTCTGGCACTACATCTATAGAATTTATGGTAGTGTTATATTTAGTAACTGGCTCCAACATTTTGACCACGTCTATGATTTGATGGCTTTCATGGTGCAATCTAGTCAAGTCTCCCTGACCTGTAATAGCCACAAGAGGTGCCTTATCAAGATTCGCATCTGCAATACCAGTGATGAGATTGGTCGCACCAGGACCAAGAGTAGACAAGCACACTCCCGCTTTACCACTCAATCTCCCCCATACATCCGCCATGAATGCCCCTCCCTGCTCATGTCTGACTGGAACAAATATGATATCTGAATCTTCTATTGCAAATAGGAAGTCTTCGTTTTCCTCGCCTGGTACTCCGAAGATGTATTTCACTTTTTCATTTTCAAGACATTTTATCATTAGCTCGGCAGCATTCATATGTATATTACTATTTGAAGTTTGATTGTTTTTCAATTGTGACTAACAAATTCCGTATGTCAGTCATTCTCTCTTATATTCTACTTTACCGCAGTACCTTAGACACAAAAATAGCCCCTGAGTTATATCAAACTCAGGGGCTATGAGGTTTTTATATTAGGCTTCTACTGATTCTAATTCATGTTTGAGCTCTTGCATCTGCGTCAACTCATATCGAATTTTATTTCTTTGACTGATCAAGATGTCCTTGATTGACGAAGGCATTTGTACCTCGTCTATTACTTTTGTGTAATCTTCTATCAATCTCGTGGACCCTCTTTCGATCTCTGTCACGATGGCGTTGAACTCTCCATCATAACTTACACTATTTATTTTTATATCTATGAATGCTCTGTGAAGGTCTCCTAAGAAACTTGTCTTGACATCAGCATCACCTCCCAATAGAGTCATTTGTATTTCTAATGCCTTGTGCATCTCGTGTCTTTCTTTCGAATAAATCGTCAACCATTTTTTCAGCGGCATTATACTCGTTGCCTTATCGATTTCTGAAAATCCTTTTTCGGCATCTTGTAACCTTATGATTAAATCTTGCAGTGCATTCTTTACTTTTGAAGTATCCATCTGTTTATTTTTTAATGTTATCTAATGAAATTTACGCTTATATTACCCATATGATATCTCATATGTTCGATGAGTCTGAAAATATTATGGAAGCATGTTTATATTTTGTATTGCTAAACTATTGATATACAAAGAATATGCTTGGATAGCATTGACTACTACATCAAAAAATTAAACTATACTGATGATAATGGGAAAGATCAAAAACACAACGTGATGACTGAAGTAAATTACGTACGCTTACCCTTAGAAATCAATCAAGATCTCCTGACATAATAGGTAATAAAAAATAGTCTGGAAAAAATATATTTATGTCTTATCGTGATCTGGATATACACTCTGAATCAAATTCCAATTGGATCGCACAAGAGAATTTAGCAACTCTAATAAATCTTCAAGTGTCGAGTATAATTCTCTATTGGTGGCATATGTATCTGAATCGCTCTTCATCGCAAAGAAGACTTGATAGCCCTCTAGTACTTTTGTCATTTCATTGGTTTGTATGACAAATTGCTCCATTTGATCATTTAGTTGCTGACCTATTATGGTATCGGGTCTATCATCGGCTGATGTTACTTCTACAGGATGCTCAGATAAGATTATCTCCAGCATATCTTTTGGGTCGATACCAAAATATATACAAGTGGACAAAAAATTCTTACTATTAGGTTCTACTATACCTGATTCGTATGAAGCAATGTTATTTCTTGACAATCCTATTTCAGCTGCCAAAGCAGTTTGACTCAATCCTTTCATCCTTCTTAGGAACTTCAAATTTTTACCAAAATGAGTAGGCTTTGGTATATTCTTAGTCTTTTTCTTATTAATATTCATCGAATATGTACTTTATAGACACAAAATTGTATTTTTTATTGACAATATCCGATAATAAACCTATATTTGTTAATAAATCGAACATTTTTCTCTTGCACATACTTTGGAGAGTGAAGAATAACAATAATTATGGAAGCTAAAATAGAAGAAAAAGAAAATATACTCTCGCATAATATTAAGTATTTGCGAAAGATCAATAAGTTTTCACAAGAAGAATTGGCTACTAAATTAGACATCAAGCGATCGAACATAGCTGCATATGAGAGCAAGAATGTAGAACCTAGGTTACGTATCATACTAGAACTTGCGAGATTATTCAATGTAAGTGTCAAGACGCTTATAGAAAGTAAGATAGAAACAGGAGCAGAGACTCCAAAGTTTGCAGATGATGCAACACAGCAATTCGGTACTGCACAAGAGTTAGATGTAGAAGATAACAATGATGTGGCAAAATTCATAACCAAATCAATCAAAATTCGAAAAGTCCTTGAAGGATTCAAATCATTTTACACATTCAAAAAAAATAGCATAACCAATAGAACACCAGATAAAGAAAAGCTAATTTTTGACATTGATAATTTCATTCAACTAATGGAGCATTTGTTGAATTATAATGAATCAGTTATAAAAGCGATCTCTAATAAAAATCAAGCTTGAGTAAAATCTAGTTCTACTTTTACAAAAAAAGCCATCAGAGTAATTTACTCTGATGGCTTTTTTCATTGAATACATTCTAGATGATAAAAGAAAGCTCTTGATTATTAAATACCCAAATCGAAGCTACAATTGTTGGAAATTCGCTAACCAGGATCAAAATTGTGCATTTACTTCATAAAATCAAGACCTTAAACGTATGTTATAATTGATAAATCACTTATAAGCTGTCCTATATTAACACAATTCACTTTTTTGATCAAAAAATTTAATTACACAATTGACTGTATTTCAATTCATTATAATATTTTAGTTATTTTTATGCACATTTTATTGTTATTAATTTTCTCATTATGTAAATTTGGAGTATATTTGTGAATATATTACTCAATATCTAAAACATAATATTATGACACATATTCAATTTATAAATTTTTATAACTCAAATATTAAGGCTTTAGAAAACTTTGCAAAAAAGCTAACTAGGAATCAAGCAGAAGCTGAAGATCTAGTACAGGAAACGGCCATAAAAGCATACAGAGGAATGCACACCTTCAAGGAGGGTACCAGTTTCAAAAGCTGGTCTTTCACAATTCTGAAGAATACATTCATTACGAAATACAACAAGAAAAGGAAAAGAAACGTCGTAAATGCCCCTATAGAAGACTTTACACATGCTCTGAGTTCTAAGCATGCAGTAAAAAACGACGCAATATCTCAATTAAAAATAAAGGAGATCAAAGGATGTATAAGACAGCTAAGTCCAAAATCAAAAATACCTTTCCTCATGCATATCGAAGGATATCAGTACAATGAAATAGCTGACTCTCTTGATATACCGATAGGAACCGTGAAAAGTAGAATTAACTATGCGAGAACTAAACTAAAATCAATAATGAAGGTCAACGGATTAGCTGCAGCTTAATATTTTTTGTTTTAGAATCGAACAAAAAATACTATTATCTAGTAAGTGAGACGTAAACATATTTCTTCACACATAAAACTTATAACAAATGAATAATAAAAGTAAAAATAATAAAAGTGCATTGTTAATATTAGCTGGAGCCGCTGTAGGAGCAGCAGCAACATACTACTTAAATACACCAGCAGGTAAGAAGGCAACACAAAACGTAATCAATAAGAGTCAAAAGTTAGGAAACAACATAGCTAATAGAGCTCAAGAAGTAGCAGAAGAAGCAAAAATAAGAGCCAATGATGCCATCGTCAAAGCAACCAATACAATCGGTAACGCAAAAGAAAACATTGTTAACCAAAGTGCTAAAATAGCAGAGACAGCCGAAAATAAAATCAGTAGTTTTACGGAAGGCATAAATAAAGCAAAGAACTCCATCAAAAACGGAGAAACTGTAACTTCATAAATCGCAAGGACATTTGAATAAATATTGCTATTTATTATTAAACCCGATTTAATCACATAAATAGTAATGTAAGATTGAATGTATAATTCCATGAACATATTGAAGCACCAATAAGTGCTGAAAAATCTCCCCACTCACAGAAGTCAAAAAGAATTAATTACACTCTGATTAATTCTTTTTTTTTGTGAAAATGATTTAAATCCAAACATCATGAAAATACTAAAAGACCTGGGCGAAAACTATGAATATGTTAGAATAATCGCCAATAACAGGCTCGAACTGACCAAACTAAATCTCATCGAAGATGCTGGCCATGTGATCAGCTATACGGTTATAGTAGTACTAGTATCGTGGATTGTTTCGATGATTACTCTTGCATCATCAGTGGCATTGGTTATATGGCTCAGCAGCGTTTTTGAATCGCTTTTGGTAGCAATACTAGCCTTCGCTGGACTTCTTACTTTGCTACTGGCCGTGCTATTCATTTTTAGGAATACACTAATAATCAAGCCCATACTAAATCTTTATTATTCACTCATCAAAGATCGAATATAATGGCAATCGAAGCAATAGAGAAAAAAAGAGCAAAACTTAAAGCAGAAATCTTATTGGCTCAAGAAAATCTAGAACGTAATCTCCAAGATATAGACCCAATGGATTACATGCCCTCACCTAAGTTTATCGGAAAAAGCGTAAGGTCCTCCTTGTTGAGTTTGCCAAATATGCACGGTATCGAAAAAAAACTAACACATAAATTACACTCTAGCAAGGCTTCAATACTTGACATGATTGCAAATTTTTTACAATCATTACTCAAGTAGACACTCCTACATTTTATTTGATTTAAATCTGACTCGATTTTTTGAATCAAAAGTGAATCCGACTTTAGCATTTTAATAGTTCTAAAGATCAATAGCATACTAAGAGGTAGTGCGGCTACACTTCTTTATTATCCAGATAATGGTGGTCCCGAAATAAGATACCCCTAATTACCCCCTGTGATAAAAGTTTGTATTTCATCGGTATCGAATCGAACAAATTCCCACCTCAAATAGTAAGAACAGCATAATTACAAATCAAAAAATATATAAAACATGAACTCTACAACAGATAAAATAAAGGGAAACTGGAATATCATCAAAGGATCACTAAAGCAGAAGTATGCAGATCTTACAGAAGACGACCTAGCATACGAAGAAGGTAAGGAAGACGAACTGCTAGGAAGGATTCAAAATAAAATCGGCGAAACGAAAGAGAACCTGAAGAATTTTATCGACAGTTTATAAAAATAAACCCCAAAAAAGACACAAATGAATTACTTAGGATTAAAGCCAAGTGAACTAGAAAGCACTGTCAAAGAACTTAATAGGCTACTTGCAAATTACCAGGTTTACTATCAAAATTTGAGAAATTATCATTGGAACATTACAGGAAGGCACTTTTTCGATCTTCATGCGATATTTGAAAACCTGTACAATGAGGCCAAAGTAAATATAGACGAAATAGCTGAAAGAGTATTGACACTTAGGATGAAACCTATGTCTACACTCGCTGACTATTTAGAACACGCTAATGTAAAAGAGCTATCTACAGACGACACTGTGGAGATGGTACAGTCTATATTATCTGATCACAAGAAACTAATCTCAAACATGAGAGACGTCCTGGAAATCGCTGGTAAAGCTGGAGATGAAGGTACAGTCGATCTAGTAGGAAGCTTCTTAGCATCAGTAGAAAAGAACAGCTGGATGCTGGATGCATGGCTTGCAAAGTAAATGACATCCCGTAAAGCCGGACCCCAATATAAAGTCTATAGAGGATTTTTGACAGTAGCTTTTAAAAGTATTTAGAACAATTATCTCTTACGCAAGAAGCAGCTAATAGACATGAAATGCTTCTCATTAATCAACCATAAAACAAAAGAAATGAGTACTATAGAAAAAAAAGATTTAATAAACACCGCCAATATATCGACACAATACGGATTGATAGCTGGTTTTCTTATGGCACTAGCTCTACTACTATTCCAAGTGAACGGAAACGATTTCAGCCCATTCATGAAGCTTGGCAAGTACATATTATTAGCCTTGACCATAGTAGTAGCCCTCAATGTCTACAAAGAAAAAATCAATGGTAATATATTCATTAAAGGGATAGGTGTAGGTACAAAACTGAGTTTGATAGCTGGAATTATATTAGTATTGATCAACTACTTGTTATACTTTACTTTCCCATCATTGGCATTCAGTAAGTACAGCATCGAACCACACAATCTGATACAAACAACTATGATATCAGGCGTTTTATTCTTCGAAACACTTGTGTTTGGTAGTTTGATCACATTCGCTGCACTACAGTATCTTAAAGATTAAGGATAATTAAAATTTTCGAAATAATTACTATCCTTAATAAAAATATAAATCCCAAAAATGTACTCTGATTATACAATTAAGAATATAGGCCATACTATCTTTATCGTGATAAGTTTGGGCTATTTATCGTACATAGGGATGTCCATCATATTGCCATTCGTATATGCGATGATATTTGCTATATTCCTTTATCCGATAAATAAAAAGGTAAGTCGTATAGTAAAATCTAGAATAATAAGTATTGCGATAAGTTATCTTATAGTATTGGTACCTATAGCTGTAGTGGGAATCTTTTTTGTCGCTCAACTCCTAGATATAATAGACAAACTGCCTTCTATCGGCGAAAGTTTGAAAAAAGGATCAACAGAAGTAATGCAGTTGGTAGAGAGGTTGATTCCAGGTCTAAATATAAGCTCTAAAAAATTTCTCAATGATATAGTAGGAACCAGTATCGACGGTCCATTGAATGTGGTAGGCAAAGGGGTAATGTCCTCTACTTCAGTTATCTTTTCGACTTTCCTAGTGTTTATCTACTCATTTTTGATCCTATTTTATAGGAAAAGTATAAAGTCATTCATCTTATTTCAATTTCGTAAAAGATTTAGACCTGACATAAGAGACACGCTCACAAAAATAAAATTAGTTATTCAATCCTACATCGGCGGATTATTCCTGGTTATCGCCATACTATCGACTGTGAATAGCCTTGGCCTTTGGATTATTGGTATTGATTATCCTATTTTCTGGGGAACGTTAGCTGGCTTCTTAGCTGTAATACCCTATATCGGAACAGGACTTGGTGGACTTATGCCATTTTTGTACTCATTGGCTACCACTGATACAGTATGGCAGCCCGTCGCAATAATCATATTTTACAGCGTGGTGCAGACTTTAGAAGGAAATATTATAACCCCTAAGATAGTAGGTGACAAAGTAAATATTAATCCACTGGCAGCCATATTATCATTAGTTTTCTTTGGTTCTATCTGGGGTATAGGCGGTGTAATATTAGCATTACCCTTAATCTCGATTGCACGTATTATAATGATGCAGTTTGAAAACACAACACCTCTTGCGATACTGATGAGTAGCGACCTGGATAACGGTGAAGATAAATTTATGCAAATCGCATCCGAAAGATCAAATAATAATAAGTAAAGTAGGCATGATCAGAAGTAATGGCACTTTCTGAATTCTGGTATTATTAAAGTTGCAACAACAAGTCTCAGATTGGCCTTAGTCAGTGTAGTTTTTCGGATACTAATTTTCGTTAAAAACAGAACCATGCTTTAGTCAGAGTGGCTTGCAACGCAAACGCGCGTCATTTTAGACGCCTCTCTGAATATCTGCAAATAACATCTCCGCTGTTACCAATTACATCTTAGTGACAATCACATCCTCGATCTTATCACCCACTTCGAGTTCATGCACCACTTCCATACCCTCAGTAACCTTACCGAATATCGTATACTTACCGCTGAGATGCATGGCTGGCGAATGCGTAATAAACCACTGAGTGCCCTCTGTGTGTAATCCCGCTGAAGCCATACCAAGATATCCTTCCTCTTCATAGTACATTTGTGGCAATTCTGATCTTATCGTATAATCCAATCCTCCATATCCATCACCTCTTGGACATCCGCCCTGTACAACAAAATTAGGCACGACCCTATGGAGCACCTTGCCATCATAAAAGTCAGCTTTACTTAGCGATAGAAAATTAGATACACTTCCAGGGGCATCTTGCGTATACAAATTAGCCCTGATGACTCCCTTTTCAGTTTTGATCGCTACTTGCACAGAATCTCCATATTGAGAAAACACGGACCAATCAATAGGATGATTATATTCTGGAGTCTTGGCTTTATATTTTTTATTTGTAAGGTAGGCGATCGCTTTCTCTAGGCTATTATGCGTTTCTACCTCTTTCGGAAGGTTCAATTTCGACTGAGCAGACTTGAGAAATGAAACATCTTCTATCAGCCCCTTTAGTGCCAACTCTTCATCAGCAAACATCTCCCCATAAACTGCGAGACTGCCTACGTCACCTTTTGACATTTCCTCTTTTACCAGTTCTATGATCTCTTCTTTCTTTTTCAAGTGTCCACCTCTGTAAGCTTTGATGAAGTTAGCACTAGACATCAACTGAGCTATCGCTGAAGCCGCTGTTGATTTCACAACGGGAGACTTTGCATTCTTGCTTAATTCGATAATATCTTCATAAGCAAATGGATCATACCCTAATGCAGCGATATAATCAGATTTTTCATAGACATTGTTTGTCTCTTCGATCGTATCTAATATCTCTCTTTTAATTTTATTCTTAGTATTCGTGTAATATACTGGCATGTGCTTCAAAATCGCACTGTATATCTTAGATTGTACCGAATAATGCAGGCTATCACTGAGATAATTTTTATAGATGGTAGCATCATTACTATTTCCATTAGTGATTAGAAAATTTGCTGCATTATTTGCTATATGATGACTTTTATCTTTTGTCAATAATAGGATCGGCTCAATAACTTTTATGTATGAAAAATTTGATATTGCTCTTACTATATTGGCCTTGACCCTGTAATCTGTTTCTTTATTGAAGTGTTGTAGGAGCGCCTCCAGTACTTCATCGTCCTTAGTCTTACCTAAAGCCAGTGCAACCGCCATTCGTACATTTGGATCACTATTTTCATCCAATACTTGGATCAATCTATTCTTATAGCTGTTGAGGTCTAGATTCTTAGCCCTTGCTAGATAATTAGCCGCTATCAATTTCACTTTGAGGGGATACTCATCCTCGGTTAGGTACTGTACTAATTTGTCTGTACCCTCAGTAGTCGTCATGCCTCTTAGTGCATAATTATATATTGCTCGCGACTGTCCTGTAAGTAATAAAGTATCTGTAGTTCGATATGTGGATACCGTAGCTAGTGCAGGGAGCAAGCTTGCATCTCCTATTTTACCGATTGATTCTATAATGGTTGCATTGTAGATGTTATCTACATCTAGAGTATCTTTTGTTTTGAAAGCTTTTAATAGTTCAGTCACAGAACTACCCTCTCCTATCTGCCCTATAGCATATGCAGCAGCAGTTCTGACCTTCATCACAGGATCGTACATCAGCTTATATAGAGAATCTAATCCGTCTTTTGATTGAAAAGATGCCAGTGCATTCGCTACCATATATCTGTGAGATGGATCGAAGTCGCTTGTAAAAGAAAGCAAACTATCTAAATCTTGTTTGTCTTGATATCCATATATCTGCTGAAACTTCCCATCACTCACATCGAGCGTCACTTTGGTAATAGGCTCCTGAGTGACTGGGATACAACCCATTATAAATATCGTTAATACAAATATTAATATATAGCTTAATTTATTGACCATCTTGAAGTTATTAGGTAGTCATATAGATGCAAATACTGTGCTAATAATCTGTCTCATCTTGAATCATAAATCTTGACTTTATCGAGACTGCATTACGACATCATCCTCTATTCTTCCCAGTGAATACATTCACATTAGGATCAGATGGATTTCCGCTAGATCTTCGGTAGGACACGATCTGTCCTGTGTGATATATAGCATCTTCGATAGGACCATTTATTAAGTTCCAAAAGGGAAACTCAGAAGTCTCCTCACCTCTCTTGAATACTATTTTAAGATCTTCTACACTTCCCGTCTCTCTCAAGATATCGCTGATCTCCTTGAAGTTATTGAGTGTAAATGCTCTTCGTTCTATCCATGTCATTCCTTCTGGTACTTTCCTGGTACCATTTACCTCACCATGCACCGCAGTCAATATAAAATTTGACAATCCTGAAAGATGCTCCAATACCTCAGAACAAATCTTACCATCATTACCTGGATCATACGCAAGATCAGTATCCGTCAAACCCTCTGTAGCCCAGTAATATCTGTAACCCAATCCATCTACCATCCTAGCGGTCACATTGGCCGCAGTGTATGTATCTGGGGCATCAGGAATCTGATAATATGGTAGCGCATTATCATCTGACGCTACATCTTCTATCTGACCAAAACTTGTGGAAGTACATATTAGTACTGATAATGCAATGATATAATTTCTCATCTTAACTCTGTTTTTTAGTTCTACTCTAGCGAGATCTTTTATTAATTTCTTTTTCCTTTCTTTCTTGCCTTCCTCTTGGCGATTGTATTTATTTCTCGGTACTTCTTACGCTCAGCTCTTGTAAGGTTTACCTTTTGATTTTTCTTACTTTTTTCATGAAATGCGGGTCCTGCCTCTCTTCGCACAGTATCCTTGAGCTTTATTGTTTTCATTATCACCTTAGGCATTTCATCTTCAGTGAGTTCGTCAGTCAGTTTTACTCCATCTGGAAGATCTAGAACAGGCACTTCGTAATTCATCAGTTCGCATATGGCATTCATATTAGGCTGATCCGCTTCGGTAACGAAAGTGATACTATTTCCTTTTTTATCTGCTCTACCTGTACGACCTATACGATGAATATAATTTTCTGGCACTTCTGGCGCGTCAAAATTGATCACGTGAGACACCTGAGATACGTCGATTCCTCTAGCGACGATATCTGTAGCCAATATAAATCGGTATGATCCATCTTTGAATGAATTGATCACATTAAACCTAAAATTCTGAGACTTATTACTGTGTATCACACCAAATTCCTCTGGGTAATATTCTTCTATTTGCTCTGCAACACTATCCGCCAATTTCTTAGTAGCTGTAAATACCAATACTTTAGAGTAGGCCTCTCTATCGTCGAGTAAGCATTTCAACAAACTGATTTTAGAATAGAAATTAGGTATTTTGTAAGATACTTGCTCGATATTTTCTAACGGTGTACCCATCGGTGCAGCTTCTATCTTTATCGGACCTTTGAAGTATTCTTCTATGATCACTTCTACATCAGGCACCATCGTCGCCGAAAACAATAGTGCTTGTATCTTAGTTGGCAGCATATTGAGCACATTCCTAAGCTGTGTGCGAAATCCAAGATTAAACATCTCGTCCACCTCATCTATCACCAATTTCTTGATACCATTCGCTTTCAGAGCTCCTTTTTTCAAGAGATCCAATAATCGTCCTGGCGTAGCAACCAATACATCTAAACCCTGCTCTAGCATGGCTATATTTCGCTTGATATTAGCACCTCCATATGCACCACCTACCACTAGATTCATGTATTCTGATAGCATCTCTACTTCTTCTACGACCTGAGTAACTAACTCTCTCGTGGGCACGATGATGAGGATAGATGGATTCGGACTCTTAGAAAATCTCCATAACCTTAGCAGAGGCAACAAATAAGCAAAAGTCTTACCCGTACCTGTCTGAGCCAAACCTACAATATCTCTACCTGACATGATCGGCGAAAACGCATTTGCTTGGATCGTCGTAGGCGTCGTAAATCCATTCTCGTCGAGTGCTCGGAGAAGTGGCTTATTTAGGTTTAAATCTGAAAACTGCATATCTTAGTTGATTAGGATACAAAGGTACTTATAAAGTTTATATATAGTACCTTACTGTAATAGCCGTATCTATTTATTGTGTTGTTTTACGTGTCTTACACATTTGTTTGCTCAACGTAATAAGAAGGATCATTTATCAAGAGGGGTTCATACGCTCAAACAAAATCCAATCTGATAATGCAAATGCTAGAATCCCTCGATATCGACATCGTAAAATACCCCTTAAAAAATCATATCCGAAATTCATTCAATATGAAATAGGCGCCAAACACATATTCCGCAGATACAGTTGATTCCTACTCTTTAATAAATGTAGCGGCCTCCAATCCTCCTGCCGTCGAAATCGTCATATGGTACATCCCTTTTGTTAGAGTTCTAATATCAAGCAATACATGATTACTATCCCATGATTGTGATAAGACTCTCCTGCCCAACGCGTCTATGATTATGACATACTCTATCACATCACCGTCAGCAGTAATTCTAATATAATTTTCCGCAGGATTAGGAAATACATTTACTGTAGTAGCATCACCTGAGATATTCACTGAGGATATATTGGTCGTACTTATATTCTCTACTACGATTATTTCATTATTTTCATCGACTACTTCTTGCGGAAATCCTGATTTCAATCCTAACAGATCTACCAATTCACCACTTTTAGTTGTAGTAGCTCTGATCTTAAAGGCTATATTATCCAATTCCGCCTCAGCAAATTGATTCAAATACGAAATTCGAATTTCATTGTCATTGATAATATTAGACTGAACACCGACGATAGGATCTACTAATTCTAAAAACTCAATCCCATCTCCTACCAAAGCAGCTAATAGACCTTTGAACTTCACCTCAGACTCATACCTCAACTCAAATGTAAATATCTCCCCTGCCGCTATAGTCATATCATCGACTAGGTAGGCTGGCGCAGCTGATCTCACCTTACTAATATCTTCCTTATCTGTAAAGCCTGGTATTGCATTCATATTCAGATCTCCTACTTTTCTTGCCGTAAAAGAAAAATCCGTAGTCGTAAAATCAGCTTTATCAAACGAATATGAAGTATACGTATTCTCGAAATCAAATGGATCAAAATCCGAAGGGAATACATAGCTGTTATTAAAGAAGAATGCATCAGAGTAATTATCGCCATTATTTTGTCCCAATATTATTTCTCTTATTGTAATCGCATCGCCTATTCCGTTATAACCCGACTCATCGATATCAAACAATACTGATTCTCGAGGATCATCGTATTCGTCATTGAGTATGATCTTCAATCCTAATACTAAATCTAAAGTCGAAATACCATTCAAGCTAAAATCTTCAGTCATAAAATTGATTGTATTCTCGCCATCTGACAGGTCATTTTCATTTATTATCCAACCGATACCTCCAGGGTGCCTAGGAAGTATATCTCCATTCAACTCTATATTCGTATTGAAGAATAAGCCTTGGATTCCCTCTGTATAATTCACCAATCTATCGCCAGGTCCTAGCCCAGACCCGCAAGATTCGAGAGGATCTATAATCTGCACTTCCTTAGATAGCGTGTATCCTGTTTCGGGATTTCGTATCCATATCTTTTTCTCTCCGAGGTCGTCACAATCTACATTTATCAGATCTTGAAAGTCATCGGGTTGATCACCATCCAGTTCTGTCATTGCTAGTACTACTGGGTCGCATATATCCATATCTACCACTAGGTTATCAGGGGTGATTTGAGCTTCAGCTGTGATATCTAATTCGTAGAGCGTTCGATAATTTGCCTTGAGGATACACTCCGCATTTTCCCATATGTATAGATATGATTGGATATATGCAGTAGTGTCTGTAGATACATAGCGTATCGTTATAGGATTCTTATATTCCGATGCATCTTCAGAAGAGACACTGTTCGCGTATGTAAATAATAATCCGTCTATCACCGATCCATAAGCTATAGAGTAAGTCCCATCGCACCCCATCGCATCTTCGCACAGCGCGATATCTACGGCAAATATATCCACCGCTCCATTATAAAGAACATATCCGTTCACTACCTTGGCGCAGTCAGGTTCATCTCCACAGATTCCTGGATTATCCTCGGCGCACCCACCATTAGGAGATGTAATGACCAATTGTCCACTACAGTTATCGACGAGCTCTCCGTCCGCTGTCACTTCTATGATGTAAGCTGGAAACCCTTGATTTTCGCATGACAATAATATCACATCATCTGAGGAAGAAATCGTGCCCGTCGAAAAAGGAAAGAAATAATACGTTACTGTTCCCTGAGTAAGTATAAATTCAATGTTCGGCACTAAGTCACTAATTAGTAGTTCTGTCTCCCCATTTTCATCCAGTACTGCAGTATAGTTCTCGTTGCACTCGATCTGACAGTAAGCCAAATTCCATGATGCAGTAAAGAATAGAATTAATGAAAGTAGTAAGATCTTCATATGGTTGTTTTTTTTATACTTCTAGTGATATATATTCCATAGACGAAACGTTATACCCACCAAAATAATAAATTCAGATTGTATTTATAGTTCAGTATCTAGTAATTCATCTTGCTAAGTTCTCATTTTAGAATGTAAAGTCTAGATCTGAGGTGAAGAATTTATTGAAATTTATATCAACAATTAGCCAAAGACAGATAAGTGCTAACCTATCACTCACAGTTTATTGTGTGTCAGACAATTGTATTTCCATAAAAATGAATGCTTCACATTTCCATAAATACACTTTACCTCTATCGCCAAACCTCTTTAAATATCAGTTCTATTTTTGAACTTTGCAGTTAGAAAACTTGTGGTATCAATAGTATAATGCGATTCTGTATCTTAGTAACACCGTCGATTCTTAAATAAGAATTGAAGCGAGGATCAAACCTTCAATATTATTGAAAATACATTCTAGAATGTACCATCAATCATAGATCGCCGCAATGCTAAAATCATTTACTATTTTTACTACTTCAAAGTTAGACATCGACATATGGCATTCAAACTTACATCAAACTATGTTCCTACGGGTGATCAGCCCCAGGCAATTAAAAAACTGGTAGATGGTATCAATAATAACACTCCTGACCAAGTATTGCTGGGAGTAACAGGCTCTGGTAAGACATTCACCATGGCCAATGTAATCGCACAAGTCAATAGGCCTACACTCGTACTTACGCATAATAAGACATTGACTGCACAATTGTACACTGAGTTTACAGAGTTCTTTCCAGATAATGCCGTAGAGTTTTTCGTTTCTTACTATGACTACTACCAGCCAGAGGCCTATATGCACTCTTCTAATACATACATCGAAAAAGATCTATCTATCAATGATGAGATCGATAAACTGAGACAGCGCGCTACGAGTTCGTTATTATCAGGCCGTAGAGATGTAATCATCGTTTCGTCTGTATCATGCATATACGGTATGGGGAATCCAGATGACTACGCCAGCAGTATCACTAGGATAGAAAAAGGACAGACCATATCGAGAAATGGATTCCTGTATAAGTTGGTGGATTCACTCTACTCGAGAACAGAGACTGACTTCAAACGTGGAACATTCAGGGTAAAAGGTGACACTGTAGATATAAATCTAAGTTATGCAGATTTCGGATTTAGGATCACTTTTTTCGGAGATGAGATAGAGTCTATCGATACCATCGAAACCAGCACTGGAAAACGAATCAGTAGTCTAGAGAATGCAGCTATATTCCCCGCTACACTATATGTAGCACCAAAAGAAAGGCTCCAATCCGTAATAAGAATGATAGAGGATGAGCTGGTAACCCATGAAGATTTCTTCCAAAAAGAAAATAGATACATAGAAGCACAGCGAATAAAAGAGCGCGTCAATTTTGATTTAGAGATGATTCGAGAGTTAGGCTATTGTAATGGGATAGAGAATTACTCTAGATTCTTTGATGGCAGAAAGATGGGCACTAGACCTTTCTGCTTGTTAGATTATTTCCCTGATGACTTCATCACTATGATTGACGAAAGTCACGTAACTGTCCCTCAGGTAAGAGGTATGTGGGGAGGCGATAGAGCAAGAAAACTAAATCTCGTCAATTATGGGTTCCGACTGCCATCAGCGATGGACAACAGACCACTCAACTTTGACGAATTTGAATCTATCACACCGATGACGTTGTACGTAAGTGCCACACCAGGAGACTACGAACTCGAAAAAACAGAGGGAGAAGTAGTAGAACAAATCGTAAGACCTACTGGACTTCTCGATCCTCCAATCGAAGTAAGACCGTCTCTCAATCAGATAGATGATATATTGGATGAGATACATAAGCGGATCGAGAAGGATGAGAGAGTGCTCCTCACTACACTTACGAAACGAATGGCTGAAGAACTAACCAAGTATCTGCAAAAAGTAAGCATCAAGGTGAGATACATACACTCTGAAGTAGATACTATGGAGCGTGTAGAGATCATTCGCGATCTTAGACTTGGAGAATTTGATGTACTCGTCGGGGTCAATTTGCTCAGAGAAGGGCTAGACTTACCCGAGGTATCACTCGTGGCAGTATTAGATGCTGACAAAGAAGGATTTCTAAGAAATAATAGATCGCTTACACAGACCGCCGGTAGAGCTGCACGTAATAGTAATGGATTGGTAATATTCTATGCCGATAAGGTAACTGGCAGTATGCAAGAGACTATAGATGAAACCAACAGAAGAAGGGCAATCCAAATAGCCTATAATGAAGAACATGGTATCACTCCTAAGACTGTCTCTAAATCCAAAGAAGATATCCTCGCTCGAAAGTCAATCCTTGATATCAAAGGCAAAAAATCTAAAGCATACGTAGAACCTGAAGAATCCAGTATTGCAGCCGACCCTCTTGTATCATATATGAATAGAGAGCAGCTAGAGAAGTTACTTACCGCTACGGAAATCAAAATGAAAAAAGCCGCTAAAGAGCTAGACTTTATTAGTGCCGCGCAATATAGAGATGAGATGTTGGCTTTAAAAAAGAAAGTAAAGGCGATGTAACAAAGTGAATTGGAAAACTAATCAATCTTCTGGTTCATCGACTAATACGGCATCTTCTAAGAAGTACATTAACCGATTGATATCATCTGCATTCAGTTTTAATGTTCCTTTCAAGTATATAGCATCCGCTTGGTATTTCACAGGTTCCTTAGCCATTACTTCCATGACTGTCTCCGGCCCCGCTCCTCCACAGAAAAAACACATATTATATGGGAAAGCTGATAAGATGAATTCTTTGTGAGATTTATATCCTTCTACAGGAATTATGTAGCCTTTGATTGTTACTTCTTTTCCCTCTAGTGCTTTTACTTTGTCTCCAAATACTGGTTTATCGATTTTGAAACCCATCAATTCATCGTATTCTTTTTTATAGGTGATACGAGCCAGTGTCTTCCACGTATTCTCAACTTCTAGTGTTTCTTGTTCTTCCTCCTGTGCCACCATCACAATAGGATTGAATAATACAGCCAATAATATATAGATTATGTATTTCATATTTTGTAATTCTTTGTAGGGTACTAATTATTGATCATCACACCATCCTCGATCGTATAAAGAAGGCTCATTGCATCCGTTACATTTACACGTAATATACCTTTTACTTTTACTTTTTTATCTGTAAATGGAATCTTCTTTCCATCTTTTGTAAACACTTGTGCAGCTGATTCTGGTCCAGCCTTACCGCAAAAAAAACACATCGACTGAGTAAACTTCGATAACATGAAATGACTTTGTTCTATCTTCCCTGTTAAAGGTATAATGTATCCTTCGAGTACTATTTCTTTGCCATTTAGAGCTTGGATCAATGGACTGATTATAGGTTTCTCGATATCGATACCAAATTCTTCATCAAAAGTTCTCTCGAAAGTGACCATAGAGAGGGTATTCCATGCGCCACGGTCTTTTTCCATGATATCAGCTTGTGCCTCTATCTGAAAAGTAAAACTTAGGACTGCAATAAAAACCAATATATATTTCTTCACTCGATTAAGTTTTGAACTGTTCTTCTTAAAAACAGACTGCAAGAACAAATTGTTTCTTACCACAAAGTTAAGATAGATATTTAATTGCTAGTAATTTTAGTAAGCTATGTAGATTAAATGAACTGGCTTCGCTTTATTGTGATTGGGATTTAAGATAAGAGGTCATGTCACAGAACTTGGCATTATCTTGCTCTATAGTCTCGCGCTTTTTACTTTGATGATAATTGATGATATCAAGCTGAGCACAACGAAGATCTATTAGCACGATTATAGGATCGCTCAGTCTGATGCTTATTTTCGTATCATAAGTAAGAAAAACTTGATCCTTCTATTCAGAAACATTCACCTTGGCTAATGCACGCTCTGCCATATTGATCAACTTAGTGTGATAGTGAGCCCCTTCGCCCCTTTCTAGTACATTGCCTTGTGGATCTAAAAACAAAATTGTAGGATATTTAGCTACGTCATATTGAAAAGCGACGTTCAAACCATTCGCTTTTTCTGCATCCACCTTATAGCTGATAAAGTCTTTGTTGATAATGTCCGCAGTTGTTTTGTCAGTAAAGACATCTTTCTCCATCATCTGACATGGTAAGCACCAGGTCGTATATACATCTAGAAATACCAACTTATTTTCTCTCTCAGCAAGATCTAGTACTTTTTGCAATTTATTGGATTCCACAAAATCAAATGCAAAATTATGCTTCGACTGAGGAGTGGTATCTACAGTAGATTTCGTGCTTCCACATGATTGTAAGATCAATATGGTCGACACCGCCATCATATATATCAAGTTCATTTTTGTAGCTTTCATAATCTTCGGTTTTTAGTATTTCAATATTGACGCAAATGAGTAGATATATATTTCAAAATATTCCATATATAATTGACAAGAATCTTACATATTGATCACTTCACTGTATAGATTGGTGGTTTTTTTCTCCATTTCTCTCTTGTCAAATGATAGAACCAAAGCTTTACTTGCAGTAGTCATATTGCTATACATATGGTGATTATTTATTATATTTAACACACAATCAACCAATTGCATAATACTCATCTGTTGTGCCAAGTAGCCATTTTTTCCATGATGGACTATTTCATTGATCCCACCTACATCATTAGCTACTATAGGAAGTCCAAATTTCATACCATCTAAGATTGATGTACCTAATGCTTCGGCGATTGAGGTGTGAAGCAATAGGTCCATTTTTTCATATTGCGCATCTACATCTTTGACAAAACCGGTAAATTCAAAGCTATTGGGATAACCACTCACACGCGCTTTTATATTTTCTAATAATGGTCCATCACCTACCAGTAAGAACTTACATTCTGCTCTTTCTTCTAAGATCTTCAATGCAACTTTGACAAACAAATCGTGATTTTTCTCTTTGGTGAATGCGGCTACATATCCGATTGTAACTTTGCTATCTAGAGATCTAGTTCTGTCCTGAGACATATTTGACAGGTCTATTCCGCTATGTATCGTTACCAATCGGTCTTTATTAGTTATCTGAGGTGCCATCCGGGCCTTTACAGCATCAGAGACGCATATGATTTTAGATATGTTAGGGTGATTATATTTCTTTAAGGAATTCTTCTTGATTGGATTATCTAGTCTTCGTGATACGATAGATTTCGTAGTAAGCAGTGAGGCTTCATAGCACATCCACACCAACGTATGACTATGAGAATCGTGCGCATGTATAATATCGATGCGCTCTCGCTTACAAAACTTGGCGAGGGATATCATATTTCTAACCATGCCTACCGCTCCCCTTCTTAGTGGAATATGTTCCGCTATTTCTGAAGCACAACGATTCAAAAGTGGAGACAAACTAGGACACATCAAATAAACATCATGTTGTTTTTCAGACTGACCGGACACTAAATAATGAATCTGCCTCTCTCCCCCTCTCCACGATCTAGCAGATGATATATGTAAGATCCTCATAATCGCCCATCTTTAAGTGAATCATAGTAAGCGATCTGTTTTCTTACTAAATAGACATTCATCTTTGCAATTATCAGACCTTCCTTTCCATCCAAAAATCCTAACTTGATGATGTAAGAATGTAACCCCTTGAAAAAAGACCCAAAATATCTTTTCAAGATACTCGGCGGGGTACCTTTTTTTATCCAAGATTCAGCTTTGAGCATTGCATACTTTTCTATTTTGGATTGATGATCCTCCACTGATCTATAGCTGTCGTGCATCAGTTTACCTGTCAGTTTATTTATCGAGTATTCATTTGTGAATGTTAGTTTTTCATGCACTAGATTATCATTCCAGTATACATCTGACTTATGGAATAGCCGTAAAACCCAATCTGAAGACCACCCCGAGTGCCTTATCGTTTTTCCAAGGTAGATATTTGATCTATCCATCGCATAGATACATTTTTCTTGAAGTGGGATAGATCTTATTTCCTCAATCAATTCATTACTTAACCATTCGTCACTATCTATGGACAATATCCAGTTATTGGAAGCTTTTTCGTTTCCGAAGTTTTTAGAATTACCGAAGCCCTTCCACTCTATAGCGTATACTATAGCGCCGAGAGATCTAGCAATCTCTACTGTACGATCAGTACTCCCGCTATCCACTACTATGACCTCATCTACTAGATCTGATACACTTTCGATACATCTAGTGATCCTGTCTTCCTCATTTTTGGATAATATGACGGCACTGATACCTATCATCTAATCTATCTGATTACCCATGGCTATAAAGCTTGGATTCAATAAATTTTCTTTGTTATATACTACGGGCTCAGCTATATCGGCTTGTAGTACGACACCACCAGCCTCTTCCAGAATGGCTTGTGCTGCACACGTATCCCACTCCATCGTAGGAGCCATTCTCGGATATACGTGGGCTTCTCCTTTGGCTATGATCATGAACTTCAGAGAACTACCGCTAGCTACTAGCTCAGGTTCATTATATTGACTTACGATCTCTTTAGTAGCATCATTGAGATGAGATCTTGAGCATACCAGCTTTAGCGACTTGTCAGATTTATTGAATGTATTTACTTGAAGCTTTGTGGTAATTCCTCCTATGTCACTGTACGCTCCTCTCCCCATGATTCCCCAGTACATCTCTTCTAATGCGGGTGCATAGATTACACCAGCTACTGATTCATCTCCTCTTACTAGGGCTACGTTAGTTGTAAATTCTCCATTTCGCTTGATAAATTCCTTCGTACCATCTAGTGGATCCACCACCCAGCAATATTCCCATCCTGCACGATCCATATAACTCAGATTTTCATTCTCTTCTGAGATGATCGGTATCTCTGGCGAGATTTTCTTTAACATATCACACAGGATCTTATTAGCCGCTAAGTCCGCCTTCGTTAGTGGCGATTCGTCTGATTTATGCTCTATTCCTCTATCATCTTGATTATATATCTCCATGATAGCGGCTCCAGCTTCTAGACTAGCTAGTTTGATATCTTCGATGTATGCTTCTATCTTTTCTATAGTTAGTTCCACTGCTTTTTTCTATTTTAAAAATAAATAAATTCCAATCAAGATCAGTAATACCATTATGATCATAGGCATATAATCCACGAATACTTGTGGTAAAGATTTTGAGTATTTCTGATCCAGCCTACTTTCATAGTAACTCTTAAAAATCGGATCACGCAACTTTTTATCTAGTTCTATCAATCCTTCCTCAGTAAGTTCATCCGCCAAAAACATATCCAAGAATTCGACATCTTTCTTACTTACTCTTTCGTCCATTTATTTATTTTATTGGTCAGATTACTTTGTTCTAGCTTGCTCGCTCATAAAATATGCCTCGAATATCGTAAAAACCACATAAACTAATATGAATGGAATTACAAAAACCCCATTTTCTGGTTTTTCTATTTGATAATATACACCAATCACCAAAGCTGTAATTAAAAATTTCAACATTACATTTATTACAACTAGATTGAATAATCCTTGGTGCTCCTTTCTACGCTCAAGTATATTGGCTAATGCAAATACCGCTACAGACAGCAACGAAAAAGCTGGAACAGCATAATATCCAATATCAATATAACTGCCTACTCTATCAGATAAGCTCATGACAAACAAGGACACAGCTACCAATAAAAGTGTAAACCCAAATAGCACAAGAAATCTTTTCCAATTCATTTACAATAGTGTTTGTGCTTTGTACCCTATATAAACGGATAGAAGCCCAAGAATAATACTCCCTCCAATATAAATAAGCGCTAACCCGACTTGATTATTCTGAAATAACCTCAGAGATTCTGCACTAAATGTAGAAAAGGTACTGAACCCACCACAAAATCCAGTAATAAACAAAAGTGAATGGTTATCATGAAGGCTCTCTTTTAACTGCAGACCTAGCAAAAAACCAAGAACCAAACATGCTAAAATATTGGATATGAAAGTAGCTACAGGAAATGAGGCGTCAGAAGAAACTAAATATTGGCTAATACCGTACCTAACCAAACTCCCTATACCACCTCCCAAGAAAACATATAATAAACCTGGCATCTTAGGTTGATATTCTTTTCTTTCTCCTGCTTATCATATGTAGTATATATGATAATATAAGCGCCAATAACAAGATCACTATCAGTAGCGACAAGTTACCTAAGCTCTGTAGAAAAAAGGCGATAAGTATAAATACAAAATTTACAACTATTAAAAAAATAGATGCTTGCGTGTGCGATAGTCCCGCATCGATCATCATGTGATGTATATGATTCCTATCCGGATAAAATGGAGATTTCCCATTCAATATTCTAATAGTGAATACGCGCAAAGTATCAAACAAAGGCAATATCAATATCGCTATAGCCATCGTAGGAGCTGCATCGAATGCATACGCCTTATCCTCTAAAACGTTATGCAGTTCTATAAACTTAATAGTCAATATAGAACATACTAAACCCAGCAATAAAGCGCCTGTATCCCCCATAAATATCTTAGCTGGAGTAATGTTATATTTTAAAAAAGCAACCAATGATCCAGCCAAAGCGAATGCTACCATAGCTAACTCTATACTGTCCACTTTGAAAAACCAAACACCTAAGACCACACAGATCAGTGTACCAAGGCCTCCAGATAGACCGTTGATCCCATCAATAAGGTTAAATGCATTGATAATGACGATGATCACAAATATGCTTAGTACAATACTGACTGCATACGGAAGCTCTCCAAATCCGAATATACCATATAGGCTCGTAAGCTTTACATTTGCTTTAAATACCAATATAGCTGCCGCAAATAGTTCTCCCAAGAACTTCCGCGACGGAGACATGGGGTCGATATCATCTTTCGCCCCTATAAGGAAGATGATAATAAACGAACATAGAATGTACTGAAGATCACCAAAGTATTCGAATGGAGTCCATAGAATAATGCTAAAAAGTGTCCCTGCAAAAATTCCAATCCCTCCGAGAGAAGGGGTACTTATTACGTGAGATCTACGTTCGCCTGGCTCATCCATCAGATTTTTCTTTATCGCAACATGGATAATAGACGGAATAGCCATAAAGGTCAACGTAAACGAGGTAATAAAAGCAAGTACTATATCAAACATTAGTATTATTCTGTTCCCACAAATGTACAAGAATCATACTATATTCAATAATTGTTTACTCCTTCTTATCTAGAAAATAAGTTGTGAACTTAAATCAACTGACTATTGTAGTAACAGACATTGACAAATTCCATCAAGTTTTATATGGATATTGAATTTGATCCACGATACTTATGGTCGATTCGAATACAAAAATGACATACACTTTCATTGAATGAAGTAGTCTAGATAGGAATGTTAGCCGCTGAATCAATATCGTAGTACAGTTCAGAAGTAAGGATAGCATACCCTAGATCATTTTCTAAGTTTTTTTAAAATAGATGCTCCTCTTGCTCTAAATCCAGCACTCCCATGAGGCACATTTTCTTCTATGACGGGTATCAGTTCTTGCCCGAGCTCTGGGTACTTCATGGCTATATTGCCGCAAACAGTCATAGAGAATATCCGTATACCGACTGCATAATTGACATCTAATAAGAAATTAAAGGCTTTATCAAAAGCGATCCCTTCCAACTCCTCTGAGAAATCTACATATTGAAAGGTTCGGAAAGTATTTCGGATCACTGCATCATGATGTGGCGTATCCAAATTATCGAGCATGCGTGCTATATATGGATCCAGCAGATGAGCATTATTATCCGCTAGTAATCCAACTGGCCATGCCGCTCTCTGACAAGTTCTAAGGTCTTCATCAAAGAACAATGTCATCAATTCCTCCATTCTTTCTGGCTGATTCACCACTTCGCTGACGATATGGGAAGCCATCTTTTTAGAGTTCTCTTGACCTAGTAATATGCGGAACGAAACAGGCATCTATACTCTTATTCTTCTTCTGCCGCAATAGGCGGTGTGATTACAGAAGAATTAGACGACTCTGAAGCGGCTTTTTCTGATTTGTCATGCTTGAAAAACGATCTATGGAATAGTATTATACTCGCTACACCAACAGATATAGCTGCATCTGCAACATTAAAAATAAAACTAAAAAATGTAAAATCTGTACCTCCTACAAAGGGAATCCAATCTGGATAAGTACCACTAAATAGAGGAAATGAAAACATATCCACAACTCGACCTTGTAGAAACGGTGCGTAACCACCTCCCTCTGGCATGAATTCGGCCAAACTGCCGCTATGATATACCGACTCTGAGAATATCAATCCATAGAACATACTATCTATAATATTGCCCATAGCTCCAGCAATAATCAATGAGAATGAAATAAGAAGACTCAATGACTCTTTACTCTTAATGAGTGCTCTGAGAATGTAAATCAAAACCCCAACCATCGCTATCCTGAATGTGCTAAGGACAAACTTACCTACTACACCCCCGTACGAAAGCCCAAATGCCATTCCATTATTCTCTACAAAATGAAGTTGGGCCCAACTAAGTCCAAGTATGGGATCAGAACTACCGTAAGGCATATTCAACTTCACCCAAATCTTGAGCCACTGGTCCAAAACCAAGACTAATAATATAACTAGAGTAACAATTACAGATTTCTTCATATATCTTATCTTCTCAAATCGCCTCAAAAATAGAAAATGTTTTCAATTACAAACCTTGTCAAGTCTATCTTATATAATAAATAAGATGGTAGATCTACATAATATCGATATTGGAAAACAAAAGTAGCTTACAGTATAATCAATATACAATTATAGAAGTACGATCCTCAGTTATAAAGTAACAACAGAATCACCTATATTAATATGTCCTCGACTAAGCGTAATCGCATTGACACCAAAATATATTTTATTGTCTACCTTACGATATGAGGACAATGCCTTGATTGTACCTTTTGACTTCTCGGCTGTCTGCTGATCGATTGTAATTACAGAACATCGTGCACAAGGCTTTATGACCAACATATCTACATCGCCAACTTTGATCGACTCCCATGAATCTTCAATGTGTGCTGTACTCGTCTCGATAATGATATTCGGCCTAAATCGATCCATAAGAACGGGAGAATCTAGCCTAGCATTTAATTGACGAAGGCTATCAGTACCTACTATGAGGTATGGATACCCGTCCGCAAAGCTGACTTCGGTAGCCTCCGGGCCTTTGATTAGTTTTTTGTGCCGAGTATTGGTTTGCGTCATTTTGACAAATCGTATATCTTCGCCTAGAATGTTACTGAAGTAACTATTCGCTGCTTGAGAAACTATAGTCCCTGATATCGTGTGTTCGAATAGTGTAATATTAATCACCTCGTTGGTAATCTCATCCAAATCAAATGAAAACCGCTCATCATCATAAGATATATCAATCTGTTTTGATGTTAAAGAAGTTATGATCTGAGATAGTTCAGGATGAGACCTCTGTGAAACGAACATATTATGCTTATCTACGAGCATATATCTTCGATCATTTTCAAATCCTCTTTCATGTACAGCACATGAGTCTATCTCCACGCCTCTGCATCCTTTAATAGGATATATTACTATTGACTTTACGAGCATCATCGCATAACTTTAGATAAAAAACGGCGAAACATTCTATATATTTCGCCGTTCATCATGAATAAATTTATAACTCTGTGAAATTAATCATCTCCAGCGAGTATATATCTTACAGCTAATGCTCCATTATCAGTACCAAATCCTCTACCGAATCCACCAATGAAAATTGTCGGTGTCCAATCAATAGAAAAAGTCAGTGGAATGTCATCTAAAGTATACTCTAATCCTATATAACCACTCGCGGTAATTGATGAGCCAGAATCTCCTACAAATCCAGCATCAAAACTATAAAATGCAACTCCAGCTCCTCCTCCGTAATACCATTTAAGTCCTTCAGTATCCCCAAGTTCTGTGTGTATCAGATATGCAGCGTTTGCTCTTATTGAGGTCCCTGTTCCTTCACCTCTTATACCTCCATATACTTCGAAGGCATTGGTTTCGGTTATAAATTTCTTGTACGTAATGGATGTAGGGAATCCTAACCTTAATCCTATGGCAGAATCATAATCCTGTGCTTGAGCAGATATCATACCTCCAAAAAAAATAATAACAACTAAATATAAATTTTTCATATGAATTGTTTTTTGTGGTTAATTAAAACACCAAAATACAAATTATTCCTCTAAAATAAATCAGAATCGTATAAATGTAAGAAGTAAGGAGAGCATTATAATTATGTTGCGATTAGATCATTCAAAAAGGGGTAATCTCTTCAGAAGGAAGGGCTGTCATAGTCTATTGGATAAAAGGATAATCTGTATTTCGGGACATCACTATTTTAAAATAAAAGCGGGAACAAAAACAGGCGTCTTTGCTCCCAGCTATCACGATAAACCAATTACATCTTTAAAGAATTATTAAATTCCTCAATATATTTTTTGTGAAAAGGAAGATCAAAAAAGCGGGAACAAAAACAGGCGTCTTTGCCCCCAGCTATCACGATAAACCAATTACATCTTTTGAGAATTATTAAAAATCCTCAATATATTTTTTCATGAAAAGGAAAATCAAAAAAGCGGGAACAAAAACAGGCGTCTTTGCTCCCAGCTATCACGATAAACCAATTACATCTTTTGAGAATTATTAAAAACCTCAATATATTTTTTATGAAAAAGAAGATCAAAAAAGCGGGAACAAAAACAGGCGTCTTTGCTCCCAGCTATCACGATAAACCAATTACATCTTTAGATCAACTTTATCTATAACTTATACGTCTATTGGAAAGGTAAAAAGAGGGGACAAAAACAGGCGTCTTTGCCCCCAGCTATCACGATAAACCAATTACGTCTTTATTCAAATTTTTTGTAACATTATTCTAAGAAACTTCTCCCCTAAAATTGTAATGTAAACATCGTTATTACTTTTCAAATTTCAAAATAAAACTAGAAAGTTTTTTTAATTTAAAACCGTGCCTACACTTATAACTTTCATATCACATTTTGTAACACCTGACAAGTCCTCAGTCTGGTGGTATTTTTCTAAATACTTGACTTATATTCTTTCAAAGCTGCTGTCAACTTGGGAACTACATCAAACAAATCACCCTCTACTCCATAATCTGCAGCTTTGAAAAATGGGGCTTCAGGATCCTTATTAATAACAACTATTACTTTAGAATTGTTCACTCCAGCCAGATGTTGAATCGCACCACTAATCCCAGCCGCTATATATAGATTGGGCTTGATAGCTACACCGGTCTGACCTACATGCTCATGGTGTGGTCTCCATCCTATGTCCGCTACCGGACGACTACATGCAGTAGTGGCACCTAGCACAGTAGCTAGATCCTCTATGATGCCCCAATTTTCTGGTCCTTTCATACCTCTTCCAGCTGACACCACAAGTTCAGCTTCTGGCAGTGGCACTATACCTTCTTCTCTTTTGACTTCTAAGACTTTCACTGTGGATGCTGGGATAGTAACGTCTGTACTCTCCACAGCAACAGCTGCTCCTATCGCTTCTGGTTTAAATGAATTACCCGAAAGAGACAACACCCTTTTATCTGATTTGATTAAGTAACTCGCTATTGCCTTTCCTGAAAACACACTTTTATCTACGGTAAATCCATTGTCAACATTAGGCAATCCGACCACCCCGGAGACACTTCCTGCCTTCATTTTAGCGGCCAATCTTCCGATTAGAGATTTCCCCGTCGAAGAATGTGCTAATATCACAGTATCCGCTGATACTTGATCGGCAACTTGAACTACTACGTCAGAATGAACCGAACTATCAAATGCATCTAAGCTTGAATCACTTACTTGTATTACTCGGCTCGCACCATATATGCCCAGATCTCCTGCATCAGATGCACTTCCGAGCACCAATGCTATACATTCAGTTCCTAATATTTCAGCTATTTTATTTCCGTAGAAAACACACTCAAGAGATGCTTTCTTTATTTTATTGGCTTGCGTTTCCGCATATACTAATACTGCCATGGTTATCTTTTTAAATTTTTAATCAACAATGTGATCCTATATCACTTTTGCTTCTTCGTGAAGTAATCTGACCAGCTCTTGCATATCATCAGGAGCAATCATTTTGACCCCGGACTTCCCTTCTGGAAGGGTGTAGGATACTACTTCTACAGGATTTTCAACATCTGCGGGCGGCACTACGGTCAGTGGCTTTCTCTTTGACATCATGATGCCTTTCATATTTGCTATCCTCTGTTCGGCTAATCCCTTAGCAGCTGATAATACGAATGGTCCACTTACTTCTGATACTTCTACCCCACCCTCGATGTCTCTAGATACGGTTGATACACCTCCAGACACTTCCAAATGAGACACATATGATACATATGGCAAACTTAACATTTCGGCCAATAGTCCACCCACTTCGCTACCATTATAGTCTATAGATTCCTTTCCTAGAAATATAAGGTCGTAGGACTTATCGCTTGCATATGCAGATATCTGTGCAGCTGTCTGATATGCACTCAGAGCATCCGTATCGATTCTTACAGCATCATCCGCTCCTAGCGCTAGACCTTTTCTGATTATGATATCATTTGAAGAATCTCCGACATTGAGCACTGTTACCGTGCCTCCATTCGCTTCTTTCAACTCTAGTGCCCTTACCAGTGCATACCATTCATCATATGGATTCATGATATATTGTACGCCATCTTTATTAAACTCTTTATTACCGTCAGTAAATGCTATTTTAGCGGTAGTTTCAGGAGTCTTTGTGATGCAGACTAATATTTTCATTTACTCTATTTTATTTATTTAAATAAACGTAACATTGTTTTACGTTTCTGAAAATTACTTTTGTATTTAAATCAAAAGTACAACACAAAATTACGCAATACAATTACCGATGCAAAGATAATTGGATAATTTCAATAATTTAACTCAGAGTTAAATTATACAATTACATGACAAATTGAACTAAATATTGTTCACAACTCATTATATATTATATGCAAAAAAACAGAATAGATACACTACTTAATTTCTTGAAAGATGATCCATCAGATAGTTTTCTAATGTTTGCACTTGCAAAAGAGTATGAGAAAATAGGAACACTGAAAAAAGCCTTAGACACCTATAATACGCTAAGAGAAAATGATCCAGATTATGTGGGACTCTACTATCACTTAGCAGCTCTACAGTTGGAACTATCGATGCCTGAGAAGGCAATAGAGACTTATGACAAAGGTATCGAGATAGCAAAAAAAGTAGCTGACTTCCATGCATTATCAGAATTGCATACCGCTAGGATGAATTTAGACGTTGATTAAAATAAAAAACATGAAAAATATACTTTTCGCAATTACTCTATTTACTGGCCTACTTTTAGGCTCATGCAAGAATCAGAAGAATGATTCTCCAAGTACTCAAATCACAACGTCCAAAAAGACGAAGGCCGACTTAGGAGACCTCTACAAGTACTATCATGCCGAACCTACTACACTCGACCAAAAAGATGAAAATACACTCATAGAATACGCAGCCGACAACAATATAAGCGCCATAAGAACTAAAAGTGGCGTATATATCCAAACACATACAGAAGGAAGCGGAGAACAAGTCAAGTGGGGCGACAAAATAAGTGTTGACTACAAAGGCTATACGCTAGATGGTAAAGAATTTGATTCTTCTTATGGTAGAGGCGAACCTATCACATTCCGAGTGGGTAATATGAATGCAGGATGGAATGAAGCCCTACCGTATCTCAAGAGAGGTACTGAAGCTACCCTACTGATACCATCACATATGGGATATGGTAAGAAAGGATTTCCTGGCTATATAGACCCTGATACGAATATCGCCTTCGATATAAAAGTACTAGAAGAAACGAAAGAATGATAGTACTCTTCAAAGGTCTTCCTGAAAAAACGAAATTTCAAGACAATGAGATAACTCAAAGCTACCGTCAAAGTAGAGGTGATAAAATACAACAAAGAAGCAAACGATTGAAAAAATACTCCTTACTCAAGAGCCAAAAAAAATATCTTATGAAACACATATCGATTATTACAGTATTACTTATTGCTATGACATTTGCATTCAAAAGCGAAGCCCAATCTAGAAGCATAAGTGACTTTTCTAAAATATCAATAAGTGGCAATGTGGGGGTGAAACTTATAAAATCCGATACTCAAAAGTTGGATTATAAAATGATCAAAGGGTCTGAATCGGACCTAATAACAGAAGTCAAAGGTGAAAACTTAGTCGTAAAAATAAAAAGTGACTATCGTAAATCTAATAAATCGCAAGCGAAAGTAATCGTCTACTACAAAACACTGAGCAGCATAGGAGTTGCGTCTGGCGCTTCTCTAAAAAATGAAGAAAAGATTCGCTCGGAAAATATCAATATTGAAGTATCTAGTGGTGCTAATGCCAATCTCCAGATCATAGCAAAAAACATAGACTTAGAGGCATCATCAGGGGCAACATTAAAAATAAAAGGAGAAGCTGAGGAAGGAAGTTTCGAAGCCAGTTCTGGATCTAATATCAATGCCAAACTCCTAATATGTGATACCGTAAATGCTGATGCTGCCTCATGTGCATCAATAAAAGTACATGCCAACAAAGCACTCGATGCTGATGTCGGCTCTGGTGGAAGAATCACTTATACAGGTGATGTAGAAGATAGCACCATAGGAAGGGGCAGATCTGGTCAAATATCAAGAATCTAGACGTCTCTTACGTCTAATCATATTACGATATACAAAAGTTAATAATGCCCTAAATCGATCAAATTGTAACTGCAATATGAATAATCGCATCGTTATCAGCTATGATTATTACATTTGCCGCTGATGAAGATACATTTGTACATTATTGCTATACTTACTGTGATCAGTATCCATGACTTGTCCGCTCAAGTTAGAAACAGTATGGACTATGCAAGAATGTCTCAAGCTAGAAATGACTCTATCGCCAAAAGCAATCTACCAGACACTATCATATTGCGGTATTTCAAGCTATCAGATATTACTACTTTCTATGATTTCCAAGATAGTACATTGGATAATTTCTTCCACCAGTATGATCCTGCAAAGAGAAGATGGATCGACTATCAAAACCTAGGCAACGCTGGATCCGCCTCTAGAGCACAAACCTATGAATCCAACCCATACATAGGATTTGATGAAGGTCTTAATCAATATGATCTTTACAACTTCAAATTGGATGATTTTCGATTTTATGAAAATAATACGCCGCTAACAAATGTATTTTTCACTCCAGTAAGTGGGCAGCAAAACTTTGTAATCAGATCAGATTTTGCTAGAAGCTTCAATGATGGCACTAGTATAAGTCTCAATTATAGAAGAATCCGACAACAAGGATTCTACACAAATCAACTTACAAAAACTACTAACTTCGGAGTATCTCTTCGGTACCAAAGCGAAAACAAAAGATATACTGGATTCCTATCAATGCTGTCAAATGTAAACGAGGAGGGTCAGAATGGAGGAATTACGCAATTTGCACGAGACTCATTATTAATGCAACCAGGATTTGGCGATAGATCATTAGTCCCAATATTAACCGATGATGCTCAGACGCGTCACCAGCAAAAGCAATACTCTCTGATTAACTATTACCAGCTCAACAAACCAGAAAAAAGTAATATCCAGTACCTACTAAGGTATGATCTGAAGTATGACGCGAGGTACTATAAATTCACTGACCCAAATACCAGTAACGCGCAAGACTCTATCGCCTATGGATTATTTAATAAAGAGGATAGAGGCATAAGATTCTACAATAAGATCAACAAAATATCAAATGCATTCTACGCATATGCCAGCAATGGAGAGAGATTGAACATCAGAGCGGGAATCGTATATGACAGATATTCGATAGATCAACTGGGTATCGATTCGAATTTTGACAATCTATTTCTAGACTTCAAAGGTGATGTACCGATCACTAAATCACTAGCTATAAAATCAATCGGTCAACTAGGAATCGGAGAAGGTGCAGGCGATTTTCATCTTCGAGGCAGTCTTAATCTCGACATCGGCAGTTGGATCGATATAAATGGAGGCGCTGCATTCTATCGGTATACTCCTGACCTTATGAGCAGAAGTTTGATACTCAATAGTCGACCAATATGGCAAGAGAATAACTTTACAAAACCCGTCGGCTCTGACTTGTTCGGAGAATTCGAAATCCCAAAGTTGAAAATAAAAGGTGCCATAAAGCAATCATTGGTAACAAATGCCATTTATTACGATGCTACATCTACTGTAGTACAATCCGATGATATATTTTCCTCTACGTCAATCACCCTAATGAATGAGATCAGATTTCGAAAAATAGGAATGGAGAATTATGCATTACTCCAAATATTCAATGATAATATATACAATCTCCCAACCGTCCACTCGAAACATAACATTCATATCACTGGATATTTATTTGACAAAGCTTTGTTTGCGAGAATGGGTACAGAAGTAAGATTGACACCTTCACACACAGGAGCTAGTTTCAGCCCCGTAACTGGTAATTTCTTTCAATCATCAGAGACTATAGATTTCTACCCTATGACTGATGTCTATTTCACAGGAAAGGTAAAAACATTCAGGTTTTTTATTCGATTCGAAAATATCAATAACATCTTCAGTAATAAAGTCGCTTATCAGATAGTAAATTATCCTCAGTTTGATTTCAAATTTAGATTTGGTGTAAGCTGGCTACTATTAAATTAATACCTCTTCAACGGATCGAACGGATAGTCCATAAATACAGTCCTGAGGCCTACGAATAGGTATATGGATGAGATAGGGAGAGAGGAAACGTAGTGTTGTTATAGCAGAAATATGTGGA
>CALLMH010000091.1 GCA_938007965.1 uncultured Saprospiraceae bacterium | reverse complement strand
GATAAAGACGGTAATGTAGGAGCTTATAGTGTGCTGCCTGGTTTTGTATACGCAGTTACGATCGACGGTGAGACGAATGTCTTAGAATCTGATTCATTTTTTGACGTGATTGATGAGTGATTAAAACTGAGGTTTAAAATTCACCTCGTGTTAAGCACTGAGTAAAGCCATGATATAAAGATGGCTTGTTTGGCAAAGACTCGTTTTTTTTTTCGTTTTTGGGTCAAGCCAAAAATGAAAGCCCGAACGGCGAGTGGAAGTTTAGGTTGAAATTACTACCTCTTATTTATGTAAAATCAAGCATAAATGGGGTATTCATTCAGCAGTAAGCGGAGTGAAGGTATATAATAAAGATATTCAGATCTACTGAATATCCTTCGTTAAAAAACAGAACCTTGTTTGAGACGCCCTTAGTCGTTGAGTTTGGTGCTGTCTATAAAACCTTTATCATCATACAATTGATTGATTTCCTTAGATGTATCAGTGCATTCGATCACCTCGAGTTTCTAATGTAGACATTACTTTGGCTTCGTACTCTAGGTATTCATCCCATCGCTTCATAGTTTTTTCTTCTCCACAATAGAGCTTGGCCAATGAGAGAAACATTTTATAATGCCCCGCTTCTGATACCATAAATTTGTGATAGAATTCTTTGAGACTTTCATCGGCGATATGTAATGAGAGCAGTCTGAACCGTTCGCAGCTTCTTGCCTCAATCAGTGCGAAGGTGACAAGTTTCTCCAGTAATCTATCTTCGAGACTACCACCACCGATTTGAAATTTTAAAAGTTCATTGACATAAAGGTCTTTTCTTTGTTTACCGAGTTTCAATCCTCTTTTATCCATTTCTTTTAGAACTAGGCGAAAGTGTCCCCATTCTTCGGATACTACGGGAGTAACTTCTTTTACCAATTCTTCTTTGTGAGAGTAAGTTGATATCAGAGATATACATTGGGTAGCAGCCTTCATTTCACAGAATGCATGATCTGTCAATATCGCTTCTAGACTGATCTCAGCCATGTTGACCCATCTTGGATCAGTAGGAAGTTCTAATCCTAGTACCCGTTTTGCATCTACTATTTCTCCAGGCATCTTAATTGATTTTTGATGAAGTCTACGTTGAAAATATTGTATTGTTCGTATCCACTAGACCATATGATACCAACGTTATCTAGATAGCCTTTTTTCAATATTTTTATATTATCTTTTGATATCTCATAGATTCCTGTATAAAGTGTATTTCCAGTGTATGCTTCTATTGTACCATCATCTTGGACCATACTTGTGCAGTATACTTTATCACCATTTATCATTTCAAATCTTATCGTTTCTTTTGATCTTAACATACCATAAGTACGTTTAGCATCTTTGGATTTGACTCTTATTTTTAGTGTGATATAGTATTTTCTCCCAACTTTTGACAAGTTCGCATCGCAAGTTATAAAATCATCATTTTTGAAATAAGCTTTCATTTTTTCTTGACTATGTCCAAAGAAGAATTCTGTTTTCACTTCTTTTTTATTAGCTCGTAGTACGTCATCGTATCCGTCAAACGCCAATTCACACTCATATTTATCCCTAGGGTGTTTTGCTTTTGATACTTTGAATGTTTTAGGATATACAGCATTTTGCGTTGTCGTTGCAGTTTCTATTTTCTCTACTTCCGTGGACGCATCTTTGCTATCAACGGCATCACTTTGAATTGTCACATTGCTTTGAGTTAATGACCCACCCATTCCTGAGTTTTTGTTGATAGGCATTTCATTTGCTTGTATCAATTTGGCTATTGCACGTTCTTTGTTTTTTACATTACCTTTCAGAAGCTCATTAGCTGAAGCGATTAGCTTGGAGGATTTCTTATAATCTTGCTTGGTTTTATTTAGTGAATTTTCTGTTATTTTGATTAGCTCTTTTAGGTTAGCAAGTTGATCAGCGTCTTTATCTTTTTTAGCTTCTTTTCTTTTTTGAATTAGCTGATCTAGATTTTTTTGAAAAAATTCTTTATTGACAATTAGTTGAGCTTCATCACTTTTGAATGTTTTGAGGACGTTATTTACCTGTGCGGATTGATCTACAGTAAGCGGATGCTTGCCTGCATTTGGAGCTTCGAATGCATCCAGATTGGTGTTTGTATCAGATACAATAACACCTTCTTCATTGATTTTTTCATTGAATTTGACAATACTCCAAGAACCATCTTTAGCTATCAATATCTTCTGACCTGATTCAGTATTAACTATTTTCTGTGATTTGGAATGAGGTATACTAATAATCAACCCAATAGATAAGGTAAGGATTAATCTAGCAAAAGTTATAGAGTGAGTACTTGGTAACATTGATGTTATATTTATTATCAAATAATACAGATAGATTGCAAATATAGTATTTCAAATAAGGATAGAGAAGTACATATAGAATGATTTATAATATAATTAAAAAAGTGAATAGTATTTGCTATTTATAATCATTTGCTCTGTGCAATAAGTGAATGAGCGACTCAGAATCGTCATAGCTGAAAATGTAATTTCTATGTATTCGCAAACATGCGTCATAACCTATCATCATTGAATGATGCGAATAAGTACATACATCATCGAGTAGTAATTATGGAACATTTTGACAAACGTACGCAATCTATCCCTATGCAATTTATGATACTTGTCACTTATTATTTACATACTAGATTATCATACAATCTAGTATTATGAGAGTAACATCATCGTTGATTACTATTCCAATTTATCTCATAATTTATCATTTTTCTAGCGCTTTTCCTGTCTCTATTCACTCATTCAGGATCACAAAACTGAGTATTTCCAATTTCCTGTAAAAAAACTTTAAAAAAATATCAATTTTCTTTTTCTCGCTAATTCATTCAATAAATACGGTTTATAGATTAACAAAAAATGTAATGTGTTTTCATATTATAAATGCTTGTAATATGATATTTAGTTTGGTTCAAAAGTTGGTTTACTAGTGCTGTAATGGAAAAGTTATATCTGATCGTAAGAGATCCAGATCATTTTCTAGACGAAACATTAATAACCGGCAGATAACTCTGCTTTTACAAACGTGATATTGATCCCAAACTCAGAATCTGGAATCAATGGAGCAAAAATGAATTAAACTTACAAATGATGAAAAGACCATTAAAAACACATTTATACCAAAATGTATGCAATGGACTCCAAATGACAAGAGCAGGACTGATCTCAGTACTATTTTTGATATTGGTTTTCAATCAATCTTATGCTCAGTCAGCGAGTAGAGTAGAGTGTCAGTGCCTTGATAATGGCACAGATAATTTAGCTACCCAATTTGCAGAAACAATCGCAATAAACTCATCTCCTGGTGAGAATTGGGTGGTTGTATCTTCTTCTGGATTATTTGATCCAGATAGTCCTGCACCACCAGAAGAACCTATACCTCTGATGGATGGAACTCCTATACCTGGTAACTCCGATCAATATATATTGAATGCTATAAGGCTCAATAATACTGTGTGGGAGGTTACTGTATCTAATGGTACTGCAAATCTTATCATAACATCAGCACATACTTGTATGGAAGCTTCTTCTGAAATAATAGGAGATTTCGGTACGTGTATAGGTACGCTAGAAACATATGAAGTAGAGCCTTCTAATGACCTAATCGATAATATCACATGGACACTATCTGGTGGTGGTAGTATAGTCGGAGGTCAAGGAACACGTAGAGTGTTTGTCCAGTGGGACGATGTAGTAGGAGAATACGAATTATCATATACAGGTGCGGCATTCAGCTATACAGGTCAAGTAAATGATGCTTGTCCGATCGCAGGAAGTGAATCAATCGGCGTCATGGACGAAGAAGCATTCAGTATGGCTTGTAATAATCAGGTGAATATATCTCTCAATGGAAATTGTGAGTTAGATTTCGTAGCCGATATGATATTGGAGGACATGATGTTTTCTAATGATTCTTACGACTTAGAGTTCACAAATGTAGAAACTGGTGAAATCGTAGTCGGTCCTACTATCGGTATGGAGTACGTAGGGACTACACTTCAAGTAAAAGTTGTACACGAATGTAGTGGTAACTCATGTTGGGGATTTCTACTTCTAGAAGATAAATCCATACCTCAATTAGACTGTGGAGAAGATGTAATCATCGATTGTGATGAACTTATGACACCAGCGAACACAGGATTTCCTATTCCTGATGATGTAGACATTACAGATTTGGGTGATGATAAGTTTCTATTAGTAGGATTTGATAGATGTAGTGATGTAATACTTACTTTTGAAGACGTACCAGTTACGACTAATCTATGCGACGGTCCATTTAGTTCTATCGTAAATAGAGTATGGAAAGCGACTGATATGTCAGATAATTCATCGACATGTACGCAGACTATCTCTATCAATAGAGCATCACTTGATGATATTACATTCCCAGAAAATTTTGATGACGTCTTAGGACCCAATCCTTCTATAGAAGCATGTAGTAATTATCCTAGATTGCCAAATGGTAATCCTGATCCTTCATTCACAGGTATGCCAGAGGGTATATTTTGTCTGAATGTAACAGTAGAGTACGAAGATGTAACGATCCCTATATGCGGTGATCAAGCATTCAAAATAAGAAGAAGATGGAGTGTAAATGATCTATGTGATCAACTTCCAGCTAGAGAGCAGACACAATATATCACAGTGATGGATAGTCAAGAACCTGAAGTCTCAGCACCTCCTTCATTTTCTGTGGGGACTACGCCTACTACGTGTTCTTCTATCATCGAAGTGCCTGCACCTATCGTGACGAATGAATGTTCTGATTTCGACTATACAGTATCGTATAATATTCCTGATGGTGTAAATAATGACCCTTTCTTCCAACCGACTAATGAAGGTGTGGTAGAGCAGGGTGACGGATCATTTTTGATCTCAGGTCTTGATGATTTGAATGGAAATACACTATGGATACTATATTATGTAACAGATGTATGTGGAAATCAAGCAACTGCATTTACGACAGTAACTATAGTAGATGATATCCAACCTATTCCAGTGTGTGACTTACACACATTCGTAGGACTAAATGAAAATGGTATTGGATTCGCAAGCATCGAGTCATTTGATGATGGTTCGTGGGATAATTGTGGAGAGATTACTAGAGAAGTAAGAAGAGTAGACAACTTCGGATGTGGTGAGTCAAGTCAATATGGAGAAAAAGTGAAATTCTGTTGTGAAGATGTGGGCAAAGTAATAATGGTCCAAATGAGAGTAACGGATAAAGCTGGAAACAGTAATGTATGTATGGTAGAAGCCGAAGTGCAGGATAATCATGCTCCAACGATCACATTCTGTCCTGCAGATGTAACGATCGACTGTGACGATGATACTGTAAATCTAGACCAATATGGAACAGCAGAAGCAGAAGATAACTGTAATGTAACAGTAACCTCTACATCAAGTAGAAATATCAATTCTTGTGGTACAGGTACTATCACTAGAACATTCAGAGCGGAAGATAATAACGGAAACTTCGAGACGTGCATACAGAGAATATTTGTCAGTTCACTCGATCCATTTTTTATCAATCCAAACAATCCAAATGATCAGAATGATGACATAATCTGGCCTGGTGATCACACCGTAATGAATGGTTGTGCGTCAAATGGGATACTACCTGATGATCTTCCAAATGGAAGACAGAGACCAGTAGTCCTAAATGAAGGATGTAGTCAGATCAGTTTCACTTATGATGATGTAATCTTCCAATATACTGATGAGGCGTGTTCTAAGATACTCAGAACATGGAAAGTAATTGATGATTGTGTATTCGTTCCATTCGGAAATGTTGGATTCTGGGAATATACGCAAGTCATAAAAGTAGAAAACAGTACGAAGCCAAACTTCATTACAGGATGTACAGCTTCAGACTTTACGATCGTTCAACAATCAAATTGTACAGCTAGAATCCAAGCAACAGCTTCTGCAATAGATGATTGTACTGCAGCATCGGATCTATCTTATACATATAAAATAGATGAAGATAATAATGGAAGTATAGACTTCACAGGTACTGGTAACATGGTCAATAGGGTAGTGTCATTTGGTACACACCGAGTACTCTGGGAAGTAGAGGACGAATGTGGCAATGTACAGAGCTGTGCAGCTATCCTCAATGTAGATGATAATAAGCCACCTACACCGTACTGTCTATCTGAAATCGTGACAGTAGTAATGGAGACTTCAGGATCAGTAGCTATATGGGCCAATGATTTCGACAATGGAAGTTTTGATAACTGTGCGGATGCAGATGAATTAAGTATATCATTCTCACCACTGACATCAAACACATCTATCGTAATAACATGTGATGATCTAGAAGGAGAATCTACAGAATTTGAATTAGAGATATATGTTACAGACCCTTCAGGTAACTCTGATTTCTGTACGACTACATTGATCGTACAAGATAATCAAGGCCACTGTCCAGACAATGGTGATGAAGAAGAAGGTGAAGAGAATAGGATTTCACTTGGTGGTCATATTGTAAATGATATCAATGAAAATGTATCTGGAATCGACGTAAGCCTGGTTGCTAATCTACCTGAGTTTCCTACGCAATCATTTACTGGTGTAGATGGTGGGTATACATTCAATAACTTAATAGCAAATGAAAACTATAACATAGTACCATCATTAGATGAAAATTATAATGAAGGAGTATCTACTCTTGATTTGGTACTTATACAACGTCACCTACTTGGACTAGCTGAGCTAGATAATCCATACAAAGTGATAGCGGCAGACATCAATAACTCGGAAAGTATAACTGCATCCGATCTTCTTCAACTGAGAAAACTCATATTGGGCATTTACTCAGAATTACCAAACAACGACAGTTGGAGGTTTGTAGATGCAGCTATCGAGTTTGCTGATGAGAATGATCCATTTCCATTTGCTGGTAATGTATCTATGGAAAATGTATCTGAAGATTACATGGATGCAGATTTCGTAGCGGTGAAGATCGGAGATGTGAATAATTCTGCATCATACGGTAACCTTCAGTCTACAGAGTCTATATCCACTAGATCTTCTAATACGTTGACTGTAGAGGATCAGTATCTCAGTACTGGAAGACAAGCGATTAGTTTGATTCTAGCTGATATATCTGATGTATTCGGTATGCAGTTGAATCTAGAGTACAACGAAAACTTAGTGTCTGATATTAATCTTGCATCTGATGCATTGAATGTAACAGAAGCTAACTATACAAAATCTTCGAACAGATTATTTGCAAGTATCCATAATGCTACTTCAGAAGTAATAACTGATGAGATCATTACAATAATCATGGATATCAAAAAGCCAGGTTACCTATCAGAGATGATCAGCCTGTCAGAAAGTGGATTGAAAAACGAGCTGTATATCAATGCGAATGCACAAGTATCAGCGGCACAGTTCAATCTAGAAATCCTGAACAGATCTACGAAGGCAAATACATTCGAATTATTACAGAATGTACCGAATCCATTCACAACGACGACAGATATAGGATTCGTACTGCCGATAGAGCAGGAAGTATCTCTTACAATCTATGACATGACGGGTAAGTCATTGATCAAGAAATCTGGAGTATATCAAAAAGGATACAATACCATCACACTTGATGTGAGTGAGATCAATACTTCAGGCGTACTCTATTACCAGCTTGATACTGAAGGTCATAGTGCTAGTAAAAAGATGATTGTAATAAAGTAATAATAAGAATAGTAAATCATAGCCTTTAGAAACGGCAAATAATAGAAACATTAAGAATCAGATTTTAAATCTTTATAAAATGAAAGAATTAATAATAAATAGTCAAAAATCAATCGTAAAGAATGCAGCTACAGCAGCTAGAGTTCTTGGGATGATCGTTTGCCTTTTAGTTGCTCATCTAGCAACTGCACAGGTAGACTGTAACACTACCATGGCTTGTAATGATGGTCTGCAGGTATCACTTGATGATAATTGTGTAGTTTTAATTACGCCGGATATGATCTTAGAAGATCAGCAATTCGATAATGATGATTACACTGTAGTCATCATGACAGCTGATGGTGTAGAGCTTTCTGACCCAGAAGTAGATTATACCTATGTAAATCAGACACTGTCAGTAAATATTCAACTAAATGGATGTGCTGCATCTTGCTGGGGGAGTATCACTGTAGAGGATAAGTTGCCTCCAATGTTGATCAACTGTGAAGACTTGATCGTGGCATGTGATGATGACTTGACTCCAGGTCCTGGAGGTGTACAAGCTGTTACGGCTATAGATGCTTGTGGTGCGGTAACGGATATTGATTATACAGATACAGAAGTTACTAATGCTTGTGCAGACGATTTCGTAAAAACAATAACGAGAACATGGACAGCAACGGACGAACAAGGAAATGAATCTACATGTACACAACTATTATTAGTGGAGAAAGCAAGTGTAGATGATGTAGTATTTCCATTAAACTATGATGATATAGAGCTGCCAGCATTTTCTTGTGCAGTAACTATACAAACATTGCCGAATGGTGCACCTGCGCCAGAAGTTACTGGATTCCCATCGAATGTAACCTGCCCAAATATACAAGTTTACTATACTGATGTCGTATTTGAAATCTGTGGAGCGAGCTTGAAAGTACTCAGACAGTGGGTAGTAATAGATTGGTGTACAGGCGAAGAAAGAACTGAAAATCAAATTATAAAAATATTAGATGATCAGGCACCAGTATGTACTGCTACACCTGATTTTATAGATGATATCCCAACTGATGAAGGTACTTGTACTGGTACATATACAGTTCCTGCACCGATTGTAATATTTGAGTGTAGTGATTATGATTACATAGTTGGATACAAATTAAGAGACGAGAATGGTTCTCCTTTTGAAGATCCTATTTATGATAATGTAACTTTTAATTCAGCTACTGGATTATACACAATCACTGGTCTTCCACAAGATACATCATGGATCATATATACGCTGACTGATGCTTGTGGTAATAGTTCTCAGTGTTTTACAGAAGTATTGGTGACAGATCAAGAAGCTCCAACTCCAGTATGTGAGGGATATACTGTAGTAGGCCTAGAAGATGCAGGATGGGCTGATGTCTTAGGAACAAGTATCGACGATGGTAGTTTTGACAACTGTGAGATCGACAGATTCGAAGTGAGAAGAGAGACGTCTCCATGTGGATTTAATTCTGATCTTACTTTCGGTGATAAAGTGAACTTCTGTTGTGAGGATGTAGGTACTGGATATGTGAAGGTAATCATGAGAGTGTTTGATAAAAGTGGAAACTTCAATGACTGCTTCGTAAATGTGAATGTACAAGATAAACTCAATCCTGAAATTACTTGTCCATCAAATGTAACGATACAATGTACTCAAGATTACTTAGATACATCTCTTACCGGTATGGCTATAGGTACGGATAACTGTAGTGTTGAAGTCACGTTCTCTGACAATGTAAACCTTGATGAGTGTGGAAAAGGTGTAGTAACTAGAACATGGAGAGCCACAGACCCACAAGGAAGAATAGCAACATGTAGTCAGACTATCAATGTAGTAGACTCTAGTCCTTTCGTAGAATCAAACATCAACTGGCCTAGTGATCTTGATATCGTAGGCTGCGATGCAAGTGGATCAACTCCTGAAGAGTTGAATAGCTTACCTATACTATCAAATACAGACTGTACGAATATTGCAATTTCTTATGATGACGATGTATTTTATGATACACCTGATTTCTGTATCAAAGTACTGAGACATTGGAAAATAATAGATTGGTGTAACTATGATCCTCAAAATCCATCTTACTTCGAGTATGTGCAGAAGATCGGATTCACTAACTCTGTAAAGCCTGTTTTTGATGAATGTATAAATGAGACATTCACTTCTACGGATGGCGATTGTCAAGAAGAGGTAACGCTAACAGTAAATGCAACTGATGATTGTACTCCAGCTTCGCAAATAGTATATACATACACTATTGATGCAGATAATAATGGAAGTATAGATTTCAATGGTAATTCAAATACAATAACAAGAACGCTTCCAGCTGGAACACACAAAGTAGTATTCACAGCAACAGATAAGTGTGATAATCAGGCAGTATGTACTAAGATTATTACAATCATGGATACTAAACCACCTACACCGATATGTCTCGGAGAGGTAGTATGGGTTCTAGGAGAGGATGGAACTACAGAAGTATGGGCAAGTGATTTTAACTTGAAGAGTGAAGCTGCCTGCGGAAGTGATGAGGATTTAATATTCTCTTTTAATGCAGCGGGTACACAGCAAGCCATGACTTTCACATGTGCAGATATAGACAATGGTATAGCACAAGAGATTCCATTAGAGATGCATGTAATAGATGCAAGTGGTAATTCTGAGTTCTGTAACGTTACATTAATCCTACAAGATTCTCAATCGAGTAATGCTTGTGATGACTTGCTAGGTTTGGCTACCATAAGTGGACATATCGTAGATAGTAAGAATGCTGGACTACTAGATATCGAAGTAGAACTAATGGATATGTCAGCACAAAATGCTGATCTAAAAATGACTCAGTCAGAAGGTATATATACTTTCGATGAAGTGAATTACTACGGTTCGTATTCTGTAGAGCCTCATAAGAATGATGATGCTAACAACGGTGTATCTACTTTGGATCTTGTAATGGTGCAGAGACACATACTAGGATTGGAAGAGTTAGATAGCCCATATAAACTTATCGCAGCAGATGTAAACGGTAATGATGCAGTGACATCAGCTGATTTACTTCTACTGAGAAAAGTAATCCTAGGTATCAATACTTCATTCAATGATAATACTTCATGGAGATTTATCCCTACAGCTTTTGAAATCGAAGATCCTACAGATCCATTTGATTTCCCTGAGAAAGTAGAATTTGGTGAATTATACGTAAGTAACACTGATATCAACTTTACTGCAATAAAAACGGGAGATATTAATGGCAACGCGTCTACTAATCTGCAAGATGAAAATTCTAGTGAAGTGAGATCTGCAGCTAAATCACTCTCTGTTTCTGATATGTCATTCATCAATGGTGAGCAAGTATCAGTTGCTGTGAATGCCAACGAAGTCAGCTCGCTAATCGGTATGCAGTTTACAATTGAATATGATGCCAGTACACTTCAGTTTGCTGGAATATCTAATGCTAAGCTATCTATGGATGCATACAATGTGAAAGACGAAAATGGTTCATTGTCTATATCATGGAATGCTACAAGCGGTATAGAGTTATCGTCTGATGATGAGTTGTTTATATTAGAGTTTGTAACATTGAAAGATGGTCAACTATCTGATGTAGTCGAAATGAACTCTGACAATGTACAAGCTGAATTTTATGATGAAGCATTGAATATATATGATCTATCATTAGAAATCGAAAATAGATCTTCTTTGTCTGCCGTATCATCTTATGTACTACATCAGAACTCTCCAAATCCATTCAAAGGAATGACTTCGATAGGATTTGATATGAAAGAGAGCGGATTTGCAACTTTAGCAATATTCGACATCACTGGTAAGGAATTATATAATGTAACTAACGAATTCAAAGAAGGGTACAATGAGATGACTATTGATGTTACATCATTGAATACTACTTCAGGATTCCTATATTATACAATGCAGGCGGGTGACTTCATCGATACGAAGAAGATGATGATCATCAAGTAATACATTCAGTTGTTCGGTGCGTTACGCATTGCTATAACTGGTATTTATTACGAATTTACAACACGTTTAGAATGATTTGATAATGTCTTTTTAATATTCATACTAGTGGATATCGGTTTCACTAGTATGATATTAAAATCCTCATCAATGACTATAAAATATAAGTTTACCCAGAGTAAGCTATAAGAACTTAATGTTTCTAAATGATTCTGGTAAGGCTACATCTGATTAAGGTGTAGCCTTTTTGTATTCCAGTTGAGTTCATTTATTATTCTGATCTATGCGAACTGTAAAACTCTTCTTGATGTATACTGTGTGTATATTATTAAATTTATATTTTGCATCCATGTTTCCACTCAAATTTAATGCTTATTATAATGGTAAGAGTTAGGTGCATTGGAGCGCTCATAAAATATCGAAACTATGAAAATTGCAAATACGCTGGGTCTTATATTCATGTTGGTCATGAATACGCTGGCGATATCACTTCCACTAGGAGGTAAGACTACAGGGGAGTTGTCTGATATGTATCCGAATCTATTCGTTCCTGCGGGATTTACATTTACTATATGGAGTGTTATATATCTGTTACTGATCGGATTTATAGCGTATCAATGGTTCGGATCAAGTGAAAAAACTAAGATAAATAAAATCGGACCATGGTTTTTGATCAATGGTTTAGCGAATGGCTCATGGATTGTTGCATGGCATTATGAGATGATCATAGTCTCTATACTTATCATGTTGGTACTATTAGGTAGTTTGATAATGATTTATAAAAAATTGAATATCAACTACTTCAGAAGTCACGGTGTGAAGTGGTTGGTCTATGTGCCGATCAGTGTTTATCTGGGTTGGATATCAGTGGCCACGATAGCTAATTTTACCACAGTGTTGATTAGCTTCGGTTGGTCAGGACTAGGAATAAGCGAAGACATCTGGGCAACTTCAGTCTTGATAGTTGCTGTTATTTTGGGTCTATTGATGATGTACAGACATAAGGATATATTTTATGCTGGAGTTATAGCCTGGGCATCATATGGAATATTATCTAAGCGAATAGCCGATACAGTAGCGATGGACGCTAGGATAGAGCACACCGCGCAAGTAGCTATATATATTATGATCATTGGGATATTACTTACGGTTACTCTAGGTATACTGGGAGAGCGTAGATCACAGGTTTCTAACTAGACATGGTTTGAGTATCATATTGAGGACAATTGATAATATATTCTAATAGTCGTCACTAAATAGCAAACTAGCATTTCAAGTGATCCGGTGATTTAAGCAAAGCGTAATTATCTAAAAATTATAAACTTGATCATTCATAAAATGCATTGCGACAATTACACACTAGCTAAAAGAACTAAAATAAATAGTTTTTAATTCATTTCTTTGTCCGATGAAGATCCTGCAGCTTACTAAGAAGTTTCCATTTCCGCTCAAGGACGGAGAGTCTATCGCTGTGACCAATCTTAGCAAGTCTCTAGTAACACATGGATGCGAGATTACGCTTCTTAGTATGAATACCTCCAAGCACTTTGTTGATGTAGATGCTCTGCCTGATTCATACAATCATTATGAATCTATCCATACCGTATATTTAGATAATCGGGTAACTGTCACAGGGGCACTTTATAATTTATTTAGTTCGGCATCTTACCATGTTTCAAGGTTTGATTTTAGAGCGTATAGAGAAGCACTTATTCAACTGCTCAATGATAATTCATTTGATATCATTCAATTGGAAACATTATATCTAGCTCCTTATATAGAAACGATCAAGAAATATAGCGATGCCAAGGTCGTCATGCGATCACATAATGTTGAATTCGAAATATGGAATCGAGTAGTAGAGAGCACAAGTATCATACCCAAGAAGTGGTATCTTCAATATCTTACTCAGAAACTTAAGAAATTCGAAATCGAAAGACTGAGTCATTATGATGCACTTGTCACAGTAACACAAAGAGATCTCGATGCCTACGAAAACCTCGGTTATAAAAAAGGTGGAATGGCATCTCCCATAGGCATAAACATCAATCGATATACACCCCAAATAAGTAATAGCTCGTATCCATCTTTATCATTCATAGGCTCTCTAGATTGGATGCCTAATCTGGATGGTTTGGATTGGTTTCTGAAGTTTGTATATCCTGAAATTGTAAGAAATTATCCAAATACCAAATTTCATGTCGCAGGTAGAAATACACCTCAATCCATACGTGATATGCAAAGTGATCATGTGCTGATACATGGTGAGGTAGATGATGCTATCGACTTTATAAATGATCATCCTATCATGATCGTACCATTACTATCAGGTAGCGGAATGCGTGTCAAGATACTAGAGGGAATGGCGCTAGGAAAGGTAGTAATCTCTACAGCGATAGGTGCTGAGGGAATACCCGCCATCCACCAAGAATCCATATTGATAGCCAATAGTGCAGCTGAGTTCTTAGACTGTATAAAATGGTTGATGGATCATCCTGATCGAATAAATCGAATAGGCGAGCACGCACGAATATATATATCCGAAAATTTTGATCAAGAGCGTAATGCGAAGAAGTTAGTTGATTTTTACAATGAGCTCTTGGAGGCTTGATTTAAGATCGGATTGGTGAGTATTAAGTTCTATTATTTGATAGGCTATTAGGATTTTAAAATGAAGCTTAATCTGTAAAATAACAATTCTGTAGTTTTGTATTAGAGATAGAATCACAGCATTATAGTAAAAGTAAGCTGCATAATCGATTGTGAATATTCTTTGTCAGGAATAGAATATTTCAAAAAAAATCGTGACATTGTCTGTTTAATATAAATTCATATATGAAACATATTTACATAGTCAGACATGCGAAATCTTCTTGGAGCGATTTGACCATTAGTGATGTCGATCGACCTCTTAATGAAAGGGGGAAAAGAGATGCGCCTCGTATGGCAGAAAAATGTAGAGAATTAGGTGTCATTCCTGAGCTCATCATATCGAGTAATGCAAAACGAGCGATGGAAACTTGCACCTTTTTTATAAATCAATATAAGTTACCCGATGCGCAAGTTCAATTGAATAAGAAGCTATATCATGCACCCGAACATGTATACATCGAAGAAGCTCAACTGGTAGACGATCGAATCTCATCTGTCATGATGTTTGGCCATAATCCTGGAATAACCTATCTCGCAAATAGTATTTCTGAAAAATTTATAGACAATGTCCCAACTTGCGGCGTTCTAATTATCGAAAGTAAAGTTAATTCATGGATGGATCTAGATCTAATGAATTGTAAGCTGATTGATTTCTTATATCCGAAAATGTTATAATGCGCTTATTTATTCTTTTCATGGTTTTATTATGTATCTCGTTATCAGCGTGCAAGCAAAATGATAAGGGAGACGCTCAGCTTCCGATGGAGGAAGAAAAAATTATAGATATACTGATCGATATGCATTATGCTGGAGAAGCATCTCGTATAACTAGAGGCATCAATCATGATAGCTTATTACGTGTGTATACGAACCAAGTTCTAGAAATACAAAAGATAGACAGTACTCAATTAAATAACCTCATGAAGTACTTAGAGTCGAACCTTGATACTTACTATAAGATCGAGCAGAAAGTCCATCTTAAGATCAAAGAACTAAAAGAAAACAAAAAGAGTTAATCCAATTGATAACATATTAATAACCTCGTTATTAGTCAATGTTATAACTACCTATATATATTTGACATTCAATCCAAAACCATGAATACTGAAATACGCGTACTTATTGTAGATGATGAAGAAGATATTGTCGAATTCTTAAGTTACAACTTAAAGAAAGAGGGGTATAATGTGGAAACTGCTTATGATGGGATGCAAGCTATAAAAAAAGCGAAGGTTTTTAATCCTCATCTGATAGTATTAGATATCATGATGCCAGAATATGATGGTATAGAGGTATGTGATATGTTGAGATCTGAGGAACAATTCAATAATACGATCATAGCATTCTTGACCGCTAGAAATGAATCATTCACCCAAGTTACGGCATTAGAAACTGGAGGTGACGATTTTATCAATAAGCCAATCAAACCCAACGTATTCAAATCAAGAATAAAAGCGCTGTTGCGTAGACATCCGGACTTATCAAATACGAAGGATAACTCTACCAAAGTCTTCGGACCACTTGAGATAAACTTTGAGCACTACAAGCTCAAGAAAAATGGAGAATCCGTAAATCTAGCAAAGAAGGAGTTCGACTTATTGGCATTGCTAGCATCTAAGCCAGGAAAAGTGTTTAAAAGGGCTGAGATAATGAATAAGGTATGGGGTAGTGAAGTAATAGTCGGTGATCGTACTATAGACGTCCATATTAGAAAACTTAGAGAAAAACTAGGCAGCCATTTTATACATACACTCAAGGGAGTAGGCTATAAGTTTGATGTTTAAATTTTAATTCTCAAGATTATATTTCGACTTAACTATTAATAATATATAAGCCATTAATATTTGTTTGACAAACTATCAATAAAGGAACTTACAATTGCTATTACATTGATTTGTGGTGTAGTATTTACGTTCTTATTGGTCATAATGTATATTCTAGATGCTGCCATGATTAATATTTTGGTAAGCAGCTTAGGCCTTCTTGTAAGTTTATTAATTATCTACTTTCTCGTTTATTTTCTATTGAATAAGTACGTCTACAATAAACTGAGAGTTATATACAAATTTATCCATGATTCTAAAGTTAAAAATTCACTCAAAAATGCCAATACAAATACAATAAATAGCCTGGATGAGGTGAATAAAGAAGTCATGAAATGGGCATCTGACACACAGAAGAGAATAGAATCACTTCAAACCCTTGCGGAGTATAGAAAGAATTTCGTCGGCAATGTGTCCCATGAATTGAAGACACCCATCTTTTCTCTACAAGGTTATCTACATACTTTATTGGATGGAGGTATTTATGATGAGAATATCAATATTAAATACATCAGTAAAGCTGCTGAAAATGCTGATAGATTGCAACACATCGTTGAAGATCTAGAATCTATTGGAGATATGGAATCTGGAAAAAAAGAACTCAATATTGTGAAATTCGATATCTACGAGCTTATTAAAGATGTATTTGCAGATCAGAGGAGAGCGGCCAAAAAACAAAATGTCAATTTGAAAATTGGGTCCAGTGCAGAATTACCTTTATATGTAAGAGGGGATGTAGAAGCTATTAGACAGGTCTTAAATAACCTGGTAACAAATACACTGAAGTACGGAGAGGAAGGAGGAGTGACAGAAATATCCATATACGATATGCACAAAAATATTTTAGTTGAGGTATCTGACGATGGAATCGGGATTGAAGATCAGCATATAGAGCACCTATTCGATCGGTTCTATAGAGTGGATAGTAGCCGCAGTCGACTGAAGGGAGGCTCGGGATTGGGACTATCTATAGTGAAACACATCGTAGAATCACATAACCAAACCATAAATGTAAGAAGCACAGTAGGAGAGGGCTCTACATTTGGTTTTACCCTAGAGAAAGCTTAGTCAGGGTTATTCAGAAGTAAGGACAATATTAAAATTATATCACTTACAAGTAGTATTAATTGTGGCAGAGATTAAATCGATCTTAGCTGGCTTAGTTATTTGGATTTCATTTTGGCGTTAAGAACTTGCAACTGTCTGAGTGTAAGCGAGTTTTGCAAGTTTAGTCAAAATGTGATCCCAATAGCGTTAAAAGTCAGGTAAAGTCTTGATGTAAGAGATGGCTTGTTTAGCAAACACTCGTTTTTTGTTTCGTTTTTGGGTCAAGCCAAAAATGAAAGCCC
>CALLMH010000090.1 GCA_938007965.1 uncultured Saprospiraceae bacterium | reverse complement strand
TTCATTTTGGCGTTAAGAACTTGCAACTGTCTGAGCGTAAGCGAGTTTTGCAAGTTTAGTCAAAATGTGATCCCAATAGCGTTAAAAGTCAGGTAAAGTCTTGATATAAGAGATGGCTTGTTTAGCAAACACTCGTTTTTTGTTTCGTTTTTGGGTCAAGCCAAAAATGAAAGCCCTAACGGCGAGTGGAAGTTTAGATTGAAATTTATTTCCTGTTATTTACGTAAAATCAAGCGTAAACGGGGTATTCATTCAGCAGTAAGCGGAATGAAGGGCTATATAAATAAGGATATCCCTACATTACAGAGTCTTGCAATAAGTCCTACACCTTTATGGCTGCATATCCAAACTACTCCTTATAATTCTAACGAATCAATCAACTCTTCAAAATAATCACAGGCGCCAAGCATACGGCTTCCATACCAGCTAAAGTACTCTCCATCGACCAGTACGATGTGGCTATCGGGCAATTCTGATTGCAGTACTTCGATATGCTTTTGCTTAAATGGAAATGGCTCCGAAGACAAAAATATGTAGTGCGGATTATGTACTTTGATTTGCTCTATTGTGATCTCAGGGTATCGGGTCTTATTACCAAATACATTATGAAAGCCACAAATAGTGAGTATATCATGGATATAAGTATCATTACCGATGGTCATATAGGGCTTCTGCCATATGAGGTAACAGATTTTTGGCTCATCTATGGCACGGTTGAGGTTTGAAAATTTTCGTTCGATGGTTTCGATAAGATCAGCGGATCTACTGACCCTGTTGGTTACTAGTCCTATATTCTCAATGGCGAATAACGCTTCTCTAAAATTGGAAATTTCTGTTACGTGTACACTACAGAATTCCTGAAGTGCCTCTATATCCGACTTTGTATTCTCTTCTTTATTAGCAAAGATTAGATCAGGTTTTAGATCTTTGACTTTTTGTATGTCGACGGTCTTTGTACCGCCAATTTTAGCCACAGATTTTATCTTATTATTAGGATGGATACAGAACTTGGTTCGTCCTACTATCTGATCATCTAGACCTAGATGGAATAATAATTCTGTAAGTGAAGGGACAAGGCTGATAATATTCAAGGTGTAAGATTTGCCCAAAATTATAAATTCTTACGTACCATCTAGCCCTTTTCACGAATTTAATAGAGGCACTCATCGGATTACATTTCTAAAAACGACCAATATCACTTTCATTTGCGGTATAAACTCAATAATTACATTAAATTTAAATCTATGAATAAGTTAGTAGGATATACGGTATTGGTGTTGGGGACGATAGGTTTTTTACTGATCTACGGATTAGTAAAGCCTGGTATGAAAGATATCATTTATGAAAAAAATGGCCTGCAATTCGAAAACTTAACCAAACAAGAAGCCATAAATCCGACTAACGAATCATTTTATTTTTTATCCAAAGCAAATAATAATCTCACTTTTTACCATTATCCAGGACACAGAAATACCGGAAACAAAATTGATCTTTCAGTTCTCAATACAAAGGATTCTACCGAAAATCTACACTCCCTAAGTATTGAGGCTGCCAATGGCAATATAGTCTATACAGAATACTTAAGAGACTTAGATCAGCGAGAAATGGCTGTATTATTGTCTAGAATAGATGGATTCCAAGGGATGAAACTTTCTCAGTATACTTATGAAAATGGCTGGTTCGGATATATAGATGATACACCGATCATTTTCATATTCATCGGATTTATATTATTTATTTTATGTCTGATAATCAATAGTATACTTCACATACTTGGGCGGCGTTTTGGCTCAAGTATCCGATGGCTAGTATCAGGAATACTTATATTAGGCTTGACATTTATTGCTGTAAAAGGAAATTGGTGGATATGGTTTCCTTATTCTCAAACACTGAATACAATCCGAAAAACAGCAACCATAATCCTTCCTTATTTGCTGTATATGTTTGTAATTAATCGGTCCTCTGACTTTGATTTTGCCGATCGGGAAGTTCTGAAATTTTTCACCATTATTCTAGGTACCTATGCGATTGGTTTTATCATTAGCCAAGTGGGTTTTGCATATGATTCTAGTATTGATTCTAATGTTGTAATGGTAGAGAATCATGGTCCTCATCCGCTGATTATTGGTTTTTCGATTGCATTCGCTACCGGAAACCTCTTAGCCAATCTAGTTATACACATGATCAAAATGCGCGGCTCTGAAAAAATATTAAAAAAGACAGAACTCGCTTTAGGTACCTCATCAGCTAATATGCAATCACTTCAATCCACGATCAACCCTCACTTCTTATATAATTCTCTAAACTCTATAGCAAGCACGGCAAAAGTCGATGGAGAAAAAACAGAGAAAATGGCTTTGGCACTTTCTTCTTTCTATAAGTACATTACCAATAAAAGTGATGAAAATGTCACCACACTATCCGAAGAGATAGAAATGCTAGATAACTACCTAAAAATAGAGAAAATTCGGTTTGACGAGGTTCTTACTGTCGATCTAGATATTGATGACAATGCGACAGAATGTATATTACCCAGATTGCTGCTACAGCCATTACTCGAAAATGCAATTAAATATGGCTACAGCGAAAATGGAATAAACGTCCAATTAACTGCCAATAAAGTAGAGGATCAACTCGTGATTAGAATATACGACTCCGGACCAGACTTTGGATCTGATATGCAGATTGGCTTCGGTATAAAGAGTGTCACTCAAAAATTAAATATGCTATATCCAGATAGTCACACGATAGAATTTAATAATAAGCCCACCAAGCATATATTGATCGAAATAAGCCAAAACATCACAATATGAAGTCATACATAGTCGAAGATGAAAAACTAGCTGGAAGTCGATTAAAAGATCTGATTCAAGATGGGATACATGATCTCAATATAGTCGGAGAATCTCAGACAGGGAAGCAAGCTATCAAGGAGATCAATAATCTCAAACCGGAGTTGCTATTTTTGGATATACAGCTATTGGACATGACAGGGTTCGATGTATTGCGAAATCTTGTCTATCAGCCATACGTCATCTTCACAACAGCATATCATGAATACGCAATCGATGCATTTGAACATTTCGCTGTAGATTATCTACTCAAGCCTATCGAGCAAGAGAAATTTAACAATTCAATGAAAAAATTGCTAAAACTGAAGGATAAAACCTCGGTGCAGACTTTCGAATCCATGAATGATTGGATTAAACAAAAGGCCAAGAAACGGACATCATTTTCCATCAAAAAAAATGACAAAATCACACTCGTAGATGTCGATAATGTGGCCTGGATAAAAGCTGAAGATAAGTATGTAGAAATAATAGAAAAAAGTGGTAAAAGTCACCTACTAAATAAAACCCTAAAACAATTGGTCGGTGAGCTCCCTGATTCATTTGTCAGAATCCATAGATCATACATAATCAATAAAGATTACGTCTATGAAATTCACAAATATTTCAAAGGGAGATATGTATTCAAGATTAGTGATAATGAACGCTCATCCATCACCTCAGGTGAATCTTATTTATCAGAAATTAAAGAAAAATTTGAATTGTAGCCTATACTACTTTGATACTATCTTTGATTGATTGTATCAAATCCGGAGATACTGAAGATCTCTTTACATTGTTTTTGATGTAGTCTCTGAATGTTTTTTCCTTGTTGAACATTTTACTACATTTCGTATCACAGCTTACTTGCTCTAAGAGAGTAGATGATTCTTCTTGTGATAATGCATTGTCAAAATAAAGATTGATTTTACTTCTGAGGCTTACAGTATTTTCCTGATTTCTCATAGATTTTCATTTTATTTTCATGCTAAAGGCAACAAAGTATCATTCTGACTAATATACGACGAATCAAAACAATATATTGACCATTACATATTATGTAAATTATTACTTGGCAAATATAACAAATTAAAACATATGTGGTATACACCACTAAAAATAATATTATTTAATTGTACTCTTTTCTTTTATCGGAAAAAAGCACAATCTCGCTCAAAAATCATTCTTCTTCGTCTCCAGACTTCTGTCTAGCACCACGCTTATCTTCGTATCCCATTTTTTCGGCGTAAGCTTTGAGTTTCTCTTTGAGCATATTTCTTGCTCTAAACAGTCTCGACCTCACTGTACCGATAGGTACGTCAATAATTTTTGAAATTTCCTCGTACGTGAATCCTTCGATATCACACAGAAGTATTACAGTCCGAAAATCTATTGGGAGAGAGTTGATGGCGATTGTGACTTCATCACCCATCATATTCTCAAAGATTTCCTGCCTCAGATCTAGATATTTCGAACTCGAAGCACTATCACTATTTTGATATGAAACGATATCTTCGAAATCTACTTTCTGGGGACGCTTACTTTTCTTACGGTATTCGTTGATGTAAGCGTTTTTCAAGATTTTAAACAACCAAGCTTTGGCATTAGTTCCCTGATCGTATTTATCTATGAATCTATGCGCCTTCATATATGTCTCTTGGACGAGATCATTAGCGTCTTCCTCATTATAAGACAGGTGATATGCAAATGTTTTTAATGCATCCATATGGGGAAATAATTCTTCCTCAAAGACGACTTGGTTTCTAGTTCTATTACTCACTAACTTGAAGGCTCTAAAATTTTAATGGTGTAAAATCAATTGTTGACTACACCTGATAGAGAAAAATTTCTACTACCATATGTAAACATACAATTTTTAATTAATTTATGTTCGCCAAATGGGTGAACACATCAGAAGGACGTAAGAAAAGAAGCTAATGTAACTCGTTTATCCCTAGGTGGTGCAGAGTTATTGGTGAATCTTGGGCAGTATGTAGATGTATCTTGAGCTTCTAGGTGTTACGTTTTCCTCTTGGGTTTTAAATGATTTTATCAGAAAATCTACCAAATACACGCATCCAATCATTGTAAGACTTACATTTATATAACTAAACTCGACAGGTGAAATTACTTATTCTTGGACATACTATTCCCGAACCTACCACTACGGCTGCAGGTGGGAGGATGATAGATTTGATAAAAGTATTTCTCGAAGAAGGATATGATATTCATTTTGCTACCTCCGCATTGCCTAATCCAAGAAGTTACGATTTAGAATCAATAGATATTTCTCTAGATACGATCGAACTCAATAATTCTTCCTTTGATGACTATATAATCAATCTAAATCCTGAAGTCGTTGTATTTGATAGGTTTGTAATCGAAGAACATTATGGCTGGAGAATAGCCAAACATTGTCCGGATGCATTAAGGATTCTAGACACAGAGGATCTACAGTTTTTAAGAAAAGCGAGAGCATCTCATTACAAAAAATATGGAAGCTTAGCTGACCTGGATATCTATACTGAAACCGCCAAAAGAGAGATTGCTAGCATCATGAGGTGTGACTTATCTCTCATCATCTCAGAATACGAAATGCGGCTTCTTATTGATACTTTTAGGGTGTCGGAGTCTTGCTTGCATTATCTTCCCTTTATGGTTTCTGACTTTGTACACCTTGATAAGTTGCCATCCTTCGAAGAGAGGCAGGGTTTTATGACTATCGGTAATTTCTTTCATTCTCCTAATGTTGATAGTGTATTATTTTTAAAAAGAAAAATATGGCCCGAAATCCGCAAATATATGCCATCAGCCACGATGTCTATATACGGCAACTATGCACCTCAACAAATCAATGAACTCCATAATGTAAATGAAGGATTTTTAGTCAAGGGTTGGGCACCATCCATAAAAAAAGTGATGTCTAAATCAAGAATATGTCTAGCGCCTTTAAATTATGGGGCAGGACTAAAAGGGAAATTGCTGGATGCTATGATTTATGGGACACCCGCTATTACCACTTCTATCGGAGCGGAAGGTATGTATGGCTCTTATCACAATGCTGGATCTGTCCAAGATTCAGTCCATAATCTAGTGGATAGTGCCGTTAATCTATATGTAGATAAAGATAATTGGGAGGCTAGCCAACAACGAGGAGTGGAGATTTTGAAATCTAGATTCGACTATTCTGCTCACTCTAGACACCTCAAAATACGTATTAATAATCTCAAAAAAAATCTCATCAACCATCGAAAAGAGAATTTTCTAGGTCAGATTTTTCAGCATCAAACAATGCAATCAAATAGGTATATGAGCAAATGGATTGAGGAAAAAAATAAGAAGAACGGTATTTGAATAAAAATAACAACTATGTGATCTCCGTGTAAAATTCAGCGTAGCTGTTTATCGTCTTCACAGTATTTATATCTCGTTTAATTTTCAATTTTGCAGCCACAGAGAAATCTGTTAGCGCCTCACGACTATTATATGTAATCATGATTGTGTCTGCAAGGTCATTAGGTTTTCCACTTTGATACACCAATCCGTTGACCATGTTATCCACCAATGGCTTGTTTCCTGCTATATCTGATATGATAGGCACGACACCAAGAGACATAGCTTCTACTACGCTTTTAGTCAGTGCCTCACTCCCTGTAGATGGACATATAAATATATCACACGCTGCAACAATACTCAGTGAATCCTGCCTAAATCCAAGAAGATGAATCCTATCCGCTCTTCCCGATGTTTTTATGAGATTCTTGATTGGAGACCTTTCCATATTATTGCCAATGATGATGAATTCAATATTTACATCTTTTGGAAGAGATTTTATAGCTTTTAATAATACATCGATACCTTTTACTTTTCTATTATTGGCCACTGTAACGCATATCAAACTATCATCCTTGATTTTTAGTTCTGATCTGATATCATGCGGTAAAACATCGGAGTACCATTCTATGTCATGCCCTTTCAGTATCATAACAGACTTTATGGAATGTAGAAATGATGCTGATAAATATTTCTGTCTAATCTCCTCAGAATTACAAACTACATAATCTATCCTCGGATGATAAAACTTGAAATAATTCAGTGGATTCCACCAAGCCATATTAGAGGATGCACCTCTGTATATTACTACTTGTATATCTATGCCTTTTGCTGCCTGCACACCATTTCGGATGGCCTTATTGTTAAACAAGTGGATAATATCGTACCTCTCGGATTCGAGTTCTTTTTTTAATAATTTGATAAATACAGGGTCGCACTTTTTTAATGGATGCTTTCTTATCACTCTTATGCCATTCTCCTCGAACCGATAGATATAATCGGCATCGTGGTACGTCATTATCGTAATGTCAAATCCCAACTTGGCGAGCCCAATAAATATTTCGGCCTCGGGTCGGGCGGTGTGGAACCCACGATAATTTGAAACAACAAGAATTTTTTTCATTTAAGATTTTCGTACTATAATTGTAAATAGTGCCACATAAAATATAGGTGCAAAAACACCTGCATAGATAGCTCCGCCTCCCATGATGGTCGTCATAGCAATACCCGTACCAATCGATAAGACATAAATCACTAAAGAGTAGATCGTCCCTGTAGTAACAGTAAGGTGTTTTCTATTTATTAAGATAAAAATAACGATAAAGATGATTGGTCCTCCAAAACCTATTAATCTAGCCATAACCTATAATTTAGTTGTATGTAATATATAATTATTTTGATACATTAACTCGCATTATGGATTGTAACTTTGTATTGAGGGTTAGAAGAGAAATAAAGTAAGTGGTGGTAATTACTGAATGGGTAAAATCATCGCTACATTGAAGGAAGAGAATCAAGAGAAGCTCCTTACAGAGAAGCTATTTCAAACTCTAGTGGTTTTCTAGCGTATAGTACGGATCTAAGCTGAGCCACTAACTAAAAAAACCTGACAGAATTTACTCTGCCAGGCTTTATGAATCAAATTCTTTACTACGTTTTACAGCATCTCGTAGATACCAGCGATCCCTTGACCACCTCCCACACATGCTGTGACCATTCCGTATTTTCCACCTGTTCTCTTTAGATCATTCATTACTTGGATGGAAAGCTTAGCGCCTGTACAGCCGAGTGGGTGACCAAGTGCAATCGCTCCTCCATTTATATTTACCTTATTAGGATCTAATCCTGCTTCTCTGATTACCGCTAGCGCCTGAGTCGCAAAAGCTTCATTGAGTTCAGTGAGATCAATGTCAGACTGCTTCAATCCCGCCTGCTTGAGTGCTTTGGGAATGGCTACGCACGGTCCGATGCCCATATATAATGGATCTACCCCACCTACAGAACATGATACGAGTCTTGCAATAGGCTCTAGGTTCAATTTCTTGACCATTTCTTCACTTACGACTAGTACAAATGCCGCTCCATCAGATATCTGAGAACTATTACCAGCGGTCACGACGCCATTGGCTTTAAATACCGGTCTCAGCTTTGCCAATCCTTCTGGAGTAGTGCTTCTTCTCAGTCCTTCATCCATGGTTACTGTATGTGATGATTCTATCCTCTTGCCGTCTTTGACGAAGATATCCTGTACAGTGATCGGTACTATCTGCTCATCAAAGTAACCAGAATCAATAGCTACCGCTGCCTTCTCATGAGAAGCTGATGCGAATGCATCTGCTTCTTCTCTCGTTATTTCGTATTTTGTAGCTACCGCTTCTGCAGTTGCTCCCATTCCTACATGATAGTTGATATTGGTCATTGCTGCTTTGTAACTCGGTGCTAGCTTATATCCTGTCATTGGGATTGCACTCATACTTTCGGTTCCTCCAGCGGCATAGATATGACCCATCCCGGCCTTTATTTTGGCAACGGCTATCGAGATCGTCTCTAATCCTGATGCACAGTATCTATTCACTGTCATACCAGCCACCTCTTGACCGAGCGCTCTCGCTCCGATAAGGCGGCCAATCTGTAATCCCTGTTCACCTTCTGGATTTGCACAACCTACGATTACATCATCGACAGTCTTAGGGTCTACATTCGGTACCGATGCCAATAAATGTTTTAGCACATCCACCGCCAAATCATCTGATCGGTAATTTTTAAAACCTCCACGTTTTGCTTTGGCAACTGGAGATCGAAAACCTTTTACTATATATGCTTCCATGTTTTTTAAATTTAGATTTTATACATTTCGACATTCGATTTCTATTCATCGGAAAAAGCGAAATGCTTAGAAAGACTAACGGAACCCAAAATGGAATAATGAATTTATTGTCTTTCATTAATTTTTTAATCATACCTCTGATCAATCTCTTTTGATCAATCATAAATTTCTCAGACTCATTTAAGTCATTACTGTCTATATATTTCAAGTCAAAGGCCCAATAAATTTGTGCTTTGGAATCACACAAAGAGCCTATTGGCTGTTTTCAAAAATCTTAAAAGCTGAGAATCGCTCTATGGTCACCATTTAACAATCTCAAAATCTCGATTTCTTGAGATAATCCTAGTTTCTCAATGGCTTATTATTCATCAACATATACTGTATTCTATCCAATGTCTTCTGATTTTTCAACAGTTCGATAAATCCTTCTTTTTCTATATCTAGTAGATACTGCTCTGAAACCTGCTGGCTCTGAGTCAAGTCTCCACCGCATAATACATAGGCGACTTTTCTAGAGATCTCCACATCATAGTCAGACATATAGTTTCCAAGTTTGAATTCATTGATAGCGGTGTATAGGGTGGCGAGAGCTGTCCTTCCCAATACAGTTGGATTTTTGGGAACTGGTGGTGTATAGTTCTCTGCCAGTTTTAGCACTTCCTTCTTTGCTTCTGCGAGTACTCTAGAAGTATTTACGACTACTCTATCTCTGTGAGGAAGGAGTGTCCCGTTGTTAAATCCTTCGTGGCCAGAGGTGGATACAGACGCCGTAGCTATTGCTTTTAACTTCTCTATCATAGTTGGGATCTGTACATCCCCTTCGAAGAATGACTCAGAAGCTCGCACTGCAAACTCTTTAGTTCCAGCACCTCCAGGAAGAAGACCTACGCCTACCTCTACCAGACCGATATAAGACTCGGCCGCTACTACTGCTGCATCACAGTGCATCAGTATCTCACATCCACCACCGAAGACATACCCTTGTGTAGCACATACAACTGGAATCTTAGAATATCTGATATTCATATTGATCTGTTGGAAACCGTGGACCATCTTCTCTAGAGTGTCGAAGTCTTTCTGCATCGCTACCATACCGACAGCCATAAGATTAGCGCCCACTGAGAAGTTCTTATCATTATTACCGATGACGATCCCTTTCCAATCACCTTCTTCGGCAATTCGTAAAGCCTCGATCATTCCCTCTCCAGTACCTTCACCGATGGTATTGGCCTTGGATGTGAATTCGAAACACAGCACACCGTCTCCTATATCATGAAGCGTACATTCTGCATTTTTAAAGACAGGTTCTTGACCTTTATAATTATCTAGGTGGAGAATCTCTTCAGTGCCAGGAATCACTTTATACGATTGAGTTGGGATATCGTAGTATTTCTTCTGACCGTCCTCTGTTTTGTAGAATGAAGTATGACCCGCATCTATCATTTCGTGTACCCATTTTGGGAATGTTTCACCGATCGCTTCCCCTTGTGTGACTCCTTCTTTGATGCCGATCATATCGAAAAAGTGAAACGGCCCGTATGTCCACGCATATCCTGCCGTCATACCATTGTCGATACTATATATATCGTCTGATATTTCTGGGATTCTATTAGCTGCATAGGCAATGGTGCCAAGTAGAAATTCTTTGATAAATTTCCCATCATTGGATTCTAGCGCCATCATATCTTGGATTCGTTTATCCATGATCTCCACTTTCTTGCCTATCCCGATTGCATCGAGCCTTGGTTTGATTGATGGTTTATATTCTAGTGTATCTAGATCTAGCGCGAGGATGATTCTCTTGCCTTTATCGTCTCTTTCGTTGGTTTTTTTGTAGTAACCATGACCAGTTTTATCCCCTAAGAATTTATTATCTAGTAAGAAGTCTATGAACTTTGGATTACCAGCGGCTTTTACTTTTGCTACATATTCGTCATCTGGGCAGTTGTCTACAACTCCCTGAGTTACTTTCACACTGGTATCAAGACCTACTAAGTCTACTAACCTAAAGCTACCCGTATTTGGCATAGCCAGTGGTGCACCCGTGAGTTTATCTACCTCTTCGATTTTGAGATTATATTTTTGTGTAAGCTCTAGAACTTTATTTCCTGTGTAGAATCCGATTCTATTGGCTATAAATGCAGGCGTATCCTTACATTTTACAGATTGCTTACCGAGGAACTTATCTCCATACTCCATCCAGAAATCTATTACATCTGGATCAGTAGTTGCATGAGGTATCACTTCGAATAATCTCATATATCTTGCGGGATTAAAGAAGTGTGTTCCACAGAAGTTTTTGATAAAGTTCTCAGTCCGCCCATCTGCCAATTGGTAAATCGGTATACCTGATGTATTCGATGTTACCAATGAATCCAACTTTCTATACTTATCTACTTTCTCCAATATCTGCTTCTTGATATCAAGCCTCTCTATTACCACCTCGATGATCCAGTCACAATCACTGATTTTTTCGAAATCGTCTGAGAAATTTCCAGTCGTAATTCTTGATGCAAACTTCTTGTCATATAGAGGTGCAGGCTTAGACTTCAATGCTGTTTTTAAGGCGCCATCTACTATACTATTTCTAGCTTTTTTATCATTTTTCTTGTCTTCAGAAAGATCAAAAGGTACGATGTCGAGCATTATAACTTCCAGACCTATATTGGCAAGATGGCAAGCTATCCCCGATCCCATTACTCCAGAACCTAAGACGGCTGCTTTTGCTATTCTTCTAGCCATATGTTGTTTTATTTTGTGTCATTAATCATTGAATCTACAATATAGCGGTTTGATCTCGCATCTATTGTCTTTTGTTTTGCAAATATACAAAATTTAACTCTGAGTATATTTTTCTATCAATTTTAAGATTACAATATTTTACTCACATCAAATCACTTTTATTTCATGTATTAAAATGATTGCATGATTATCTTTTCTATTTTTGCTAATCATAATTAAAAATAAATGAAAACATGATGGCTCATGATTAGACATTCAAGGAAATGATTATTCTAATATATAGATCTAAGTCATAACTAAGAAAACCATCTAATAGTTGAAAAAAAAAACGTAGGTAAGTGTGGCTATTGAAAGTAATCGCGCGTAATGTTATGATCCAAAAGTCAAAAATAAATAAGTATGAAGCAACTCATAGAATGTGTTCCTAACTTTAGCGAAGGACGCGATATGTCGATCATCAAACAAATCACTGATGAAATTGAGAAAGTAGACGGTGTAAAATTATTAGACGTGGACCCTGGGAAAGCTACCAATAGAACAGTAGTGACATTCGTAGGTGAACCGAATCAGGTTATCGAAGCTGCATTCTACGCTATAAAAAAAGCGAGTGAAGTCATAGATATGAGCAAACACAAAGGAGAACATCCAAGAATGGGAGCGACGGATGTGTGTCCGCTTATCCCTATCTCCAATATTACACTTGATGAAACGGCAGAATATGCAAGACTATTAGGTGAGCGTGCAGGGGCGGAACTGGATATCCCATTTTATTTATATGAGCATGCGGCATCTAAAAAGGAAAGACAAAATCTGGCTACAGTGCGTGCAGGCGAGTACGAAGGATTACCAGATAAATTAGCTGATCCGAAATGGAAGCCAGACTATGGTCCCGCGAAATTCAATGCCACGGCAGGCGCCACAGCAATAGGTGCTAGAGATTTCTTGATCGCATATAATGTAAATCTGAATACTACTTCTGTGAAAAGGGCCAACTCGGTAGCATTTGACATCAGAGAAAAAGGCAGAATCAAAAGAAAAGGAAATCCTGTCACTGGAGAAATAGTCTTGGACAAAAAAGGTCAGCCAACACGGACTAAAGGAAAATGTAAATCTGTAAAAGCAATAGGATGGTTCATCGAAGAGTACGGTCTGGCGCAGATATCTATGAATATTACCAATATTAATCACACCTCACTCCACAAAGCATTCGAAGAATGTAGAAACAGTGCAAATAGAAGGGGAATGAGAGTAACGGGTTCTGAACTCGTAGGACTGGTACCCAAGAAGGTAATGATAGCAGCGGGAAAATATTTTCTCGCACAACAAAATCTCTCTACAGGAGCATCAGAAACGGCAATTATTGATTGCGCAGTGAAGTCGCTGGGCCTAAACGATCTTGGACATTTCGACCCCAAAAAGAAGATCATCGAGTATCTACTAGGAGACGATTCGAATAAGTTAGTAGACATGACGCTTACTGACTTTGCTGATGAGACGGCATCAGATAGCCCTGCTCCAGGAGGAGGAAGCATCTCTGCTTACATGGGGGTACTAGGAGTGTCTCTAGGGACTATGGTGGCGAATCTTTCTGCAGGTAAGAGAGGGTGGGAAGACCAGTTGGATTTCTTCAGTGAAATGGCCGAAAAAGGTCAAGCACTTAAAACCAAATTACTCCACTTAGTCGATGAGGATACTGCCGCATTCAATAAAATAATAGATGCTGTACGAATGCCAAAATCCACAGATAAGGAGAAAAAAGATAGATCAATAGCAATGGATGAAGCGACAAAATATGCCATCAATATCCCTATGGAGATCATGAGGACATCCTTATCGTCTTATGATTTCTTAATGGCAATGGGTCAAAAAGGGAATCCTAATTCGGTATCAGATGCAGGAGTGGGAGCTCTAGCTTGTAGGGCAGCTGTGCATGGAGCATATCTCAATGTGAAAATTAATTGTGCTGACTTTAAGGATGAAAAATTTGTTACAAAGACACTTAATGAAGCAGACAAAATGCTCACTATATCTGAAAAAAAATGTACAGATATAATCAAAATCGTAGATAAAGTAATAGGATAAAAGAAGCGTTACTTGGTCTTGGTAAAGACTTGATATTTCTATATTAACCGTTCAGATTCATATTTTAAAACATTATCGAATCTTGTACGTATATTAAAATAGAGTAATTTTTATTTTTTAAATCTAGTAAATAAAGTAGAATGAAAAGGAAAGAATTTATAGAGAAATTGGGAGTCGGAGCTGCATTTGTTCTTACATCTACTTGTTTAGGAGGTTGTACACGAGACAGCGCTGAACCGATCAAAGATCTAGATTTTGTAATAGATCTAAATCAGGAAGAGTTTTCAGAATTGAATACATTCGGTAGTTATATCATACAAGATCAAGTCGTCATTGCCAGAAGCACTACGGGTGAATATTTGGCCGCAACACTAATATGTAGTCATGATAATCTAGCTCAAATCACATACAGTGGTGCAGAAAGTGGATGGTTATGCACAGCACACTCGGCGAGGTTTTCGGAAGAGGGTGAAGGACTCAATGCAAACGGGAGTAAAGGATTACAAGTATTCAATACAGAACTAGACGGCAGCTTATTAAGAATATTTAGTTAGACCTTAATTTTAATGAATCTGTATAATATAAAATATCGTCTTAATGATATATAAAATATAAAAACTTGATTTTAATACAGTTGTAATACAATATTCTTTTCTTCCAAAGTGTTTTAACCAGCGAAACCTTATTATTGAAAACTAAAAATTCTATATGAAGCAATGCTACACTGAAGAAAAATTAATACAACTTATTTATGGCGAATGTGACATTTTTGAAAGATTAGAAATCGAAGATTCGCTGAAAAATGATCTTTGCTTGAGAGAAAATTATGATCAGCTATACAAAGCATACCATAAATTGCCACAAGTGAAATTCGCACCTAAAAACTCCACCATTAATAATATACTGAAGCACGGTAAAGGTAGATTAGAGGCAATGTATTAAAAAAATTAATATCATAGTTGATAAATTGAAGGACTTAGAGTTATGTACTCTAGGTCTTTTTTTATGTCCTTTATTAAGTGGATCGCATGATGTGCTCGTATCAGAGTAAACCCTTACTAAATTATTAGGTAAAATACCTGACAAATACGCAGTCAGGCAATATTAACTTTGTCTTTTGATCTATTTTTGCTTCGAACACTCCTATAATAATTAGTTTTGAAAAACTCACATAGAAATTTATCCTTCAATAAGTTACTTCTTATTGCTATCGCTATGGTTCTCATCGCTGGAGATTCTATCGCACAGATAAGTGCAGATTTCTATTCTAATAATCTAAGTGCTTGTAACTCATTACAAACGACATTTATTGATCAAAGTACAAGTGCAGAAAGCATCATTGATTGGTATTGGGATCTTAATGGGAATACTTCTTCTGAACAAAATCCTGGGGCTTTATTTACGGAGCCAGGTTCATTTACGATCTGTCTTACTGTCACTGATGTAAGTGGAAATTCAGATACAGAATGTAAGGAATCTTATGTCACTGTATTTCCGGCACCTGTGGCAGATTTCACCTTGGATAATACAGAAGGCTGTATACCTGTACTTGTGAATTTTTCTGATAATTCATCATCAGAAAATGGAAATATAACATCGTGGCTTTGGGGTGTAGGAGGTTCGACGGGTGTGCTGTCACAGACCGTGGCATCTGACTTTTCTTCGACATATTCTATACAAGGTTCTTATACAGCCACCCTTACAGTTGTAGATGAGAAAGGATGTACTACCACCACTTCGGTACCGAATGCGGTAGTTGCCTCAGCTCTTACGGCGCCAGATATAGAGGTGTCACTTTCGCCTACTTGTGATCTGCCGTGGCTGATCGACTTTACCAATCAAAATACAGATCCATTGATTTCGTATACTTGGGATTTTGGAAATGGTGATACCTACAGTGGTGCGCAACCACCTACCATCGCATATGACGAAGTAGGAATCTATGATATCACATTATTCATGGAGTCGGGCGATTGTCAAGATACAGTGGTACTAAGTAATTTTATCGATACTAATTCGCCCGCGGCATTTACTTTTTCACCTTCTGTGATTTGCCAAGATAGCCCAGTACAATTTACAGATATATCCTTAAATGAAGCGGATCAAGTCATCTGGGATTTTGGCGATGGATTCACTTCTTCTGAATTCAATCCGTCTCATATCTATAATTCGCCAGGCTGTTTTGATGTGTCTCTTATACGTACCGTTGGATCATGCATTGATACCGTTACTATTTCTTGTGTAAGCGTATTAGAAGAACCAACAGTGACTTATGAAATTGATAATCAATTTGCCTGCGACTTACCTACGGAAATAATATTGCATGCAGAGTCGCCTTCTTCAGGAGAAATCCAATGGCAATTCATATCAAATGGACTAGTAGCTGACTATGATACCAATGATGTAGTGATTAATATCGAAGAATACGGTTCGTACTATGCTGTTTTGTATTTTGAAGCAGAATCAGGTTGCCAAATTATATATGACTCTATCCCCATAGAGATCGCTCCATTAGAAGTAAATATGCCCGTTGAAGGGATTGGCGGATGTGCTCCATTGTCATTCACTTTGATGGACAGTATAATCTCTAACCTGCCTATAACCTCATATCAATGGTCTGTAGGGAATGGAGAGTTTCTAAGTTCCGATATTACGCCGACTTTTATATTGCCTGATACAGGGACATACGATTTACAATTGATTGCTGAAAACGTATATGGGTGCATCGATACCATCGAATTAGAAAATTATATCCAAGTAGGGAGTCTGCCTATTGTAAATTTCGAAGCTACTCCAAGGATAGGATGTGTGGATGTAGATATGTTTTTCACAGATTTATCCTCAGAAAATGCTGATAGTTGGGAATGGCATTTCGGAGAAGGTGGATCTTCAGATCTACAAAATCCTGTTTTCTCATTCGATGATGCGGGTAACTTTGATGTCAGCCTTATTGCCAGTCATAATGGTTGTTCGGATTCGATAAGATTTGAAGAATATATAACCATATATGAGCCCTCTGCCAAGTTTACAATAACTTATAATTGTGAAGATCCATATACTGTAAACATCGAGAACAGAAGTGTAGGCGCTGATTCATTGCTCTGGACGCTAGAACTGTCAGAAACGGATAGTATTATGTTTACGGATTCTATTTTTGGAGATTACACATTTCCAGATAGGGGCTATTATCCCATCCGTCTATATACGGAGAGCTTCTCTACTGGATGTGACAATACTGAGATAGATACGATTAAGATAGTAGATCCGATTGCTTCGTATGCAGTCGATACATTGAGGGGGTGCGCTCCTTTTGAACTCGAAATAGGTAATTTCTCGCAGGACGCATTCTCATATGAGTTCGTCTCTGATGTCGCTGATATCGATTCTATATTTAATGAAGAACCCATCATAACATTCTCAGAAGGTGGAGTCCTCAACGGTCCACTATTAATCATCACAGACATTCATGAATGCAAAGATTCCTTTCAGCTCGCCGACAGCTTCTATGTCAATAAATTAGATGCAATCATCGATTATACTGATGTGATCTGTATACCTGATGTAGCAGAATTTATGGATCAAAGTACCGCGGATTTAGCTACTATTAATTCATGGAACTGGGAGATAAACAGTCTTAATTTTTCATCTGATGTACAAAACACCTCACTCTATATTGATTCAGTGGGCGTGTATGACTTACAATTTCAAGTAGAAGATGATTGGGGATGTAAAGATAGCTTATCCATAATTCAAGCGATCACTGCGGTAGAGGTCATCCCAGAATTTACCTATGATAGTCTAGGTTGTTCATGGGCACCTATCCAATTTTCTTCTTCGGGATCAAATGGGAATACCGTAACCTACTTATGGGATTTTGGAGATGGTACTACTTCAGATATTGCAAATCCAAGTCATATATTTACGACAGAAGGGATCTATAGTGTATGTCTGACTATGATGGATGTAAGAGGATGTGAAAAAATAATATGCAAGGAAAATATAATCAATATAAAGAATCCGGTTGCTCAATACATAGGTGATCCGATAGCGGCAACTTGCCCACCCTTACTATCTAATTTCGAAAATCAATCGACTGATGCATTTACATACATCTGGGACTTCGGAGACAATAGTGGGAAATCCAATTCCAATTCGCCGAGTCATGTATATACTTCACCAGGTAAATATGATGTAAGTCTCGTCGCCACATCTACTCCCGTCTGTTCGGATACTTTGCTTTTATCTGAATATGTACAGGTAGAAGGGCCGATCGGTGATTTCGAAGCCGATGTAGCTCCTACGTGCCTTCCGACAAGTGTGACACTTAATGCAAACTCTGATGGTTACTACACATATGTTTGGGATCTTGGTAATGGAATATTAGATAGTGTAAGCGGCTTAGTCATCACTGATGTGAAGTCATATGAATACACAGAGCCTGGAAGATACACACCAAAGCTCATCATCACAGACAGTGTAGGATGTACTAGAAGTTTTGCTGGTGACCCTATAGAATTAGACTTGGTAGAGTTAGACTTTACGATGAATAATGATCCAATCTGTGGACCACCATTAGCGGTTTCACTAGAAAATCTAAGTGCAGGGACGACAGAAGAAGTAGACTACCTATGGGAGATCTCAGGGTCAAGTAATTACCAATCAACAGAAAAAAATCCATCGTTTGACATCATCGAATCTGGACAATATAATGTAAGCCTAATAGCAGAATATGGCAATTGTATTGATACATTAATGGTCCCAGACTTTATGGAAGTAGCGGATATACCCAATGTAATATTTGATATACAAACAGAAGAGCTATGTGAAGATGTGAATGTCATCTTTATGAATAACTCAACCGTGGACTATGGAGAATTCGAAACATGGCTATGGGATTTTGGAGATGGTGCTACGTCGACTGAGCAAAATCCTATACATAAGTATCAAGGATTAGAAAGCCATACCATAACATTGATAGGAATCACCGATAAAGGCTGTGAAGCTGAATACTCTCTAATTTTTGATGTACTCCCGAGTACAATAGCATCTGTAGAGGATGATAAATTGATATGTATAGGTGATGATATTCAATTATTTGGAACAATCGAAAATCTACTTCCAGAAGGTTCTTACTACTGGGAGAGTGAGAGTTCATTAAGCTGTACAGACTGTCTTAATCCTATCGCTACACCATTGGTTACTACTTCGTATGTATTAGTCGGTGTACATCCTAATGGTTGTGAGTCTAGAGATACAATAGAAGTAGAAGTCGTCCAAACTCCTGGACCAGAATTAACACTCGAATCGGTAGATACTATCTGCCTAGGAACTCAAACAGAAATAAATGTCGTCAACTTCAATCCAAGCTACAACTACCTGTGGAATACCTCTGTGGAAGGCCAAGATTGCTACGTAGATTGTGACACCATAAATATAAGTCCTGATGTAGCGACTACATATTATGTGACAGTATATAATCAATTCGGATGTTTCAAAGAGGATAGTATCACAGTAGATGTTGAATCATCGACAGACGATTTCTTACTAGAAGAAACGGGCATTTGCCTCGGAGAAGAAACGACTATAAGTATATCAGGAGGAAATAATCCTCAATGGGAATCCAACCCGGATATAGATTGTATCTCTTGCGAAGAGAACACAATCAGCCCCACTGAGACTACAACTTACAATGTAGTCGTACAATCAGATCTCGGATGTTACTATGAAGACTCAATAGCCGTAGTAGTCGTACCTTCAAACTCTGCAAATGCAGGCGAACCCGAAGAAATATGTGTAGGTGAATCTGTATTACTATCATCAACTGGATATGGTGATGCGCTGTGGTCAAGTCCTTATCCATTAGAAGTAAATGACCAAGATTCTATTATAGTCTCACCTAGCCAAACAGAATATTTCTATCTCAATATGACTTACTATGAGTGCTCACAGATGGATAGTGTACTAGTAATCGTACATGAAAAAGCTGACATAGAAGCTACAACTGACACGATATGTGTGGGAGAAATAGCAACTTTGACTGTCAGTGGAAGAGCTGATGGATTTGACTGGCAACTAGATACTGATGATGATCATAATGATGAAGTAGAGGTAAGTCCAGAATACTCCACACTATATCCCGTAATCGCCAACTATAAAACTTGCATACCAGATACTGCAATGGCTTCAGTGTATGTACACCCGCATATAGATTACAGTATTGAAGAAGATTTTTATAATATATTTTTAAATGATCAAATAAATATATCCCCAGAATACGATGTTGAGAGGAATTATTCATTTGATTGGTTACCAACATACGGACTTAACTGCTCTGACTGTCCTAATCCAATCATAAAAGGGATAACCGAATCTATGGATTATAGTGTATTGGTAGTAGATGAAGACTCACAGTGTGAGATGGAACAACAAGTGACGGTCCGATTCAATAATGAATGTACCAACTCGGTTTTTCACCTCCCAAATATATTCTCTCCGAATGGTGATGGCAATAACGATGAATGGAGACTGTACACCAACAATCCAGAAGAATTCATATCAATTAGCATATTTGACCGATATGGTAATTTTGTGTTTCAAACAGATGAAATTGATAAATCTTGGGATGGAAAATACAAAGGGCAAGACGTGACTATAGGGGTGTACGTATATAGAGTTCATTTGATCTGTCCATATGATAGAAATGATTATTACATCTCGGGTGACGTGACGGTTATAAGGTAACCAAGTTCGTCGATAGCAAACACATCCAATATTTAAATATAATAGATACATTTGCGGTCCAATACATTATTCACAAATTTAGCTTGTAATGGACATCAAATCTATCATCTCAGTGACCCTCATTTTATTTTCTGTTATAGACATAATAGGAAGCATTCCTATAATAATAGATCTGAAAAATAAAGGTGTAAAGATCGAAGAACTGAAAGCCAGTTTAGCAGCATTTGTGATTATGACGATCTTTCTCTACGTAGGCAACTCGTTATTAGCACTTTTTGGAGTTGATGTTGAATCCTTTGCGGTAGCCGGAGCCATAATTTTGTTTTTTCTAGGATTAGAAATGATACTTGGAATAACATTATTTAGGGATGATCCGGATTCGAAATCAGGTACGCTAGTCCCTATTACGTTTCCTTTGGTCGCTGGAGCGGGTACAATGACTACCATAATCTCACTACAATCTAAGTATAATAATATTGACATTCAGATAGGTATTTTGATAAATATCATTCTTGTATATGTCGTATTAAAATCATCAGAATGGATCAAAAAGAAGATAGGTCCAGGAGGCACTAATGTGCTCAGAAAACTTTTCGGCATCATATTATTAGCCATTGCCGTAAAACTATTTAGAGAGAATTTTCATTTAATTATCAAGGAAGCTTAATCAAAGTCCTACGTCACCATATTTAGATAGGCATTCCTATAATATTTACCCAAATACGGATAATCTTCGTCTAATTATATTATTATTCGGAATACAAGCGTTATTAATATTTGAGATCACCAAACGAGCAATTTTCACTTATAATAATGAAACCTAATTTTGATTGGTGTGTTTAGAATAAGCGTCTCAGCATATAAAGAAGAATTATCGAAACATAATAAAACAATATGACAATTAAAAAAGGAGATAAAGCACCAAATTTCACACTGACAGCATCAGATACCAATGAAATCAGCTTGAGTGATTATGAAGGTAAGAATGTAGTATTACTATTTTTTCCATTGGCTTTTACTGGGGTATGTACGACAGAGCTGTGTACAATGAGAGATGATATTAGTACTTATAATAATATGAATGCCAGCGTTTTAGCCCTTTCAGTTGATTCTCCGTTTGCATTAGCCAAATTTAAGGAGGAACAAAAGTTAAATTTTCCACTTTTGTCGGATTTTAACAAATCAGTATCTAGGTCGTATGGTGCTCTGTATGAGGACTTTGTGATGGGTATGAAGGGTGTATCTAAGAGGAGCGCCTTTGTAGTTGACGAAAAAGGGATAATTAGGTATGCGGAAGTTTTGGAAAATGCAGGTGATCTACCTAACTTTGCAGCCATTAGGGAAACTTTAGAGAACCAAAGTTGATTATTACCAGTAACTCAATTTAGTAAATGAATACCGATATATTAAACATAGACGTGCAAGAGCTTGAAGACATTTTACTTCTTGAAGATGTGAGCACAGGAGAAAAATCAGAACTTATAGTATTTAATGATGATTTCAATACATTTGATTGGGTGATTCAAAGCTTCATGGAAGTATGCTCACATACATTTGAGCAGTCTGAGCAGTTGTCTTTATTTGTTCATTATAAAGGAAAGGCTACTGTAAAAACGGGACCACTTAGTGAGCTTAGACCACTCAAAGACGCATTAGTCGATCGAGGACTATCTGCTGTGATCGAATCTATCGTGGATAGATAATTTAAAATTTAAAATATAGAATGGCTGTCTGATAGACAAGTGATTCCAAAATATAGGCAATGACGTTTTAGTCATTGCCTTTTTTCTTAAATCACAGCAGCGTGATTACACTACACCACCCTTATTAGATGATAATATTAAATCCTAAAGATATCATTTTTCCACATCCTGATCTAGCTAATGATGAAGGAGTAGTGGCTATTGGAGGTGACTTGGGAACTGATCGATTATTACTTGCTTACCAGTATGGATATTTTCCTTGGTTCAATCCCGATGAGCCTATAATTTGGTGGCATCCGAATCCGAGATTTGTAATATTCACAGAGGACATAAGGATTTCGAAGAGTATGCGTCCTTATTTCAATCAAGAAAAATTTAAACTATCATTTGATCAAGATTTCGAAGGTGTAATCAATGCTTGCGAAAAAATAAAAAGACACAATCAGCCTGGTACTTGGATCTCAGAAGATATAAAGGAAGCTTACATCGGATTGCATAAGATAGGAGTAGCGCATAGTGTAGAAGTCTGGCAAGAAGAAAAGTTGGTCGGCGGATTGTATGGAGTATCACTTGGTAAAGTATTCTTCGGAGAGTCCATGTTTAGTAGGGTAAGTAACGCTTCAAAATTTGCACTGATAAGCCTCGCATCAGTCTTACGAAAAAATGGATATGAAATCATCGACTGCCAAATGCCTAATTCTCACCTCAAAAGTATGGGAGGTAGGTATATCAGTAGGAGTGTTTTCTTGAGTATCTTGCGGTCCAATATCTATGAAAAAACAATTTACGGAGATTGGAATTCACAATTCAATAAATATCCGATTCCAGACCTCATAAAGAAAATATGATAAAATTCGAAAAATATACCTTAGACAATGGCCTCAGAGTGATCGTCCATGAAGATGATAGTTCGCCTATGGTCGCTGTGAATGTCGTATATGATGTAGGTTCTAGAGACGAAGATTCGCGGATGACAGGTTTTGCCCATCTATTCGAACATCTGATGTTCGGCGGATCAGCAAATGCGCCCGACTTCGACGGTCCGATACAGAATGCTGGTGGGGAGAATAATGCTTTCACGAATACAGATATGACAAATTTTTATGATGTCGTACCAGCCGAAAATTTGGAAACTGTACTCTGGCTCGAATCCGATAGAATGAAACAACTTAACTTCTCACAGAATGCCCTAGATGTCCAGAAGAAAGTGGTCGTCGAAGAATTTAAAGAGACCTGCCTCACCGAACCTTACGGGGATGTATGGCACCATCTATCTAGCCTAGCATACAAAGAACATAGCTACAGCTGGCCAACAATCGGAAAAGAAATATCTCATATAGAAGATGCTGTACTGACTGATGTAAAGAACTTCTTCCACAAACACTACACTACTCAGAATGCCATCTTAGTCATCTCAGGAAATGTAAAAGTGAAAGACGCAAAAGCATCTGTAGAGAAGTGGTTTGGAGATATTCCTCAGGGGCAAAAGTATGAGAGACACCTAAAACAAGAACCCGAACAAACGGCATTTAGGCAACAGACTGTTACTGGTAATGCTCCTATACCAGCGATCTACTTATCGTTTCATATGGTCGCTAGAGATCATGAAGATTACTACGCATACGATCTATTATCTGATGTGCTGAGTAATGGCCGATCCTCGAGATTGTACCAAAGACTTCATAAAGTCAATCCTCTATTCAGCCAAATAGATGCTTATATCTCAGGTACATTCGATCCAGGGATGTTCATCATCGAAGGGCGACCGAATAAAAATGTGGATCTCGAAGCTGCGAAAACAGCAATCTGGAAAGAACTAGAGATTCTAGTCAATGAAGCTATAGATAGTAGAGAGCTGAATAAGCTACAAAATAAAATAGAGAGCAGTCTCGAATACTCAGAGGTAAATATCCTTCATAAGTCGATGAGCCTCGCATATTTCGAATTGCTGGGTGATGCTGATCTGATCAACAAAGAAGCGGCAGCATATCAAAAAGTAACAAGCGCAGACATACAGAGAGTGGCTAAGAAGATATTCCGAAAAGAAAACTGTACAGAACTCACCTATCTCCCCAATAAAACAGTGAGTAGCTCGGTGTCATAACGATTATAAATGAGAACCAACATTCCAAAAGGAAAACAGATCATCGTCGTCACTGGTCCTGAATCCAGTGGCAAGACTACATTAGTCAATCGACTGAAATCCGATTATGGAGTGCCTATAGTTACGGAGTTTGCAAGGACATATCTAGCGCAGAAAGCGGATCTCGGGTATGAATACTCGGATCTAGAGACTATGGCCCGTTGCCAAAATATCCAAGAAGCAGAAGCGCATCAAGCGTATCCCGTCATCATATGTGATACGGATATCATCACTATAGATATCTGGGCGATGGAAGTATTCGGTAAGTCCATCGGTCTTCCTAATAACAATGTAGATCAGAAACATTATCTGCTATGCAAGCCCGATATCCCATGGGTAGCAGATCCACTGAGGGAGAATCCTGATGACAGAGATAGATTATTTGAGGTGTATGAGCAGTACTTGAAGAAGCATAAGTTGTCTTATGAAGTTTTGGATGCGGAGGCTCGAAGTTTGTGGGCAGTTTAGAGTAGTAACTAGCCCAATTTTCAATTCAGGGTTTTCGGCTTTCTATTTTTTATTAGATGCTGATAGGATCAAACTAATTTTTTAACTTCATCTATTATGTAGGAGCCGATAGTTAGAAGTTCTATAATTGTCTATTTATCGATATTGTAATACTTCTCCAAACCTTTCTCTACCTTCTTCAACTGCATATTCAATTCTACTTTTTTATTGAATTGTTTAGATTTCTTGACTTTGGATCTTAGGAACTTAATTTCATTCTTAATCTTTCTTATTTCTATTTCTTCATTTACTAGCTCAGCATATGTAAGACTAGCTGCTATGTAGCGATCACACAATTGAGCGCACAAATCTCTATAGCTTTTGTCTATCGATTCTTGTAGATTAATATGATATGGTAATGCATCATCTTGGAACCATGCTGAAATAAACGTGTGATCAATTACAGCCTTGTTTTCATCAAATTTTTGTAAATGTTTTGCTGAGGTGGATACGTAAGATTCGCCATCATATCTTACCACAAAGATGATATGATATGGTATCGCTTTGTCGATGATCTCAAGAATTGATTTTATCGTAGACCATTTTTTTAATTCAACTACAAATACTTGCACCTCGGCTATTGTATCATGACAAAGATTAACTGTCTCTTTAGATAATTTGTACAACCATGTAATCCTTAAGACTTGATCTTTGAATAGAGTCTTCTGCTTTGTATTGGTATATGCATCAAAAGCATTCTTAGGAATGACTCGCTCAAACTTGGCTGATATGGGAAGGTCTAGAATCTTCATTACTTTACGATTAAGAATGAGATGAGTTTGAAATCTTCTAAGCCTTTGATCTTGTCTGTTAACGCTGTAGTGCCACCTGAAGAGAATAGGCTTTTTATGTCTTTTTCTTCTTCTTTATTAAGTATGGAGCCAATACTCTTTTTAAGTAGCTCAGAATATGTTGTCATATCCTGATAATCATTAGTGTCTTCATTTACAGTATTGCATAATGACATGATTGGTTCTGTATTTCCTTTACAAAGCTTTCGCATGGCATCAAGTATCTTCTTGGATTCTACATGATTAAAGATCACATCGCCATTCATATCCATGTGAACAATGTAGTACGGATGCAGTCTATTCGATTTATTGATATTGACTGATGTATTGATATTCTTTAAAACAAAAATTACTCCTGGAGGCGATATTTCTGATGAAGGGACAATGGCATGAAGGCCTTCTGGAATATTTCGTAATTCTCCATATTGCTTAAAGTAGTTAGAAAGATCAATCCTGAAATCATTGAGACCAAGATCAGTAATGCTTACTCCTTCTCTAAGATCTTCTAGATCTACTACCTCACTTTGCAGCTTCTCTAACTGTACTTTTCTATACTCTAGGTCTTTTTCATTTTGGTTGAGAATATTGTCATCACCAGTGGCGGCCATATTGGTAATGTGCATACGGCTTTCTACTCTGCTTTTGAGATTGATATAAGCATCAAGCTCTACATCTGGCCAGAAATTGACCAAGCTGATATTGTCATTGATGGAACCAATTCTATCTATCCTTCCAAATCGCTGAATGATACGTACTGGATTCCAATGGATATCGTAATTGATAAGATAGTCACAGTCCTGAAGGTTCTGCCCCTCAGAGATACAATCAGTAGCTATCAGTATATCAATGGAAGCATTTACATTAGGGAAGGTAGCTGCTTTATCTTTTGACCTCGGAGAAAAGCATGTGAGTAGAGAATTGATAGTTGACTTTACTCCTGGTGCATTGGTCTGATTTTTACTACCTGTGATCACTGCCGAGTGAAGGCCAAAGTGCTCTTCATAATACGGAAATAGATTCGTCGCTAGGTAATTGGCAGTATCAGCGAATGCTGTAAATATGATTACTTTTTTATTATCAGTATTCAACGGATTATTGACCTTATTATCGATAAGGGCTAGAAGCTCCTGTAGCTTGTTATCATCCTCACCATCTATGCCATCTATGAGTTCTAATAATTGATTAAGAATGATACGATCTTCTTCCAAGTCTTCGCCCCATCTGCGTACATCCATATCTGATACATGGACTTTTACATTCTTACCGAATATACCTTCTTGTGATCCCCAGTCACTATCCATGTCAAAGGATCCATCTCGTATCTTGGCTTGTATGCCTTCATATTCTTTGTCTTCTCCAGATGCTATGGCCTTTTGGGCTGTTAATATCTGTTCATTGAGTTTTTGCACCGTAAGACGGAAGGAATGAACAGAGCTCTCTATCCTCTTGAGTAGATTGATCATCATCAATGTCTTCAGACCACCTTCCCTATCTTTCTGAGTTAATCGAGATGTACCAGACCGCACCTTACTATCGTATAGATCTGCATAGTGCTGCTCTTTACTAGGAAGTAAATAGTTAAGAGGTGTATACACTGATAAGTTAAGTTGATATAAATGTTCTGCTATCTGCGAAAAGGTAACTCTATCATCTAGGGTCAATTTACTTCTGCGAGATACGGGTTCGTTTCTATCTGGGAATCGACCGATATCCGATGTGTCGTAATATGTCGTAATATGCTTACGAGATCTTGCTATGGTAAGCGAATCAAGAATGATAAAGAAGTCATCGTCGAGGTCATTCGTAAGGTCGTCAGACACTCGCTCGGCTATCGGTTTCTTAGTCCACTTGTTGAATTTCTTCTGTGCACTCTTGAATACGTCATCTATTCCTTTACCTATGTCAAGATTGGCATTGATGTTATCAGGATTACCTTCGTACGCTAAGGCTAATTGATTTCTGAGGTCATTGAATCTATTGTTGACAGGAGTGGCAGAGAGCATCAATACTTTGGTCTCTATACCGTCTTTGACGATTTTATTGAGTAGCTTTTGATATCTATTCTCTTTACCTTCTACGGTATTGTTATTTCTGAAATTATGCGATTCGTCGATGACTACCAGACCATAGTTGCCCCAGTTGACTTGCTCTAGTTTACGACCATTGCTATCGCCTGACTCACGAGAGAGATCAGTATGAAAGAGCACATCATAGCGTAGCCGATCACCAGCTAAGATGTTAGTCGTATCATTATGTCTGTAGGTGTTCCAATTGTCTTCGAGCTTCTTTGGACATAGTACGAGTACGTCCTTATTTCGCATTTCGTAATACTTAATGACACCAAGGGCAGAGAAGGTCTTACCTAGCCCTACACTATCGGCTATGATGCAGCCATTGTATTTCTCTAGCTTATTGATGGCTCCGATGACGGCATCTTGCTGGAAGTTATACAGCTTGCTCCACACCACCGTCTCTTTGAATCCTAGCTGCTCATTGGGCATATTATCTAGTGATAGATCATCTAAGAACTCATTGAAGATATTATACAATGTGATGAAATAGATATACTCTGGGCTATTGTCCTTGTAGGCATTGTGAAAGTACTCTTGTACCTTATCTGTTACATCTTTGAGGGCTTCATCATCTTTCCATATCTGATTGAAATGTTCTAGATACTGAGCACTGTATGGGTATTCCGTCTTTTGTATCATGGTAGGGAATCCTGGCTTATGACTAAAACCAAGGTCGACAGTCGTAAAGCCTTGTACATTAGAGTACGCTATATCGTGGTCGCTATCATTATTGAGATGGATAAATCCTGGGAGTGGTTGAGTGCTCTTTCTATTGGTTTTGAATGTCACCTTATCTCTGACCCACTCAGCACATTCTTTGGCTATAGCTCTTTGACCTAGCTTGCTCATGAGACGCAGCTCAAACTCACCACCACAGAGATCAGCCTCATGGAAAATATGAGGTATGTAAAATTTCCTAGCCTCCTTAGCGAAAGACTCTTCGATGAATGCAGGCGAGGTGAAGATAAATCTCAATTCTTCTATCTTGCTCAATTCCTTATGCAGCATCTCATAAGAATAGATAGAAAATGAAGAGGCTGCAACACTCAAGGTTGCTCCTCGTTTGATATTCTCTTTGAGGTCTGTGCCTAGTTTTTTGTTTATGTTATCTATAAAGTCCAAATACTAATTGTTAATTATTAATGGTTAATGGTTTTGATTTGCTCATGATTACTCTGTGGCGATTAGTGCTAATAACCTTGCACCTGATTCAGTGACTTTATATCTTTGATTAGGATGTGTAAGGTTTTGGGGATATTCTAACTGTATCCATTCTAATTCTAGTAGTGGATCCAAATATTTTTTTCTATTCGTAGATTGATTCGTCAAACCCATTGTATCAAACAAGTCACCTCTATTTATCCATTCCTGCGAAAGTTGAAGCACCTCTTCTACCTTATTGTGAATAGTACTGGAAATTATTGCTTTTGCTGACTCTCGAGCTCCGTTACTAGCTCCGTTACTAGCTTGGTTACTTTGATTGTTGCAATACGCTACGATTTCTTCTAAATTACTAAAAACCAACAAATTAGCTCCATTACTAGCTCCGTTACTAGCTTGGTTACTAGCTCCGTTATTTATTGCTGCCTCATGACAAGGTAAAGTGACCAATACATAGCTACTATTATCGGTCTCAAATGATGGCTTGTCTGAGCCATTATCCATCATGGCGTTATAGATTGCTGGCAGTCCTGTTCCTCTTCCTTCCGTCAGTTTGAGTTCTTTTAGGAAGTCTCCTATTCTTCGATTTCTATATTCTCTGGCGATTATTCTTTTCTTAGTCTCTAGTATCTTAGCATTTACCGGCGGTACAGGACAAGGGTAACTGAGTATGGTCATATGATCTACGAAGATTTGAATCTCTATCGGTGATCCTAATTCGTAGCTTTTGTGATATACCGCATTAGCCAAGGCCTCTTCTATGGCAGCATAAGGATAATTATAATACCGCTCGGATTCAGCCTGCCCTGCCACCTTGACGACATGCTCAGATATTATATTGGTCTTGATAAATGATAGAGTATCTCGCAACTGCTTATGGATAGGCCCTTCGAATATATACTCATCGTAAGACTTACCAGAATCATCATGATGAATGACTAACTCTATCCTAGATCGATCAAAAAATCGCTGCGGCTCTTTACTGAAAAACAGAAGACCCACATTGACAGGTCTGATGTCTTCATCAGGTCCTTTAGCAATGAGCATAGTGCGACATAGATCATTGAAATCCATGGCTGCACTAGGATCGAATAGTTCACTCTTGATCTCTTGGAGATATTCTCTCATCAATCCTAGATCTAGATCCTGCATGGTCGCCTTATTATTGACTCTATCGTCGAATGGTATGCGAGCGGTCAGCTCCTGCAGTCTCTGTAGATTGACACCCTTGGCTATGATACTATTAGACGTGATACGTATATAGGGCTGACGCTGTGCCTTACTCCCTAGTGTAGTGGGAGCATCATATATTCTATGATCGCCTGCAGGACACCATAGGACTAATATATGCTCACCGTCTATGAGATAAGGTGCTGTAATCGGAAAGTAATTGGGAGATATCCTGTGACCTAACTGTATGATTTCTTTCTGTATATCATCAAGCTTATGCTGTGGCAGACCTGCAGGTGGTAATATAGGCTGTCCATTGTCTTCTTCTATACCTACGATAATATAGCCACCGCCCCAGTTGTGTATATCATTGGCAAATGCACACATAGAATGAATGATATCTTCTGGATTCCATCCTTGCTTAAACTCTAATCGCTCAGACTCTATAGTCTTACCGTGGATGAGTTCTGATATGTTTATGGGTAGTGCCACTTTGTTTAATTGTTAATGATTAATTGTTAATTATTAAAATTAAACATCCGTAGAAATAACGGTTCCAGAGAAGGTGCCGTACTTCTTTTTAAATATTCGACCTTCTTTGTAGAAGTCACATAACAATCTTATTACCAAGTCTACATCAGACTCATCTTCTATATGGAGTTGACCATCCTCATTTACCTTAACTTGATAATCAAATTCGGCACCAACTGCTTTCATTTCCTTAATTACATCTTTGGTCAATGACTTATAGTTTCCGAGAGATTTGATTCTTGTCATTTTCTTGTGAATCGCAGGTTTTGATTTGATTAATTCAGAGATAACGCCTAAACCTTCAATCATATCCAGCTCGTCTAAACTTGCAACAACTGTATCAGCTTCCGCCTTGAACTCTGCATCTAATCCAAGTATTTGTTCAAATTGTGTTTTCTTAAACACATAAAATTTATCAGTATAGTATATACAATCTAGTCTTTGCTCTAGAAAGATAGTCTCTCCTTCAATCAATTCAAGTTGTTCATCCTTTGTAGAAAATGATGTACGAAGGTTAGCCATCATCGACTTTTTGTTATCGGATTCGCCTATACCTACTTTCCCTTTCAACATTTTTCTAAATCCATAAATTACCTGATCACCGAGATCCAACTCTAAACAGTATGCCCATAGTTCATCAGTTGCCAATATGTCTGCTAACGCCTTCACTTTGGGTAACTCTTCAGTAAGTTGCCTCTCTACAAGATCTTTGAATGAAAGAGTCTTGTTTTCCATTGAGTAAGTGACAATTTGTTCTATGTCATCAGCTATCACTTGATAATCAGCAAATTCAAGATTTTTCTCCTGATATTTTTTTATTTCTCTTTTAAATAAGGAAAATAGATGTTTACGAATCTCACTATCTATATCGATATGATATGCATCAAAATCATACTTCTGTAACATTCTATCTCTGGATTTTACTCCATCCTTAAGATGTCTCGTAACAAAAATTAGCCTGAGATTAGAATCTGATCTGCTCTCCAATAGCTCAGAAAGTTCTTTAAAGTTTAATTTACTCATAGTCTATACTGTAATATATTTTATAGCCAATACCATTTATTTTAACTTTATCATCTTCCTCTAACTCTTCATTTTTACTGATGATTAGGCCAGATTTAATCTTATTTCCAACTTCGTATTTTATGTCATAAATATTGTAGAAAAACGATATCACTGGATTTATAACTATCATAGAAGACTTTATATAAACCTGATAGATTATCCATAGTAAAAACAACACGGTTATGAAGCTATACATACTATCAAAACCATCATATAAAAAGGGTAAGATGTAAGTAGCTATATAACCTATAGCTTCGCTATTTTTATTTGAGATTTCACTAATAGTCACTACAGTGCCATTCTCAGCTTTCGTTTCTATATTCTGAAACGTCAAGTAAAATCCCACAACGCCTACAATTAGGAGCAAGATAAACAGTGCAGATATCCCAAACTTTACGAAAAAAAGCACCAATGCATCATAGTTCCAACCTCCAAAATTTAAGTAGGTGTAATTTTGAAAAACCTGTTTCAAAATGATTAGTAAAAGTAGTGGTGCATATGAAGATATAAACAATGTAAACATTGCCATTTTCTTCAACTTAGAACTTTTCCTACTATACTTCGCCATGCTTGTATTTTCCTTTATTTTGGATTCGTCGTTTGCTTACTAGATTTAATAATAGCTGTCACCAACTTAATAACCTCCACCGCATCTCTGTCTAATCCTTCAAACTGATCACTATCGAGATAGTCAGTATGGCGTAATAACTCTAGCCAATAGATAGTCTCATTGATCTCCTTCTGTGCGATAGACATCTTATGTATAAAATCTTTGGTAGACTCTGCATGTTCAGCCTCACGGACCATAGCTCCCACACTAGTCCCACTTCGAAGCATCTGCTTACTCATCACAAATTCTTTCTTCTCAGTGCACAACCACTTATAACATTTCACAATCCTAACTGCAAAAGCAAAACTCTTCTCTTTAACAATATTCCTCCTCATCAACTAAATTTTAAAAACCCAAAAATTAACCATTAAAAATTAACCATTAACAATTAACAATTAACAATTACTAAATCACCTTCACTTCACATTCCGGACACAGCTGCATCAGTACCTGCTTCATATTGATCTTGGCAGTATTGCTAGAGAAGCTATTGTCTTTGAATACTAGTCGATGTGGCTTGTACTCCGCTACGGCCTCTGCGAATGACTCATCGATATCCATATCGAAGCAAGCGAATAGAGAATCTCCAGCTACCTTGTACACTTTCTTACCACCGATGGTATCTTGCTCTATGGGGAGCGAGAGTGGAAGCCCCCAATCTAGGATAATCTGAGTAAGTAGATCCTCTGCCGTACGATCCATCTTGATATTCTGTGAAAACTCTTGGATTTTCTCTTGCTCATAGTCTTGTGGGAGGTAGTATACATCATTCATATTGGACTCATCGAGTCTATATACTCGGAAGCCATAGTCGATATCAGCTCCAGTTTCTTCTTTTATTTTTTTGGCAGCTCTGCGGATTCGTTCTTTGCCGATTGTAGGAATATTATTATAACCGTTTATATAAGCGGCAGACTTTTCGTTGGTTAATTCATTGACTTGAACTTGAATGTATTTCCATTTAAAATTACTGCTTGCATTTAATTCCATAATTGAATGTGCCGATGTTGCAGACCCAGAAAAAAAGTCCAAAAAAATTCCATCTTCGATTCTACTAGAAGCTATTAATTTTGCAATTAATTTCTTTGGTTTTGGATAATCCATTATCGGTACGTTCTTAAACAAGTCTCTTATTTCTTGTTCTCCATCCTCGTTGGATCCCCATCCATCCAAAAATAAATTATTAGTATTTATACTTTTAAAATCAGCGTTAACATCGGAACCCACTCGTGGCAATAGATCTTTTAAAGTTTTACTTCTTGGTTCTCTAACAATTCGTCTTAAATATAAGTCTTGTGTAATGTAAATTTCTTTGTTTAACGAATACGTTTTCATAGCATCATTACTATACCGCCAGTTACCCTCTATAACTAGCTGTTGATCAAGTTTGCCATCTTTTATTATTAAATCTGAATGCAATATTAAATCCATAGTATTAACCGATATTTTACTCCCCTTTGGAAGAAAATAGTCAGTCTTTTTATAATTACTTTTTATACCTGGTTCAATAGTTCGAATTTCTCTTTTATTAGAGGCATTTATGCAAGGATAAGTAGTCTCTTCAGAATTGATTTCTCCTATTAGGCCATTAAAGTATTCTATATTTTTACTAACAACTATAATGTATTCTTTAATATTTGTTATGCTATTCGATAAGAAAGTGCCTTTCTTTTTCTTTTCCCAAACTAATATGGAAACTAAGTTTTTTTCGCCAAATATTTCATGACAGATTTTTACTAAATTATGAATTTCGTTGTCATCAATCGAAATGAACACTACTCCATCGTTGTCTAATAAATTTTTAGCAAGTTTCAACCTCGGATACATCATAGATAACCAATCTGAATGATATCTACCATTCGTCTCCTTATTCAAAAACAACCTATTCCCATCTTCATCTACCTGTCCACTTTCTTCCTCATATTCTGCTATATCTTGAGCAAACTTATCAGAGTACACAAAGTCCTTCCCAGTATTATACGGCGGATCTATATAGATCATCTTGATCTTGCCATGGTAGCTGCCTTGGAGTAGCTTGAGTACTTCTAGATTGTCTCCTTCTATATAGATGTTCTCTGTATTATCGAAGTCTACCGAGTCTTCTCGTACTGGACGTAGGGTCTTGGTGGTAGGTGTATTTGCCATGAGGAGAGACTCTCGCTTTCCTGGCCACTCTAGGCGGTATCTTTCTTTTCTTCCGTCTACGATATCGCTAGAGAGCTCTTGCTTGAGGAGGTCAAAGTCTATCTTGAGCCCATCAGCGGCTTCGGTGACACAGTTGGGAAATAAGGCTTGTATCTTGGAGATATTTTCGCTCACGATGTCGTGGCTCTGCATGTCTAGCTTTTCAAAAGTGGTATCGTTTACTTTATTACTCATTTCAGTTAGTTTCAATATTTATCACTGACCATTAATCATTGACAATTAACAATTAACAATTAATCATTAACAATTGCCTTGTATGCTTGGTCTGGGTGTTTTATCATCGTTGGGTATTTGTATGTAAGCTTGCCTTCATCTAGCATAGGTTTTACGAAATATTTTCTCAAGTATTTCTCATCTCTTGACAGTAGAGTAGCAAGATCGGCTAGGCTATATTCTCGCAAAGAGCACAGGTCATAAACGATAGACTTGATCACCTCTTTATCTCTTTCTCTTTCCTTAAGAGCATTTATGCGTTGTCTTAATTCCTCGGTGAGATGATCTTCATTTTGCTGATCTCCACCATGGGTCATAAGGGGCTTACCATGGGTCATAAGACTGTCACCATGGGTCATAAGGGGCTTACCATGGGTTATAGTGGCTTGAGGTTCTGTACTTAACTCATGAGATTCTGTGTTTAAATCTTCACCATAGGTCTTAGGTACTTTGCCATCTGTGTTAGTGGCTTCGCCTTCTGTGTTTGTCACTTTGCCATGTGTGTTTGCCATCTTGTCATGGGTTTTAGCGTCATTGCCATGGGTCATAAGCGACTCACCATGGGTCTTAGCGGATTGAGGTTCTGTGTTTAACTCATGAGGTTCTGTACTTAAATCGCTAGGTTCTGTGTTTAAGTTTTGAGGTTCTGTGTTTAGCAATATTTCTGTGGGTCTGTAGTAGGTATATCTGCCTTTACCTTGTTGTGTTACCAGCTGATGCTTTCTTAGTTGTCTGAGATCTTTGGTGGCATTGGCCACGTCTACATCAGATAGTTGCCTATACACTTGATTGTCTATGGCACCGGTCTCTCGTAAGAATATCAGTGCTCGCTTTTGGCTATCATTGAGGTTATATTGCTCAAATTTCATAAGCCACTCTATGTCACTCTTACTTAAAAAATGGTGCAGCAAAAGTCGAGCGGTGAATGTATCGGCTGTCCTGCTAGAGTTGAAGGTGGGCGGTGCCAGCTCTGCCGCAATGAGCATACGCTTCATAGCCCTGATGCCTGATCCTTTGGTCTCCGCAAGGTTCGTCTCATGAAAGACGGCAGCCACGAAAGGGTTTCTAAGTTCGGAGCCTGGTGTGCCCAGCATATATTCCGATTTAAGAGAGAAACCAGGATTGATGATTTCTAGTCGGTTATCATATCTAATGACCTGTATCGGTGAAGACTTTCTGTAAGACCTATGCATCAGTGCATTGACGATGGCTTCCCTGAGTACTTTGACAGGAAGTCCTGTACTACTGGCTTGCAAGCCCTCTTCTAGTTTGAACCCCTTTGGTAGATCGGCGTACACAGCATCTACTATTCTGTATACCATAGTGAGAAGTGGACCTCGCATATCAATAGTGGTATATCGATCGTCAGGATCAGACACCCATCTCGTACCAGGCACTCTGATATAGTCTACGCGTTGCATTGGGAATATCCTTCGTAGGCTACTAGACTTACCGAAAAGTATCATACCTGCTACAGATAGCCGCTTAGTGCCATCAGTCGCATAGCATCCGAGTGCTTGAAGGAGTTCTACATCATCATAGAAAAGTTCTTCTGCCACAGGGTTGACTTCCTTTCTTAATTTACGATAATTGCCTAGGGCCCGCTCATCTATGTCATTCAGACTAGTATGATCTAAAAATGACTTGTCAAATGATCTTTGATTTGTGAAGAAAACATGCATATCGTCATCGGTACATCTATGGTCAGTAGGACCTATCCTTCGATAAGCACCGCCAGGAAGGCCATCTTTTTTGAAATAGAGTGGCTTCTGGTCTTGCGGCAGTTCTTTGACTTTGATGACGGCTACATTTTTGCCATTGATCTGTTGAATAGCTATTTCAGGTCGTATCGCTCTATTAAACATACTTGCACAATTCGTAGCTAGTGCTGATTGTAGTTTATCAGAATCACTAATAGGGTCAATGATGTATTGAGGAAAAAGTGAGGATTCGTCAATCACAGCTCCAAGTAAAATGTATCCTTCCTCTAGACCAGGTTCATTGGCAAATGCACATATAGTCTCCATGACAGACTTAGAGATTCCCGTACCTGACTTAGCCTCGATGTGTGTCACCTCATCCGTCATATTCAGTTGATTAAATAATTCCTTAGCTGTCATCAATCTGTTACTTTTTTAAGCATTAACAATTAACAATTAACAATTAACAATTAGTCATCACTTTATTTGCACAATTTCCATCAAGTTATCATAGCTGTTGATCCTGTCGAATGTCACATCTGATCCACTTACGGCTTTGAAGTGTTCTGTCGCACAGTGGATTTTTAGTTTTTCCAGTTCTCTCAAGTTTTGGTCAGACATGGAGCCTTTGGTCTCTACTACGAAGTATATATGACGGACAGTTTCCTTATCGAGTACTATCGCCCAATCAGGATTAAAAGGGCCTACTGGCGTTGGTATGCTAAATTTCTTAGGAAGCTTGGCATAGACTACTATGTGGGTACTGTTTTCGAGATCATTTACAAATGACTTTTCAGTATCAGAGTCCGTCTTTATAAAATCGTAGATATGCTTTTTCAGTGTTTCTTCTGATCGGAGTGCTTTACCATCATTGCCAAATATGGTGATGGCATCGTAGGTCTCCTCCGTCTTGAAGTATTCTACTTTATTGTATATCAGTGAAGCCTTTACTTCATTGATGAGTCTACTGCATTTTGCAATAAATTCTTCTGGG